>JAPYTQ010000008.1:0-151865 GCA_029941905.1 Pseudomonadales bacterium | reverse complement strand
AAAAAAAGCAAGAAAGCAACAAAAACAACAAAAACAACAAAAACAACAAAAACAAAGAAAGCAAAAAAATCGAAGAAATCAAAATAGCCAACAAGTCCAAAAAGGTATATTGAGGCTAGCGGCTACCGCCCAGCACATTATCACTTTCGCGATGTTGCCGGGTCGCTTCATCAAGGGTCGGATCTTCTCCGACCTGGACAAGGGTCTTGCCGAAGTTTCCACCTTTAAGCAGTGCCGAGAACGCGTCAGGTGCATTCTCTAAACCTTGCCACAGGTCCTCTTTGTACCTGACTAATCCATCCTTGATCCAACCACTCATGTCCGCCAGGAAAGCCTCCTGGTAATCTTTGACAAAATTGCCCACAAAAAGACCATGAACGGTGACGTTCAGTCGATCAAACACAGGTTGACCGAGCCGCTTCCAGTTCTCCTGTCCTGACCCGGGCTCCTCATTGCCATACTGGGAAATCAGACCACACAACGTAATGCGGGAATTTTTATTGAACAAGGGCAGCACGGCTTCAAATACCATCCCACCGGCACTTTCAAAATAGATATCAACGCCGTCCGGACAAGCTGCTGCCAACCGGGCGGGAAAATCTTCAGCGTTTCGATTGATACAGGCCGAGAAACCCAGAGTTTCTTCAACAAACCGGCATTTTTCGTCAGACCCCGCTATACCAATTACTCGACAGCCCTTAATCTTCGCGATCTGTCCGGCATTTTGTCCGACACCACCGGAGGCGGCAGACACCACGACAGTTTCTCCGGGTTGTGGCTGGCACTGCAGATAGACTCCAGAATAGGCTGTCAGCCCCAGCATGCCTAAAACCCCGATAGCGGTAGAGACAGGTGCAAGCGCCGGGTCTATTTTACGCGGAAACATATAGTTGAAAACCGAGACGTCCTCACCTACGAGGCCGTATTCCTGCCAGCCATTGGTATTAAATATGATATCGCCTTCGACATAGTCTTCGTGGCGACTCTGCATGACCACGGACACCGTACGGCCATGACAGACATCTCCGATCCGTTCAACACCGGATCGCCTTCGGCCCCACTGGTAGGGGTCCATCGACAGGTAAATTGTTCTCGCTGTGAGCTGCCCCGGACCCGGTTGCGGAATCGTCGTTTCGTCAAATGAAAAGTCACCCTCTGTCGGCCACCCAGCTGGCGGTGTGCGCACTAGGGTCCATTGCCTGTTGACCTGACGGCTAGTCTGATTGTCGATGGGTAAGCCCTTTGCAGTTTCTCGTTTGTGTAACAGCATAGCATCAACCAAAGGTTAAATAGTGATGTTCGCCATGATCGCAGCGTGATCACTCAGTACTTCTCTTCGCCGCGAACCGCCGCTTTTGCCCCACTGGTAGGAAACAGATATCAAACCGCCTACTGTCTTTGGGCTGAGGTAGGCATAGTCCAGTCGAAAACCGTTGTTTCCGTTCGGTGAATACCAGCTGAACTCTCTTTTATCCCCATGTATGTGTCGAAACCCATCAACCCAGCCCAGTTTAGACAGCTGTCCTATCCAGTTCTCTTCCATCGCTCCAAAAGCAGGGGATTCTTCATCAATAACCGAAATACCAGAATTGGTATCCCCAAGCAATAAACCCGGCTCCCGGGGAAATTTCTTAACAAAACGAATGACACCACGTTGAAATCGATCCTTCCGACCACTGACCCTGTTCGGCACATGCATCGATCCAATAAACAGGGGCTCGTGGCCACCATGGCCGAAATCATGGATCAGGCAAGGCAGCCAGCGAAACGGATCGATTCGAATACGATGCTCGATCGGCGTCACCGGCCACCGGGATGCCAGGAGCAACCCGTTGGTTTTATCGTTGCTTCGCGCCGTCGTCACCTGGTGCAGCCATCCGGCACCCCGAAGCATCGCTGCCAGTGACTGACTGGCACTGGTACCCCGGAATTCTGAAAGCACCAGAATATCGGCATCCCAGGTAACCAATTGTTGAAAAATACCCGCCACACGCACGCCACCGCCAGCGCGAATGTTCCAGGCCAAAACCTTCATGTCAGCTTCATGCCAGTTTCATATTAGTTTCATGCTTCTGTCATATTCCTTTCAATAGCACACCCACTTCGTTGTCAGGTGTATGCCACTCAATCAGCTGGGCTGATTACTGCCGGGCTGATAAACGCCGGGCTGATTACAGTTGTACATGAACAGTCCCAGGCGTTAAGTTGTACGCCTTCAAGCTGCAATATAAATCAAAGATATGTCGAATAGTATTGATCAGGATGCCGATGGCAAGAGTAGAGGAGCGTTGGATGGGGTTCGTATACTGGATCTCTCGGCAGTCGTTTCGGGACCCATGGCAGCCGTGGTTCTTGCCGACCAGGGGGCTGATGTCATCAAGATCGAGCCACCTTACCAGGGGGACGGCATCCGTTTTCTTGGCGCAAGTCGCAATGGTCTGAGCGCAATCTTTTCGATGATTAATCGTAATAAAAGGTCACTGGCGATTAACCTGAAACATCCTTCCGGTAAAGCATTGGTGCTGCAGTTGGTTGAGACTGCAGACGTACTTCTGCAAAATTATCGGCCCGGGAAAATGGAAAAACTGGGCCTGGGTTATGAGACGCTGAAGGTCATCAATCCTGATCTTATCTACACTTCCATCAGCGGTATGGGTGATGTCGGTCCCTATGCCGACCAGAAGGTTTATGACTATGTTATTCAGGGAATAAGCGGCGCCACAGATGCCCAATCGGAAACCAACAGCCTGAAGATGGTGCGAACTATCATTTATGACAAGGTGACTGCACTCACCACTGCACAGGGAATCACCGCCGCCCTGTTCGCCAGGGAAAAAGGCGCAGCGGGACAGCATTTGAAAATCTCGATGCTGGACACCGCCGTATATTTTAATTGGCCCGACCTGATGTGGAACTATACCTTTATGGGGGAAGGCGTTCAGTACGCAGGAGATTTGGCAGATATGTACGAAATCAGCCCCGCCAATGATGGCGCTATAGTTTCACACCGCATGGGCGCTGATTGTTCTTCATATTCCACGGCGGAGCTGATTGAGATATTCTCCGAGAATGAAATCCCCGTCGCCCGGGCTAACAAGCGGGCTGAAGTTGCAGATGACCCACAAGTAAAGGCAGCCGAGGTATTACTGGATCTGGATCACCCCCGCGGCGGGCAAATGCAGCAACCCAGGCCTCCCGTCAGGTTCGGGGAAACCCCCTCCACACAACGTTTATATTCACCGGAAGTCGGCCAGCATACTGTCGAAATTCTGTCTGAGCTGGGGCTTACCATAGAGGATATGCGGGCTCTGGCAAAGGAAGGGGTTATCAGTTAGCCTTGTTACATTCTGGTAAAAAACATACAAAATAGAAAAATAACGGAGTCCTATTGTGTTGATTAAAAAGTTTCTCACTGCAACCCTGATCATGATGCTTTCAGTAACCAGCACTGGTGTATTTGCTGAAAAGACCAACGTCAAAGACCTGTCGTGGATGACAGGTGCCTGGGCTGGGCCAGCTGGTCCTGGTATGACCCTCGAGGAAAACTGGATCATGCCCGTAGACGGCTCGATTGCCTCTCTGGTTCGAATGACGGGTAATGGCTCCACAAGTATGGTGGAGCTGATTGTCATTGAAGAAGAGAACGATTCCCTGACATTACGAATAAAGCAATGGGATCCCGGTTTCAAGCCCCGGACTCCAGAACCGCAGGTGATGGAGCTTAAGTCAATGGGAGAAAACAGCGTGGGGTTTAAAGCTGTAAGTGAGGGCGGCTTGAAAACGCTCTCGTACAGCCGACCAGATAAAGATTCCTTCAACATTGATATCGAAACGAATCAAGGTGCGAAATTCCAGATTCAGCTCAAGGCCAGATAAGCAGGGAGACGGAATACCTGTTCAAAAGGCTCCCTATTACCTGGATGGTAAGTACTTCTCCAACCACTGTTTTTCCATGGCTATCGCAGCTGCATAGCCTTCACCACGGTAGATATCGTAATGCTTTCCGGGTAGTGATTCGTAACGCACCTTAACCCTGTTTTTCAGTTTAGCGTAAAGTGCAGCACCATTTTTGGTGTTATCGAACAGTTCTTCATCTGCCGCGTCAATTATCAATGTTGCCGCTGTTAATTGATCTGCAGTTGCAAACGGATCATAACGAGCATACCTGGCCCAGTCGGGAAAACCATTTAAACCTTCGATGGCTCCATCCGGGCCAGGAAATGGCGGCAGCTCACCGCGACTAACAGCAGAACGAAGGCGCAACATGTTTACGGATGATAGCGGGTAATCCTCTGCATCAGAGTCATCTGCTCTTGGATTGACAGAACCAATCTGTGTAATCAATACCTTAAATCCGGCTAACGTTGCAGCAGTTTGCAACGCAAGCCCACCTCCCAGGCTACTACCCCACACTGCAAGACGCTCCGCATCCACCTGAGACTCCCCTACCAGATAGGCATGAGCAGCTCTAATATCCTCAAGTTGATCCAGCGGATCAACTATCATGCGCACTTCTTTCACCTTGACAGTGTATTCTTCCCCAGCGTCTTCAGGTTTTTTACCCACTCGAATCAGCTTGCCATCACTTTCACCCCAGCCTCTATAGTCAAAGGTCAGTACGATGTACCCCATATCTTCGAATTGGGGAGCATAGGCTTGATTCAGATGTGATTTCAGGCCTCCCCAGCCATGGACCATCAAAATCGCTGGCCGTTTCTCTGTCTTTCCCAAACCAGATGGTTTCCACAAATTACCCGCTAGCCTGACACCGTCGACCCAGATAGTAATCGCTTCCTGTTGGGGCTTTGCATATCCAACCGCAGAGACCAGTAAGAAAAGAACAATCGTTATCCACCGCATATTCATCGCTCAGTTCCTCATATCAAACCTGTTAAGACTCCAGGCTTTTCAAAAACCTGAGAATTGCTTCATTCGTACCTGCAGGATCTTCCTGCTGCACCCAATGCCCCTTACCCGGCAGTAATGTGACTTCCCTGAGGTCAGACATTACCGGTGACATGGTTTTTCGTAACCCGGCTTCGTCTGCTCCGGCGATAACCATGTCAGCAGACCCGGAAATAAACGCGGAAGGGATCTTGACCATCGGATCGACGTCTTTCATCAAATCCCAGTTCGTGTTGAAGTTCCGATAGTAATTCACACCACCTCGAAAACCGGCGCGGGTGAATTCGTTAACGTAGTAATCCAGGTCCTCCTCAGTGAGCCAGTCTGGCAATTCCTTCGGTGCGCCAATGCGTCCAAACCAGCCACCGGCACTCCGTTTTGGATCGGTAATGGTCGGGTCATGTCGCGGTGTATCAGGGGATGCGTAAAGCATGGAGATGAACCTTCTCGGATCACTGTCGTACTCTTTCTCTGCGACCCCAGCTTCCTCATTGTGATACAGGATGTAAAAGAATGAGTCCCCAAACAGCTTCTTGAAATTATCCAGGGGCGGCTGTTTCGCAACACCGCCGTAAGGCACGCTCATGCCAATAACACCGGTAAACCGGTCCGGGTGCAGCACCGCGGCATTCCAAACTACCATGGACCCCCAGTCGTGCCCGACCAGGACTGCAGTCTGTTCGTTGACAGCATCTAAAATGCCAACCAGATCTGCTGCCAGTTTATCGATTCGGTACTCAGCCGGATCGGCTGGCGCGTCTGTATCTCCATAGCCTCGCATGTCTGGCGCTATGACCCGATAGCCAGCGGCTGCCAGGCCTGTCACCTGATGTCGCCACGAGTACCATGATTCCGGCCAGCCGTGAACCAGCAATACCAGCGGTCCTGTGCCCGCCTCGGCAATTCGTATTGAGATACTATTAGATTCGATCATTGAAAATTTAATATTGTCCATTTACTTGCTCTACCTTGGAATTGAATTCGTTTTAAGTTCGGATTCGAGTCGATGAGCTCAAGGGTACAGGAATCTGTTCAATTCGCCCAACAAGATGCGCAACACGAAGACAAGATCCGTGATAGATTACCTACTCGCAATTAATGGAGCCAATCATGCTCGTCGAAATTCGAAGTTATCACTATGACCCTGATCAGTTTGATGCTTATCGGAAATGGGCGGTTGACCATGCCGTGCCATACCTTAAGGCCAACCTGGACGTCGTCGGCTTCTGGCTCGACAACGGCGAACCACCGGAAATCAACGGCAAAGATCCCATGACGCCGAAACACGGTACTGCAAACGTGACCTGGATAATTCGCTGGGAATCCATGGAAAAGAGAAACGAAGGCCAGAAGACCATATTTGCAGGCAAGGGCTGGGAGGAAGTCTTTTCCCAGCACCCTGATCCCGATGGTTATTTACAGTTGGAATCGCGGTTTGCTGAAGAGGTCTAGTAGACCGCAGCATAAGATCTGGTGACACGGAGTAGAAACGAATGAAATATGGTGTTTTACAATTTTTTAGCTGGCCGGGAAGGCGGGGTGAACTGCAACAGGTCTATGACCGCGCAATGGAGCGGGTTCACATCATGGACCAGAACGACTTTGATGCCGTCTGGATAGCAGAACATCACTTTAGTACCTACAGTGTATGCCCCTCTATCAATATGATGGGGACTCATTTCGCAGCACATACGAAGAATCTTCGTATTGGCACCGGTGTATCACTGGCGGCGTTTTATAACCCAATTCGCCTGGCGGAAGAAATTGCACTGCTGGACGTACTCTCTGGTGGTCGCGTCAACTGGGGTGCCGGGAGTGGTTTTGACGCAACGGAGTTCCGTGCCTTCGGCATAGACCGGGAACAAAAACACCCGAGGTTCAGGGAGAACGTGGACATCGTCTTAAAAGCCTGGCAAAACGACAAGCTGGATTACGACGGTGAATTTAACCAGTACTCGGACCTTGAGGTTCTACCAAAGCCCCTGCAGAACCCGATTCCGGTGTGGATGGCGGCTTCCTCCCCGGATGCTATCAAGTGGTCGGCGGAAAAGGGTTTCACCATCATGATGGATCCTCATTCGTCAATCGGGGATATCACCGCAAAGCGGGAACTGTATGATTCCACCCTGGCGAGTCATGGCCATGCGGTCGAAGGCCGCGATATTCCAGTTGCGAGGTTGCTGGCCATCGCGCCAACAGACGAACAGGCGCGCAAGGTTGCAGAATCCGGCGCTCAGTGGACAACCGGCAGCTATATGAAAAACCCCCTGGCCGTTAAAGCAGGTAAAGAAGAAATTGACCCGGTCCAGCGATATGTAGACGACGTAATTTTGTGGGGATGCCCGGAACGGGTAGCTGATCTGCTGGTTCAGTATGAGGAAGAAAACAAGCTGAACTACCTGTTATGTTCACCCCTGTCCAACCAGTCTTTTACTCTGTTTAATGACGAAGTGTTGCCACGATTGAGGTAGGCCTCTCAGGCTGAAAACAGGAATGGACTCAACCATGTCCGATACCGCGGATATTTTCGTCAGCTACAAGAGAAAGGATAAAGCATTTGTCGCTGATCTTGTCAGGGAACTGGAGGAATCCGGTTTTTCTGTGTGGTGGGACACCCGGATTTCGGCGGGTTCAGAATTCGACACTGTTATTGAGACCGCGTTAAAAAGTGCACGTTGTGTCGTAGTCGTCTGGTCAGATAGCTCCATAGAATCCGAATGGGTCAAAAATGAGGCCAATGAGGGATTACGCTGGTACCGGGGTCGTGGCGCAAACAGTAACATCAGGCCTTCATGCAACATTGGTTGAATTTGAAAGGAGTGTCTGGCCGCAGCAGTGGAACAAGCTGGGGTTGCTCTACGCTCCAATCAATGACCTCAGTGCAGGTGATCTCTATTTCAGAACCAACGACGGTGCCCTAAGCGTCATCAGGGCAACAGATGTCCCGGAAGGTCAAGCCCATATCTCACCCAATGGCGCATGGATGGCCTGGACACAGACGGAAGCAGGAGGATCTCAAATCTATATCGAGGCGTTCCCACCCAATGGAGGGCGTCGATTGCGGGTCGAGGTAGCCAACGGAGGGCGGCCAACCTGGTCCGCCGACGGTGCCGCACTGTACGTCACTTCACACGACCGCCTGCTGCGCGTGCCCTTAACTGAGAACGATGGCCTGACGCTTGGCGAACCCAGTTTCATCCGAGAACTGGGAACACCCTATAAACCAGGCGTTGATCCATACGATGTTTCTTCCGACGAAAGTCGAATCATTTACGTGCATACAACCTATCCCGAACCTCCGGTGGTTGTGCGGATTTCAAATTGGTCCGAACTGCTGCTCGACTGACGAGCAGCTCAAAATAATCAGTCTATGAATCCGCATTCAGAACTGGCACAGTAGCGATTCTTTTTGTAGCAGGGAACAACCCCATGCACCTATACACCCAAAGCGCATCTCCAAACGGCCAGCGTGTCGAAGTATTTATGAAAGAGAAAGGTGTTGAAATTCCATGCACCCAGATTGATCTTCGTGCTGCTGAAAACCTGTCTGAAGATTACCGATCCAAGAATCCATTCGGTCGGGTCCCGGTCCTGCAACTCGACAGTGGTGCGTTTCTGTCTGAGAGCCAGGCCATATGCCTTTACCTCGAGGGTCTGCATCCGGAACCCAACCTGTTCGGGGAGTCCGTCGAAGAAAAAGCCCTGATCGAAATGTGGAACAGAAGAGTGGAGCTCAATGTACTGATGCCGGTTGCGCAGGGCTTCAGGAACATAACCGGTTTCTTTAAAGATCGTGAGAAAGTGGTCCCGGAATGGGGTGAGGTATCCGCTGAGATTGCCAGGGAATCCGTGTCACTGTTTAACGATCATCTCGCAGAGAATCAATATATCAATGGTGATCGATACACGATCCCGGATATGACACTGGCGATCGTTTTAGGTTTTGCCAAGAATGTCGGTCAGGAGTTACTCGGCGGGGAAAATATCGCTCGCTGGTATGCCGAGGTTACTGCGCGGCCGGCATTTGCTGCTTAATTTTCAGTCCATGCGCGCGGTAGTTGTTATCAGTAGTCATTATCAGGCTTGTTCTACGGACAGATAGCTAACAACCGTCGGGCCGTGAAACTCCATGGGTTTATCCCTGAAATGCTCCGGGTCTGCCAGGCGTGACTGTTGTGCTTCGAGGGCTAATCGGCCGAACCAATCCGGTGTTGCTGGTTCACCACACTGCCGGGCCAGGTGGTCTATGTATGCCGTCTGTTTGTCGCCCAATTTGTGATAGTGACGAGGTTTAGTATTTAGTTTCACTAATTCTGCTTCCCTTTCGCGAATCATTCGGTTCATTTCAGTTCTTGAAGGCAGCACCACGTCACCCGTTAGGACTTTCGAGAACCAACGTGCCTGCATGTCAAACAAGGGGAACGGAATAACAAGGTAGGGCAGGCCGATAAAAGCCAGGGTATGAAATTCCGGCGACACCATGTCTAAATAAAGCGGATGAACCCAATTATCAGATATTGTCACCGTGCCGGTCGGCAGAAACGGAAACTGATATTCATACCCTGTGCAGAACACAAAAATATCAATGTCCGTTACCATCACGCCATCAGGGAACTCAAGGTCATTGCCACTGAACCTCAACGGTCCCGGAAACAGGTGGATACCTCTTGATGTAATCTTGTGCGGAAAGCTGAAACTATCTCCGCACCAGTAAACGGTTTTTGCAACTTCTGAGACTTCCCGCGCAATATCAACCCCTGATGACGCTGTCCCCAATACCACCACACGTTTACCTTCAAAATTTTTCGGATTCCTGTAGTTGTGACTATGCATGGTCAACCCATCGAAACCTCCTATCCCGGGAATATCCGGTATCCGTGGCCTGGAATAGTGCCCGTTACAGACCATGACAGCGTCAAACAAGCTGCTATTGAGGGCGCCCTGGTTCATTTGAGTTAACAGGGACCAGCCGTTACCCGCAGGCGCCAACCCAGTTACTTTTTCGTGAAAACGAATGAATGGCAAAATACCAAAATCATTGGCGAAACGTTCCAGGTAAACGAGCACCTTTGAATGATGCGGATACCTCTGCCAGTGATCATCACCACCACCTTTCGAATCAAAGGTATAGTCCTGAAAAGCCATCAGGTCACGCGGTAAATTGGTACGCAGCGAATCATACAGGGAGGAAAATACCGGGCGAGAAGGTGACTGACCCAGCAAGTCATCTTCGGTCTCAGACTGGTAAACCCAGACGCCACCCACCTGTCCAGACTGTTCAAAAACGATGGCTTCATGACCGCAACGAATCAGCTCCCGGGCACTCACGAGACCGGCCGCACCCGCTCCAATTACTGCAACTTTCAAATCTTCCCCCTGGTTGCTGAATTTCCATCACTGTATCAGTCATCACGAGTTTGCTCCACCATGTACAAACAGTCTTCCAGGTGACCGCGGTCCAACCGTTGTCGTTCAAGAAACCTACGATAAATGATCGAATTTGCTCGTTCTTGTTCGTGAATTTGCTCGTTCCTGTTCGTAAAGAGTAGTATGAAGCGTACAAACCCGGGAGAAACACTATGTGCACAAACATAAAGACTCTCTACAATTTTGACCCTCCTGCCACCGGGAAAGAAATCGAGGCAGCCGCGTTACAATTTGTTCGAAAACTCAGCGGTAGCACCAACCCCAGCAAACGAAATGAATCGGTTTTCAACCGGGCGGTTATCGATGTCTCCCGGATCGCAGCGAGGTTACTCACCGCTCTGGAAACAAATGTGCCACCCAAGAACCGGGAGGTGGAGAAAGAAAAAGCTCGCCTGCGGACGGCGAAACGTTTTCCGGATTCGGTAACATCATAAGGCTCTCAGCTCTTAAGAAAAGGGAAAACCCATGGACTACAGTGTAATTTCAGCAGATTGCCATATTGACCTGATCTGGTTACCGGCAGACCTGTTCACCGCTTCGGCACAGAGTAAGCTGGTTGATCGTATGCCCTATGTGGTCGAAGGTAAGAAAGGGCCCAAGTGGGTGAGTAAAAAAGGGGCAGTATTTGGCCTTCAAAACGGTATGGGATCTGCCGGTAGAGAGTATGTGCCGGGGGAAATCCATCGCTCAGACCGAATGGCTGAAACCGGACTGTATGAAGATGGCAAAAATGGCATCCGCAGATTAACGGTGCCGGAACTCAGGATCAAAGACCAGGATCGTGACGGCGTACAGGCCGAAGTCCTATACGGTATCCTGGGTGCATCCCAACGATTGAACGATGGTGAAGCAGCAACGGAAGTGATGCGTATCTACAATGAATGGCTGGCGGATTTTTGTGCCTACCAACCCGAGAGATTCGCCGGGCTTGCCTGTATCCCTAATCACGACATCGATGCCGCTGTGGCTGAAGTTTACCGGGTCGCTGAACGTGGCGTTGTCAGAGGGGTTGAGGTTGCCAACAGCCTGGACATCAAACCTTTATTTGACCCATCCTGGACTCCCTTGTGGCAAGCAGTTAACGACGTAAAGCTACCCGTGCATTTTCATACGATCGGTGGGAAACCACCCAACTTCGATGCCATGCCGCATTTGCAAAGGCGTCAGGCATTCGCCGTGTTCATCACCGGCTTTCAACTGCAAATGTCACGCATTTTGATGGAGCTGATTTACGGGGGGATCCTGGAAGCCTTTCCCAATATCAAAGTGGTTATTGGCGAGAGTGGTATCGGCTGGATACCGTATATCCTGGAACATATGAACCTTGAATGGGAGGATCAATTCAGGGACCTGACGCTGACGATGAAGCCATCTGAATACTGGCTGCGCCAGTGCAGCGCGACCTACCAGAGCGACAAGGTCGGCATCAAACTGCTCGACGAACTGGGTGAAGACAACATCATGTGGGGTTCGGACTTCCCCCACCCAGACGGCGTGTGGCCTGATTCACAGGAGTTTATTTCCCGGGAAGTCGGCCACCTGCCGGAAGCACAACGCAAAAAAGTAATTTGCGACAATGCTGCCAATCTCTACGGGTTCGTTTGATCAGGCAGTTTTCACGCACGGGGATCTGACGGACGGGGAGTACACTATGATAATTCGCAGTTGGGCAGGTGGCTTAATGCTATTCGCCCTGTTTTACGCAATCATTATTGTCGTCATGTTCGTGTCCCAGTGGCCTTCGATGCACGAGCCGAACCACAACGTCACCTTAAAGTCCAACTTACCTGCCGAATCCCAAACACTTATTTATCGAATCGAGAAATCAAAAAATCACGGTGTCAAGGGTGACGCACTTTACAAAATAGAAACCGGGCACTACCCAATGAACGACACTGAACCTGTCGTCTATCTGGATGCTGCACATATGATCAATGGACACATTCTTGTTTTTCAGCCTGATTCTGGGCCAACAAAGGTCGTTGAAATCGCAAAACAATATGCCGATGTACTCAGGGAACACCAGATTCAGGAAACAGCTAATGCGATTGTGCGTTTGATAATGACATTATTCATTCCTATTTTTACCATCGGTTTGTTTGCCTGGGCTGGCAACAAGCTATGGAACGCGATCCAGGACCTGGATTAACCAAACTGAACGTGGAGACTAACTATGCGTAACCTGTCGATCACATTGCTGCTCACCATGATTGCGAGCTGCGGTGGTCCCCTGTCAATGATCCCGGGGGGAGAACTGTCCGGGGATGTTAAGTCAGCGCCTTTAACATGGGCTACGGTACCGGATACCATCCAGGTGGAAACGCGCCCGTCTGATCCCTATTCAATTAATATCTGGTCTGTCGGTCTCGACGAGCATCTTTATATTGCAACCGGAGCAGATGGAACAACCTGGACGGAGTTTTTTGCAACCGACGCCAACGTCAGGGTACGCATCATCGACTCGCTCTATGAACTAAAGGCTGATCTTGTGAGTAGCTCGGATGAACGTGATACGGTTTCATCAGCGTATGTAGAAAAATACGAGTTGGACCCTGAGGATAACTGGCTACAGACAGGAATGATTTTCAGGCTTGATCGCCGTTAAACATTCAATAACAAACCATAAACGGCTCATATTGCCGTTTCACAAAGCCTGTAAATCATCACTGCTGACAAATTTCATCGAGACGGAGTTCACACAGTGACGGGTATTCTTTTCGGTTATTCTTTCACCTTCAAAAACATGCCCAAGATGGCCGTCACAGTTTGAACAGAGAATTTCGATTCTCATTCCATCGGCATCGACTTCCCGTCGAACTGAACCTTCGATTTCATCATCGAAACTGGGCCAGCCACAGTGGGACTGGAACTTGTCTTCCGAACGGTACAGGGGTGCATTACACTGCCTGCAAATATAACGCCCGCCTTCGAAAAAATCATCGTACTCACCGGAGAACGGCATTTCAGTGCCCTTATGGAGAACAACCCGGGCCTCTTCCGCCGTCAGATCGTTGAACTTGTTTGTCATCTCATTTTCCTGATTAGCTGTGACTCCGTTCTGGTAATTATGACGCACAATCCGTCAGGCAGACAACCACCAAAGTGGATCGCCTGCCTGCCATGATTATCGATGATAGTTTTTGGATACGGCGCGTTTTTGAGAGGTGAATCCATTTCTCGACAAGTCCCTCTGTCGCCTTTTACCTTTCTTGCCCGCGGCACCTTTGCCTGTCGTCAGGTTCCTTTCCGGCCTTGCTGGAAGCGTTACAGAATCCTCATCCTGGCCCGACTTTCCCGGTTTCTTCTCGTGTATTGAATCTTTCATACAACCTCCTTTGATATTTTCAGTACTTTCCGTACTTTCGGTACTTCCATAACCGCACATAACCGCACTACAGAAAACGCAGTTGATCCAGTTGGTACGACATACTTCGTAAATAAATCATCCTTGCATCATCACCTTCCCTGACAAAGTTTTTACCTAATTCAAAGCAAAGCCTGTCGAAGAGGTTCATCTCTTCCAGTTTGTTGTCTGTCACAGACTCTTCTTCCGTACTTTTGTTGGACGCAGGTAAAACCATCAGACTGGACATAAAGTCCTCCATGTAAAAGTAATAGAAATGTTGCACGTGGGTTTGGTGACGCAAACGCGAAGCAATGTTTCACTCTAAGAAAGAGAACATGGAACGACAACCGAAACAGGTCCGAATAGTCGGGTAACAGGTTGTATGTTCAGTTAAAGGAAAAACACGCTACAGATCATGAC
The DNA here is from genome assembly GCA_029941905.1 of Pseudomonadales bacterium. Lineage (GTDB taxonomy): Bacteria > Pseudomonadota > Gammaproteobacteria > Pseudomonadales > Azotimanducaceae > JAHRVQ01. The sequence continues at coordinate 137,767 of JAPYTQ010000008.1, read as the reverse complement.
AAAGTCATATCAACAGGTTATGCGTCAGAGAACACGTGTACTTTTAGAAGTAAGTAATAACCATAATCATGTTCGAATCTCCTTTTTGGCACTGGGGTCGCGCACTTGGTGGTCGCGAAACTTAAAGCAACGACGCTGGCTTATCAATTCAATGTTGCGTCAACGGATGCATCAATGTTGCCAAGTCGCAAGAAAGATGGTTTATTCAACCCTGCAGATCTATTCCAACAGGAGCATTCCATGAGTCTTTTACCTGAATCAGTCATCATCACCGACGACACTATGCGCGAAGGGTTACAAATAGAAAGCACAGACATCCCGGTTTCTGAAAAACTAAGATTGTTAGACGCACTGGGTGAGACAGGCGCGAAGGTAATTTCCATTGGCTCATTTGCCCACCCCAAGTGGACCCCGCAAATGGCCTGCATCGAGGAAATTGCGGAAAAATTTGAACCGAAACCCGGCATCGAATACACCGCTGCAGTCTTCAATGCTCGCGGGTACGAACGTGCGGATGCGTTTTATCCCAAGATCAACGTCCGGCGCAGGCGTTTCGGCACCCATGTCGAACTCTGCGATACCTTCTCTCGCCGCAACTATAATCGCTCCCAGGCGCAGCAACTTGCCGGGATGGATGCGACTATTAAAGCAGCACGGGAAGCCGACGCAGAATATGGCGCGGTCGCAATTGGTAATCCTTTCGGGTCGAACTTCGAAGGGCAGTTTTCCCTTAAGCAGCGTATGGATCTACTGGCGATCATGATTGACAAGTGGCACAACGCCGGGTTCAAGGTCAAACGTTGCTCCTTTCTGGAAGCCATGGGATGGAACATGCCACACCTTGTCAGGGAGACCTTGTTAGCCATCAGGGAACGCTGGCCTGAGATTACAGATTTTCATTGCCACCTGCACAATGTGAGAGGCGCCACCATCGCCAGTTACTATGAAGCGTTGCAACTGGGAGTTCGGGAATTCGATACCTGTCTCGGCGGCATGGGAGGCTGCCCTTACTGCGGTAACGGTCGTGCGGCGGGGCATGTGCCGACGGAGGACCTGGTGGACATGTGTCACGAAATGGGCATCGAAACCGGCTACAACCTGGACAAGCTTATTGAAGCCGCAGCTATTGCAGAAGAAGTGGTCGGCCACCCTCTGTGGGGTCATGTATCCAAAGGCGGACCAAGGCCACGTGGTGAAAACCTGTTTCCGGCGCGAATGCCTTTCGTTGAGACCCTGGACGAAGCCGCACATTTTCGAAATGGTGCCGCTGTCTACGAAGGGCAGTTATCACCCTGGCGAGAGGGTGACGCGCTCAGCGGGATTGAAGCGTAGGAACACTTCCTGTAGTGCGATCACCGTCATCTCAATAAGTCGGTTGGTACCAAATTGCCGTAAACTACGCTGCGTCTCTGGTTTTCTCCGCGGACACAACCGGGTTGCCAAAAATTAACGCGCCATCTTCAAGCGGTGCGTTACGAATGACTTTCTTGTCCAATACGTAGTTCTGGGTGTTACGCCACGGCCCTTCGCCCTGCTTCGGAAACAGATGCATCAGACGTTGCATATACCCCGCCGAAAAATCATCAATCCATGGTCTTGCGGTCATATGCTCATCCTCCCCACGGAGTCGTGGTGTACACTGCCTGACGCCCAGTTTATCCATATGGTTCAACAGGCGGCAGACGTATTCCGCGTTCAAATCCGCTCGCAGCGTCCACGACGCGTTGATATAGCCGAATGTCTGAACCAGGTTGGGTACATCAGAGTACATCATCCCCTTGTAGGAAAAGGTCCCGGGGAAATCAACGGATTCGTTGTCGACACTCACCGTGACGCCGCCAAGCAATTTCAGGTTTAATCCGGTTGCGGTAATAATGATATCAGCCTCGAGTTCTTCACCTGACTGCAATCTAAGACCTTTTTCTGTGAATCGATCAATTTGATCTGTTACCACGGTTGCCTTACCGGATCTTATGGCCTGGAACAGATCGGAATTCGGTACCAGGCACAAACGCTGATCCCAGGGGTTGTAACTCGGGGTGAAATGAGTATCGACATCATAGTCATCACCCAACTCCTTACGCACCATACCCAGCAAGAGTTTTTTAATCTTGTCAGGCTTTACCCGCGTGCGATTGTACATATAACCCTGTAGCGTGATGTTCTTAAAGCGGGTGATGTTGTACGCAAGTTTTGCTGGCAGGAATTTTCTCAGGGTATTGGCAATCTTGTCTTTATCCGGCGCCGATACGACATAGGTGGGCGAACGCTGCACCATCGTGATACTGGCCACGTCCTCGGACATTGCAGGTACCAGTGTCATGGCAGTGGCACCACTACCAATGACAATAACGCGCTTACCGGCATAGTCCAGATCCTCTGGCCAGAACTGAGGATGTACCAGCGTGCCACTAAAATCATTTATACCGTCGAATTCAGGAGTATAGCCTTCGTCATAGTTGTAGTAACCACTACACATGTACAAAAAATTGCAGGTGAACTGTACAAACTCGCCCTGACTCTCGGCTTCTACAGTCCAGCGTGCCTCCTCCGTTGACCATTTAGCATCCTTGACGAGATGATTGAACCGAATATGCTGACGTATTTCATTCTCGTCAGCCGTCTCGTTGACGTACTTCCATATTGACGGGCCATCGGCGATAGACTTCTCTTCCTCCCAGGGTTTGAAGTTGTAACTCAGCGTATGCATATCACTGTCTGACCGAATACCAGGATAGCGGAACAAGTCCCAGGTACCGCCAATCGCATCGCGACCTTCCAGGATCGCGTAAGTTCTTCCCGGGCACTTTTCTTTCAGGTGGTAGGCTGCGCCAATTCCCGAAAGACCGGCACCTACAATGAGTACATCAAAATGATTCATAATTTGTTCTGCTAAGTTATTTGGCTGGATGGACATCACCTGAACTGCTGATGACATCAAATTTCGCGCCTAGGATAAGAATAACAAGCCGTCTTTTCAAGGCAGGATTTAATCAAAGCGAAATGCAACGACGCACGATTTCCCGCAGACACGTGTATAGTACCGGCTTCGCTATGCCGACGATGCTAACTGGAGGGACAAATGGGGTGGTCAATTAATCGACCAACGGGGCTGACTTTTCACAATCCCGGACTTTCGACCAAAGGTTATACGTTACTGACACCACACGGTGACCAGTCCACCTACCTGATCGACATGGACGGCCGAGTCGTCCACCGCTGGTTATTCAGTCATATCCATCCCGGCTACGGTCGCCTGCTGGAAAATGGCAATCTGCTGATGACGGGCTCTGATGTCAACCTGGCAACCCCGCCAAAAGACGAACCTACCAAGGCACCACTGCCGTTTGAGCAGCATGTGACCCGCCTGGGCGGATACCATACGACATTATGCGAAATGAACTGGCAGGGTAACATCGTCTGGGAGTACGAAAACCGCAGCCAGCACCACGATTTCTATCGCTTTGAAAACGGCAACACCATGGTACCGGAGTGGGTCGAACTACCCGAGGATCTGCACAAGAAAGTACGTGGTGGCTTTAAGATGCCCCGGGAAAGATTACCACGCCTGTTGGGGGATGATCTTGTTGAGGTGGACAAAGATGGCAAGGAGGTACGCCGAATTCATACCTGGAAACTACTCGACCCGGTTAAGGATCCGATATATCCAACAACTCGACGATGGGAATGGACCCATCTTAACGGCTTCGATGTTAACGACACGGGTGAGATAGTATTTTCAGCACGCAATGCTAACCGGGTGGCCGTTATTAACGCTGACGCAAGCGAGATTCAATGGAAGTTTACCCGCAGCTTTAATCAGCACAATCCTACCTGGGTGGGTGACAATATCCAGGTGTTCGATAATGGCGACTCTGCGTCCTCGCGGGTGATTGAAATTAATCCGGCAACCGACGAAGTCGTCTGGACCTATCATGGTGTGCCGTTCCAGCAATTTTACAGTGGTCATATCTCCGGTGCTTCTCGATTATCATCCGGGAATACCCTGATTTGCGAGGGTACCAGCGGACGACTCTTTGAGGTCAACAAGGCCAGGGATGTAGTATGGGAGTGGATTAATCCATTCGTTAACAACAATAAACGCGGTGAAGCGACGGTAAGTATCTATCGTGCTCATCGCTATTCGATGGATCACCCGGCACTGGCGGATAAAGACCTGAACCCGGACAGGTATGCCAATCTGAACCGGCTCAACGGCCTTTAGTGAAGTTTATTTTATCGGTGCTGGATGCTATAAAGCGAAAGCACAAATACACCTACGGAATTACGATATGCGGTTATCAGGCAAAAGCATACTAACGAGATTTTTTTTGCTGGCAGTCTTTCTCTGGGGCACCGTCATCACGACATCTATAGCATCGGCCGAACCGGCTGGTGGTACCATCCTTTCGATCACGGAAGATTTTGGCAACATGGATACCTCGATCAGTGATGCCGATTTAGGCAAACTCGGAATCTCTCTTGGGGACAGTTTTGACCTGACTCACAAGGCTACTACCGTGTCAGTACATTTCGGATTCACCTACTCCGATGTCCCGGAAGGTGAATGGGTTTCATTTATCAACGAGACCGCAAGACTGCGAATTGCCAGAAATTATGAAAACGCTGCGATGACTTTAGAGGCCAGCATTGGCGACGAAATCACTATTTCGCCCTCGTCAATGAAGTGATTGCTACACTAAAAAGTAGCAATCGGGTTTAACGGCGAACCCGTCCCTCCCGGCACCCTGAGGGGGCCGCCGACAAATAGAAATGTCCAGCGTTTTTGCCGTCTCGCTTCTTTCGCCAGGGCGTCCAGGTCCAGGTTATCGAGGATAGGCATCCCCAGGCCAACCAGAACCAGTTCATGCAACGGATTCAGCAATCCCTCAACTCCGGAGGGCATCACATCACTGATTCCGTCACTACCGATAACCGCAACATCTCGTTTCTTCAACCAGAGCGCAACGGAGGCGTGTGAACCGGCAGCCTTGGCGAGAAAATTCCACTGGCCTTTCTGCCTGACGCGCTCCCAGCGACCGGTCCTGATCAGCAAAACGTCGCCACTACCGATGTGGACCCCGGTTTTCTTTTCCCAGGCTTCAAGATCATCACTGGTCACAACGGCCCCCGGCTCAAGAAAATCTGTTTGCTTAAACCAGGGCATGTCCACCAGCACACCGCGGGTAAAGATGCCATTCTTGAAGTTTTGAATCCCCAGCTTTTCTGCACCCGCTGGCTTTAGCCCGTCCACTGAAAATCCGTTGTACATCTTTCCGTAGTGAATAAAGTGCGGTAATCCATCGAGATGTGAATGGGCAAACCCGTGATACTGCACGCTGTATTTGTCACCGGCGACTTCATGACCGCCAAACGTGCTGACTTCCAACAGGTGTTCGAAAGGGCTTGCATTCAACGCGTCTGCTTTCTTGTTTAAATCAAGCGAAAGAGATACCGACACCCCCTTCTGCACCAGCCTGGCAGCGGCGACACGTTTGGCAGGTGTAATAAGATTCAGCGTACCCAACTGATCATCGTTACCCCAACGCCCCCAGTTGGAGATGTCCTTCATCCATTGGTCATACTGTACACGCGTGACGGTGTCTGGACCCCCGGATTCAGCAAAAGAAAAAGAAACAGATGTTAGATTGATCGTCCCAATAATCAACAGCCACAACAGCGTTTTTCCAGTCATCGCAATTTTCCTCTTCTGATTTAAAACACACATTCAAACTGTCAGTTAACCTGGACTAACCCACATACTCTCCGGTGTCATTACATCACCATTCTAGCGCTTGGAAACGGAGATCAGCCAGACTCCCAGAATCGAGGAGATCGTCGTTCGCACAGATAAAAACACGATAGCTGGGAGGTACACCAGGAAAAAATCAAGAAGATCATTCCAGAACCAGCTGTACAGCCATTCCTTGATGAAATAGATCGCGGACAGCTGATCTTTCCAAAACTCGTTGACGGACATGGTCCACACCACATCACTGAATAGTATCAAGCCCAGTATCCACAACAGGAAAACGGTTTCCACCGCACTTGCAGCAAGTACCCAGTAAGCCAGTATTTTGACGGCACCGCTTGGGAAAATTTCAATGCTCCACACCAGCATAAATATGAACAGGCATGCAACCGCAATGCCAAAAATTCCTGCTCCTATCATCCTGCTCCCCTCATAAATAAGACTCCAAATTGATTGCCAACATCCGAAAATCAAGGTGACAATATAAACCAGACATCACCTGTTAGCCAAAGTGAATATTACCTGGCACCGCACAGTGACGAAAAACTCTGGATTCTGCCTTCCATAGACCTCAGAATGTCCCGGACTGAACCGCAGGATATGGCAATGGATATCAAAGAACTCGAAAAACGCATGATACGTATGGAAGATATCGAATCCATCAAACAGTTAAAGGCTCGCTACTGCGAGATCTGCGACGATGATCATAACCAGCAACGCATCACCACTATTTTTACTGAAGATGGTATCTGGGAAGGCAAAGGCATTGGCAAAGCCCAGGGCCACGAAGAGATTCGAGCTTTGTTTAAAGGCTTTCAAGACGCGATAAGCTACTCACAGCATATGGTGCAGAACCCCATCATAGAAGTTGATGGCAACTCGGCTACCGGTATCTGGTACTTCTTTGGTGCCTTCACGTTTTACAGGAACAACCAGGCCATGTGGCAAGCCGCCCGGTACCACGAGGACTATGAAAAAGTGTCCGGCCAATGGAAGATCAAGCATCTTCGGATCAGGGAACCCACCATGGCGGCGAAGTACGAATCTGGTTGGGCAAAGAAATCAGCAGCGCCAAAAACCTAATCCGTAGAAACGTACTGATCCATTGAGGAATACTTTGCCTGGGCCTTTGTCACCTTCTGCAGATAGTTCCGGGTTTCTTCATGGGGAAGGTTTGCCACCAGGTAATCATAAACAGCCTGGGGAGTCATGTTATTGATGGTTTTCGCCGCCTCACGCACATTGTTGGAGCCAACAAACGTACGCGCGACATTTCCAGCACCGGTATTGTATGCGGCGATGGTGCAGTACTGCCGACTCTCCGGATTCTTAATATGCCTTAAATAACGGGTATACAGCAGGTTCAGATAGGCAGCTCCAAGCTCCACATTCTGTTCTGCATCGTATAAGTATTCAGGATCCAGCAATAACTTTTCACCATAGACATGATTGTAAGCGTCCATTCCACCGGATCTCGGTACCAGCTGCATCAGGCCAAACGCCGGTACAGGCGACCTTGCCCGCGGATTGAAACTACTTTCTGTTTCGATAACCGCATAAACCAGGCTAGCGGGAAGGTCGTGACGCTGTGCTTCACGTATCACTGACTCCCTGTATCGACTCGCCAACGTCGTTTGATATCCCAGTCGCAGAGGGACCTGGATTGTTACTTTTTTCTTATTGTTGGATAGTCCTGTCAGGCTTGCTTTGACGTTACCACTGCTGCCTTTTTTTGCTTTATCTGTCAGTACGCTGCTCACCAACTGGTTCATCTCTTGCGAGTCCGGCACATCTGCACCGATGCTTCCGAGTACCGGCCGGGGATCGTCCGACTTATATTCTTGCAGGGAAATATTTTCTGCCTCAAGCTGCTCCCTGGCGTATTTCAGTGCTGAGTCTTTTGCCGCCAGGTCAGCTACCCTGTCGGTTGCAATACTGGCTGCAGCTACCTGCATGGCAGCGACAACCTTATCGACTTCGGTCTGGTCGGTAAGTATATGTTCAATTTCAATGATGCCTTTTTCAAAGTCTATTTTTCTGCGTAGTTGGTTGTCTTCCGAATAGTCAACCCAAATCGCTTTTGATGGCAGTTCAACTTCGTCTACGCCCCAGGTCTCTTCAACTTCACCTTCCAGTCGTTCATAGGCTTCTTTAAGTGCCTTATCCAGGGCCTGGTATTGCGCTTCGAGTTCGGCATCAAGTTCCTGAAACTGGGCTTCCAAAGCTGAATCAAGGGAATCAAACAGATCTTCCTCTGCGCCAGCTTCTGCTATGAACAGGAAAGCAGAGCAAACGCCCAGCAGTAGAATAGCCAATCTGAACTTATTCATTCTTTGATCCATTGCAAACTAATTTACAACAAACACCACTTTCCCCTGCTGCAGAAAATCATCGCCCTGCAGGTTTCTTGTGAAAATATCGATCGCATTCTCTTGCGAAACAAAGATCTCGGAATTCTCTCCAAGTGATACCGCGGGGACGACCATCGGCGTATCACCCACAACATCCGTCATGGATTGCGCATTGTCCACGCTATTGGCCCAGTGCACCCAGTCAATACCCGTACCAACATGACCAGGGCCGTACAATTCCTTGCCTTCTTCTGTACGTACCCTGACGTCCAGCAAAGGTGAAAAGTCCTGGCTCGACACATCGATTATTAATCCGGTACTGGATTCTTCTGATTCGACCTGTTCACTGACTTCCACAACAGCAACCTCCGGTTGAAATACCTCTTCTGGCTCCGGTTTTTTTAACTCCGGTTGAACCAATGCAGACAGGGTAGGTTTTTCCCTACAGGAAAGCGCCGAGCTATTAAGGCAAACTGCCAATTCAACTTCCGCAACCCAGGTGCCATCTTCCTCAAAGAGATTCTCATTTATCGTAAAGGCACCCCGCAACATCCCTTTAACACGACTTCCAATGATGTCACTCTGCAATGTCATATCCTTGACCGTGGTGCCGGACGTAATACGGACGCCCTCGATCACTTCAAGAAGATTACGTTGCGCATCAAGGGTCGCAGCTCGCCTGGCCATCATTTTTCCCCTTGAGCCTGTGGCAACAGCACTGTCAACGGTGCCAAACCCCTGTGCCGTGACCATACTCAAAGCATCCTCTGCTGTGGCGTTTAGCGATGTTGACAATATGAGGCCAGATAGAATGAAGTTGAATGTTATTCGTCGAACCATGTCAGTTATCCTCAAAGGAGTACTAATTCAATTTAAGATTGATTTAACATCGAGTCAAGATTGTGCACTACCAGTATCGCTTCCGCGCCGGAGACAAGTTCGTCCGGATGAATCATGCCGCTTTGGTTACCCTGCATCAGACCACGTGTAACCGCGGTCATCATAGCATTGAAGCCTGTGCTGTTTGATGAGAGGTCAGAAAATGGTGAACGAGTGCCGATAAACTGGGTACGGCTAATATCATATTTACTGTACAGGACATCCTCTATCAGCAGTGCCAGTTCAACTCGAGTGATGGCCTTGTGGGGTAAAAAAGCACCGTTTCTGATTCGGAAGCTTCGAAGACCCAATCGGTGCACTGACAAGATAACGTCTTTATACTCTGACTCCACATAGTCTGTTAAACCCTGGTCGGACGTTTCGCCCACCGAAGGCTGACTTAAATTCGGGTTCCCTAGCTTTGCTGCCAGCTCCAGATCATGAATTAACAACTCCGCTATCTCTTCACGGGTCACGGTTGCCGAAAAGGCAAAATCACTATCTGTCACGGCTACTGCCTTTTCAATCAATTGTAAATTCGTGAGTGCCATTTCGGCTTCTTTGTTGAATTTCGAATCGATACTCAGGGAAATCTTCAGCAGTTCTTCTGCATCTTCAAACTCCCGGTTCTGCAGATAGACTTTTGCCATCGCGAGGTGTATTTCAGCATGCTCTTTGGAACCCCGGACTCCTTTTGCCTTTCGATATTGAGAACGTGCTTTATTCCTCTCACCACGGGCACCTTCTATACGAATGGCCAGCGCATACAAATCCAGTTTGTTCGAACGACTCCGGGTATATCGGAGCCCTTTTTTCGTGACCTCTGCAGCACTCTTGATATCACCTTGCGCCAGGTAAATCCTCCCTAACCCCAGTAGTGCCCTGGTATCCTTTCGGTTTTGCTCAACCAGGGATGTGTATTTGGGCAAAGCGCCTGCGTAATCGCCTGATGAATATGCCTCATCGGCCTCGTCTATTAACTCCGCAAAAACTGAAACCGAGAATAACAATGGAATTATTAGAAAAATTCTTCGAAAACCCATACCGAGGGGCTCCATCGTGAATAAAACCTGAAAAGCAGTATACTGCTTTAATCTCCAATCTGGAATTACACGCTATGTCACCGGCTACAACACCAGCGAAGTTACCCGCGAATTGCTGTTCCCCAGGCGATGTAACTACGGACTGGCTCACCGATGTACTTAAGCATGCCGGGTATGATGCCCAGGTAGCAGGATTTACCCAACGCAATGTAGGCACAGGACAGGTCGGACAGAATGTTCGATTCGAAATAACCTATGCAAGCGGCGAAGGCCCCGCTTCGATGGTCGGAAAATTCGCCTCGGATGACCCGGTTAGCCGCCAGACCGGCATTGCAGTGAATGATTACCTGAAGGAAGTTTTGTTTTACCAGCAATTGCAATCCACCGTTGACATCACAACGCCAAAAATATATTTCAGTGCGATTAATCTTCAGCAACCGGACGACTTCGTTTTGATGATGGAAGATCTTTCCCCGGCAGTTCAGGGAGATCAACTGGCAGGGTGCTCTGCGGACCATGCAAATCTGGCGATCCAGGAACTTGCTGGTCTCGCAGGACCGCGTTGGTGTGACGAGTCACTGAAACAACTCGAATGGCTTGCACCTCCACAAGTAGCGGGCGCAGATGCCAACGCGCTCTGGCATATGTTTTACCCTGGCTTCATTGAGCGCTATGAAAGCCGAATCGCGCAAGAACACTTAAAGCTGATAGAACGATACAGCGAACGTGCCAGCGCTTCCAACGCAAGCTCCAGTGAATCGGAGCCCTTCACCCTCGTACATATTGATTATCGTTTGGACAATATGATGTTCGGCGGCCCTTATCCGGTCGCTATTGTAGACTGGTCACCCAGTCTGGGATCAGGAGGTGCGGATGCCGCTTATTTTATGGGTACCGGTATGGAGGCAGAATTGCGCAGCAAAGACGAACAACACATCATCAGGGACTATCATTCGCGGTTGCTTTCATACGACATCGACAACTACGACTTCGACGCCTGTTGGCGTGATTACCGCAAGAGCAGTTTTGCCGGGCTTTCCATGGCTGTTATCGCGTCGATGATTGTCGGCCAAACAGATCGTGGTGACGATATGTTTATGACGATGGCCAGAAGAAGTGCAGATATGGCCATCGAGCTGGAAGCCCTCGATCTGGTGTGAATTGGCCCATGGGTTTGATTAAGGCGGTTTGCTATCCAGCAGGGCTATCTGACAAACAAACCGTCGCTACACCTTCTATCATGCCGCTCTCACCATCGCGTTCAAGCCAGATTTCGCATTCCGCCATAGCCGCCTGCTCGGCCTTATATAGCCGGGTTACCGCGCCACGGGCAACAATTCTGTCACTATCAAGAATAAGTGGATTCGGAAAACGCATGACCATGCGCCGAATACAGTTTTCCCCGGCCCAGGCGTGTAGCATATTCACCATATAACCTACACCAAGCGGGCCCTGGTTGATGGTGCGCTCGCCCAGTCCCAAGGCAGCTACCGCCTTGCGATCCCAGTGTACTGGGTTAGGATCGCGAAGAATGGCCGCCATGGTACGCATACGACCGGCACTGACACTCTCCATTAGCCAATCAGGAATCCTGTCACCCACTTTCACATTCACATTCACGCGCCAGACCTCCTGCCCTGTCTTATGCTGCCCCGTCTCATGTAGTGCCAGATTATTGTTGTGCGTGCTACCAATTCACCCGTTGGATTCGCCACATCAAAACAAAACTGGATGCGATCGAAATTCTGGCCTTGCTCACTTTGACATCGTTCTGCCGATATCACCTTGCCGCTTACCTGGTAGGCAACATCCTCCTTCAAGGGATAGAACATTTGCCAGTCATAGCTTTCGATTCGAATCGAAAGGTCTGACTCTGCCTGACCCAGCGCAAACATTTCTGCAATGCTGGTACCACTACCAATAATAGGCATATGGAACAGTGCTACCGGATGCACAACGCCATCACTCATTAACTCTGAACCAGTACACCCGGTGAGCAGGAAATTTTCCCAGTGTTCAATCGCGTAGATGCCACCAGGAAACTGATGGCCAGCGATGGCTCTGATCGATGCCTCATCGACAATTTTATCTGCGCCCATGGTCAGCCTTTGTTCCTTTGCGACCTTCGAGACTGATTAGCCGCCGATATTCATTGATTGTGAAATGACGGAAAATCCCTCGGTGGCTTCCAGGCGTTTGCCAACCACTGCCTGGTACTCCGCTGATTCATACCAGGCCTTCGCTTTTTCGGTAGATTCGAACTTGATCACAACTGTTTGTGGACCAGGCGGTGACCCTTCAACTGTTTCGGCAGCGACATCAAAAGCCACCAGTTCTCCGCCGTGACTGGCAATGGTGGCCCCTGCCAACTGTGAATATTCACCGTAAAGATCCGCGTTGTTTACAACGTATTGCGCAATAAAATATGCGGCCATGTCATTCTCCTGGGTTTGTTTCCCTTTCTGGTTTGACGGCTAAAGTATCATTAATAATACAGCGGCGTCGAGACTAGCGGAATCCACCACTGGTAAAGAGCGATAGCAGCGCTTCAAAGGTTAGGATAGTGTGCACTCTTGTGGAACTCCATAAAAGGAGTCGAGATCCGCGGTGAATTCCAACCGCTAGTAGATACGCCGAATCTCTATACATCATTACAAGTCTATCCTTTGCAAGATATTGTAGAAGACAAACAGACAACCAGGCCTGAACCGAAATTGAGTTTGGTCTCGATTTGTCCTGGGAAACATTAGAGGCGGTGCGGCTATACATTTGATGCAGGCACGTTTGCAATAACGACTGGAGGCATCAAATCAAAAAGACATCATCCTCTACATGCATGGATTTAGCCTGGAGTTTCATGAAGCTGCGCTCAATCTCGCAGATGTGTGGCATTTCATCGGACGACACGGCCTGCCAATTTTTTATTCGTGGCCGGCAGAAAACATCCCGGTGTTTTATCCGATATTGCCATCCTGGTGAGACAAAACCTTAAACCGGGAGAAGAAGGCAGACCGCTAATTCACGAACAAAATTTCTGGACTTTGCCTGAAAATTACCCGTGAGACACATAGCGGGAATTATTGACGAATGTGCGATATCCCATTGGGAGATGTAGTAGAGTCATGGAGGAAGCCAGGCGCTGAGGTTTCGCAAACTGACTACAGGCAGCAGTACCGGTTCTCTTCCTCAATCTTGCCAAGTTATAGATCCTGTGATTGTTTCAAGTCCAGGACCAAGTGTCTAACCAGGGAAGGAAATCGAAACATGAAAAAAGTAGCGATTAAAAAAATGGGATGAACTGGAAGACCGCGTCCCTGCCTATTCTCTTATAGCTAATGTGGACCTGGTAGTGGTTCGTATCGATGATTCTGTCAGCGTGATGTATGGTCGCTGCATCGAGGGGCGTTGTTGGCGGACGGCAGAGTGGAAGGCAGAAATCTCATCTGTGGCCTGCACGGCTGGGACTACCGGCTGGATAGCGGGGTCAGTGAATACCACAACAGCGAGGCGCTCGCGAAATTCAATACCTGGATCGAGGATGGCCAGGTGTTGGTAGACGAGGAAGAAATCGCTGCGTGGGTACTGGATCACCCTCAGCCCTATAACAGGGACTCATACCAGGGCACCTTCCAGGATTTCACCGGGACTGTCGACGAGCCCCATGTTAAGTACATCCGCCTTTTGGCCGACGAGGGTTTAACGAAACTAGGCCATCATGGTCTGACAGAAGCCATGGGCGTACCTCGGGACAGCCTGCCAAAGTGGGAAGACCTGCAGTTCGTTGTCGCTCAACTTCATAAAGTCCCGCTGCTGGATGACGAAGAGGTAGGTACCGGCCTCGTGATCGGACCCAACGCCAAAAAACCTTTGCATCTGGACATTCCACTGTTCGTCTCTGATATGAGCTTTGGTGCCCTGTCCGAAGAAGCGAAAGTTGCGCTGTCAAAAGGCGCCGAGGCCGCAGGAACAGGTATCTGTTCAGGTGAGGGCGGTATGTTGCCGGAAGAACAGGCAGCCAATTCACGCTATTTCTATGAACTCGCCTCGGCGCGTTTCGGATTTTCGTGGGACAAAGTTGAGAAAACCCAGGCGTTTCATTTTAAAGGTGGGCAGGGTGCCAAAACCGGCACAGGCGGTCACTTGCCGGGTATCAAGGTCAAGGGAAGGATTGCAGAAGTTCGCGGGCTACCGGAGGGCGAGCCTGCAATCTCACCTCCAAGGTTTCCCGAGTGGACTCATGTCAGTCAATATCGTGACTTCGATGCTGAGGTTCGCGAGCACACCGGCGGTATTCCGATCGGATTCAAGCTCTCCGCCCAGCACATCGAAAAAGACATTGATGCCGCCCTTGAGGTAGGCGTCGACTACATTATTCTGGATGGCCGTGGAGGCGGCACCGGGGCGGCACCGGTGATTTTCAAAGACAACATCTCGGTCCCTACCATTCCCGCACTGGCAAGAGCGCGACTGCACCTGGACCGCAGCAATGCGGCCGGAGTCACGCTGATAATTACAGGTGGTTTAAGGTGACCGGCTGACTTTGCCAAAGCAATGGCATTGGGCGCCGACGGCATCGCCGTCTCCAATTCGGCGATTCAGGCGATCGGTTGTATCGGAATGCGTGCCAGTCACACGAACAACTGTCCTGTCGGCATAGCCACACAACAACCGCATCTGCGTGCTCGATTGCCGGTTGACGTTGCGGCCGAAAGGCTCGAGCGGTTCTTTTCCTCGGCCGTCCACTTGATGGAAGTCCTCGCTCGCGCGGCAGGGCATCGACACCTGAATGAATTCAACTTTGATGACCTGACCACCTACAAAGCCGACATGGCACAATTGACGGGTGTGGCTTACGGTGGGGCGGTACCAATGGCTTAGGAGGAGTGACGATGACGACGACTCATAAACTCCCTTCACTCAATACAAGCGCCCTGGCAGACACGCGTGATGCGTGCCATGCCTATGCCAATGTGCTCGGCAATTGGATGGCATCCTGCCGGTTGCGCCGCAAGCACTGGTGGCAGCTGAGCCTGCGGCCAACTCTCCGAGGTGTGGCGACCGGGATGGTGCACGCAGATGGTGTGCATTTTGAGTTGGAGCTCGATCTGCAAAATAACCAGGTGCAGGGAGAAATTGCAGGCGGCGAATCATTTAGCCAGTCCCTTGGAAAACAAACAGCTGCTGAACTGGCAGAGGATGTTCGGGGGTTTCTCCTGGCCGGTGGCGTCGATCCCCGGTTTGTACCAGATACCACACCACAGGAAGGTCACGATGCCTTGAGTGGTGAGGTGAAGGATGGGTATTCAGCAGAGATTGCCCGGGAATTTGCGGCTGTGTGGCGTGAAGTATCCCATGCTTACGCCATCTTTCGCGCGGGGATTCCCGAAGAAACCAGTCCCATTATGGTTTGGCCTGGCCATTTCGATCTGTGCATGATGTGGATTCCAGGTCAAAAAATCCCCGATCAGGATCCGGAAAATGAGGAATATTCCGATAAACAGATGAACTTTGGATTCTCACTGGGTGATGAGGGCATTCCCGAGCCTTACTTCTATATCACCGCGTATCCCCTTCCTGACGCTTTTCCAACTCTTAAACTTCCTGCGGGTGCAACATGGTACACGGAGGGATTTAACGGTGTAGTCCTTCGGTATGAGACCCTGCAGAAAAGCCCGGAAGCACAGACGGAACTGGTTGGGCTCTTGAAGTTCTTAGTGACCCGTGGCCGCGAACACATGCTCGAACACTGAACGGGAAATGGCATGGCATTGATTCTGGCGCCAAGGTGATTTACCACAAAGATCCACAAACCAGCTGGTGGCGTAGGTTTACGGCGACAGTTTATAAAATTTTACCGGAAGGTCAATTATAATGAACTCGAACATGTCCAGTGAGCAACTGTCCCTTAATCCAGTCTGCCCTGGAGTGATGCGTTAAAATCGCAAAAGCCGGTGATTTGAGTAACGATCTTTCAATTCTGGTTAAACAGGCAGCAGAGCAAAGCGAGTAGAAATCAGTATTGGATTACTGATTAAGCCCAGCGATGAAAAGCTGATGTAGGATAATTGTTAACTTATCTCGCAGGTAAATCGTGATTAACAAAGAGAAGACAAAAAAAATATTGCGGAGGCTGTTTAACGGAGGGGCTATCAGGCGCATCCCTAGAAACCGCCACGACGCAAAGGTATTTCTGGCACTCGCTGCTTCAAGCTTCGACCCACAGGTTGGTTACTCCGAACCAGAGGTCAATGAGCACCTGCTTGACTGGATGGAATCAATTACTTGCCCGGATTCAATCGATCATGTGACAGTTCGACGTTATCTTGTAGATTTCTCCTTCCTCTTGAGAGACAACAAAGGAACTTTATACAGGACAAATCAAAGTGCTATCAACAGGATCATTGAACCGGAAGCCAGATCAATTCATCCCCGATATGTTCTTGAAGAAGTATCCCGGGAGAGGGAACAACGCAAACATGCCAGCACAACATAATATGCAGGTGTAAAAAATGGCCAGGATATCGGATTCGCTAAAATTGTCAGCATTAGAAGTTGATCAGCTCATGCGGGATGAAACGCGTCTCAGAATTGCGACCATCGGTCCAGGTACGGAAATTAACCTGATCCCAATGACCTTTGGCTGGGCTCACGGCCTGGTTTATATCTTTGGTCGCGGGCAAAAGATTACCAATCTGCGTCGGGAAACTACTGCCACAGTACTGGTCGATGTCGGTTCCAGTTGGAAACAACTTCAGGGCATCATGATGAGAGGCCAGGCAAAAGTGCTGGAGAACCAGGTCGAAGAAGACGCGGGTGAGTGGTTGCACGAAGCCCGGTTAAACCTGGGCGCCAAGCATGACTTAATAGAAGATGGAGTGATTCAACCCTATGCCGCGTCCGCCTCTGGAAAGTCACGACGATGGATTGTGTTTAAACCTTCGACAATAGTCTCCTGGGACAATTCCAAATTAGATTGACCAAACAGGTTTTCTGGGGAATCTCTTCAACACAACGGAGCAACACTTGAAATACGCGTGGGTAGCCTATACCTGTTTTCTGGTCGCAATAGGTATTGGCAGGTTGGTGCAAAAAATTTTACTGGACGGTGGCGGCTTCGCCAGCAGGTACCTTCCATTACTCGTGGCTATCGTATTGGCAATCGGCGTGATGGGTCAGGTTTACCAAAAGAAGATAGCTCGCGCCTGGTTCTGGCAGAGTGTACTCTGGCTTTCAGTGGCCGCAAGTACACTGACCATAGCGCTTTGTCTCTATCTTGCCCTGATGGTGGGCACTATAACAACCGCCGCCGTGCTGCTAATTTTCGTCATCGTCATTTTACCTGCACAAATGCAAATATGGCACTATAGTTACCGCTCAGCTGGCATTTGGGGAGCCACCTAACAGTGCATCTCGCTGAAATCTGGCCATTACTGTTTCCTGAATTTTCGCAGCGCAACTTTATGAATATGAGCAAAGCCCATCCGCAGATAAATGTCTAACGCGTGGTCGTTACCTTCAACCACATGTAAAAAAGGAATCTGATCGCGGTCACACTCCAACCTGATCAGTTTGTTCATGAGCATGCGTGCGAGTCCACGACCTTGATGACCAGGCCGTGTACAAACACCGCTGATCTCCCGAAATCTCCCGGCGTGCAAGCGTTCACCCGCCATCGCAATGAGCCGGCCGTTCTCGACGATCCCAAAATAGTCACCCATTTCTATGGTTCGTTCTGAAAACGGCCCAGGTTGCGTTAACTCAACCAGTTCCAGCATCTGAGTCACATGGGTACGATCGAGGCGGATAACACTCTCTTCAGAAACATTGTCTTCAGAAACATTGTCTTCAGCTTGATCCGGTAGCTGCCCTTGCCAGATCAACTCGTTGACCTGGGCGTCTATCTCCAGCAGCCAACCGGCAGGCACAGGACCTGACCAGCCTATGCTATACATTGAATCCCCAGCCTCGCTTATTTGCGCGAGACCTTCAAAATCCGGATGGTCATTATTTTCAAAGGCAATAATAGATGAGACGTCCGACTTAAATCGTTTGGCCTTCCCGGAGCTGATGGCAAGCGGGGCTTGTTCGTTCTGCAAACTGTGCCAGGCTATATTTGAAAATTCAGGTGGGACCATGCCACTAGTTTTAAGTATTTCAGCCCTGCATGCAATCGGTGCAACTGTTAAGTAAGTTGTTAAGGTTCTGGCAGGCTGCTAAACGTAGAATTACTATACGATTGTTCCGGACACTATCGGCTGAAAAGCGGTAAGACTGTCTATCAAACCTGCATTTCCCAGACCATTGCCGGGAAACAAACTGCCGAAATTACCCTGATCACCGTGCAGTGCCATGTAATTGAGTGCAACCATTTCTACCAGCAAATTAACATTGTTCGCAGCTGGCGACGATGCCGTTTCGACGGACCCATCAGCACGGAACCAGCCCAGTTGCTGGTGGCGGGCTTGTTCAAGCACATCACTGCCGAGCAGTTGTGGTCTGCCTGCAGGATTGTAAACGAGGAAGAATGATGCGGCGGTTGATTGGTTATCACCAGTCCATTCACCTTTTCCGCGACCCTCGACGGTATCGTCAATTCGACCGTTACTGGCAACAGAACCGTCCGAGAAAACATACATCATAAGTGGCACACCAACTCTGGCAGCATATTCAAGACACGCACCCATACAGCGACCTGCACGCAGATCACGTGTCTCACCTGTACCTCTTTCCCCGGTGTGGTAATCAAACCCTCCCATGGTGATGCAACCCGCCCCTGAGAATCCATTCACGACCAGCTTCATAACGGCCGCGGTCTTACGAAACTCGCTTTCGCTGTTAAACTCAGCAGTTGAGAAGATGCCACTCGGGCCCACAATATCCGGGTCGATTTCCGGATTCAAAGTAGTCGGGTCACCAAACCGGTCTGCCAGGTCGGCACTTTTAACATAGCCACAACGTACCAGATCCTTGATCACATCATCACGCGTTATCATGGAATCAACCTGGGTTAGTTTGAGATCAGAGATGCGTTGGATAGACTCCATGACTGCCACGGCATCTTGCTGCGATAACAAACCGACCAGATCGCCAACATCAACCAGGCCTGTAACGTCACTTGCCCTGTCGACTTTGGTCGGGCGCACCGTCAAGTCAATGAGGTCAGCCGGAGCCATGGAATTACCACCGGAGTCCGAACTTCGAGATCCGATCAACGTCAGCAACGAACCATCAGCCCCCGCACGGTTTATGGCATACATCGGATTATGGGGATTATTGCCTGTATCGTTTTCCGACCGGGCGGGTACCACCGCACCATTAGTGGCAGCCAATGTCCCCGCAGTTGCCTTTTCAAGAATACCTCGCAAATAGGCAGAATCACTGTGGAAGGCCAAACCCAGATCCATATTGATAAAGTCGTTCGTCGCTGTTTGCGGATTGGTAATGGGTGGTATCACATCTCCGGGCAAACCCAGTTTGGAGTAGCCAGAGGTTGAAAGAAAATCGAACTGCCCGTCCCTTCCGCCTGTCAGCACGTTAGAACCGGCGATATTAGCGCCGCCTGCAAGGTCAAAACAGATAAACGGAATCTTACCGGCGCCCTGTACAGCAAGCCCACAGGATTGTTTCAACAGTTGCAAATCGCCGGATAATGCAGCTTTCGCCTGATTGGGATTGGCAAACAAACCAAACAGCGATGGCCCCAATACCGTCGCCGACCCAAGACTGAACCCTTGCCGGATAAAATCGCGCCGGGAAACGGGCCGCGGATGGTCCGCATGTTTTAGCGGTGCGTCAATCGGTAAACTTTTTGGTAAACCTTTTGACAAACGTCTGGTGATACTCTTCCTGTTCGATTTCTTCATCATTTTATTCCAATCACTACTCCCAGAGCGTCCCATCAGAACACTACTGAATTAACATTGCCGCACCGCCGAGTACAGCAGCACAGGTCGCTTTTACAATCGTACGGGTCCGCTCCGCCGTCGTACCAGAACTGGCAAAATTCGTAATCAAACTTTCAAGTTCGGTCCGGGTTTGATTGCGGTCAGGCTGAGAACCCAGATTGACGCCGAGAACCACGTCCATGAGTGGAATCAACAATGCGTCTCGACCTGCCGTATCAAAGGCGCTGACAGGTACCGCATTAAAGTCAAATGCCGGGAACAGATTGCCGCGTAAAACCGGATCTTCCACAAGAGAACTGCAATACTCGATGGCCAGCTGGGTGACGCCCATCTGCTGCGAAGAAAGGAAACCTTCAATATTAGCAGTCACAGGTAACTGTTGCCGAACCGTCAGGAAGGTGCCCAGTACGTCTAGATTGGATGTTGGCACACCCGTTATGGAGGACATACTGGCATTGATCTCATCGAATTTCTTGATACCAATATCAGGCAGGGCATCACCATCGGGGGACGTCGGCAGTGGGTCTGGAACCGCCTCTACCCTGACGTTGGAGTGAGTCCCCAGTTGTTCAAACGTCAGGAAAAACTCGTCGCTGTCAGCACCTTTCTCGATGCCTAATATTGTCCCGATTGCTGATAAAGGCTGGCCGGTTCCCGCTGAATACAGGCTATCATCCAATGTGATGTCGAGTTTGCTGTAGGCCTGTCCCACCTCCGGCTCCCTGCCATTGATGCCAATTCGCATGCCCCGCAAGGCGATACCTTGGAAAGTAACCGGGCTCGTCAGGGAAATGAAATAAGGCTGGCTGAACAGATAGCTGTAACTGTCAAACTGACTGACTTCAAAAACGATGTAGGCTTCCGGCACGTTAATCAGATGACTGATACCGAAGAGGAAAAAGAACCGTTCACCCACCCCGGCGTCAAAGTTCTGTAGAACCTGACCAGGTGTGAGAACCCTGTTGTGAATAGCGACCAGTTTAAAAAGCCCGCGCCACAAGCGATCACCCGAAACTTCGTTGCCCAGGGCAAAGGCAAAAGTGTCGTCCCAGTCATTCAGGGTTCCACCTGCTCCATCGCGTACATCTATCAAACTGCCGTTAACATACAACTGGCGGCCATTGGTTGGGTCGAACGTTGCCACCACATGCTGTAACGTCGCCTGTAAAACCTCATCCGCATCAGGCGTTGAAATCGCCGGATCCCCATTACCATCCGTCGTTGAAGAACGAGCAAGAAAATCGTAGTTATACAGTGTCTGACCCAGGGTGAAATTCCTGGTCATATTACCGCCGGAGTAACTCACGATTCGTGCTTCTTCCTGGGTGACGTTAGCGGACGCTATCCAGGCTTCAAGGGAGTATTCGCCCGTTGACGTGATCAGGTCGTGGAGTTTTTTACTGGTGCTGGTTAATCCCTGGGCTTTGCCGTTGTCACCAATGTTGATACCCCAGCCACCTATCCAACTGACATCGCCTGAAAAACTCAGATCAAGTGAGGGTTCGACACCACTGGTGTCATAAGCGATGGATCCCGATAACGTTTTAAATTGATACAGTGCAATCACATTTGTATCTACACGCCCACCTCCCGATGCCACTATGCCATCCAGCAGGGTCAATGATCTGGATGTGACAAAATCGGGGTCGACTGCGGTTTCAGGGATGGAAGCAACGAAAGTTTCAATCGCCGCGAGCATCTCACTGGCGTTTGAATTGCAATCAGTCCAGCAGTTGTGGAATTCACCACCCAAACGAACGACCAGTCTCGAATTTGGCGGATCGTCTATTTCTATCTTGCTGCGCGCGGCGGCGTAGGCAGCAATAACGTCGGACACCGCAAAAAAAGGCGACTGCGGATTTGCCGCAGTATCAGTATGACAATTGGAACAGTAAGCCAGCAGCAACGGGTGTACCGTACTGGCGAACACGCCAGGGTCTGACGGAAATGATTTGGAGGCACCGGGATCACGTAAAGTGGGTGCTCGTAGCTCGACAGCATTACTCGTACCAGCAGAATCACCCGCCCAGTTACTGATCCAGGTTGCCAGGATATCAGCACAGGCCTGGTCTGAGTCCAGCCAGCAGTTATGACCACCACCAACTTTGGAAACCATGCGGGATTGCGAAGGCTGGTTTAAATCAACAATCGGGTTCACCTGTTCATAAGCCAGGTTGATATCGTCGTTGCGGGCAAAGCTGGGGCTTTGGCCCGAGCTGCCATGACACTGACCACAGCGGTTATCCGGCGCGATATTTTCCCAGAGATTCACCCGAAATCCCTGCACATCTGTCGTCAGGGCAGCAGGGCCATTCAAAACCAGGCTCTGGCTTGAACCAGCAGGTGCGGCAAGATCGGGGTTTTCTTCTGTCTCCTGACCAGCCCCTCCACTACAAGCGCTAAGAATGGATACAAGCAAACCAGTGAGCCCGACCCGGGCGACTGACTTGAATAACAAACCGGTAAATCTCATCGCTAGCCTCCCCTGCAGTATGCGGCGGATTCAGCAAAAGGTTGTTTTAACTTAAAACCGGAATTGCTAAACGAAGACACCATCGAATCGATCTTTGATCGATCGGCGGCATCTACGGGATCCCGTAAACAGACTTCCCGGAAAACCTTGGTAACCTGGCACGCTGCAAACGCCTGGCTATTGGCCAATTCCCGACCCATCGACTTGGCTCCTGTGCCGGAACCGGTCAATGTCGAATCCCAGCCGATACGCTGATTACGCCCTTCGCGCCAATAGTTGTCCCAATTATCGTTAACAGTGACATAACCGGTGGGGAAGTTATTCTGGTTGTGATGGTATTTTTTCACCACCCGTGTTCCGGTGAATACGTCGACAGTTCCGCTTCGGTTGTAAACCAATTGGCCGCTGTTTCCTTCAGGGTCATTATCGGGATCGTATTCAAAGTTGTAGTAGGCAAATGCTTGTGTCATGGGATCCATACCCGAATGACATCCAATGCAGTTATTACGAAACAGCCGACTGTCACCACCGGGTGAACGGGTTACATCCTGACGGATGCGATCAGGGGCACGGGTTATGTCTTTTACTTCTTCAAGGTCCATGCACAAATGGTTCAACAATGTGAAGCGAAACATGGCCCGGTTGGTCCCGGCGATAAAAAATGCCCTGGCACCGGCTCGCGTCGTAATCACCCCGGCGGTTGCCTCAGGTGGAACACCGGTCAACGACGACTGATCGCTTCGCACAAGGACCGAGGCAAGGTCGAGACCTTGTTGCTCCAGTTCTTCGTAGTGTCTGTTGTCACTGGTTGAATAGCCGGGAACGGCCACATTCGGGGCCAGGTAGACAATATCACCGGTCAGTATTTCGCGAAAATCAACATCGTCCCGCACCATGCCGATAACTGTCGCGCTGTAATCATTTAATGCGGCAAAGACATCCTGGTCGCGGTTTGTCCACGGCGTCGAAAAATTTTTCAACGTGGTGCGGTAAAAATCCGGATGTTGCATCGCTATGAATGCGGCAGCCTGGGCATTCTCTTCCTCAGTGCCGGAACCGGTCTGAATAAGGGCCGCCATTTCATCAAGCCGAACCGCAAGCGGTGAAACCCCGGCAATTCGATTATGAATACGCTGGGCCTGTTCTCGCGAACCAGCATCAGCTGTGACGCAGAAGAGAAGCGCTGCCACTATCGCTATGCTTCCAACGAGAATGTACATAACTACTTCTCTCATCTCGTTTCCCATGGCTAATTTAATACTCCCTAGATTAGGCAAAACAGACCGCCTGGGGCAGTGAAATTGAACGAGAAGGTGAACCAGCGCACACTTTTTATTGTTGTCTATCGTATTTTGTGAAGTTGATCACAAGCGTTTTTGGTTTATCGACTATTCTTCAAAAGTACTTATGTGGTCCACCAGAATGACGTTTCGAATAAGATGCATCGCTGCCTTATCCCTCACGTTGGTAGCTAGCGCCTGCCAACAGGGCGACCCAGGTGGTCTAAGCCTCGCTGTTACTGGCGATAGCCAGGATCCGGACCCAGTCGTCCAGGATTTTCCGCTAGTCTTTATTAGTCGACCGTTCATCATTAACGATCAGGGTGATGTTGCATCAAATACCCCAAGGCAACTCAATGTATTTGAACCAGGCGCGCAACTGATCTTAAAAGAACAGGCAATACCCAGTGCTTTGGAACGCAATATATCGGACGCGGCTTTCACCGACGACACTTCAGGTACTGCACCCTTATATGACGTACGCGATCTGGAGACGGATTACGACGGGCGTCGCCTCGCATTTTCGATGCGCGGGCCATTTGATCCCGATGCTGACCTGGAAGACCAGCCAACCTGGAACATCTGGGTCTATGATCTGGACACGGACCAGCTGAGCAGGGTTATCCAATCTGACACTCTGGCCGAAGCAGGCCAGGACAGGGATCCTGCTTTTCTACCTGACGGCCGAATTGTCTTTACCTCAACCAGGCAACGCCAATCCCGTGCAATTCTGCTGGACGAGGGACGGCCACAATTTGCCGCGCTGGATGAAGACAGAAGGGAAGAGGCTTCGGTACTCCACGTGATGAACAATGACGGCACGGGTATTGAGCAGCTCACATTCAATCAGAGCCACGACCAGGGTCCAAATCTGCTCAATACCGGTGAGATCATCTTCAGTCGTTGGGACAATGTACCCGGGCGCAACTTTATCAGTTTGTATCGTATCAGGCCCGATGGGACACAACTGGAACGTCTGTATGGATATCACAGCCAGGATACCGGGCGAGATGGCTCCGACATTGCTTTTATGGATCCACGGCAAATGGACGACGACCAGATACTGGTCATCGCCCGGAGCAACAGCAACAGTATCCTTGGTGGTGATCTGATGATCATTGACAGCAACAATTTTGTTGAACACGATCAAACGATATTCGATTTTCAGGGCTCTTCAGCAGAGGGACAAACCTCCCCCCTTAGCACCCTTGTTGAACTCGACGGACCGTCCCCGGGAGGACGATTCGCATCAGCGGTTCCGCTGTTGGATGGAACCAATCGATTGCTGGTCTCCTGGTCGCAGTGTCGATTGCTTGAACGCACCCTGGATAGTACCGCCCCGAATGGCGGGGAAATTGTAAACATCGTGCCCTGTACAGACGAACTATTGTCAGTTTCTGATCCTGCACCTGAAGAAGCGGACCCATTGTATGGGCTGTGGATATTAAACCTGGATGACGATAGCCAGCAGTCCGTCGTGCCACCTCTGGAAGGTGTTGTGTTCTCAGAGGCAGTCGTGATGTCTCCACGGCCAAATCCTGATTTCCTTCAACCCCAGTCAGCAGATAATGCCACCCAGTTGCTGATCGACGAGGCCGCAGGCTTGCTCCATATCCGCAGCGTCTATGATTTCGACGGCATAGATATCGCGCAGCCCGATTTATCAACAATTGCAAACCCGGTACTGACAACTTCCAGCGAAAGAACCGCTCACTTTTTACGCATGGAGAAACCGGTTTCGTTACCGGATCGAGACCTGGTCGTAATTCCAGGGTCGGCCTTCGGTCGTTCCCGAGGCGAACTCATGCGAGAAATCATCGGCTACGCCACCGTCCACCCGGATGGATCTGTTTACGTAAAAGTGCCTGCCGACGTACCATTTGCCATTAGCGTCCTTGACGCTAATGGCAGACGAATCACAGGCCGGCATCGAAACTGGTTGCAGGTGCGCCCCGGTGAGTTGCTTGAATGTAATGGTTGTCATACTTCGAACAGCGAAATTCCCCATGGTCGCAGGGATGCACAAGCGCCGTCCATCAATCCTGGCGGACCATACCCGGATCTCGACCCGGCTTTTGCGGCAACCGCCAGTGCATCAATGGCAGAAGCGTTTGCCGGGCAAAATGGTGCCCCGGACCCGGCGTTTGACCTGGTATTCGACGATCTATGGACTGACCCTGTTCAACGCGGGAAAGATGCGGCTTTCAGTTACCGGTACAGCGACCTGCAATCCCCTGCACCAATCAACGCCAGTTGCACAACGAACTGGATTTCCAGTTGCCGTGCAACGATCCACTACGAAGCCAACATTCACCCGGTCTGGCAAGTCGACCGACGCATTTTTGATGTTGACGGCACAACCCTGCTTGTTGACCAGACCTGTACGACCTGCCACACGATGACAGACGACATGGGCATGGCGCGAGTACCTGAAGGGCAACTCGACCTGACTGACGGGCCTTCCAGCGACGAGCCAGACCATTTTAAAAGTTATCGGGAACTACTGTTTGGTGATTCAGAACAGGAAGTGGTTAACGGCGTTCTGGTTGATGTCCTTGTACCCGTGCTGGATTCCAACGGCAACCCGACTTTTCTCACCGATGCCAATGGTGACCTGGTTCTCGATGCTCTGGGAAACCCGATTCCGATTTTAACAACTGTTGGCGTCCGACCTGCAATGGCTACCGCGGGGGCTCTGGCTTCACCAGTATTTACTTCTGCTTTTGACAGCACCGGTACACACTCCGGATACCTTTCCGCTGCAGAATTGAAACTGATTTCCGAATGGCTCGATATTGGTGCTCAGTACTACAACGATCCGTTCAAGGTTCCGCAGCAGTGAATGTGTCCAAAAACATCTCACGGTTGCTACTCGTGCTGGCGTGTCTGGTTGCCTCGAGTACCGCAAATGCTAATTCATCTGCGAAATCAGAATCTGACAAGCCACCCAATACTAAAGTCACGAAAGTTGTAGATCCATACCTGGAAATGCGAACCGGTCCGGGGCGAGGTTACCCGATTTTTTATGTCGTCGAGGAAGGTGAAATGATCACAATCGACAAGCGCCGTACCGACTGGTTCAAAATTGAAACCAATAGCCGCCACGAAAAATCCGGTTGGGTGCATGTTACCCAAATGGTCCGAACCGTTAACGCCGACGATGCGTTCGTAACATTTCCAAACTCCAGTCTCTCGGATGCAGCAGACAGAAAATGGGAATGGTCAATGTCTGGTGGTGACTTCCAGGGCGCTTCATTGATTTCGTCCGCCGTGACCTATCGCTTTACGCGCAATATTGCAGTGCAATTACAAGGCTCCCAGATTCTGGGAGATGTCTCCGATGGCCTGATGCTCGTAGCAAGTATCCAGCATTCACCCTTTCCCCATTGGCGACTGTCTCCCTACTTTCAACTGGGCACGGGCGTACTGCATACAGAACCCTTTTCAACCATTGTTCAATCTGAAGATCGGACGAACCAGACAGTCAACGCGGGCGCCGGGGCTAATCTTTATTTGACCCGGAGATTTTTAATGTTTCTCGACTATCGTTATCACACCGTGCTGACGAGTCGGGATAAAAATGAGGAAATAAGCGAATGGAAACTAGGCCTAAGCGTGTTTTTCTAGCACTCAGTCGTTCGCTGCGAACGACACTGTTTTTAACCATTGCCTGTGCAGGTATCGCAAGCACTGTCTATGCAGACAACGACACGCAGTACGATGATCCGCTGGGAGACTCAGTCGATCTTGACCTGATCTCGGACATAGAGAGGCAGCCGGTACAAATTTCAGACATCGATACCGAAAACTTCGAGATTGGGATATCCGGTGGCCTGTTATCTATTGAAGATTTCGAAACGAATCCGGTTGTGGTCGGATCGCTCACCTACCATGTCACAGAAGATTTTTTCGTCGAGGCGCGATTCGGCACCAGTAAAATCGGCACCACCAGTTTCGAGAAACTTTCAGGCGGCGCCAGTCTGTTATCGGATGATGATCGGGATATTCGCTTTTACGATCTGTCCCTTGGCCTGAACCTGTTTCCCGGAGAAACATTTATTTTCAATCGCTGGGCCGTTAACTCCGGTTTTTACTTCGTCGGCGGTGTCGGATCCACGGAATTCGCCGGTGACCAAAAATTCACTGCCAGCGGTGGCGTCGGCTATCGCATTATCGCCAACGACTTCCTGGCGATGAATTTACAGGTCAGGGATCACATATTCGAGACCGAAATCACGGGTGAAAGTAAAACAACCCACAATTTCGAAGTGGTCGCCGGTATTTCAATCTTTTTCTAGCGCGGAATTAAAAAAATACCGGTACAAGATTCAAAAGGAGAAACAACATGAGACAGGTCCAAAGAATGATCCTGACACTATCAATGGTCACAGCAACCCTGAGTCTGGCGAGTTGCGTGTCTATTGAGCCCTGGGTAAGCCCATTTGAACGTAATGCGCTGGCTGACCCGATTATGACGTTCTCTCGAGGGTCCGCTGACGCGGCATACATCCACCATGTACACCAGGCCAGAGAAGGGGCAAGGGGTGCAGAAGGTGGCTCCGGGGGCGGTTGTGGTTGTAACTAATATGACTGTGACGAGACACCTGCTGACGGTATTGGTTTGTCTGTCAACACTGCTGTCTGCGTCCGCTATTGCAAAAATACTACCGGAAGACCGGGCAGACGTTTTATGGCACAGCTATGAGGGTGATAACGTCACCATCAATGGTCCTTCAGTTCTGATACGCAAGGCTTACCAGGACAAGATCTCGGTCTGGGGAAATTACTACGTGGATATGATTTCCGGCGCATCCATCGACGTAAAAGCGACCGCCTCAGCTTACTCGGAGGAGAGGCAGGAATTCAGTCTCGGTGCAGATTACCTTTACGACAAAACCCTGTTGGGGATTGGCTTCACCCGAAGCCAGGAAGATGACTATGACGCCAGCACATTCAGGTTCAACCTCAGCCAGGATTTTTTTGGTGACCTGACAACACTATCAATGGGTTATGCCTATGGTGATGACACCGTACGGCGCAACGGTGACGATACCTTCGAAGCAGGTGCAATCCATCAGTCCTACAAGGTCGAACTCTCGCAGATCCTCACAAAACGTATGATCATGAACTTCGGATACGAGGCCGTTGTCGACGAAGGCTTCTTGAATAATCCCTATCGCTCGGTTCGCTTTGTCGACCCCACCGTTCAACTGGGGTATAGCTACCAGGCCGAACTGTACCCTAATACCAGATCCAGTGACGCGGCTGCTATTCGCACCATGGTCTATCTTCCGTATCGAGCCGCACTGCGCGGTGAATATCGCTACTACTCGGATTCCTGGGGAATAACAGCACATAATGGCGAGGTATCCTATACTCACCCCTGGCGCAGACACTGGGAGTTTGATGTAAAGTTCCGCTACTATTCACAAACCAGCGCCAGCTTCTATAGCGACCTTTTCCCTTACCGGAACGCTCAAAATTTTCTGGCGAGAGATAAGGAACTCGCCACCTTTGATAGTACAACTGCGGGCATTGGTGTGTCTTATCTGTTTAATGAGGAAGGATTCCTGTTCTTCAGTCGCGGTTCGGTGAACCTTTATCTCGACTACATGATGTTTGACTACAAGGACTTCAACAATGTCCTCGCCGGTGGTACCGTTGGTGAAGAACCCGCCTTTAATTTTAATGCCGTGGTTTTCAGGGCGTATTTGTCACTCTGGTTTTAGCGGGATCAAACTATTATTACACCTGTAGCTGGTACAGGTTTTAACATACAATTCAACATCCTAATTCGTTGTCAATGCGGGTACTCAATGAACGTTGCCAAGTGGATAATAATGTCATCCATCGCAATCGCCTCTTTTTCCAGCTCTTTCTCAGAATCACTCGCATCGGCCAGCGACTCTGTCGACGACAAGATGTCACGTATAACCATTGTCGTTGATGGCATGATGAAAAGTAAAAGCGGTGCGACCTGACTAAGCTGACCAGATTCGGTCTCAGCTGCTCTGTCAGAGCTAGCAGGTGTTAACAACGTAACGGTGGCCCTTGAGACCGACGAGTTTACCGTGACCTATGACGGGCGTCTCGCAACGGCTAAAGAAATGAAAGATGCGATTAGCGATTTGGGATATGTACCGAAGGTCGTTGAAAGTCGTTTTGCTGGAACAAACTTAACCGGGACATCCGTCGATTCTGCAAAAGGCCCGATCCCGGAACCGGTCGCATCGGCAGTAACCCAGGCGGGTGATACAGGCAAACTCGTGTTTATTGATTTTTATGCAGAGTGGTGTGGCGCCTGTAAAATACTGGATAGAACCACCCTGAAAGATCCCGCTGTGCTAACAACGCTTGAGCAGTTTGTGTTCCTCAAGGTTGATGCAGACCAGTATCCTGATGCCATAATCCATTTTAAGATCGTGGGTATGCCTACACTTGTTGTGCTGAATGCGCTCGGTGAAGAAGTCTTCCGGCAAGTGGGACCCATAACAGCAGACAGGCTTGTAAGTGAGCTGGCACTCATAATTGCTGTCTTTGAGCAAAAATCAGTGAGTCGCTGATTTTTCTAATTTACCATCTTTAATGACGGTCGTAACCTGAGTTAAGGCACTAACATCCTGCAACGGGTTACCTTGCACGGCAATCAGATCGGCCAGTTTTCCCACTTCCAACGTTCCCAGCTTGTCAGAAATTTCAAGTAGTTCTGCTGCCACGACGGTGGCTGAGTGGATCGCCTGCGCAGGTGACATTCCGGCAGCGACCATCAGCTCAAATTCCAGGGCATTCTGACCGTGAGGTGTGACACCAGTATCAGTGCCAAACGCAATCTTAACCCCGGCTTTTTGCGCCATGGCAAAACTTGCCCGGGATCCGCTGGCAGCAAGATTTGCCTTTTGCTTGATTGCATCGGTGAAGTAAGGATTGCCTTCCATGGAGAGCGGCACATAGTGACCCGGCATCAATGTTGGCACCAGGTAGGCACCATGCTTTTTGAACAATCGAATGGATTCCTTATCAAGGAATGTCCCATGGTCAATTGAGTCAACACCTGCTCGCAGTGCGGCATTAACACCGTCCGTGCCGTGAGCATGTGCGGCAACTTTGCGACCCAGGTTGTGTGCTGTGTTCATGATTTCATAGAGTTCATCGTCGGTCATCTGAACACCGAGTCCTGTAGCCGTGTCTGACAGCACCCCACCGGTGGCAGTCACTTTGATCCAGTCCGCACCGTACTTGACGGCGTGCCTGGTTGCCTTTCGGCAGGCCACGACACCATCGCATATCGTCTCCGGTGTCCATAGTTTCATCAGATCGGCGCGGATGCCATCAATGTCACCATGCCCCCGGTCGCCGCAAGTGAGGAACCCGCTGCGTAAACACGAGGGCCTGGAATAAGATTTGTTTTTATCGCGTCACGAATTGCATAAATTGACTCAGGCGATCCGCCCAGATCCCTCACCGTCGTGAAACCTGCATAAAGCGTTTTCCTGGCATTGTTTACACCGCGCAGCAGGGTAAAAGTTTCGTTCTCAGTGACAGTGCGTGATCTTGACCCTGGCCCAAGTTCGATCAGCAAATGCACATGCAAGTCCATTAACCCAGGTAAGACAAACTGATCTTTCAGGTCCAGCAGTCTGGCACCTGCTGCAGGATTAACAAACCCGTCAGCTAACTCAGTGATCTTGTTATCGGATATCACAATGGTCTGGTTTTTTAAAGGTGGTTTTCCCGGTACTGCTAATAATGTCCCAACATGCAGCACGAGATTGTCTGCAAAGGCAGCAGGGCAAACACAGAATAAAATTATCAAACAGATTGATCAGCGCATCGTAATTCCAATTGAGGAAGCAGACACCAATCTAAACACTGATGACCAGTGCGTGTCACATTTCTGCGTTTCTTAACGAGATGGCTATGACGGCAAAAAGTGAACCGGATAACTGATTCGGGTGACAACAACGGCCTTGTCGCCGAAGTCAAACATCTGAACCCGACGGACTAATTTGTTAACCATTTCATCGTCTTCCATCTCTGTCGAAATGATCCGGCAGTCTGAGACGGTACCATCGGGTTCGATAACCAGTTCAAGGACCACCTTACCCAGTAAACCCGGGTTTCGACGCAGGGCACGATTGTAGATAGCAAATATGGCGCCTTTGTTTGCATCAAACACCCGGCGAACTTCCTCAATGCTTCGCGCAGGTTGTGACTCTGAGTTTGCTAATCTCACGGCACCTGAATTCAGCGCTGTTTCTTCATCTGGCGCGTCTACGACCGTGGTCTCTCTACCTGCCAGGGCAACACCACCTGTGGTTCGAGACAGGTTGGAAATATTTACATTGGCGCGTCGACCCTCACCTTTTGTTGTCAACAGTGATCTGTCAAGGCGGGTTGCTTCCCCGCTACCTCGTTGTACCAGTGTCGTTTTTTTGAGCGCCCTGGTGTCGATGGCATCACGCATATCGCTGAGTTCGTCCTGAAACGCGAGAATCCCGGAACTTTTGGCTTTTTCACGGGCCTGTTGAACTGTTTGTTCCACTGGCACTTTTATTTTTTCGACGGGTTTTTTCTTCTCGACTTTCTTCTCAATCTTTTTTTCTTTAGGTTCTAATTCGACAGGGTCCGGAATAACTACCGGTTTCGGTTTGGGTTTCTTTTTTTCCATGATAATTTGTGCCAGGCGAACCGGTAAGCGCTCCTGCACCTCCCGTGGAACCTCAGGCAGGCGGATAAAACCAATCCCAATTGACAGGATGAATGTGACGAACATCAATCCCGTCACCAGTCGATTAAAGGCCTTTTCTTCCGGCGTCGTCGACCAGGCAGGTGCGACTACATAGGTGTTTGTACGACTCATGAAGCGGCCCCTTCACCGACCTGGTTCACCGCCAGGGCAATACTGGTAAAGTCGGCTTGCTGGCAGGTATACATGATCCGCTTCAGCAGTTCGTAGGGTAACTCCCGGTCGCCCATGATGGTTATTTTGCCTTCAAAGTCCTCAGGATCCGCCAGCCTGTCTTTCTTTCGACGCGCCTGGTATTCAAGCTCCGTTTTCAACCTGGCAATCAGTGGTTCCGGCAGCTTTAATACTTCGTCGACGGATACAATATGCCGCCCCTGGACAACAAGTTCATCCTGGCTGACCGAAATGATAATACGTTCATCAGGTCTCTGCTCGGACAGGGAGTCAGGCAGTTTAACGGCACCTGAGGTTTCCAGGATTTCCACTTCGCTCGAGTTTACCATCAGAAAGAAAACCAGGATTGTGAATATATCCATCAGCGAGACAAGGTTAAGAGTCGCTGGCTTTTGATTACGCGAACGCCGGGTTTTTCTTCCAATCATGCTTCACCGCCCTTTGATGCAGGCGCATCACCCAAAGACAATACCGGGAAAAGCTCGGCCAGAACCATGCGGTCGCTCTGTTTAACCCGATAGGCACGAACCCGATCCATCACAAACACCAGCGTCTGGTAGTCGGTATCTGACTCCAACAGTATTGTCGCGTCACGCTTGCCGGGTAAGCGACTCTTGATTTCCTGCAAGGTTAACGAAAGTTTGTTCAGGTCATGTTTACCATTAGCCAATACCGGTAGTCGTTTGATAATTGCCCTCCCGTCCCGAATGATGAGTGCCTTTTTGAGTATCTGAACTTCCAGGTGAACCTGCTCCGGGTCCAGATCTCCCTGGCCTTCGCTGGTAGGAAAATTCAGGTCAATGACCGCCGTGTGAGTAAACACCAGGGATAACAGCAATACCGGAACCAGCACAATCATCAGGTTCATAAATGGAGTGACATCCAAATCTGCCGCCTCGGTTTGTCGATTACGTCTTTTTTGTGATCTGCGCATGATTAATTCCTGCTCGCAACAATTCGATTACTTGGGCGCGGCCTCTTTTTGCCGATCAGCGAGATTCAGAAATTTCACAATAGCGATATCCAGACTCTCCACGATTGCGTTGGTTTTGCCCTGCAAATGGGAATGCACCAGTAACAATGGGATAGCCACCATGAGCCCAAACGCCGTGGTATTCATCGCCAGGGAAATACTCGCGGAGAGCAGGTTCGCTTTTTCCGCCGGGTCAGCATTCGCCACTGCCGTAAACGCTGCTATGAGACCAATAATAGTGCCGAGCAGTCCCAACAACGTTGCTATGTTGGCAAAAGTCGCAAGATAAGGTGTTCGCTTCTCTATTCTTGGCAGCGCTTCCAGCAAACCTTCTTCCATGGCGTACTCAATATCCTGTCGACGACGGGCACTTTTCAAACGCACAAGCCCTTCCTTGAAAACGTGGCTGACTGCAGACTTTGGCTTCTGCATCCGCTTGTTGAGCTCCTTGTACTGACCATTTGACAGCAGCGGCAGCAAGGCATCAAAGTCCTTTCTGTTGGCCCTCATGGCACTGGATAAGAAGATATAGCGTTCTATTGCAATGGCAACACCGAACGTCAGCACGATAGCGATAGGAATCATAAAGGGACCCCCATCCTGGAAAAAACGAATTGGCATCGTAATAAGATCCATGACTTTAGTCCTCCTCGGACGTTATTTTACTTTCTAAGGGAGTGGGATTGGCACTGGCCAATTCCATAAGTAAGTTTCGATAGGCAATCTCACGACGATATTCATGGGGATAGATCGGTGCCATGAGCTGACTGGTATCCATTTCCAGTTTTGTTTCCGGCATCGCCTTATTCCGGGTTGTCTGCCAGGGCAACACGTACAGCACTTTGGGAAGTTCCTGATTGCCGGAGATTACTGTTTCATCCAGGTAAATGACTTCCGCTGCGTTACTGGCAGCAGAAAACCCGGTTAACAAAATACATGCAGCAAATATCCTGATCATCTTGCACCTCCAGATGCGATTCGGTTTGAAGAACTGATGCGCCGGGACAAATCTGCCATCCAGCCGCTAACTCGTTTATCTGGTTCGAGCATAAATGACTGGTATTTTTCGTAAGCAACGAGCGCTTCCGGTAACCTGCCCTGGTAAATTTCATAAAGGATCCCCAGGTTGAGATGCGCCGCACTATTTTCGGGGTTAACCTTGAGGCATTGAAGGTAAGCCTGTTCCGCTTTATTGAAGTTGAACCGCCTCCTTTCCAACAGACCCAGCTGGACGTAGGCAGCGCACTCATCTGGTTGAATCAGAATCGCCTGCTGAAAAGCCCACTCAGCCATTTTCTGCTGTTGATTGTGAACATAGATAATCCCCAGGTTAGTGAAGGGACTGGCAAATTCCGGATAACGATCTGTGATTTCCAACAGTCGTTTTTCCGCTTTCTTCAGTTGCTTGTTAGCCATGGCGTCAATGGACTGCTGAAAAAGTTTACTCGCCTGTTTTGGAACAGGCGCTCGGGTTTCGTTGCCCTTGCCTGCCTGTACGCCAGCATCAGAGTTGTTTATGAGCGACATTGTCGAGCAGCCAGACAGAGTCAGCATCAGCAGGAACAAACTGGCGCTCTGATTAATCAGAGGCCCCTTAGTAGAGTTTTTCCACATAGGGAACTCCTATCTCTTCGCGTCGATAACGGCCAGGTGATAAAGTTTCCAAAGCCGTCAGGCTCTGGCCAACCCAATGGTTCCAGGCATCATTCCAACCCCGATGAAGGTTCACCATGTGTATGTCGATTGCCTGCTCCTCAAAGGGGAATGCCTGCTCCTCCAAAAGAATGTCGTACTGATCACTTTCTAGTGCGTTAAGTCCATTGGGACGATCAGATTCCATCAATGATTGTGCCAATGACTGGTAAATATCAGCAATATGGAAGGTCGATCCTTCGACAAAACCAGCCACACCAAAATCGGAAGTTTGCTCAAATGCATCCACGGCTAACTTCATGGCCTTGCGCTTTTTTTGTAAGCTTTTCTTCAGGGGTTGTTTTAGATCGAGATGAAGAAAATCTGCCAGCCTCGATTCCGCGATAATGAACGAGGCCTGCACTGCCAAAAACCGTGTCCTTTCATCCTGGTCCGCGACATCGGCTTTTGCATAAGCATCTACCTTTCTGCCTAGCCAAAAATACCGTGCCTGAGTCTGGTTGGTTTGCTGATATAAGAGGTCCATATGGTGCATCGCTTCCATTCTCAGCCCGAACGGTCGCTCGTAACTATGGGCATAGATACGAAACGAGTCTATCGCCATCGGGTAGTTTTCAACCGAAAGGTAGAGTTCACCGGCACGGTAGAGCGCCTGTTGCTGAACGTCGGCTGGGAAGTCTGTGCTGGCATGAACGCCGATCAACTCGTTAGCTGAATCTTCAAATCGATTTTCACGCTCATATAGCGCTACCAGTCTCATGGCGATGCCACGGGTTGCCGGATGCAACGGATGGTTTCTGCGAAATGCTTTTAAATGATTAATCGCCTGATCAATCTTCCCCACCTGCTCAAACAAGGCAACCGTATCGTATGCTGCATTGATAGCGAGTTCGCTCGAAGCATCAATTTCCTGCAAAGCCAGCAAATGGTCTATTGCCGCGTCCAGGTCATTTGCTAACTCTGCGGCTTCAGCCTGTTTGTACACCGTGGCCAGCAAGCGTTGCGTTATTTCAGCAGCCGAACCATCCTTATCGGATTTAGCCTTTGCCAGCAGTGATCGATAGGTTTGTTCGGCCCGGGAATAATGACCCAACTCAAAACGGCTATGCGCAGAGATCAATGCTGAGGTGGTCCAAAGTTCGGTCAAATCCCATTGTGACAACGCATGCTCCGCTGCTTCTGCGGCCTGCTGGAATCGCCCAGTCTCGAACAGCATCCTGGCCCCATTGACCTGGGTGGCCGGTGACCTCTTATCAGCGGGAAACAACGCAACAAAGTCAAAGCTCGCATCTATCAACTCTTGCATCAGCAGTCGCGACAGAGGTTGATGGGAATCCTGAGACGGGGAAGGTGCTCCCTTTGCAGCTAACAACTGAAAGCCTAATACAATCGAATAAGAAGCTTCTGCTCGACCACTGAAGTCTGGATATTTGTTGACAACAATTCGATATGCATTAATCGATTCAAGTACTAAACCGCCATCTGACAGGGATTCTGCTAACAGAAACTGAACTTTCCCGGCACGTTCATGTTCGGCGAAGTTAACAATCCATCGACCGTACCAGTCCGCTGCCTCTCTAAATTTGGAAACATCATTGTCTTCACGGGCTGCCATTTGTGCGACCGCATGCTGTCTGGACACAATCTCATCGAGAAACTCCATCAGAGTATCTGCGTAGGTGTCAAAAACAACGGGACCATGTACGTCATAGAAAGATCCTATCCGGTCATAACGTTCAACAAACTGTTGTTTCCTGTCGGCAATGTCCTCAACAAATCCTGCTGCACGATAGGTTTCGATAATCTGCAGGCTAATACGGGGAGCTTCTACATGTAGCGGGTTGTGATCAATGAATGTTTCCCAGGTATCGGCACTGTCCTGAAAACGTTCTTTATCCCTGTACCAGTCACCCAGTGCCTTATATAGATGAGTTTGCCAGTCCGGTTTCGAGATATCCTGCATGGTCTGGGCTAATGTAGTCGCGCCGTCCAGGTAGTCGAGGGTTAAAACCGCCACCCGGGTTGCGTCGTCAATCAAGTCCTGGTCCAGGCGCGCACCGGTTTCAGACTCACCCAATAGATGGTCCAGTGCGTTGACAAAAGGCAGCAGGGCCTGATCAAGATCACCTTGTTTAAAACGAGACCAGCCGAGCATATACAAGGCGTGTACCTGATAGTTACCAGGAGAATCAGCGACCACCGCGTAATCTTCCGCAGCGCCTGCGTGTTTGCCCGCAGAGAACTTCAGCTCTGCGCGGCGGAAACGTGCCTCTAACGCAATACCCTGATCACTCCCTTTCTGTTGAAGACCGGTAACTTCGGGTCTCGCTTTAATAGCCAGGTTGAGGTTCTGGATGGATGCATCCGGATCTCCGTTGAGATCGTAGGCACGGGCAAGCTGATATTGAATATAGGTCCGGTCCCGGGTTGAATTTTCATCGACTAACAATCGTTCGAGCGCAGCCACCGCTTCCCTGTACGGCTCTGCTTCACCACCAATCGCAGCATCTTCGGCTTGCTGCAATTGCAGTTCTGCCACACGGCGGGCGACATGGTAGTTAGATTCTGCGTCGGAGATTTTATCCAGTACACTCTGGTACAGTGCCAGTACTTCTGCCGGATCAGGTTCTTGCAGAAGAGATGAAACCTGACCTTCTGGCCCCGAAGACGCCAGAAGCGGCACCCCAGGCAGTTTTTTCAGGGTCTGGCTGATGTTTGGGCCAGCCGCGGTAATTTCTCGCTCACCGAAGCCCGGTACAGAGAACTGCCACGAGCAGCTGGTGCAACCAAATATTACCGTCAGAGCAGTTAACCGTCTCATGAGCCGGTGCCTGCTGCCAATAACCGACGGTCGCTGATTCGTGCCATGGCGAGTCGAACATAGACCAACTGCTGATCAAGCTCATTAATTTCAGTCTGTATTTCTTCACTCACATGGGATATCAGCATTTCACCTGAATCCCGCAGGATAATTTCGGTGGTGGCATGCAATTGATTCGTTCGACCTGCCAGGGCAAGGATTTTGGAGCTGACACTGGTTTTGCTATCCAGATTGACAGCGGCCTGTGCGATTCCCTCTGCACGCCTCTGGGCTTTGCCGAGTAACTTAGTTAATCGTTGTGCCTCGACCTGGCGACTACGAACCCTGACG
This sequence comes from Pseudomonadales bacterium, assembly GCA_029941905.1. Classification (GTDB taxonomy): domain Bacteria; phylum Pseudomonadota; class Gammaproteobacteria; order Pseudomonadales; family Azotimanducaceae; genus JAHRVQ01. Next base: position 99,387 of record JAPYTQ010000008.1, on the reverse strand, counting down.
GACAGATCAGTAAAAATACGGTACATCAATAACCCTTCGAGGTAGTCTATACGTCGTCTTGTGCCGCTATTCGCGTTTAACAACGGTGCACGCAGGGCAAGGTGCTGCAAGTGATCAAGCAGCGACAGCTCAGATTGAGTCGCCACTGTTCTTATCACTTCGACGGAGGGTGAGGCCTGCAACAAATGCTCCAGCCCCTTTCTTAGCCCAGCTGCTTTGAATTGAATCTGTGCCAGCCGTATATCGTAGTATTCATTATTCAGTCGGTCTGCAGATTTTCGAATACGTCGCTGCTGTTCGTAATCCACAGCCAACAATGCATCCAGGTCGCGTTTTCGGCGACCCAGCTTATTGAATGCAGAATCAAGCCGTAACCAGCGATTCGCCATTTGCTGGCTTTCTTCATCTGCCAACCAGTTAGCGAGGCTGACGCCGCCGATATTTTCCTGCAGGACTGATAACGTGGATCCGGCTTGCTGCCTGGCCGAGAAGCTTAACGCGTGAGCCAGTTCATTCGGTGATAACCGGTTAAAAGTCTCCACTAATGCCGCCAGGGTCTCCTGGCGCTGGCCAAGTCTGGTTGCCACCAGCCTGTATTCGCTATAGACCTGATTGTCATCACGAAAGTGCTCCAGGCTGTACGGCAGGGCAACATGGGCATCTCGAACGGCGGGATGCCAGGGCATGTTGTTGATCGCGAAATACCATAACTCTGAAGCCCGGGAATAGTCGCCCTGCCGCATCGCCAAGTTAGCCAGCATCGACACTGCCATGGCGCCATAAGGTCCCGTGGTTGTGACACCCGATAATAACTCTGTTACGTTTTTGAGTTTCCTGGTATCCGCTTTCGTATTATCCAGCCGCACATCCGACAGCTCGATATTGGCGAGTGCAATTTTACTTCGCTCCCGAATCAGTAACTGCTCAAGTGTCAATGCTCGCGTCTTTGATACCTGATCCAGAAGACGCATCGCCAGTTCAACTTCACCATCGGAATAGCTGCTGACACCAAGATTGAACGCTGAGTATCGACGTAGAATATGCTTTTTATCAATATCAGCAACCAGTCGGCTGGCCCGTTTAAGGTCGCCATTGAGCCGTGCTCGCTCTGCCTGCAAAAAACGCCCCTGGGGAGACGTTAGGATTCGGGATTCGGTTGCAATACTGTCCATTTCAACTTCAAACTGTTGCCAATCCTGCTGCCGGTAAGCATCTCTGGCCAAATGGAAATGCAACTGGTCGCGTTTGAAGTCGTCTAGCTGAATTTCATCCGTATCCCCGAGAATATTCTCAACCTTGCCATGCCAACCCAGATCAATTGCGAGCCCTGCACGGATGACTTTTAACGACTGGGTACCCGACTGGAAATCCTCGCCACCACGACGCTCATAATACAAAGCCTGCGTATAAGCCTCGTTAGTTGAACCTTGCAAGTGGTGGTACAGGACATTTCTGACAGCAATAGACTCAGCGAAGGATGTACAACTAACCAGTCCCACCCCCAAAAAAATAATCAGCCTGTTCACGTTGGGAACTATCAACGAACTATCGCGGAAAATTCGGGCTGCTGTTTCGAAGCAACGTCATTAATACTCAATTCGACATAAATGGGTTCAAAAGAATGTTCAAAACTAACGGAAGTTCCGCGCTTGTAGTCCCGTTCATGGGGCCCCATTCCAGTGAAGAAGGCAGTCAGCTCGTTCTTACCCTGCCGGGCATTACCAACGTACAACTTCTGAACCCCACCCCGGTACAACGCGCTGACTTCACGCTGGGTGTAAAGATGATGGGTGACTTCTTCACCGTTCAACTTCAGTGTCACGGCATCGAGTCGAAACAGGTCTCCCATATCCATCGACAAGTAGACAGCGACTCGAGAACTTGCCGGATAAAGAAGGTCTTCTTCCAAAATCATCAGGTCTGCGTTCAATGACATCAGTTCCTGTTCCAGCGCTTCAATCCCGATATGGGACAACGCATTCGACTCACCAGCAGGCGCTGTTTGAACCGGAGCGGTTTGGGGTTCCGAATCTCTTTTTGTCACCTCGATGCTGACGTCGGCCAGGGCGCGCACTATATCGACTGGTGACATTTCGACAGGGGTTATCTCGACATGTTCGTCCTTATCACTAATACTTGCGACCGCTTCGGCGGTCGCAGTTCCCGAAAAAACCTGAAGCAATCCGCAGCACAACAGCGCCAATAGTGTCTGATTAATATTCAATTAAAGTTCCACCCGTTCTGGTCATCAACGCAGTAATTTTTTCAGTCTGTTGATATATATTTGCTCATCGCCTGGTTTGTAACCCGCATGGATGTACCGAACCTTGCCATCACGGTCTACTAACACTGTGTAGGGCATCGCTTCCACATTGTAGGCCTCGCTGACTTGCTGCTTTTGATCAAGCACCAGGGGGAACTTGACACGCGTGCGGTCGGCAATCTTCCGTGCCTTGGTCGGATCGCTCTCAACATTGACACCTAAGACAGAGAACCCCGTGGGCTCATATCGCTGATGGATACGATCCAGTATCGGCATTTCCTGGCGACAGGGTCCGCACCAGCTGGCCCAGAAATTAATCAGCACCACTTTGCCACGTAACTCTTCCAGTCGCAGATTCTCACCGGACATACTCTTCAGTGTGAAATCCGGCGCTGGTTGATCCAGTTCGACGGCCATGACACTGCTTGGGAAAAACAGGATAGAAAAAAACAGACAGGCCAGGAAAGTAACTCTATTGACACTGTTACGAACAAAGTGATTAAAATTCATTTCGTTGCCACCATTTCCAGTAAGCTGTTGGACACATGCATCACGCCGTTACCATCAACAACGATGGCATCTACATCCTTCATGCGGTTGATTAATTCGAGCCCACGCATAGTGCCCAGTACAAAAACACTGGTCGACAGAGCATCTGTCATCACCGCCTGGTCACCCAGTATGGTGACACTGCGTACATCACGGGCAGAATCACCTGTGTCAGGGTCGATAATATGGTGATAACGCACGCCATCGCGCTCGAAATAGCGCTCGTAATCACCGGAAGTCGAAACAGATATATCAACCAGCGGCAGTACAGCGACCATGGTGTCTTCTTTACGGGGATCGCGAATACCGACAATCCAGGGCTCACCTTGCCTGTCTCCGAGGATGCGACTGTCTCCACCTGCCGCAACCACTGCCTGGGTAAACCCTTTCGATATTAGAACTTCAATGCCACGATCAACGGCATAGCCCTTGGCGATTCCACCAAGATCCACATACACATTCTCATTCAGGTAGCGAATACTGTATTTTCGCGAGTTGAATTCCAGATGTTTGTAATCAATCGCGTCAATTACCTGGGCGAGTGCATCAGCATCCGGAGAAACTTTCTTTCGATAATCATAGAATCGACCCGCAGACGCATACGTCACATCAAAAGCGCCATCGGTCATGGCAGAAAATTCGACGCTACGGGCAATGAGGTTATACAATTCTTCTCCGACGGTAACAGGTCGCCGGGCCGCGTTCTCGTTTAGCTGCGTAAGGAGACTGGTTGGTAGAAAAGGGCTCATTGCCTGCTCTATGCGTTCCAGTTCCAGCATGACATCTTCTATCGCAGCACAAGCCTCGGCTTGCTGGATATGCCAGAGTTCAACCCTGACCTCGGTACCCATGATCGCGCGTTCTTCGGACCACCAGTTATCGCCTTCCGACGCACAACCGGCAACAGAATCCGCCAGCGAAACAACCGGCGCAGTTAACAACAACGCGGCAAACAACAAAGTGAATTTTTTCACACCTTCCCTCGGCTTCAAACAAGTCAAAACCCCAGTGTTGACGACTCTGCAAGGGTTTGCCACGAGCAAAATTCAAATCTGTGAACCAGATCATGGTCAGGGTGCGTAACGGTAGATATTTACCGACGAACGGCAGGTCTATTCGGCTGGATCGTAAGCCGCTGTTTCATCAATCGGCCACAGTGGTTCCCTTGAATTCGATCGGGGAAACACTTCAATATGGTGGGTGGTTAACCCGGGTGGGTCGGCAGTGATGATCGTACCCGCAAGTTCTGAAAATCCTGCCCTGAAATGGTTGCTGGATTTGAGTGCGACGTAGTCCATTCGCGTGACATCAATGCCAACAGCCAGAAAAGGTTCAGGGTCAAACGTCTGGGACCGATGGCTGGCAACGATGATATCCATATCATTGACCTGCAGGCGAGCGAGTTTGCCATAATTAATCTGGGAGCCCTTACCCATTGCCCGCATGGTTAAACGCCCATCGTGCAGAGCTTTAACATAGACGTTCAGTTCAAGGGGTGTACCATGTAAATTGTCATATTTAGCGCCCAGGGAAATGTCAATCGAGGTACCAACACCGGACTTGTGGGCCTGTTCAGCAACGCTTGCATCAACGATAAATCCGAAGCAGGCATTTTCAAGTTTTGCATCAAGCATCGATCTCAGCAAGTGAGTACCATCACCGGGCGAGCCGCCCCCACAGTTGTCCGATGTCTCATTGATTATCACCGGGCGATCAATACTGGCTTGTGCCCTGGCAACAGCCTCGTCGGAAGACAAGCTGAGGGCGCGAAAATTCTCCCTGAAATCCCATAACCTGCGCGCAATTTTCCTGGAAAGGTCCCCTGCAGACTCCCTGTTGCCTTTACTGGTCACACAAATGTGCGTACCCACATGCTCTATGTCGGTGTAGGGGAAACCGTGGAACCAGCTCACATCGATGATATCGACCGCGTCCTCTTCAGCCAGAATTGATTCAAGCATTTCCTTGCCGCTACCCAGGAAGGTTGTTGTCGTCGGCATTAGCATCGGCACAGATTCCACATGCAAGACCGGCCGGAAATTGTCCTTTAACATATCCACAATGAGTTGAACTGCTTCTGCGGCTCGCAGATGCATATCAATATGAGGATATTGGTGACAGGCAAATACACCATCCAGGGCATCTGCCATGATCTGGGTAATATTGCCATGCAAGTCAAAGCTGGCACATATCGGCACGGCTTCACCAACGAGCTTCCTGATGCTGGAGGCCAGGTCGCCTTCAAGATCTTCAATGCCATTGACTACGCCCGCGCCATGCAGATCCAGGAAAACACCATCGACGGGTGACTGTTCTTCAATACCATCGAGAATCTCCTGTTTCATGGAAAGGTAGGCGTCCAGGGCAATCGTACCCGAGGGTTGGGTCCAGGCAATCAGAACTGGTACCGCGTCGAGCCCCAGGTCGATACACGCCTGTAGAGCACCGCCGGTCGACGTTTCCATTCCCAGTTGCTGAAGTATTTTTTTACCCCGGGTTATACGGAAGTCATTTAGCTGGGTTTCTCCTCGACAGTAGGTATTAGTCTCATGGCTGATACCGGCAATTGCAATTTTCATTGAGGAACCTCCTGGTGGTCTCTCACAGCAAGCGGGCGGGGGAAAGCTTTTCTGCCAGATCGTTGATGGCACCAGCCGAAATCAGATCACAGTGTCCTGCAATTAGGCCGGTGGCAATGTCAGCCATGGCCGCGCAGGATTGCACACCGTAACCACCCTGACCCGCCAACCAGTAAAATCCAGTTGATCGCGGATCAAAACCGGAAACAAACGTTTTATCCCGTGCAAATGTGCGCAATCCTGCCCAGCTATGGTTAATACGTTGCACTTCCAATGATGCGATCTGCTGGATCCTGTCGATGCCCAATGCGACATCATGCTCCTCTGGATAGGCATCGCAGGCATCGAGGGGGGTCTCGTCGGCCGGTGAAGTTAACAATTGACCGGCATCGGGTTTAAAGTAGAACTGTTCATCCACGTCAACTACCAGGGGCCAGCCCGAAACATCAACACCCGTGGGAGGTGAGACCAACGCGACGGTTCTGCGTTTTGGCTGCAGCCCTAACTTACCAATACCGGCGAGCACAGCGATTTCGTCCGCCCATGCACCCGCGGCATTGACGATTATGGATGCCTGAAAAATCTCATTGCTGGTCGTGACCTGCCAAAGCGTATCCTTGTAGTCGAGTTTGATGACCTGTTCGCGAGTCACCAATTCACCGTCCCGCTGCTTCAACTGACGCAAGAAACCCTGCATCAACGCATCAACGTCAAGATCACCACCCACCAGGTCCAGGGCCGCCTGGACGATCAGGCCTTTGTCTATGATACTGACTCGATCCTTGATTTCGGCACTGTTTATCAACTCTAAATCGGCATTACTGCCTAGCAATTGGTTCAGGGATTTTCGTTGTTCACCGGTAGCAACGAACATCGCCGGGCGATTGTTAATCAGGGATGTAGCCGAAAAGCCGTCCGGTGGAGTATGAAAAAATTCACCGCTGGCATTTGTCACCGCCTGCACGACGCTGTTTCCATAACTGGGCGCGTAGTATGCGGCAGAACGACCGGTCGCGTGAAATCCTGGATGTTGTTCCATCTCCAGGACCGTGACAGATCGGTGTTGTGACAAATTTGCCGCCAGCGAAGTCCCTGCGATACCCGCACCGACGATGATGACATCCGATGATTTCAACGTCTTCAGGCCTGAATCGGTAAGGCTTCCACAACAACCGCCTCAACCGATGCTCTTTCCAGATCATCGGAGTTCAGGCTCTTGTCCCTGTTTAAGCGGATGTCATGATAGGCGGCGTCTTGTGGAAAAATCTTAAGGTAATGTACCAGCGCTGATCTAACTGTTTCCGGATCCTTGTATCTTACATTCGTGCGATATTTCGCTTTGCTACCAGCTATCAGTAATTCAACATCAGCGCCGTTACTAAGATTGCGCCACCACTGATTAGCAGAAGCAGTGAAACAGCGAACAGTACCATCAACTATGATATACCGGACTGGCGTGGTGAACTCTTTGTGACTTTTACGTCCCGTGAATGTGATCAACATTAAACTCTCACTCCAGAAAGAATGTAGAGGAGACCGAAGTAACAGCCCAACAAGGGGGTTAATAACTGCGAAAAGAGGTTCCGGAAGCTTCATATCGACACCAAAATGGATTTCTACGCGGTACCCTTGTGTATAACCACGCCACGTCGTTCGATTCGATCACGAATTCTTCGCTGTCGTTCTTCTGTCAGCGGGTAATGCCAAATAAATGGCAGGGCAATAAACTTGAGACCTGCCGGAATAATTGAATACATGAGCGCCAACCAGAGTAGCGAGCTGTCTGAATTTCCTGCGCTGGTACGGCCCAGGCTCGGATCAGCAGTTGGGTCGAATCCAAAAATGGCGACAGCAATCAACGCAAGTGCGCTTCCGGCGGCAGCTGCGCCTTTTTTCAGCAGACCCCATACAGAAAAGTAGAGCCCCGCTCTTTGCTCACCAGTTCTGGCGGAGTCTATATCCACCGCATCGGCTGCCATGGATGCCGGTAGCGCCAGAATTGCACCCACTGATGAGCCTTTAAAACACATAATGACCAGGAACAATCCGAATTCTCCGGCGGGAATAAACGGAATCCACGAAGCCCAGAACGCAAACCACAAAATCGAGATAATAAAAGCCTTATGTTTCCCCACCTTACTCGCAAGCTTCATCCATAGAGGCAAACCCGCGACGGAGCTCGTGTAATACACCAGCAGATAAATAGAATACAACTCACCGGCCTGAACAACATGCTTGACGAAAAAATACGACAAGGTTCCAGTCATGGCGGCACCCAGTGAACTCACCGTGTAACACACCATCAGCCGAATATAAGGTCCGTTTCTTCTGACAACTCGCATGCCCGCCATAAACGTCGGCTTTCGTCGGGCAATAGCCTTCTGCTCGGGTTCAGGCACAAAGTAAAGTGCCAGGAATACTGTTACGGGAATGAGAATCATGACGAAATTGGCGAGCCAATACAGAATAACACCAATATTTCCGGCACGGGCTCTCATAATCTGCCGAAATTCCTGGGTAAAGTTACCCACCATCGTCCCGACACTACTGCTCTCGACGGTTGAGAAATAAATCAATAGTGCCGCCGTCAACGGTAGCAGGGTAAAAGAAATGGTCCCGGCAAAATGGAACTGTTCGCGGCGGACGGCAATATGCGTTCGCTCGTCATAAATCGGCGACAATTCTGCGCCCCAGGCAAAATAAGGCAGGTCAACGAGTGTAAATGCAAGGTAGAGGAGGACAATCCAGACACCAAAATACCATAGGCTGGGGTTTTCCGGTGGCACAAAAAGCATATAAAGTGAAATCATCAGCAGTGGCGCACCGGCAAGAATCCACGGCTTCCGTCTCCCCCATCTGGATTTGGTTTTATCCGACAGGACACCAATCAACGGGTCAGTAAAAGCATCCGAAAAGCGTGCAATGAATATAATCGCTGACATGGCGTACAAACTGATGCCCAGTTCAGCATAGTAGGGTAATACGTACACACCAACCGGCAATAGAACCATCGACACGGGCATATACAATGAAGAGTAGCAAAGGATACGAAATTCGCCGATGTAACCTTTATTATCAACTTCCCCGATCGTTTGCGTATCAGTCATTACTGATCCTTAAAAGTACACGACCTCCAGGCAGGCTAAAGGCTTTGCCAATAAAACACGTTTCTTTCGGGTAAGCAATCGTCGGTAGCATAGCGGCTAAGCAAGAATCAACCAGAGACGATCGATAGCCCAGTAGGTTGCAACACCTCCTATTAAGTACAGGCCAGTAGCGGCAACCTGATAATCGAGATTCCAGGGCAGTCTGCGATACAAAAACGCTCCCCCCAGTGCAATGCCGATGACAATTAACTGACCGAGTTCTATGCCAATGTTAAACAACAACAGAGCGACAAGAGCACCGAACTGGGGCAGTCCAATTTCTGCCAGGGCACTGGCAAATCCAAGTCCATGCAGCAAACCAAATGCAAAGGCAACCAGCCACGGTGTTCTGTTAACAAGACCTGTTTTTCCTTTCAGAGATTCCCAGGCAAGCAGAACAATACTCAACGCAATCATCGCCTCGACGGGCGCCTGGGATACCGTGACTATTCCAAGGGCTGACAATCCGAGCGTCATTGAGTGCGCCACAGTAAAACTGGTTACCACTTTGAGCAGATTTTTCCAGCCCGAAACAATAGTCAGAAGTACCAGCACAAACAGCACATGGTCGATGCCCAACAGCAAATGCTCAATTCCGAGCAACAGATAGACAGGTATTGCGGGCTCTGCGGCATCAAGCTCCAATACGATATCATTTGAAGAGATCAGATAATTACGACTACCCTCTGCCATTGGCACTAAAGTCACCATCGTGTCAGACAGGGTCCTGTCCAGCCCCTCAATCCTGATCATTCTAAGGGGTTCGTGGCGACAATTCAGGTCAAAGGATTCCTGCAGGGCGGAATCGCTCATTCGTTGACGGGCTGCTGTGGATTCACAGTTCGTGATGACCTTTAGATTCAGGAAACGGCCCTGATCCTGGGGCTGTTTGAATTCTACATGCCATGAACCCGACTCAAACTCCGTGAGTTTCAGCAGGGACGGCCGCACCTCGTGGGCATTAATCGCGCTACAGAAAAACAACAAAAAGAGAAATCGGATGCTACTGATAGACAACGTCGTACTTCTCCGACAAGTCCTGATAGTAGGTCGCCAGCGCCGCATCGGTTTTGGCTCGCTGGTAATCTGCCCGGACCCGCTTCTCTATAGTTGCAAATGGTGCCGCTTCTTTTTGGCGGATCTGTTCCAACCGAACAAGATGAAATCCGAAACTGCTTTTGATGGGTCCAATCCAACGACCTGACTGAAGATCATCCAGATGCGCTGTAAATTCACGTCCAAAACTTGCCATCACTTCTTTCTCACTGCGATTAACATAACTCGCATTCAACATCGAGGTTTCACCCAGATCACGCCAATGATTTTCGCCCCCGTCTGCAAGTGCGGATTGCAGCTCATCAGCCAGCGAAGCATCAGAAAAAAAGATTTGCGAGAATGAGTAACGAACAGGCAGTGAGTAGATTTCAATATTTTCCCGATAGTAATTTTCCACAGCCAGGATCGGATCATCTTCACCATCTACTTCTTCTACCAGAAACGACAGTTTCTGAACTAGGCGCCTGCGTACAATCGAATCGTCCCGATCAAGGCCCAACTGTTTCGCTTCTCGAAACAGAACTTCCTCTCTCACCCAGTTTTCAATCAGCGACTCCAGCTCCTCATTCGTCGCCGGTTTACCGGTTTGGGTTTGCCATAGCGTCGCCAGCCTTGAACGAACTGCCGTATCAACAATGACCTGATCAGGTCTGGCAGAAAGATAACTATCGGCAGCAAAGATTATAGCGCCGAGAATAACGAACCATAGCAGAGGCTCCTTCATACTCCACCTACCTGGGAGGTTATCAGGAACCTTCACCTACACCTGCCGGTGCGACCCATATGGGAGAGGACCAGGCGCGCTCCTGGATGGTCTTTTTTAGATCCGCCCGGGGCGGAACGCCAGCGCGAACGGCATCCCAGGTCGACCATCGGCAGGTAGGATTCTCCAGTACCCGAACATAGTACATTGCATTTTCTGAAGGGTTGTACTCTGGGTCCCGCCACAGGGTTTTAAGTTCCGAGTCGCCCACACCACCACTGATTTGGCAGTTGCGAAGATTCACCTCAGCTTGATTGTGAGGGCAGCGGTTCCTTCCCAGATCCACCTGGGCACCATCGGAACAGGCAACATCGAACACCTTTTCCTGCGCATGGCCATAGGCAACGCTCGTTTTAATGATCTGAATTCTCTGCAATGGTGCACTATCCGGATCCTGGGCAGCCCAGACAAGAAATTCTGGTGATTCGCCAACGGCCAGAATCAGGTCACCCCCCATCGGGACACCGGTTTCGTATGCCTTGCTGACCAGATTCTTGTCATCTATAGCGGGCAACTTGCTGCCAGCAAAAAACCGGACCTTCATCCTTGGACCAGAAGTCCCAAAGGTTTCTTTTCGCCGGAATGCTTCATAAATCGAATCCCTGGTATTTTCTTCTGCCCAGACGCCAGCCAGACCTGCAGCACCCCAGTAACTATAATAGGTATCCGCGTATTTACCGCCGTCCTCTCGAGGTTCAGGCAGTGGCACAGACCCCCTTTTAACAGGTGTATCGTCCCTTAATCCAACCTTACTCCAAAAATTGTCTTCATCGCCTGCATAGGACGCGTTGTGGGTATCAGACGAACCAATAATGCCGAACTTGAAAGGGTTAAAGCCCTTTTTTTGTTGCAATGTGATCCCGTTCGCCAAGGCCTGGCGAACATAACTACCTTGTGGCCGACTCGCCAGGGTGGTGGCGATTCGATACGGCATGATTTCAAAGTCAGCCCACTCATCATTGGGTGACAACGCGGGATGGGTATCAGATGTTCCCTTGACCTGGGTAATCTCTACCAGCGGCTCGTTACGCATGCGTAATTCGACATAGTCCCTGTTCAACGGGGAGCCTTCAAAATCCTGCAATTTGAACATTTGGCCATCCGAGCCATTAGAGTTGTGCGGGATAGCCAGCGCTTCAATGCCGTTGTTTCGCTGCATGTCCATCCAGCGCCAGAGATCTGCCGGGTCGGCCGAATCGAGTCGGGTAAATGGCACTGCCGGACCCTTGTCACCCTTGAAGATCACATTTCGATGCAGATTCTCAAAGTTGTCTCCGGATGAGGTGTATTCATAGGCAATAAACGTGGTGAAGTTACCTGGATCATTATGGCGATTCGCAGCAGCCACAATGTCATCCCAGGCATTCTTAAAAACTTCGGGATCAATGAGCTCGCTCGCTCGGTCAGACCTGAGAAATCCAAGTATTTGGCGGAACTTGGTACTATCACCTTCGGCTATCCGGTCCATGCCCTGGGCCAATTCATGTTTCGAAAGTCTGGTCGTCGGATCTGCCATCGCAGGCAAGGCACCCAGATAAAAACCGTGATCTGTGACACCATAAAAATCCAGTGGTTTATTCAATTGCATGTCGAATCCACCCGGATGCCTCAGCGCACCACCTTTGGCGAATTCATAAGCATCATCCGGCGATGCGGTAGTACCGAAAATAAAAGCATCAAACGAATACATTGTGTGGACGTGCAAATCACCAAAGTAGGCACTCCTGTCTTTCGCGTGTTGCACAGGCGACAGCGTCTCGTCTTGCGAGGCTGGTTTGGCGGCTTTCGGTGGGTCTTCCGGCTCACTACAGGCTTGCAGTAACATTAATGCAGCAGCAATAATAAAAAGACGGCGCATCACAGTGACCTGTTTCGAATCGACGGGCCGATCATAGCATGGAGTATTAAAAGACTGACTAGTTTGGCTGTCCAGCAGGCTGGTAGTTCTGGCAACGTCCTACATTCACCCAACCCGGTTCTGGTCGCCATTCGAGAATGGAATCCGCGAAAATCCCCTCTTTCGCCTCTACCTGTCGGATCACATTCTCGAGCTCCGCCTCCACAGCTGCTACCTGATCCGGGTTCAGCAGTCCCTGGTACTGGTATGCTGTAAACTCATCCTCGTCTTTGATGAAGTAGCTGCGATCAGGCTTCACTATGAGATCAAGTGCCCAGTCTAGTGCGTCAAACCCAAACTGGCCGCGCCGTGCCGGTTCATGAAAGTCTACCTTCCAACCGGCATGCTCATAGGAATCACGCTTCCACAGAACCGAGACATGATGAATTGCACCGACTTCCATGACATGAAGCTGCTCGTAGGGCAGCCACCGACCGGGTTCAAGTTTCCAGCTGTCTGCGGGCACTCGCAAGTTTAGCCCTGCATGCCAGGGCCAATGACAAATTGTATTCCACGGGAAATAAAATGACGCTCGCTCACCTTCGTCAGATACGACGTAGCCAGGCCTGGCCGACCAAACCCTTCCCTGGTGAACTTCGCGAAGCATGGCGCTATCGCCTGCCTTCCAAGTCTGCATCTTTGCGGTCCGTCGCAATGTGCCGGTGAGACCTTTTGATTCGAGTGTGGGAGAGCTTTCACTCTGCCCTGGATCCAGCCTTCGTCGATCCTGGAACGGTGACGGCAGATCGAAATTAGCTTTTGTGTTCAAAGTCTAAACACGGCTGAAATTAAAATACCTGTAATCCGCATCGTTTTTGAAACGGCTATCTGACTGTTTGCCGGTACGGTTCTAGACCCAGTCCTTAAATCAGCTTTTAGATCCGCTTTTAGATCAGTTCTCAAATCAATGTTTGATAGAACAGTGGACTGACCCAGGGCTACCATCTTCATCATGTACTCAATACCTTTAGTTCGCGACTTCTACCTATTTTGTATCCACTTTTTGTGCCACTTTGCGAAATATCATAAGCCATTGTTTTAAAAAGACAAAAACGATTAAACCACTAGAAAGGGATATTTTAGCGAACGGTATTGGCGACTAATGGACTATATGGCGAGAAAATATTGCGATATTTTCGCAATATTTTTCTAATCTGTCACGTTTTGCCCGATGAATCAGACAAATAGACTACCCTTTTGATTTGAGTTGTCGGCTCCCTATGATGACCGAGGTAATCGAGAAGAGAAATCCGATACCACAGAGGAAAATCACTACCAGATCCCACAACAGTCCTCTTTCAATCAGGAAGGAGAAATCCAGGCTATGAAGCCCATGATACAACCAGCGTTCTAATCTGGATCCATCGGTGTGCCGGGTTACCACCTCCCCTGTAACCATGTCCAAATGAAACCAGGTGGATTCTTCATCGTCGAATTTGACCCGCAATACCGGTAACGGGCGATACTGATTGTGACGCGAGTAATAATAGTCATCGTAGTTACCAAGCACCTGCACATCAACAATTCGATCATCCGGTAGCAACAAAGGAATCGCGGCCTTGATTCTGTCTCGTAGATAGTCGGGTCTGGTTTGACGATCAGTGGCTGAATACGAGAACACGAGATGGCTTTGGCCCGCGATTCGTTGCCACGTTACCTCTTTGAGCCCGTCCAGTTTCTGTGAGTCGAGCCAGGAATCTATCGACACATCAACGGGAAAACTTCCCCTGTAGCGGTTGACCTGCTGAGTGACTGACGACGGGGAAGCGAATATCCCCCATGGGCCCATTGACATCAAACCACTGAAAATAAAAGTGCTGATAAACACCAGGCACAGCAAGCCCAGAATATGATGCCATTTGGCAACACCCTTGTAGGGAGACACTGCGTTACCCTTGACCCGATTTTTCAGGCGCAGCCGCATCGTGCCGATGATGCCTCCGGTGACAACCGAAAAAATGCCCGTCATTGACAGAACAATGATCACATCCACCCACAAATCAGCGTGGCGCCTTAGTTGTACCGGATAAATCCAGTGTAAAGTTGATCCAAGCCAGTTCCAGAAACGTTCACGCTTGTTGGTATCACGCACAACCTGACCCGTCAGGTCAGATACATAAAGAACAATCCCTTGCCCTCCTGCAATAGACACCTTGTGCAAAGGGCGGTGCTTGTGCAGACCCGCTGAAACGGTCCACTGGTCCATGTCTATTTTCTGCTCATAGGTTGGTGCCCCTGCTGACGCGAATCCGGAAGATCGCACTGCGGTCAGGGCCTGATGCTCGTTCGAGTTTCGGAAGAGTTCACCGGTATCTGCGTAAACAGATTTCAACTGACCCGCACTGTTACTGAACTGGTAGGCTGGCCGATCAGCTATTGATGTGAGTTTAAGTTCAACAACCGGGCCATCTAACTGACCCAGGGACTGACCCAGGGACATTGCTTCTTCAGCTGAAACCAGGATTTTATCCATCTTCAGATCAGGCAAAGCAGCCAAACGTTCCTGCTCGGTTAACCGCGGATAATCGACATACATCATGACAATGCCCGAACCGAACCACATCGCAAAAAAGAGGCACATAACGACGCCCAGCCAACGATGAACCAGGAACAATAACCGCTTCATTTTTTTCGGTCAGCCACACTAGTAGTCCACGCGAGCAGGCTTTGGCAGCTCAAACCAGGGTTAACTAATTTTTGTCCGGAAGCAGAACTGTGAGTGTTATTTACTTCGATATATGATTGATTCATAAACTAACTATGTTAATCAGTCGCGTGAAGTGTTCGAAATACATGACTTACCGGTCAGGAACTAACTAGAATGTGAATCTTGCCGTCACTTCATAGCTACGTGGTTTACCAAATATCCACTGATCAGGCGTGTATTGCGATAAGACATAGTTGTCCTCATCAGTCAGGTTTCTTGCATACAACATGACAATTGCGTGTTCATTGATCTTCCAACTTAAACTACTGTCAACCACTGTGTATGAGGGTAGCTCCTGGGTATTCGCATCGTTCCCATAACGGCTGTCTACATAACGCAAGCCACCACCCCATTTAAACCGGGATGTGGGAGACCAGGTGAGCCATAGATTTGCAGTTTTCTCTGGCACATTTCTCGGCGTGTTACCCGACAGGGAAACACCACCAGAATAGAATTCATCAAATTGAGCATCTACCCAGGCTGCATTTACATCCAGAATAAGAGATTCAGTCGGGTTAATGCGAAAAGTCAACTCAACACCATCGGAGCTCTGTTGACCAATTTGCTCTGTTACCGCCGAGGCCGGTCGCCGCGTGAGTAGATCTTTCTTGGTGATATCGAAATAGGCGATTGTGTATTCAGCCCGACCACCGAGAAATTGTTGTTTTATACCGACTTCGTATTGACGGCCCTGACTCAGGTCAAAGTCTTTTCTCGAGGCACTGATTGTCACCGGTGAAGTGACCGGGTCCACCGCTTGACTCGCTTGTGCGTAAAGGTTCATTAAGGGCGATAACTGATACACGAGACCCGCTCTCCAGGTGAATTCCGAAAAGTCCGTATCAAAGGCGGCGGAGGGTGAGGCGCCAATCGCATAATCAAACCGGTCAAAATCTATCTGGTCGTAACGGCCTCCGAGGACCAGGCTCACTTGTTCGGTTATCCGCCACACATCGTCAACAAAGAATGCAATTTGCTTGGTCTCGGTTTTGTAATCCAGTATCGTGGGAATAGTAGCTGACGGGACCCTGCCCGGATCAAATCCGTCTACCGTAACGCTATCTGATACACCGAACCCCCCGGTCGCAAAGTTATCGTAGTATTTCAAATCGATGCTGTTTACCTCGGCTCCAAGGGTTAACTTGTTGGACATTAAGCCCCAATTCGATTCGATAAGAAAATCACCACGGGTTCCGAGTTGCTGCTGGTCGTGGATAATCCCCAGGTAGAAAGCCCTGTCTATCCGATCACTCGCGCCGTTATAGGCGTATTCTTCCAAATTCTGCCATTCGCGCTCAACGTCCAGGTAGTAGATGTCATGCCTGAAAGCGATATTTGGAGTCAGCTGCCACTCGGTTTTCAAGCGTGTCCAGAGGTCCTCATATTCAACCGAACCATCACCATAATTGTAGTTCTGTTCACGGTGCGAGCTACTGGCTTTGCCATTGATCAAAGGTGTACCCCAGTAGGGGGCGTCTTCAATCTCTGCATAATCAATGGACAATTTCATGCTGAAGTCACTTGAAGGTTTAAACAACAGCGATCCAGCCAAAACGTTTCGAAGCGAGTCCGCCCGGTCAACATAACCGTCTTCCTCGTTATGGATGAGGTCAAGTTGAAATGCCCAGTGATCAGAAATCGTCGCACCGCCACCTATGCCCAACCGGGTCTTACCAAAACTGCCTAATCCGATCTGCACATCAAAGTGACTCTGACCCAGCACGGGCGCTTTCGGGATGTAGTTAATCGTGGTACCCAGGGCACCAATACCATTGATCACAGACCCTGCACCCCTTAATACCTCAATCCGATCCAGAGTCCCGGTGTCAGCAGGAAAAGTTACGGTACCGGCAGTAATGTACAAACGGGTACCGTCATAAGTGACGAGACTGGAGTTATGTCCACTAAAGCCACGGGATGAAATAGAGGTCCCACCATTACCTGGACTTGCCGTCGCAGAAATACCGCTGGTCCGGGTGATAGCTGCCAATACACCATCGTCGCCCCTGGCAACCAATTCTGCCTGGGTAATCAGGTCGACACTGGCTGGCGTCTCAAACCCAGAGAGTCCGAGACGACCACCTGCTGAATTAACCTCATTGAGCCGCAGGCTACCAAGCTCCTGCCCAATAACTGTCACCTCTTCCATATCAGATTCAGCCAATGCTGGCGAACCAATACCCAGGATCAACATACAAAAAAATACCGGAAGAACCAGTCTCGCAGACCAATTTCCCATAGCGGGACGCAAACCCATTAACATCAGTAACCTCGTCAAGTGTTTTTAATGGGCGACCATATCAGCTATTGTTTGGTTCCGCAGCAGGGAACAGTGGCAGGAATACCAGCAAATGAATGTTAGCTATTGGGAATAGTCGACTGGTTTACTGAGCCGCCGGGTCAGGCCGCTCGGTCAGAGAATAGCAGAATTCAACCACTACCACCGGTTTCGTCTTTGATGTAACTCTCCAGTTCTTCAATCGCCAACGACTGCTCTTTGATGGTTAGCTTTAACAGATCACCAACCGTGATCAACCCCACCGTGTCAGTGCCATCTACAACCGGTAGGTGACGGATTCTATTGAGACTCATCAGCGACATGCATTTATCAATAGTGGTCTCTTCCCGAACGCTAACCACATCTTTCGTCATAATGCCTGCGACGGTCGTCTCCTTTGACGACTTGTTTTTCAAAATGACCTTTCTGGCATAGTCACGCTCGGAAATAATGCCTGTCATATGAGCACTGTCGTCAACCACGACCAGTGCGCCCACTTCCTTCTCAGCCATCAGTTCTATTGCCTGATACACCGACTGGGACGCCTCAATTGTCCAGACATCCCTACCCTTGATATCCAGCATTTCCTTTACTGTGTCCATCACATTACCCCTTGAGCACAAACATCATAAATTATGGTTCAAAAAAGTTGGTGATTGCAATAGTTGATGCTGTGAAAGCCTATCTACTAAACGCGAATCGTTATATGGGATTTGGTTAATGTGCCAACGAGTTCTAGTACGCTAACGCGCCTATCCTGAGCGATTCCCTGTTTAAGCCATCCCCAACATTTCCAGGGCGGTTTGTTTCGCCCATTGATAATCCGCTTTGCCGTTGGCGGCTCTTTGCACGACATCGACGAAGAGAAGGTTTTTCGGCAGCTTATATCCAGCGAGATGTTCACGACAATGATCAAGTAATTGCGCCTCATCAATATTGTCAGATTTTTTCGACATGAGGCCAACAACCCGCTCCCCGAATCGCTCATCCGGCACACCCACCACAAGACAGTCTTCAATTTCTGCATGGCCTTTGACCACTTCCTCGACTTCTTCCGGGAAGACCTTTTCACCGGCGGTATTGATACACATCGAACCCCGCCCCAGCAGCGTCAGGCTCCCGTCTGCCTCGACAGTCGCGAAATCTCCCGGAAATATATACCGTACGTCCTCGATTACGCGCACCGTTTTAGCTGTTTTTTCCGGGTCCTTGTAATAGCCTATCATGGCACTCTGGGTCGCAATCATACCCATTTCGCCTGACCCGGGTTCTACTTCCTTGTCCTCATCATTAAATACCTTGACGTTTTCACCGATCGCAAACTTTGCCGTCGTCGCAGATTCTTCCCGGGTCGAAACAGATGAACCCATGCTCCCTTCTGTCGAGCCCATGGCATCAATCAACGTCATGTCGTTGTGCTTTAACAGACCAGACTTTATTTCCTGGGACCACATCACTCCGGATGAAATAATTAGGTTGACGCTGGAGATATCGTAAGGCTCGCCCTTGTCATGGGCTTCATCCAGCGCATTTAGCATCGGTCGTGCAAAAGCGTCACCAACAATGGTGACCAGGCTTGCCTTGTGTTGCTGTGCTTCTGACCAGAGCAGATGCGGGTCAAGACCCAGATGATTGACCGTCAGTGCAGCGCCACCAGCAATATTGGTCACCATCGCACCAATCCACATACCTGTACCGTGCATAAGCGGGCAACACACCAGGCCTACGGGTAAGGCAGCTGCATCACGCGCCTGCATTATGACCCGCGGCAGATCATTCGGAGTTGCAGCAGGCTCAATACCCAGTGCTGCACTGAATCCAGCCAGACCCTGACAATGTGCCCCATTTGAATACATCACGCCTTTCGGCATGCCCGTTGTGCCACCGGTATACAGCATGTAGATGTCGTCAGCTTTCCGGTTAATTCTTGCCATGGGGTCAGCCGTACTTAACGCCTCCTCAAAGGAAATTGCACCTTCGAGCAAAGGAGCACCGGAGTCATCTTCGACCTGTATCAAGCAACGTACACCGACAAGCTTCTGCCGAATGCTTGCAATTCTGTCAGCATAGGCACTCTGAAAGATCACAGCCTCTGCATCGGCATTGTTGAGCAGGTAAACCAGTTCTTCTTCTTTGTAACGGTAATTCACATTGACAGGGCAACCACGAAATTTGCAAATGCCGTGGTGGACTTCCAGGTACTCATTGCCATTGTGAAGCAGGATACCCGCCTTGCTGTTGGGTCCGAGGCCGTGCCCGGTCAGTATCGAAGCAATTCTTGCTGCCCTGTCATCATATTCCGACCAGGAACGTATTACATTGTCGCAAATCAATGCAGGGTCATCCCCGATAGTATCTGCAATGATTTCGTAAGCCGTTGCAAAGTGCCAGTCAGTCATATCAATTACTCCACGAGTGAATCACCATATAAACGCCATCGAGGGTACAATGTCCAGAATCAGGCGCGGATAATTGATTCCTTCTGGAAGAGTCTCGCGGTCACGAGGACCAGCGCCAGGCCAAGGACGATTCCCGAAAGAGCAGAGTAGACATAGGCCATCGCTGGTACCTCCTTGGCACCCAGCACATCTACAACCAGAATATGCTGGCCTAACATGGGCACCGCAAACATCCAGTCCTGTGTTGCTATCGGACTGAATGTCAGGTACAGGGATGGCACCATGGGAATAAGCATCAGCAAACCGATGTAACTCTGCGCGTCTTTGAATGACTTGGCGAAAATGCCCAGCAGCAATTGCATGCTGGTAGCCAGAAATGCCAGCGGCAAGGTGGCGACAATCATCAATAAAATCTGGCTGCCAGTGACATGGAAGTTCAGCCCGATTTCACCCAGCGGCACCTGGGCCAGTGCCAGGATGCAAAGCACCAGCGTCATCACCATACCCGTCGCGGCAAATACACTCGACGCCAGCCATTTACCAATCACTATTTCATGGCGCTCAACCGGGTTGATCAGCAACGGCTCTAGTGTCTTTCGTTCTCTTTCTCCCGCCGTGGTATCAATCGCGATACCCATGCCGCAAACAAATGCCGACATGATAATGTACATAGGAATAAAATTAAGTGCCGCAGCAGCGCGTTGTTGTTTGCTGGCAACATCAATGTCTTCTGCGATCACGACGCGAATAACCTCTGGTGAAACTCCCCGGGCGATCATCCGTAAAGAGGCGATACCCGCATTATAACGACGAACCAGATCCTTAAAATGCCGTACTGTTGCCGCGGCATCAGTACGGGAGCCATCATTGACAATTTCTATGGCCGCAGTTTTTGACTCGCTGAATTTTTTCTGATAGTTGTCTGGGATAATCACCACCAGCTCTTCTTTCTTATCAACAATCGCTTGCCGGGGATCACCTGTGAACGTTTCTACTTTGACGTCCTGCTCTTTCAACCACTTGATAAATGTTGGTGCGTTTTCCATCCCGACAATGGGAATCACTTTTTGTTCAGCCGATGTTCTGATATTGATAATCGCAGTCATCATGCCATATACGAGAACCGGTGCCAGAATCGGAAAAAAAAAGGCAGACATCAGGGAACGCCTGTCCCGACGGCCGTCTTTTATTTCTTTTCGGAAGACGATACTGATTGGGTGCATTACTCCTCCCTTTCCACAACGACGCGCTCTACCAGTTTGATAAATGCCTCTTCCAGGTTCTCTTCCCCGGATTTTTCACGTATCTCATCAGTGGTACCACTCGCTACGACGGTACCTTCTGAAATAATCACAATCTGGTCGCAGAGCCGGGAAACCTCATGCATCACATGGCTTGAGAACAGCACCGACACACCCTGGAGTTTCAGTTCCTGAATCAGCTCCCGCACCGTTCTTGCGGTCATCACATCAAGCCCATTGGTCGGTTCATCCAGCAGCACATTGCGGGGTTCATGGATCAGGGCTCTTGCCAGGCATACTTTGGTTTTCTCACCTTGCGAAAACCCCTCAACAGGTCTGTCAGCAATGGACTCCATAGCTAAAAGCTTGATTAATTCAGTGGCTTTTTTCTCAAGGGTATTTTCATCAACCTGGTGCAGGCGGCCGAAATACTCAATATGTTCACGTGCCGTCAAACGCACATACAGACCCTGGTTGTCTGGCAGGACCCCGATACTTTTCTGTGCTTGCCTGGGAACTTGCCGGATATTCAGGCCATCAACAAAGGCATTGCCTTCATCCGGGACAACCAGCCCATACAGCACCCGCAGGGTCGTTGACTTGCCCGCACCATTTGGACCCAGCAAACCCGTCACCTGGCCATTTTCAGCAATAAACGAAACGTCCTTCAGAGCCTCGACTTCTCCGAAGGACTTTCTTAATGATTGAACTTCAATCACTTCTCTTCTCCATTTCTGCCTTTTCCTCCTGGTCTGTCTCTTTTTTATACGCAGTAGCACTCTTATAAGCTGTAGCACCGGCAAAGCTGGTAAAAAATGGCGGCCGGGACAGATCTGATACACATCCGATATTCAGGCCTTTGGGATTTGCGCTTTCAAAAAACGCCTCCAGTATGTCGGGTACACAGCCTTGCAGGGATGTGCCATGACCAACACCCGGAACCACGATGTGTTCATGGTTGCTCAGGGTCTCTGCCGCATTCCAGGCATATTTTGGTGGTGTCACTGGATCAAACTTGCCGGATAACAACAGTATCGGTACGTCCGATGTCACCGGGTCAAAATAGTTGTCCGGTATATTTCCCTTCGGCCAATATTCACAAATTGAACTCAGGCTCGAAAAAATAACGTTCTCAAAGTCGTCGGTATCATTTGGCTGGGACACGCGTCGCATGTCCTCAGCACAAAGCACCGACGCCATCATGCCATTACTCATCTGGGTGTTTTCACCGCTAAACGAGTAGGCAAGCGTCGTTAATGGTTGGAAATTGCCCTGGTAGGCTTCTTCAATCGCCAGGGGAACCAGTGAAGATAAGGTGCGATCGTACATCACAGCCCGGATCAAGCGATTCACTATCACGGCATGAACCGGGCCAGTAATCTGTTCACCGGTTCGCGGGTGCGAAATGGTGGCGGTCCGGGGTGATACCGCCAGATGCTGTACGAGCGCATGAAAATGCTCAAGTAAATTCGGAAACGCCTCAGCACAACCGGTTTGTTTTATGCAATCCTTCAGAAGAATGTCAAAAGCGGATTGCGCATCTACGGCAATATTTGCAGGAACTGACATTGAAAGCGGCGCAACACCATCCAGTACCGCGCTCCTCACCGTGTCACCGTGACGTCGCAGATAAACGAGTGCCGCCCGGGTGCCATATGACATGCCGAAGAGGTTAATTTGCCGGTAGCCAAGCACCCGCCGGACTTCATCAAGATCATCCATTGCAATGGGTGTGGTATACAGTGACGGCTCCGCATCAAACTCAACCAGGCACTTTTTCAACATCAAAGTCTGGGCAGCTTCCATCTCTTCAATGGATATGTCATCCAGCAAACCGAAATCTGTTTCTGGCAAACAGGCCAGGGAATTCGACTCCCCCGTACCCCGCTGGTCCACCAACACAATGTCCCGCTCCCGTCGCAATCTGCCCAGCCGGGAAAACAGATAGGGCCCGGTTTGAACCGCGGACTGGCCGGGACCACCGGCCAGGAAGAAGATCGGATCAGGCTTGACCACTGCCGTCGTCGCGGGAATCAGCATAATGTTCAGGTCGATTTTTCTGCCTGCCTGTGATTCGCGGTTCTCATAAACACTGACCACCCCGCACAAACTCTCCAGAACAATCCCCGTAATCGCAGCCTGTTCCGGCCGGGCACAATTCGTCAACAGATCGTAGTTGGGGTTAACGAGCGTACTCTGGTCGACACCCAGTTCACATCCGCACAGGAGCAAGCTCAAAGCAAAGGTTCTTATAGTAAGTAAGGTAAGTCGAATCATTGGGAAATTAACCTACCAGGCGAGTTTGTCTGGAAAATATCGACTGCTCAGATCCTCATAGTAGGATTTCAGTGCGGCGACATCCGGCGGCTGGTCATGCTTCGTATACAGGTCATAGGTATTGAACTGTCGAACCCAGCTGAACATTTTACGGTCCTGTGAATCGAACAGGGCGTCGTATGTGTCCGTTGCATGCCCGGGATAAAAGCTGTGGTAGCGAATCATATAAAGTGCTTCTTCAGGTAGAAATTCTCGCGCGACGAGGTACATATATTCGTCGTGACCCCAGGACAGGGTGACGTTGTCGAGCCCACAATGTTCCTGGTAAATGCCCAGGGGTGTCTGGTATTCCTGCACTTGAGTGTCATCGTTATCTTCGAAGAATTGATGATATACGATTGAATCTTTGAAGGCGCACCCTAAAGGAAACGTGTCACCGGTAACCGCCCACTGTGGTTCACCGAACAGGCAGAGAATTTTACCAAGATCATGCACTAGTCCTGTGAGAATAAACCAGTCCGGATGACCATCAGCACGAATGGCCTCTGCAGTCTGCAGGCAGTGGATAATCTGTGATGATTCCGTGTCAGGGTCGCTATCGTCGACCAGGGAATCGAGGTATTCACATGCCTCCCATATTCCCATCCGGCGTCGGCTCAGGCGCATGTAGTCGGCGCGTTTAGCACGGGCAAAATCAAGTGTCTGGCTGCTGTGATTCAGCTCATAAAAGTGCCGTACACGCTCCTTCGCATCCACATAATTACGGTAGGTGGTTTTGCCAGACCCTTTGTCAGTTCCCGAATTGTCGATAAAAAGTAACCCTTGATGACACGGCTTCGTCCCGGGTGTTAAATTGCAATATCCACAACTTAACGATCAGTATCCCATGTCCACAATCCTAACTGACACGCAGATAGAACACTACCAGCGGGAAGGCTACCTCGTACTGAACAACTTTGTCTCGGCAGAATGGCTCGCAAGGTTAAACGAGGTTACTGGTGAGTTTGTTGAACTGAGCCGTGCCATCAGCGAATCCAACGGCCAGTTTGACGTGGAACCTGATCACTCGGCCGAAGCGCCACGGCTTCGCCGCCTGAACAGCCCCGTCGACCAGCATCCGATTTACTGGGAGTTCTCATCGCAATCAGAAATTGTTGATCTGGCGGAAGCCATCCTCGGCCCGGATATTAAATTCCACCACAGCAAGTTGAATTTTAAATATCCCAGGGGTGGTGAAGAAGTTAAATGGCACCAGGATATACAATTCTGGCCCCATACCAACTATGACCTGATTACCATTGGCGTCTACCTTCAGGATGTCGTAGAAGGCCAGGGAGAGATGGGCTTTATTCCGCGGAGCCATGCCGGAGATCTATACGATCAATACGACGGTGATCGCTGGACCGGGTATATCCAGGATCGGGACCTTGGCGATGTTGATACTGAAAACGCGGTCTTTCCAACGGGTAAAGCCGGGACAGTCACCATTCACAACTGCCGCATGATCCATGGATCATTCCCTAACAATTCCGATCTGCAACGGCCTTTACTGCTTCAGACTTATACGGCGGCTGATGCCTTTGCCTATACTGATCTCGTCCGAGGAAAAGGACACGGCGAAGAACTGATCAGGGGTAAAACTGCGCGCTGGGCACGACATGATCCCCGGCCCTGCCTGGTTCCTCCCACTAAAATCGGGACCATTTTCCAGGCTCAACAGAAGGAGTCGGTGAATAATATGATGTAAGTTCGAGACGAGTTGCCCCAGGCGCCAATCTCATCCAGTCTTCGATAACAACCCAGACAAATATCATCTTTATTTAACCGGCAAACCATGATGCATGGTGTTTGAATATAGGTTGCGTTAGCCAATTAACCGCCCTGTTACGGATCTGGCTTGTTCGAATACTTACTACCCTGGGCGTAGTAGCGCTGGTGCCAGATTCCAGTCTGTGGTTCATCATCCACCGGCATTCGCCATGTCTTTACTTTTGAATCAGCCAGCTTCAATTGAAAAAGTGCCCGCGGCTGATCGATGGTATTTTGTACGTATGATTCAGCCGCATCTTCCGGAACATATCTCTTCGCGATTGACCGATACAGGTCGCGCCATTGATCATCTTCACCGATGTCATGGAGCAGCTCTGCGTTACCTTCGAGAATGACCTTTCGATAGGGGAGGTCCTGTTCATCAATGCACAACGCTACCCTGGGATCACTGCGCAGGCAGGTTAGCCACTCTGATTTAGCCCGCGGCGTAAATTGAATCGCGTTGTCGTGCAATATGAACCATATTGGCGTGACAAGCGGGCTGCCATCCGACCTGACGCAGGCAATCTTCATAATAATGCCAGGCGTTGTCAGGAATTGATCGAGTTCAGTCGAGTCGAGCTTTGGCATTTTAAGGTATCCTTCATTGGGGTCGGCGGTTGATGGTACTTTCCCTGGGCAATTAACGGTAGGTGAAATAACTGGAACTTAACATGGATCGCAAATCCCACGTGGATGCACTCGGAGCAACCACACTCATACTGTTCGCCTCCCTGCTCGGGTTGAACCAGGCCCTGGTTAAACTCGTCAACGCTGGCATGGCCCCGGCATTTCAGGCCGGGTTCCGTTCTGTATGTGCTTTTTTTATCGTACTTGCGGCGGCAGTGCTGCTTCGAAAAAGGCTATCTGTCACTGATGGGAGTCTGGTAGCGGGGGTACTCTCCGGTCTGTTATTTTCAATTGAATTCCTACTGCTTTTTACGGCGCTGGAATACACTACCGTGTCCCGGGTATCGATGCTGTTCTACACCCAGCCGTTTTGGGTGGCAATTGGGGCGCACTTTCTGCTTCCCGATGAGCGGCTGGATCGGTTAAAAATAACAGGGCTGGCACTTGCCATCGGCGGTGTCGCGTTACTGCTCTTGAAGCCCGATGAGGCGTTGCCTGCGGACACACTGATTGGCGATGTTATGTGTATCCTCGCGTCGATCTCCTGGGCTGCGATCGTATTACTTGTCAGGAAGAGCAAGCTTTCAGGCAGCACACCTGAAATGCAACTGCTTTACCAGCTCGCCATTTCGGGTGTTCTGTTGACCGCCATAGCACCATTTTTAGGAGACACGATCCGTGAACTTAATACAGGAATTATTTTAATATTTTCTTTTCAGGTGGTTTTTGTCGTCGCAATCGGGTTCCTGATCTGGTTCTGGGCCCTGTCCGTCTATCCCGCTTCTGATATGGCATCGTTCGGATTACTCGCGCCGCTTTTTGGCGTGTTCTTTGGCTGGCTGATATTCGATGATGCACTGACGATTCGTTTTATCGTCGCCATGGGGCTGGTTTGTGTCGGCATACTGCTCAATAACGGCTATAGACGCCGTTCAATCTCAACAAAATGAACAAGCATCGAAATGAAACGAGGCACCACGTGAACAACATGCTGCACCACGCATCATTGCCCGTCGCTGATCTGCGGCAGTCGTCGAAACTGTACGACGCAGCGCTGTCTACACTCGGCTACCGCCAGGTCTGCTCTGGTAAAGGTTTTGTCGGCTACGGCATCGAGGACAACAAAGACAAATTTTCCATCAAGGCAGTTAACACAGCCCGTTCTGCGGGTGCAGGTTTTCATCTTGCTTTTAGCGCGCCCAGTACTGACGCTGTCAACCAATTCCATGCAGCGGCCATACTCAATGGTGCTACAGACGATGGCGCACCGGGCTACCGGGAGCACTATGGCCCATACTACTATGCTGCATTTATAGTGGACCTGGACGGGCACAGAATCGAAGCAGTCATTAATGAGAACAGCTCAGACTAGCAGGCCGCACCGCACCTGGAAGACACTCATATATAGTACAATCATGATTCGTTTTGACCGCATACGGAGGTACAAGGACAATCATGGCAACGCCTACACTCCGTCCTGCCATTCCACAACTACCGACCGGGGATATCGAAAAGACAGCGACTTTCTTTGAAAACATCCTCAAGTTTAGAATCGTCGCCAAATTTCCCGAACACAATCACCTCATTGTTGAACGAGGTGTGACGACCATTCATTTTTGGCAAACAGCGACAGAACAGGAGGCAGAACCAATTGCGAGTCAAAGCAGCTGCTACATTCCAGTAGAAGACATTGAACCCTTATTCCACGAGTTTAAGGAAAACGGCGCTCCATTT
Source organism: Pseudomonadales bacterium (assembly GCA_029941905.1). Lineage (GTDB taxonomy): Bacteria > Pseudomonadota > Gammaproteobacteria > Pseudomonadales > Azotimanducaceae > JAHRVQ01. The sequence goes on along the minus strand of JAPYTQ010000008.1, from coordinate 72,059 downwards.
GCTTATGAGCTTACCAGGCAACCCTGGGGTATGTATGAAATGCAAATCAACGATCCCTATGGCAACGCCATCAGGTTCGGAGAAAGATTTGAACCAGTTTAGAGAGTTTAACGAAGGTGGTTTACGAGATGAACAATCCATATATCAGTAGTGAACTCCTAGCAGCCAGGGAAAGGGCGGCCAGTCTGCCATTGGAACAGTTCGACGTCAGTGATGCAGAGCTGTATCGGACAGATTCACACTGGCCGTATTTTGAACGCTTAAGAAAAGAGGCACCGGTCCACTTCTGCGGGTCGAGCCGATACGGACCCTACTGGAGCTTGAGTGCGTACAAGGATATCAAGTGGGTCGACTCACACGCCGAACTCTTTTCTTCGGATCGGGACATCACAATTTTCGACCAGCCCGACGATTTTGAGCTGCCGATGTTTATTTCAATGGATCAACCAAAACATCATGCTCAACGCAAAGTGGTCAGTCCGGTCGTTGCCCCAAAAAATCTGGCATTACTTGAAGACACAATTCGGCAGCGAGTTTGCAACATCCTGGACAACTTGCCTGTCGGTGAGACATTTAACTGGGTAGACGAGGTTTCTATCGACCTGACCACACAGATGTTGGCTACGCTGCTCGACTTTCCTTTTGAAGACCGCGAACTGCTCACCTACTGGTCCGATGTCGCCGGTGGCGGCAGGCTTTCCGGTGTTGTCGATTCAGCTAACCATCGTAGAAAGGTGCTGATGGAATGCCTTGAATATTTCCAGAACCTCTGGCAACAGCGAAAAGAGTTGGCGCCCAACAACGATTTGATATCCATGCTGGTTCACGGTGAAGCGACAAAAAATATGCCACCCCTTGAATACCTGGGTAACCTTGTGCTGTTAATCGTCGGCGGCAATGATACGACACGAAACAGCATTACCGGTGGTGTTCTGGCTTTGAATCAGTTCCCGGATCAGTATGAGAAACTGGAAAATAATCCGTCGGTGATACCCAACATGGTGGCGGAAATCATTCGCTGGCAAACGCCGTTACCTCATATGAGAAGAACTGCCCTTGAGGATGTTGAGCTAAACGGCCAACAGATACGTAAAGGGGAAAAGGTGGTCATGTGGTACATTTCAGGGAACCGGGATGAATCACAGTTTGAGGACGCTGATCGGCTTATCATTGATCGAGGCAATGCCCGGTCACATGTGTCGTTTGGCTACGGGATTCATCGCTGTATGGGGAATCGTCTGGCGGAGATGCAGTTGCGGGTCCTGTGGGAGGAAATCCTGCCAAGATTCAAAGTCGAGGTAGTCGGGCAGCCAGTGCGGGTTCGCTCCAATCTGATTCGTGGATACTCTGAATTGCCAGTGAGAGTTGTACCCTGCTAAGCGCAAGGCCTGGATGCCAGCTATTGAGGCTCACTCCTTTTCGCCAATGACACCATCAACAATTAACTGCTGCATTTCCTCTGTGGTTATACCCAACTCCCCATAGACCAGTTCGTTGTGCTCACCCAGGCCGGGTGGCAATCGAGGTTCAACCGCACTACCCGTTGCCACATTCAGGGGGGAGTTTAACAGGGTCACATCTCCAAATACGGGGTGTTCAATATCGCGCATCATGCCACGGTCATGCATATGCTGGTCGCCGAGAACTTCCTCAACATCCCTGACCATTGCGCTTGGCACACCTTCTGCCTGCAGTGCCAGCAAAACGTCATGCTTCGTATGTTTCAAAGTCCAAGTGCCAACGATATCGTCAACTTCCGACATTCGCTCTGAACGCTGCGCCATCGTTTTCAATCCTTCATCGTCCAGTAAATCATCTCTGCCAATCGCTTTTAGCAACCCACGCCAATGTCCGTCACGGACGCAAATAATTGACACATGGCCATCTGATGCGGCGTAGACATTATAAGGTGCCATGGATAGCGCCGGGTGCCGGTTGTCTGTCCGTTCCTGCACTTGTTGGTCCAGATAGTAGTAAGCGCCGAACACCGTCGCGAGGGTTGGGACGACCGAATCCTGCATCGCCACATCGACGATGGCGCCTTTACCCGTACGTTCGCGCTCAAACAGTTTTGTGATGACCGCCCCGTAGAGATGGATGCCGCCAAAGAAATCGCAGAGTGCTACGCCCGCTTTTAGGGGTGGAGATCCTGCGAAACCGGTGACACTCATGATTCCTGACATTGCCTGTACTGTCAGGTCCATCGCCAGAAAGTCCCGGTGCAGCCCGCTTCGGCCATAACCTGAACCGGCTGCATAAATCAGCCGGGGATTGATTTCCAGCAACTTTTCCGCAGACAATCCCAGATTGGACATGGTGTCCGGAGAAAAATTCTCGAGCACCACATCTGCTTTTTCGACCAGCTGGTTGAAGATTTCCCGGCCTCGGTCAGACTTTAAGTTGAGGGAAATGGATTCTTTGTTCTGGTTCAGCATCAGAAAAGCATAGGCGGCAGAACTGTTCGCCCCCCTGCCTCGCAGCTTTTCACCGACCAGCGACTCCACCTTAATAACCCTGGCTCCCGCCATCGCCATCAAAAAGGTGGCATAGGGACCATTATAAATCTGTCCCAGGTCAAGCACCATTATACCTGCAAGGCTCTGTTCTGCCTGAGTCATCATAAGCTCCCAATCAATAAAACTTCTGCCAGCCTACCAAAAGCGTAGGCTGGCTGACAAAACTTCATTGCGGTGGACTTTTCGATATGACGTTCGATCAACATATAGGGATGACATACAGTGACAGCTTCGATGAAGCGAAGATTGAGACCGAGGCGCATCACTTAAACCCAACGGGTAACATCAACGGCGGTGTTCTGATTTCACTTGCAGACAACCTGGCCACGGGTGTCGCCAGTCATCACTGGCGTGAAAAGACAGGCGGCAATGCGTTCCTGGTCGGCGTTGACTTGCATGCGGTTATGCTGACAAATCAAATGGGCGGCACCATTACAGCTAAAGCCGAGCCGGTGAGGGTTGGTAAGCGCATTGTCATTATTAGAACTTCGGTGTATGGGGACGGCGATCGATTGCTGGCAGAAATTACGTCGACCCATGTGCCTGTGACAAACTAGCTTTTGGACCCATAGACTATAGTCAGAACCAAAATACCGAACCTGGAGAAAATATGATCAAGAAGGTTGCACTCGGGCTTGTCGGGATAATGCTGCTGTTAACGCTATCAGGCTACATATATCAATCTATACGCAACCAGCAGGATCTGAGTAAGTACCCGGCGCCTGGCGAATTCTATGAAATCGAAGGCGTGAAACTTCATGTTGATTGCAGAGGCACTGGCTCACCTGTTGTTGTCCTAGAGGCTGGTCTAACTACTGGCTCCTTAAGCTGGGCACTGGTGCATGATGAGATCGCTGAACACACCAAGGTCTGCGCCTATGACAGGCCGGGCATTGACTGGAGCGAACCCATAGGACGTATTGCTGATGCCAGGGAAATAGGCCATCGACTGAATCAGTTGCTGGGCGCCGCGGGAATAACCGATGATATTGTTATAGTAGGTATGTCAGCAGGAGGAGTGTACGTCCGGGAGTTTTACAAAAATTTCCCCGGGCAGATAGTCGGTATGGTATTGGTTGACTCCTCCCACGAACAACAGGGGTTTCGGCTACCTGGGGGTGACGACGACTCATCCATACAACTCGTGTTGGAAGCCTGCCGCTTTCTTCAACCGACAGGCTTGATCCGGGTGCTGCGTCTGCTTGATGGTTTTGTTGATGACATCATGCCTGATTCAGTCAGTAAAGATTTCGTCAGCGGCTTTAAGGCTGCTCTCAATCGATCCCATTCATGCTCTGCTATCTATTGGGAAATGGAGAGCTTTGGAATCGAGGTAAATGATGAGAACCTACCCGCCAGCCTCGGTGACCTGCCATTGACAGTCCTGTCACAGGGCAATGAAGTAGATGAAGCAGGACAAGAACAACGCGATGTCTGGAACCTGTTACAACTGGAATTGGCTGCACTGTCTACCCGGGGACAGCGATTCGTGGCTGAAAACAGCGGTCATGTTATTCAATTTGAACAACCCCAGTTGGTGATCGACAAGATCGTGTTGATGGTGAAGTCTTTTCAGACAGACTGAACGCTGAACTGCCAGGCAGTGGGTAATCGGGTCACTGTCGTCGTCTAAACACCAGGTCTAAGACAAGCCCGACTGACACTAACAAGAAAAACACTAACAGCCTTGGGGTTGCTCATCCTCGACACCCATGGTCCTCAGGTTTTCACGAACAAGGTACAACTCTGAGTGCAGAGCCCGAGAATCCTCGCCCGTGTGCTTGTCTGGATCATGGTTCTGAAGCCATAAAGGGTGGTGGCTGGAGCAGTCACCAACATGCCGCGGCTCAAGATGATCAAAGTTCCGAAGAAAACGCTCGTAATCCCAATGATGCTCATACCAGGAACTCCCCGTACTAACCTGACATCAGGTTCACACTCTAGCGCGATGAACCCAGGTAGCGCTAACGAAATCTTTCCCGCATGGGGCCGTTTCTGTCGCAGGTAGCTGAGATAGACGACCGCTAGGAAACCTTAGGAGCAACTCGTTCGATGTAGTTCTCAAGCACGAGCGCACCGCCTTTCCCATCTTGTTCGAGCCGCAAGTAGTCTGCCAGTGCTTGTTCGTGCGCGGTGTAAGTCTGATAGACCTCGAGTAACTCCTTGGGTGCGTGTGCTTCAGCGGCTTTGAGCTTCTCAAGCGCCTCTTGAACAATCGGCGTCGCACCTTCGAGAAAAGCAGCCCAACTGTCGAAGCCCATGGCAGTGACCCGTCTCTTTGCCTCCGACCGGCGCGAGGCCACTGCTTCCTCTGAAACGGGGGACAACAAATGATGGCTCAAATAGACAGCTGTAACCCTTTCGACCTCCGCCAGTATGTGCAAGTCACTGGCACGCTCGGGCAGGGTTTCCACCAGCGCCTGAAAAGTCGCTTCGCCGCTAATCTCGCCAAGATAGGCGTCCAGCAAATAACGTTCAGACGTATTCTTTTCCTGCATAGGTACCCTCGTCAGCTAGGCCATGTATTCCGATTCTAACCTGCAGTTGCGATGAGAGCCATCTGGCAGGCAACGATGCGCGAGTGCCCGATTTGGGTCGATTGTTCATATTTTGATCTCATATCGCCGAGCTAACGAGAACGCCGCTATGGACAGGTCACCAACCAATCCGTTGTTCATGAACAAACAGCCCGAAAACGGACCTATGGCCAGTAGCGGGCATCACGAAGGAATTGAGTCTTAATTCTGCCGTTTACAGTATCGTCAGGTTAGGTTAGTTTCCATTTACAATTAATCGGAGGTCTATAACCATTTCTCATTCTCTACGACTGGTCGAGGGTTTGTCCCAGTGCCTAATCGCATTTACAGTTGAATATGACAACGAGTGGGAAGAAAAATTCTGGATACCATTAGAGACGAAGACACTTCGTGTATCTATTGTAATGTGGGAAAATTTTCTGAAATTTGTGCCGGAGCAGGGAGTTTCACTTCGAGAGTTGTCCGTCAAAGCAGGATATCCGAAGGGCAGATTACATCCCTGTCTCGCAGGAATGTTACGCTGGGGGTTTGTTACCGAGTTTTCTGGCAATGGGAAGAAATCCCATCGCGATAATATTATTAAAGCCACTCCCGTGGGCAGGCAAGCTGCAAAATTTTGGAAACCGCTGGCACAGGAATTAGAAAAGCGTTGGGCAGTTCGTTTTACTAAAGAAAATATTGATGCGCTAAAGAGTGACCTTAAAGATCTCGTCAGTCGCTTCGACATAAAATTGCCGCCGTTTTTTCCAGTCCTTCCCCATATAGATGGCATGAGAGCACCAATCCCCTACCAACCAGAAAGTGAACCTCTGCAAAACCTGAATTTGCGTAATCTTTTATCAATGGTTATTCATTGCTACACGATTGCGTTCGAAGAACAAAGCGTAGAAGTATCCCTCGCTCATAGAGCGAATGTCCTTCGGCTTCTTACGGCGCAGGGGGTTCCGTTGAAGAATGTTCCTTCGCTCGCTGGTATTTCCAAGGAAGCTCTCAAAATGGCTTGCGTATTTTTAGTGAAGTCCGGTCATGTAGTTGAGGAACCGACTATTTCAGGACGAGGCAAAGATTTACGGCTGACTGACAAAGGAATAGCAGAACGGAATAGGTATGCCGAACTTCATGAATTGATTGAGAATCGATGGAAAAATAAATTCACAGAAGAAGTTGTTTCTAATCTGCAGTCATCCTTGGATGCGATACTTGCACGTGATGAGGGAACTGAGTCTCCGCTTATTCAGGGACTGGCTCCAGGACCGAACACCTGGAGGGCGACGCTTCCAAGGCCCAGTGTGTTACCTAATCATCCCATGGTTTTACACAGAGGCGGTTGGCCAGATGGCAGTTAAAGAAATGAGAATCAATGCAGTGATCTATCCGTTTGTTGACAAAACTGGGACAACCAGAAACTACCAACACATCAGCGATGTAAGAGATCACCATGACGACGAACCTGGAAATGTCTGAAAGGAATGGTAGCAATGGGTCGTTTGATCACATATTGATCTAATATTGACGAGATAACGAATACGCCGCTATGCCCAGGTCACCAACCAACCCGCAATTCTTGGTTAGGTGCTCCAAGATTGAAGCTAACGGCCAATACCGGGCTTTACTGGGAATAGGCGCCGACTTGATTATGAGCGTTTACACAGGCAGTCTTGATTTCACTTAATAAGAACAAGAACCAACGGATCGACCGTTCCCTGCATACAAAGGTGAAGAATCCTATGTCTTTGTGAGTTATTCCCACAAAGACTCGGATATTGTATTCCCTGAAATTACCCGATTGAAAGATCAGGGAATCAACATTTGGTACGACGAGGGTATTGAAGCAGGAACTGAATGGACCGACGCACTAGCCGAGGCGATCCGCCAGGCCAAGCTTTTCCTTTATTTTGTGACGCCTGAATCAGCCGGGTCACAGAATTGTTGAAATGAGGTGAATTACGCGGTCGAGCAAGATCGCCCTATCATCGCAGTCCATCTAAAACAGACTGTACTGCCTGGAGGGTTATCCCTTACGCTCTCTTCTCGACAGGCAATTATGAAACATGAAATTCCGACCGAGGAATACCAGCAGAAGCTGCAAGCACGTATAGCCTCGTTTATGGATCAATCCATCACTCAACCTGTTTTGCCAAAACAAAACAAGACGTCATTAGTCTTGGCTGGAGCGGCGTTAACTCTATTTCTGGCAATAGGCCTTTATCTCTACAGTCAACAAGATAACTCGCAACTTCCAGGTACTGTAGCTGAGCCGTCAGATAAGATTGAAACAAATAACTAATCAGAACCAATCACCACAGAAAATAAAGTCGACCTCAAGGCAATGCGGTCTATTGCGGTACTCCCCTTTGCCAACATGAGCACCAATGAGGAGACAGGATTTTTAGCGGATGGTTTGTCTGAAGACATCCTGGACAATCTGGCTCAAGCTGAGTCGATCCGGGTCGCATCCCGTTCGGCTGCATTCCAGTATGTTGATCCTGGTCAGGACCCTGCCATTATTGGCCAGAAACTCAAGGTTGCTTATTTGCTCGAAGGTAGTGTTCGACAACGAGATGATAACGTTCGCATCACCGCACAGCTGATTCGCATTAGTGATGGTTTTCATGTCTGGTCCAAGTCCTATGAGAGAACCCTTGCAGACGGATTTGAGATGCAAACAACAGTCGCCTCCAACATCGCGATAATTACTCGTAGTGAGTTAATCCATGATATTTTTAAGAACCACGGTTGGAAGCAAAACGAAGATTTTATTGGAATTGACCCCATTGCAGTAGAGCATTTCATCATGTCAACCAATGAATATCGTAACATCCGTTTGGGTGAGGGGGGTGATTTGGCAACCTCTGCGTTGTACCTGAAAAATGCCGTGGAAATCGATCCGAACTTTCTTATAGCCTACAACAGCCTGGTAAGTGCCTATTTGCTAAGCCATGGCATTGGAAAGCTTCCACTCCATGAGGCAAGGCCCGCTGCACATGCAGCAAGCTCCCGGGCAATAGCACTAGCCCCGAACGATTTTTCAGCTCAGTTACAGCTCACACGGATTCACTTTACTATGGAATTAGACTATGCGCGTGCAGAGGTCGAATTCAATCAGGTTTTGACGCAGCATCCACAGATCAGCGTATTAAATATGTTTTTAGCTGAAATCGCGTTGCGGGAAGGTAGAATCAACGAAGCGCTTATGTACATCGCCAAGTTCTCATTCCTCCGAGAGTCAAAGGCCAAGATCTCATACGTCAATTTCGGAGAGGCAGCGCCGTTGTTGCTAGGGACTGGTGCCAGGTACCGATGTTACGGTGGGGATTATGAAGGGGCACTGAAACTCAGTGCTCAGGGTTTACAGCTTGCCGAGAAAGGTCAGGACAGGGCATCTATTTTGAGAGCGCATGCGTGTGGTTTGCTCGGTCTAGGGAGAGTTGAACAAGCAAAGCCGATTATAGACGAGGGCTGGCAGCTGGATGGCAGTACGCGGCCAGAATGGTACATTTCATTGCTTGCAAGAGCTGGAGAAATTCAAAGGGCCAAAAACATTCTCACAAATCCGCGTTTCGATCTTGCAGATGAAGAAAGCCTTGCAATGGGGCACCTGGTGCTTGGAAATGTCGACGATGCGTTCAAGTACATCCAGGCGGGTATCGAAGACCATAATAATCGGGGCTTGCTTAATAGTTTGCTTGTAGCCGAATGGTGGGACCCCATTCGAGGTGATCCCCGCTTTCACGAAATGCTTGAACTGCTGGATTCCAAAGTAACGCATACTGAACAATATCTACGAGATCATAAAATTACGCAGCCAGAGCAATAGCGGCATTTTGGTCGCATGTCCGGAATGGGTACAGAGCGGCAGAGTTGGCGATCCAATTCCACACTATTTCCTGTCAGCTATTGAGAGCTAAGCAGCTTTCTCACTATCGAGTTCGTTATCCACAATTCCTGTTCAAGCCCCTTGTTGGGAATGGTATCAATAAGCTATGAGCAAAGAAATATACTGATGTTTTGATGGTGAAGTCCTTTCAGACAGGACTAGTGTCAGTTTGGTACCTACGGATCCGGCGCGCCAGGATCTTTAGCAATCGATGCCTGGTGATCCTCTAACACCTGGTACAAGGGAAAATCCACCCAGGTGTCGTTCAGATAGTTGAGTTCGGGTACCTCTTCTTTTGGGTCTACGAGCAGGTTGTAGATTGTTGGATAGGCCATTTTTCTGATTGCATAACTGCCTTCATCAATTTCTTTGAGAAGCAACTTCCAGTTACGCCATTTCACACCAAACAGTTCGTTACCGATGTAAATAACGACGGACTCTCTCGCTGATTTCTCCGACTTTCCCATCAGGAAATCAGTTTGATCCACACCATCCATTATTCGATCTTTCGGGAGATCTGCTCCTACAATATTAGCCAATGTAGGGAACAGATCTATCTGGTGGACAATATCGTTTGATACCTGCCTCGGAGGGATTTTCCCGGGCCAGCGGATCAGAAAAGGGACGCGTAAGGAACCCTCATAGGGAGAGAACATGCTCCCTCGCCAGGGCCCGGTGAATCCAAATGATCTCGGCACGCCTTCGCGGCCATTGTCTGACGTAAAGATAAATAGGGTGTTTTTCTTTAATCCCAGCTTGTCGATTGTATCCAGGAGTTCACCCACATAGGCGTCCGTCTGTGCCAATACATCAGCAAAGCTTCCATTGCCAGTGCTGCCGTCGAAGTCAGGATGAGGGTCAACTGGTTCATGGGTTTGCGTGTAGGGAAGATAGGCAAAAAATGGCTGCCTGGCCTTGGCCTTGCGTTTGATGAAATCGATGGCCTGGTCTGTAATCTCGCGATCGATCGTCCTGCGCTTGGCGCGGTTATACACTCCCAGTTCTTTGGGTTTTTGACCTCGTTTTGCGGACATGACGTGGGTGAACACGGCACTCGGGTGGCTGCCAGGTGTGAAGCTATTGCTATCCGGCCAGAAGGCCCGGTCTGATGATCGGGGGATTCCAATCCATTCATCGAAACCCTGGTCTGTGGGGTAACGACCTTCCGTGTCTCCCAGATGCCATTTACCGAACATCCCTGTCGCGTAACCGGCATCTGACAACATCTCGGCCAATGTAATCTCCCACTTCGTAATCCCATACCACACACCTCTGGGAGGGCCATCCGGCTTTTGTCGGGTACGAATACCATAACGACCCGTCATCAACGCCGAGCGTGACGGAGTGCACTCTGCTTCAACATTGAAATTCGTTAACTGGAAACCTTCAGCGGCAATACCGTCAATATTAGGTGTTGCCGCGCCGCGCAAAACGCCGCCACCATAGACGCCAATCTCGCCATAACCAAAATTGTCCATCAGGACCAGGACAATATTGGGCTTGCCGTCACTCCCACGTGCAGCCATGACCTGTGGAACAGACGTGATAAGAACTAACAGTAACACAGGAATTCTCGTGTTTCGAATGTAATCGCGCATCGCGGCCTCCTTTGACATCACCAATAGAGTCTAAACCGACCGGTATATACGTAGCAAAAAAAGAGTGGCCGTTTTGGGGCCGATCTCCTGACGTGCGTACCTCGGCAAGACCGTTTTGTCATTTACGCAACCCGATTACCCAGGATATCAATTAGTGTAGTATTCCCACTATTCTACTCATCATTCATTTTGAATCTGATATAGGAGCACAATCATGGCTCACGATCTCGTTATACGTGGCGGTCTTATTGTAGACGGTACAGGATCAGAACCTTATTTAGGCGATGTTGCCATTGACAACGATACCATTGTGGCAGTGGGGGTCGTAGAAGCCAGTGGTACAAAAGAAATCAATGCAAAAGGACACGCGGTGACGCCTGGATTTGTTGATCTTCATACGCATCTTGATGCCCAGGCTGGCTGGGATCCTGATCTTACACCAGTAGTCTGGCATGGTATAACAACAGCATTAATCGGAAATTGCGGTGTCACATTTGCACCTTGCAAACCAGAAGATCGCCAATACCTCGCTGACATGATGCAATCAGTAGAAGATATACCTAGTTCAGTCATTCTCGAAGGCTTGCCATGGGATTGGGAAAGTTATGGAGAATATCTTGATTCCCTGGAAAGGCTGGAACCGGCAATTAATCTGGTTGGCATGGTGGGCCATTGTGCTATTCGTACATATGTGATGGGGGAACGCGGCGTTGATGATGAGCCAACGGCGGATGAGATCAGTCAAATGGCGGAACTGGCGGGTAATTCAGTTGCAGAAGGTGCCATCGGGTTCTCTAGTAGTCGACTAGTCGGTCACAAAATGCCTGATGGTCGAAGTATTCCGGGCACGTTTGCCAAAACTGAAGAGATGGTCGCCATTGCCAAAGCTGTTGGTGAGAATAACGGTCTGATTCAGAACGTACTTGAGTATTCGCGGTTTGATAGTGAGATGGCCATTTTGCGAGAGCAGGGATTAGCTGCGCAAACCCGCGTTATTTTTTCAGCGCCACATATCTCCGGTGGGCCGGGAAAAGCGAATGCTTATACTGACCCAATCGAATCAATGCTGGCTGAAGGTATAGATATTACCGGTCTCTCACTACCGCGATCGTTTGGATTTCTTTCCGGTCTTAAAACCAACACTATGTTTATGACACCGGCGTGGCGAGATCTTATCAAACTCGATTTTCCGGCGCGTCTGGCCGCTATCCAGGATGAGGACACGCGTACGACACTGATCAATGAGGCTAGAGAGATGGGTAGAGACGGCAATAGCGTACCGCTCGATATGTGGGTCAGTAACTTCTATTGGCTCGGTGATGGAGACTCACCTCAGTATACAAAAGGTGCAGACGAGAGTTTACCAGCTATGGCCAAAGCAGCCGGTGAACATCCCGCCGAAACCTGGATACGTTTTATGTTAGAAAGTAACGGTGAAGCGCTCTTCCATGTTCGTTTTGGCAATCATGATTATGCGGCAATGGAAGAATTCCTTAAGAACGATTGGATACTACCCAGTCTGGGTGATTCAGGCGCTCACCTTACCCAGATTATTGATGCGGGTTGGGCAACCTTTATGTTGTCCCATTGGCATAGAGAGAAAGGCACTTTTACATTAGCCGAAACTATTCGGATGCTAACAAGTGCACAAGCGCGCATTCTGGGTTTGGAAGACCGTGGTACGCTTGCGGTAGGAAAACGGGCTGATATTAATGTGATTGATGTTGATTCTGTAGTCGAAGGCCAACCAAGATTAATTCGAGACTTTCCTGATGATACACCTCGCCTTACTCAAAAAGCCAAAGGGTATCTGGCAACAATCTGTAATGGCAAGGTCATTGTCGAAAATAGTCAACTAACCGGGCAAAGAGGAGGCCGCGTTTTAAGAAATCAATCCGGTGCTTTAGCACAGTAATAAATTTAGGTCGCAAATTTTGGATAGCTAAATATTTAGGGTATTAGCTTCCAACAACCCCTGACATGGCGGTACTTGGTACTTCTGCAGAGGATTAATAGCTTATCGGACTACCATTCCGAGTGGAGTATGGTTCAGCTCTCGCAAGTAATGAAGAAAAAAGCATGGACTTCGATGCAATTGTAATAGGCGCTGGACAAGCGGGTCCACCCCTCGCTGAACGTCTCAGCCAGGCAGGCCACCGGGTGGCGGTTATCGAACGACATCGCATGGGTGGGACCTGTGTGAACGTTGGCTGTATTCCGACTAAAACCCTTGTTGGTAGCGCCAGGGTCGCTTACTACGCTCGTAGAGCCAGCGAATTTGGCGTTGAAGTTTCCGGTCATATCAATGTCGATATGACCAAGGTAAAAGCCCGAAAAGATGAAGTCGCGGGGGCTTCTGAGCGGGGCGTGACTGCCTGGCTCGAAGGCATGGAAGGCGTTAAGCTCATCCGCGGTCATGCGCGTTTTGTTGGCCCTCACACGGTTGAGGTGAATGGTGAGCAGCATACGGCCACGTGGATCTTTATCGACGTAGGGGCGCGTGCGCGGATACCGGACTGGTTAACGGCTGATGTGCCTTACTTTACAAACTCATCCATGATGGAAGTGGACTACGTTCCTAAACACCTGATCATTGTCGGCGGCAGCTACATCGGTCTCGAATTCGCGCGGATGTACCGTCGCTTTGGCAGCGAAGTCACCGTCGTGGAAATGCAGCCATCCTTAATGCCTCGCGAAGACTAAGACGTATCCAGTGCGGTACGAGAAATCCTTGAAGGAGAAGGAATCAGGTTTCGCCTTGCGGCTGCGTGCCTTGCAGTGCGCCGCACAAGCGAAGGTGTTGCCTTACGGGTACGTTGCGAGGATGGTCCCGAAGAGGAAGTCGGTAGCGATCTGCTGGTCGCGGTGGGTCGCGTCCCTAATACGGACGACCTGGGGTTGGAACACGCGGGTATCGAGGTGGATGGGCGAGGCTTCATTGACGTAGACGAAGAACTGAGCACACAAGTCGAGGGCATCTGGGCTTTGGGCGAAGTTAACGGTCGAGGCGCCTTCACGCATACATCGTACAACGATTTCGAAATAGTCGCAGCGAATCTGCTAGACGGCGATCAACGTCGCGTTAGCGATCGCATCACCTGTTACGGTCTATTCATAGACCCACCCCTGGGTCGTGTCGGTTTGACAGAACAGCAAGTGAGAGCCTCCGGCCGACCGGCGCTAATAGGCACCCGTCCTATGAGCCGTGTAGGTAGGGCGCAGGAATTCGGTGATACTCGCGGTTTCATGAAGGTTTTGGTCGATGTGGAAACGCAAGAGATACTGGGCGCCGCCCTGTTGGGCATGAACGGAGATGAAGCTGCGCACAGCCTGCTCAACGTCATGTACGCCCGCCAGCCGTACACAATCGTGTCGCGATCAGTGCCCATCCATCCGACAGTATCCGAACTGATACCTACAATGTTGCAAGGGCTCACCCCTATGGACTGACGGTAACTACACCTGCTACACCAGGTACCAACCAAGCGACAACGTGCTCGACCTAAACTGGAGCTACCGACCAATAAGAGACATCGAGCGTCGAAGCATGTTCCACCGGACTATTACTATTGCGCGGCCAATTCCTTGTCTGCCGACACAGGGTCCACGGAAAACCATTTGCTCTTCATGCGACTGACGTATTCGACAAGGTTGGGGAATGTATTCGCCGCGTCCTTCAGACGCGACTGGTAGGGTGCGCGAACGATGTGCATGAGAAACGCATACATGGTGGCATCGAGTGAAGTGGGTAGTTCGCCCTGAAAATGATGCTTGTCACCTAGCAGGATCGAAAGCGCTTCCAGGTCGTCCCTACCTCGTTGATCGAGTTCGTCCTCTGTGAAGGCGCCAATCCCGTGCTCTATGATCTTGCGCTGCGAATCATCGCGCAATGCTTCGTAAGTCTCCTGATCCAACTCTTTGAGCAAACCTGGTGTGTCCCAGTAAGGATTCTCCGGCGACCACCAACGTTCCCTCGCCATCACCCACCAAATGTGCTCCTCGACCATGCGTCGGCTCGTATGGGCGATGGCGCGATCTGCCGGGCTGAGATCAGCGTCCAGCGTATCGCCGAACGCCTCTTTTAAATAGGCAAGAATAATATTCGAGTCTGCGATGGTGCGGCCATCGTGCTCAATGTACGGCAGCTTTCCCTTCGGCGCAGACTCCGCCCAATTGATACCGAGGCTCTTGACGTTGTAGTCGATGCTCGCCATACGCATATAAGTTTCGATCTTCAGCACGAACTGACTGGGACAACTGAACTCATTCCACGCGGGACCGAAACGAAACAACACAACCATAGTTCACCTCCTTTTATCCGTCTCTTTGCGACCGAAGAGGATGTTCTGGTGGAGACAAAGAGTGGTTCAGTATTAACCACCTTTTCTAAAGATCGGTCAAGTAACGTGATACGGAAGTCAGGCAGCTCTGATGCGTGGCGAAACTACCAAGATTTTCTGCGACCCTTGCTGGACGACCTGGACTCCTAACGGGATCATTTAAGCCAAGAACGCCGCTATGGAAAGGTCACCAGCAAGTGTTTCTAATTTGGGCTAACGACCAAGACCGGTCAAATTGCCTTAGACTCTAGACCAACGTACCATCACCGAAATCTTGAAACGGGCAACATTCAGTCTTGGAACGACCTTTCTCCTCCTACAGTGGTGATGATTCTTATATTTTCGTGAGCTATGCGCACGAAGATGAAAATCGTGTCTATCAGGAAATCGAGTGGTTGCATCAGCAGGGATGCAACCTGTGGTATGACGAGGGGATTAGTCCAGGCTCGGAATGGCATACCGAATTGGCTGAGTCGATAAAAAACGCCGGTCTGTTCCTCTATTTTGTCACCCCAAGATCGGTGAAATCCGATCATTGCCAGCGCGAAGTACACTATGCGATTGATCATAAAATTCCGTTACTGGTCATTCATTTGGAAGCCACAGAGTTGCCGTCCGGGCTCGGTCTTTCGCTCAGCTCTATCCAGGCGATCATGTGTTATCAATTAACGAATCAGGAGTATCACGCCAAGCTCCTTAAGGGAACCAGTGATCATGCCCAGCGGGTGATTACACGGGGTTCTGAATCAAGATCGTCAATCAATAGCAAGACTACCATTTGGATAGCAGCCGTTGTTTTGGCAGGGCTGGTGCTTGGCTGGTTGTTTTGGACAAATCCAGAGCCTAAGCAGACATCTGAAGTTAATATTACCCTGCCGGGTAAAGTGATACGGTCTGACTGGATCGCAGTGCTGCCCTTCAGAACAGTATCTGCGAATAAAGACGAATCAGGGTTGCTCGCGGAAGGCCTTACCGCTGATTTAATCAGCGCCTTGTCCGGTCTTGCCAAGTTCTCGGTTTCGTCGCATGGGGATGTCAGGAGTTACTCTGATTCGTCATTGAGTTCCCGGCAGATTTCGGCTGAATTGGGTGTACGTTACCTGATAGAAGGTCGTGTCCAATTGTCTGGAGAACAAACGCGAATTGGTGTCTTTCTCGTTGACGGTGTTATTGGAAAGACCCTGTGGGAAGAAACCAGGAGCTATCAAGGGCGTGACCATCTGGAAATTCAGGACGAGTTCACTCACTTCGTAAATGGCGCGCTTGATGTTGAACTTCTCAGGTTTGAGGGTGAGCGAGTTCGTAAGTTGCCGACACAAAGTATGCAGTTCTGGGATCATTGGGTCCGAGCGATGACAATCTGGGATGACCTCTCAGCCGAAACCATGGCTGCTGCTATCAGAGCGCATCGCCGCGCTCTGGAACTGGAACCTGACTACGTACTATCACTTGGTCAATTGAGTACAGTCATGAACATCAGCACACTCATGGCTGAAAGTGCCGACCGAGAAGCGGCGAGAATAGAGGCGTGCCAACTGGCTGATCGTGCAATCGCTCTAGGTCAAAAATCTCCCTTTGCGCTTTTTTCCAGTGTCTCGGTGCTAGCAGGATTGTGTGGTGAGGCAACTAAGGCAGTCCAAATTGGCAGACAAATGGTGTTGACTCATCAGGACAGTGGCTATAACCAAACGATATTAGGTTGGGCGTTGGCCTATGCAGGAGAATTGGAAGAAGCCCTGCAGGTACTTTCGGAGGCTGAGCAAGATTTCCCCAATAATATTTATGTAAAGAGATACTCGCCTTGGTTTAAGGCAACGATTTATACTGAACAGCAAGCCTGGGATAAGGCGCTTGAGACTTCTCGAACAGCTCTGAATCTTAACCCAACGGATGTGTTCGCGATGGTGACGTTAGCAAACGAACTGGGTGTCTTAAATCGTCCCGACGAAGCAAGAGAAGTCTGGAATCAGCTGCTTTTAATATTTCCAAAGTTCTCGATTGAGAACTATGAATGGTGGCTGAAACAGGGTCTGATCACCGATGAGCGGGTAGAGCCGTTCGTCCGTGGATTGAAACTTGCTGGGCTGGAATTGCCAGAAATATCAACGTGACGATAACAACAAGAGCCGCTAGTGCTTCAGCGCTCGCTCCAATTGCTTCCCAGTTCGTAGGGAATCCTCGGGTCACTCCAACACGACGAGTACCTCTAACTCCGAGAACCAGACACACCACGCGCTCCAGGTCTTGAGAGGCATAAGATAGAGAGATGTCAGCCATGGGGACGAGGTTAAAAAAAGTCAAGTGTATCTGATGTTCAAGCGCTGGCAAAACGAAGTAAATCTTATGGGTGGTGTAGTTTCTACTGGTATCAGGTCAACTGTTTAAGACGGCTCTATTGATAAGATCACCCGTTACCCGACGGACTTCTTCCAAACTGATTACGCCATCCAGTAACATTTCTGCAGCGTGAAGACAGAGGCTCTCTGTTCCTTCGCCAATAGCGATTTCAAGTAGTTCGTTAACATTGGCTTGCAGTGCCAAGGATTCCATCAAAGTTTTTGATAGTGTAATAGTTTCACCGATTAGACTTCTGCCCTGATGACCCCTGTGGTGGCAAACCTCACATCCTTTGTCAGAGTGGGTAAATAACTCGGGCAGGGGATCTGGTGTATCCTTCCCGTGCTGGGTAAATATTTGCCTGATGAGTGCCCTGTCTTCATCTGAATCTGTGTAACTTACCCTGCATTTCCGGCATAAACGCCTGACCAATCGCTGGGATTGAATCAGATTTACACAGTCACCAAGTTCAAAGCTTGTTGTACCCCAATCGTGTAGCTTCATCAGTGCTTGAATAGAATCGACCGAATTCATGGTTGCGATAACGAGGCAGGACTCAGCTGCTTCGAGTGCCTGAGCAAATACTTTTGGATTTCGTATTTCACCGATAAACACGATATCAGGTGCGACTCGGCTCGCTGCAGCAATCAACTCTGGATAGTCAATCTGAGCGGACTTGTTAACGGACATCTGGATTGCATTTGTAAGACCAATATCAACTTGATCCTCAACAGTTATCAACATTCTTTTATTCAGATCCAGGTCATGAATCATGGCATAGGCGGTCACAGATTTACCGCACTTGTTAGGTCCCGTCGTCAAAACCAGACCACGAGAACAGCTGAGTGCGTTTTTTATTCGACTAAGGTCGTTTTGCTTTGGACCGGTCTCTGCTTTCACAAGCCAGTCGAACCCAAGGGTCGTGGCTGCCGGGTCGAGTATCTGACCCGAGAAGCACTCCCCAAGCACGCAGGGCAGGATGTTTGCTCGTATAGTGATTTCTTTTTCCTTACTGAGCACAATTGAGCCACGTCCAAGTTGAGCTTTTTTTGTCTCAGTCACGTCGAGGTTACTGAACTTCTTAAGTTCCTGGATCAATGGTTTATGTAAACGTGCATCGTAAGTGGTGTACTCGTGAATGATGCCGTCAACTCTGTTACGGATGATCCCGGTTTTTTTACCTTCGCGCATGACGATATCGACGTGAATATCGCTGGCCCCAGTTTTGATGGCAGCGATGAGTATAAGGTGTGCGGTCGCCTCTATCGTTTTCTTACGGGGGACTTCGATCTTCGCAATTTCTGTGAGGGATTTTATTAACTTATCTGGACTTATGCTTAGCTTGACAACGGGCTCTTCTCCAGCCAGGAACCTGTCGATATCTTCGCTTCGAAAACGCCATTGACGACCAACTTTGGAACCCGTGATTTGCCCTGATTTCAACCATCGATTAAAGGTTGCCCTGGTTGTTGATAGTTTAGAAACAGCTTGGTCCAGTGTCAGGAAGTTGTCTTGAGAATTCATAATCATTATAAATAATATTCCATAGTAACTATGGTACATAACGATACATTCATAATTCCATTTCCGCAAGGGATTGTTAGGTTTGATGTACACGTTTTCTTGGCACTACAGGTCCGACAGAGTAGCGAACTGATAGGTGAACATAGTCAACATGCACTTATGCTTGACTATATGTTGACCAGTGGCAGTGGTGACGACAGACATGCACGACAGATCGAACAAAAACTACTGGCAAAAATGGAAACTGAATACGTCACATTCTACTTTTGGGGCCAGGGTGAGATTATAAAGCGAAAATATGAGCTGGCCTATGAACAGAGACAATATGGGTTTATTCAAAGGGTGAGAGGTGCCAGGCCGCCCCAGTTCAGCGAAGAAGAATGGCAAACGCTCAGGCGAAATATGAACTTCGAGCAGCTTGGCAACGTTAGTAACACGAATATATTTCTCCAACGCACCCCGGCAGAGATCAAAGCACTAGGTGCAGATCAGGTCGACATTGATTTGTCTGTATTGGAAAACTATGTGGGAATCTATGACGGTGAAGGATTTGGCAAGCTCCGATTTTACGTGGTGGAAGGAAACCTGTGGATAGAATCAATGACCAGCGTGTTGCCTGTCAGACATTTCAAAACCATCGCTCTTGATCAAAACAAGTTTGAACTGGAGAACCTCAAGGGGTTTTCCTATGTATTTGTTGATGCACAGGACTATGACATGATTTCGGTAAGTGGGCAGATCACACGGTACTACAAAAAGGTCGAGCCTCGATAGTGGGTCATTGGCGACTAGAAGTCGTCGTCAGGCGCTATAATACGGCGTCCGCCGCGACTTATCACGATCAAGAATAGTCAATCGCTCCATTCGCCTGCGATGGGGCCAGAAGTCGGCGCTGGCACTATGCAGCACGGCCCTGTTATCCCACATGGCAATTGAACCGGTTTGCCAGCGAAACCTGCAGGTATATTCGGCCCGGCCCTCCTGAAATTTCATCTCCAGCAGCAGGGCTTTTTCCTCTTCTTTTGGGATGTTATGTTCCTCGGCAAAACCTTGTACAAAGCCCTGCTGCACGTACAACGCGGTTCGCCCCGTTTCCGGATGCGTTCTGGCGACGGGATGCCTGGAAACTGGCGTTTTGCCATCCATCTGGTGGATGATGGCACCCTGATGTATCGCCGTCAGGTGTTCGACTCTTTGTTTTGTCTCTCGCGACAGTCCTTCCCACATGCTGTAACAATCACAAAAGCAGGTGTCACCGCCAATCGGCGGCGCTTCACGACACATCAATACCGAGCCCATGGGAGGCCGTTGCTGCCAGGTAGCATCAGAGTGCCAGTTCGCTGCAGCACTCGGTACCTTTTCATCCGAAACCAGAACCAGCATGTCCGGCATACCTGGGATATTGATCTGATGGCTCAGGTCATGGGGTGAATTCGGTTCATGTTGCCGCTCGCCATAGCGGGAACCCACCTCGCCGAAGTGTTCCGCAAACACCACCATCTGTTCACGCGTAAGATGGTTCTGGTTTCGGAACATGATCACCCGTCGTTCCAACCAGAGTTCACGCAGGAAAGTCACCATGTCGGGATTATCCAGGTCCCGTGCCAGATCAATACCGTGGACAACGGTTCCTATACTGGGTTGCAGGGGTTCCAGCCGTAGCTCAATACCACATACACTAGCTGGTTTGTAATAGATCCTGCCAAAGTCTCCGGCAACGAGGTCGGCATCCTGGGAAAGGATGCCCGCCACCATTTCTTCACGGTTCGCCGCCCCGGGGAAACGCGACTCAGCCACCGCACCCAATGGATTGGATCGGGAAGGAGGTTTGTTGGCTGCAGCCCTTCCTGAGCGGCTGATATAGAGCGGATTGTCGTTGAGTTTTGTAATCTCAGTATCTGACATTTCTCGTCTCCCCTGCGAACCGACACGGATAACATACAGCGATAGCCTGATCGAAGCAAAAACTCTTGCACATCACAGCCGCGAAACAATCGTTAAAAAATGGTTTTGTGTACAATGCTTCTCACGAGACATGTAAGCATGAGGTTGTGATGCTCGACCCAGAATCACTGAAGGTAAATCGCCTGGCGTCAGCGCTCGGTGCTGAAATTCACGGTGTCAATCTCGATTCAATCGACGCTCAAGGCGCAGCAGCAATCACAGAATTGTTGTGCGAGCACAAGGTGCTGTTTTTTCCCAACCAGAGTCTGAGTGTCGATGAGCATGTGGCATTCGGCGCTCACTTCGGAGAACTTCAGGGACACCCACACATAGAAAACCCCTATACAAAGCATGACAAGATATTCGAACTTGCCGCAAGTGCTGGCGGCATCGCGGATGAATGGCATTCAGATATCACATTCAGACCCAAACCGGCTCTCATTTCTATCCTGAATATGGTGAAGTGTCCCGAGATAGGTGGAGACACCTTGTGGACGAACCCGGAACTGGCATACGAGGAGCTCTCGGCACCTCTGCGCGATTTATGCAGCGGATTAACCGCGCTCCACAATGCGGCACCCCATGGACGGCCAGAGGTGATGACGGTTCATCCCGTAGTCCGTATTCATCCCGTTACCGGCAAGCGCACACTTTTTGTGAATGAGCATTTCACCCGACGCATCGTGGAACTCAGTCACGAAGAGAGCGATCATCTGCTTGGCTATCTCACCCGGTGGATTGCGACTCCGCGCTTTTCGCTACGCTATCGCTGGAAAGCTGGCACCATTGCCATGTGGGACAACCGCTGTACCCAGCACAAAGTTTTAAATGACTTCAATGAAGAGCGAATTATTCAACGCGTGACTGTCATGGGCGATGAACCAAAAGGCGCTGATCCACGCTGGGAGCCTTTTATACGTCCTGGTCACGCCAGCGATACCAGCCGATATGACGAATTGTTGATTCAGTATTTTGAAAGCATTGAGGACCAACAAAATAACCAGTAACCCGAAAACAGATATCACAACGCTAACTACCAGAGCCTGATTCGCACAAAAACGATAACAAAGGAGAGAAGCTTGCAAATCCCCACCGAAGCCAAAGACTTTTCACTGAACTGGTTGAATGCTGCACTTGCTGATGTTTTGAACGGCAATACTGTCACCCACTGTACTGTGATTGACTCGGACGTTCCCGGACAGACCGCGGAAATTGTCAAAATCCAACTTGAATTCGATCAACCTGACTCGATGGTGTCTCCGAACCTGATCGGCAAGTACACGTCCAGAAACCCAATGGTTATCGAGGAGATTGTTAACAATTTTGGTCAGTACTGGCGCGAAACATCCTTCTATAGTGAATTCCAGAAGCCTGGCATTTCTGTTCCACGTTGCTACTACCAGGACTTTAACCCGGATCAACAGACTTTCGTCCTACTGATGAAAGATCTCTCGCCAGCAGAATCGCCATCCTGGGCAATCAGCTCTGATCAGGTGGAAGTTGCCCTGGCGCACCTGCCCCGGTTCCATACGAAATGGTGGAACGATGCAGCGCTGCGCAGCAAGCCGTGGATTGTCCAACCCGACAATACGGAATTCTGGACTGCCGGGGTGCATGGTGCTGCCCAGGGCAGGGAAATAATTGAAATCCATTTCGGTAACAGCGCAGAGCTGAGTTGCGAGCTGATGGGATTGGCCGCAAACCGGTTTGAAGATCTGATGAAGCATTTTATCAGCAGGCCCTACACTTTGGTTCATGGTGATTATCATGCGAAGCAGATGTTCTTTCCGACGGAAGCGGGTGGAGAGTTCTCGGTCATCGACTGGCAATTCCCTTTCGTTGCACCGGGTGCGTGGGATTTTGCGAGGATGCTCGCCGTGTGCGCTGACACTGACTTTCGCCGCGCCGAGGAGCAAAGACTCCTGTCGAGCTATCATTTCAGCTTGCAAGACGCCGGGGTTGAGCACTATTCCAGACAGGATCTGGAAAATGACTACCGGATAGGGCTGTTCGTCAGTCAAATGATCATGTGCATTGCAGTCGCCAGCACGGATATCGAGATATTAAAAACCGAGTGCGAGGGACTCGGTGTGGACTGGAAAGAAGTCTGTATTTACCGGACCCAGGAGGCGCTCGCCGACTGGAATGTGTTTGAATTCGTGCGAGACTTGTAATCACGGTCAGCGTCAGAATTTTTGCATATGCTCCTGCCGAAACAATAAAGGTGATGGAATGAAGAGAGATGAATCCCCTATTGTCGTTGAACAAGACTTCGCCAGATCCGCAACTGACGTATGGACTGCCATTACTGATGTTGGTGAGATGAGAAGATGGTACTTTGACAACATCCCTGACTTTGAGGCTGAGGTTGGGTTCCGGACACAGTTCATGGTGGAATCCAGCGACCGAAGTTTTCTTCACTTGTGGGAAGTGACAGAAGTTGTTCCCCAGAGCAAAATTGTTCACAACTGGAAGTACGAGGAATTCGAGGGAGATTCAAACGTTACCTTCGAGGTATCGGGAGATGATCAGTCCGCGAACTTAACGGTTACTCTGGAAGTGATGGCAGACTTTCCAGACAACATCCCCGAATTTACCAGGGAAAGTGGCATTGGTGGCTGGACTTTCTTTATCAATGATCAGCTGAAGGCGTATTTGGACGGGTAACACGGTCCAATTTCACATTTCTGAGAATTGGATGCAGGATAGGTTATTTTGGATAATCGAGAAGTTAACTTGCCAATACCCTACCCATTGCTATTGGGTTACTCTGAGCCGGTCATGTGTTCTCTACAGGTGCTGCCCATGTTTGAACTTCCAGTTAGAGCTTTAGAAATCAAAGCTCAGGTCGAGTCTTTCTTTGAAGAGCGTATTCTCCCTAACAATAAAATATGGATTGAGCAGGCCACCAGTGGGCAGCCGATTCCGGCTGTAGAGCTTGAGCTACGAGAAGAAGCCCAGCAATTAGGACTCTGGAATATGGCGCTGCCACGGCTTACAGACGATGAACCCGGTACACGGCTAACCAATCTGGAATTCACCGCCGTTGCAGAAGTGCTGGGTAGATTGGAGTGGGCGTCAAGAGTCTTTAACTGTCATGCGCCTGATGTACCGAATATGGAATTGCTGCAGCTGTTTGCCAGTGAGGCGCAGAAAGATACCTGGTTGAACCCCCTCTTGGCCGGTGAATTTGGTTCAGCCTTTGCCATGACAGAGCCGGAGGTGGCTTCATCCGACCCGGCGAATCTAGAAACAAGTATCACCAGAGATGGTGATGAGTATGTGATTAATGGTCGAAAATGGTTTGCTTCAAATGCCTCCCATGAGAAATGCCGCTTAATCATCCTCGTTGGGGTGACCGACCCAGATGCAGCCAAATCCCGACGCCAGTCATTGATACTCATCCCCAGAGACAGCGATGGGATTGAATTTGTGCGTAACATTCCGGTCTTTGAGCACACTTCTGTCACAAATTTGCACCCGGAGCTTGAACTAAATGATGTGAGAGTTCCTGTGGATAATTTGCTGGGCGAGCCAGGGGCAGGATTTGCCATGGGGCAGGCCAGACTGGGTCCTGCGAGGTTACATCATTGCATGCGCGCTATTGGAGAATGTGAAGTATTGATCAGCCTGATGGTGAAACGGTCTACTGAAAGAACAACGTTCGGGAAGAGAATCGATGAGTATAGTTCCACACAGGAATCTATTAGTTTGTCGAGGATTGAACTGGATCAGTGTCGGTTGCTGGTGCAGCGGGCTGCTCATCTGCTTGACACAGTCGGGAACAAGGTTGCCCGCAAACAGATTTCGATGATCAAGGTCGCAGTTGCGAGAACCTATCAGTCCATTGCCGACCGAACAGTACAATTATATGGTGCCAAAGGCGTTACCAGTGATACCCCGGCCGCGAGAGCGTTTAACAAGGCTCGCGCATTTAGAATTTATGATGGACCTGATGAAGTTCACCTCCAAACCATTGCCAGACTGGAAAGCAATGAGCAGAGTGGTCAGGGTCTTGAACATTACCTGAGCTAAGAAGAGCACTTGTTTATTAGTGTCCGGTACCAGTCTTCGACCAAAGGACCGCTACGCCGCAGTTGGCGAAGTTCGAGGTTCCGATTCAGATTAGTTCGGATGCCTAAGGTTTAACTCAGCGCCTGGCCCGCTGTCTTTTTCGGTAAATTAAAATACTGAAACAATCATTTTGGCAACATCATATGATATCGCTAATGTCTGGTTGGTCAGAACCACGACCACCAGTTCTTTTTCTGGCACTACCAAATATTGCAACCCAAAACCTGGTCCGCCGCCACCATGACCAATTATCTCAACTCCTCCGTCATACCAGGTTTTTGCGCCATAACCCAAAGCTACTTCTCTTTCTCCAGACGCCACCTGTTCCAGTTCTCCGGCAACACGGCCACCAAAAAGTACCTTGTTCGCGCTTTCTTTGGACAGAATACGAACGCCCTCAAGTTCACCTCGATTGAGTAACATTTGACCAAAACGGCTCATATCTGTACCTGTACCAATCACGGAGGTGGATGCGGCGTAATCAGTGTGCATTTCTTTTAGCCAATGACGATCATCGATTTTTCCTTCGGTCATTGAATCGAGCCCCCCTTCGGCCCCATAAACTTAATCATCAGCGTAAAAAAGTGATAATAATGGTGAGATCCTTTGGCAACTTTCATCAACATATCAGGGCGATAGATAAGGTCTGAATGACTCATCTTAAGAGGAGTTAAAACAAATTGACGGATGTAGTCTTCGTAAGTTTCCCCCGTCACGGCTTCAATCACGGCACCTAACAAAACGTAGTTCATATTACCGTACTTGCTGACAGTGCCAGGTTGATCAACGATGATTTGATAATCTTGAAACCTTTCATTCACCATCCGGGTTTCACCATATCGCGGTTCGCCATCAAGATGAATCCAGGCCAGCATTTTTGTTTGAAAATCAGGTAAGCCTGAAGTGTGGCTCAGCAAATGATCAATTGTTACTTTCACTGGATTATCCGATTCATCCACCGGTATGTAATTTGGTAAATAGGTACTTATCGATTCATCTAACGATATTTTACCCTGCTCGACTAACTGAAAAATGGCTACTGAAGTAAATGACTTGGTCATTGACCAAAAATGGTAAACATGGTCTTTCGTTACTTTTTCACCCGTAAGACCATTTGCGATTCCATAAGCTCTTGAAAACACAGCGTGCCCTTGTTTTAAAACAGTAACATCCATTGCTGGCGGTACACCTTCAGCAACTAATGCGGACAAATAGTTATCCAGATCATCAACAGTTCTAACATCGATTGCCCGTTTGCTGGCTTGTGGCATAAATAGTATAAATTGACCAATATAAAGCGTAATTCCCAGA
Organism: Pseudomonadales bacterium; assembly: GCA_029941905.1. Taxonomy (GTDB): domain Bacteria; phylum Pseudomonadota; class Gammaproteobacteria; order Pseudomonadales; family Azotimanducaceae; genus JAHRVQ01. The sequence goes on along the minus strand of JAPYTQ010000008.1, from coordinate 46,001 downwards.
ACAACGACCACGAGCGGTATACCGACCCATTTAGCTATTTGTTTCGTCGCCACAGTGGGAGCCACCTTCTGTCGTTGTTGTGTAATTGAATGAAATATTTACATCCATGCTTACTCAGGATGGCGTTGGAGAAAGTCTGTTATCGCAGACACCAGTCCCGGGAAAGCGGGGTCATTTTCCATCATGATGTGATTGCTGCTATCGAGGGATTGAAACTCAGCGTTTGGAATCCCGGAAGCAAGAGCGCGCCCGAGTTCATATGGAATACGCGCATCAGCACGAGAGTGCAGCACCAGAACAGGCACAGACAACTGTGGCAGGAGATCGGAGACATCAATCTCACTCAGTGCGCCCATCAGTCTCGCTGCAAGTTCCGCTGTCGCACTCTCACGTTGTATGTAATCGAAAGCTTTGCGATGTTCTTCGTTGGCATCAGGGATGAACAAGGAACCAAACATCTGCCGAAATGCCGGGTTGTCTTTACCCCAACCAAGACGTACAAGTTCTATCATTGCCTGCCCGCTGGTGGCTACTTCGGGATCACCGCGCCGAGCGAAACCTTGTGCGTACGAACCATAGAGAATTAGCGCGCTGACTCTTTCGGGGTGCTTTACTGTGTAACTGATGGAAACGGGACCACCTTGTGAAGGTCCAAACAAAGCAAACCTTTGAAAACCCGCGGTGTCAACGATGCACTCAAGATCACTCACCATCGCATCCAGGCTGAGGTCTTTCGGATCGCGGTCGGATAGCCCGCACCCCCGCTGGTCATAGCGAAGTAACTGACGACCATCGGATAAGCTGCTCAACAAGTGGCGGAAGATGACACTTTGCCAGTCTAAATCAAGGCTGGTTAGCCAGTGTGCAGCTTTGACAAGCGCAGGCCCTTCGCCTGTCACTGCATAGGCTAATCTCATACCGTCTCTGGCAGTCACGAAGTGAATCTTACCTTGCTTGAAAGACTGGGACCCCGATTTTTCTTCCACCGCATTGTTTTCGGACGTTAAATTGTGTGTAGATGTGATCGGGTTCCGAGCCCGGTCCTGGAACCATGACCAGATTATTACAATAGGGAATCCCGTTACAAAAAGTGCCAACGCAGCCTTCGCCAACCAGTCCGCCCAGCCCAGTTGCTCCTACATGGTCAGCAGAATCTCGACTGCACCCCAGGCAACCGCGACGTACACCGCACCAGCCTGGAATACTCTCCGTTTTAGCAATTTCTCCATGCGCCCCCGTCTATGTCTCGTTCCAGTTCATAACGCTCAGCATATTGTTGGAAACATGTTACAACAGAATCTAACAGCTACATCTAGATCTATCAGTTGATACCGCCTCTGCCAGTCAGTTATTCCATATTCCTTACTTCTGTTTTTCCTGTGCTTGAGTTGGAATCTGGCGTCCCGATGATTCGCCAATGGATCGAATCAAAGCGAGGTCAATCACTCGTTAACTACGGGGCTTCCTCATCTTATTGTGCAGCAAGAATTATGGGAATCGCAGAATATGCTGTGAAGATCCCGTTTACCTCGAACTGATAGAAAAAAAAGACGCAGCCAGTCCCGAGGCAAGCCACTTTTTCCGCGAAGAACTTCGCTCTTCTGTTTACGCGTCACTCGACGAAGCTGGCATCAACATTATGAACAGTGCGCTCATAGAAGAGCTTAAAGCCAGTGCACTCGGGATCGGACTCCCTGTGGGGTATTTTCCTGGTGCTGGCTACGAAGAGATTTTTCAGCTATTTGAAGCAGCCGCAAAAAAGTCAGCTCCGGTCTTTGTGCATGTACGGGACCCGGGAATTGTGGGTATACAGGAAGTCATTGCCGATGTGGTAACCACAGGTGCACCCCTGCATATCGTCCATATTAATAGCATGGCCCTTGGAGACATTATGCTGGCTATACACAAGCCAGAGGGTTCGACGTCACGACAGAAATGTACCCGTACACCGCTGCTTCTACCTCCATTGACTCTGCGTTATTCAATGAGGGTTGGCAGGATCTCTTTGCAATTGGTTACAGCGACCTTCAATGGCAGGAGACTGGCGAGCGACTGACAAAAGAAACCTTCACCAAATACCGTAAACAAGGTGGTGTCGTCATTATTCACATGATGAAAGAGGAGTGGATAGTGGAAGGCATAGGACGGGCGAGTACCATGATTGCGTCGGATGGGATGCCATATGCTCCAGGTGCACACCCGAGAACTGCAGGGACTTTTGCAAGAGTCCTGGCGAGATATGTCCGAGAGCAAGAAGTGCTGACATTAAGTGAAGCGATTACAAAAATGACCCTGATGCCAGCAATGCGCCTCGAAACAATTACGCCGAGTATGACGCGTAAAGGCCGAATCCAAGTCGGGGCAGATGCGGATGTTACTATTTTTGACCCAATGAAAGTCACAGATACTGCGACGTTTGAGAAGGACCTGAGTTTTTCAGAAGGAATTCAATATGTTTTGGTTAATGGCATACTCGTGGTTGACAGGGATAAGACTGTCGCAGGTGTATTCCCAGGACAACCGGTGCTGGGAAAATACCGACAATAGGCGCTGGCATTGCAGATAACATAAAGAAGTGATAAATGAGCCAATATCCCTGGACACCTGAACGAGAGCTTTCGACCGATCAAGCGGCAGCACTCATTCGATCTCAATTCCCCGAGACGCCCTGCACCAACATTGCGTATCTTGGCGAGGGTTGGGATTTTTTCGTTTTCGTCACCGACAACGGGATTGCGTTTCGATTCCCAAAAAGGTCCGACGTCGATAAATGTATAAAGCGTGAACTTCTGCTGCTCGGTCGTCTGCCAGAGGACCTTCCCATTGCCGTACCCCGCCCCCTTTTCCTCGGTGAGCCAGGCGATGCCTACCCCTGGCATTTCTGGGGCTACCGGCTGCTTGTGGGTGAGCCTCTGCAGAACGTTCGCATACCCGCGCAGCACAAACTCGACATTGCCGGGCTGGTGGGTGAGTTCCTTAGCAAACTCCATTCAATTGACGGCGAAGGGTTGCCCCCCTCACCATGGGATGATGACGCCGAAGAGCCCTGGCCGGTCAGGGTGGAAGCGTTGCTAGAGGCAACACGTGAGGCCTATCCGGCAACGCTGTTCGACAGGTGCGTTAAGTATGTGAGATCGTCGGAACATGTTCCTCCGGACTACGATCGTGAGCCCAGGCAGGTTCATGGCGACCTGTTGGCCAATCACATTCTGGTAGATCCTCGGACCTTCAAGCCTGCCGGAATCATTGACTGGGGCGACTCCACCGCAGGGGATCCCGCTGGCGATTTTGTCGGCATCTGGATGTGGGGCGGGGATGATGCCCTCAACAAAGCGCTGCAGACCTATGGCGGGGAGTTGGATCCCGATGCCCACAAACGCATTCGATACACAAGCATCCTGATCGCGATGGAAGACGTGCACTACGCAACGAAGACACAGCAGCCAAAAATGTTGCAGGCTGGACTCTCTACCCTTGAGCGGGAATTGTGAAGATAAAAACAGCGTTGAATCATCGGAGCGACAGATGTACATTCAGTCAGGTCGTGGGCGGTAAATCCTTCCCGGTGTGCTCAGCAATTGCAGATTAATAGTTATATTTCGGAGATCAGGCGCCATGCGAAAAGAAGAACAGATCAGGACCATGAAGTTGCTTATGCAGCGACTCGACGAGGGAACCAATGTTGATGCTGGTGGCATGGTGAGAAATCCAGTAACGGCATATACCTCCGCGGAACGAGCTAAGGATGAGTGGGAGGTTATGTTCCAGAATTTCCCGCAGGTGATGGGGTTATCGGGTGATTTACCTGAGCCCGGTTCATTTATCACTTCTGAAGACCTGGGCAAGCCATTACTGATGACGCGTGATAACGACGGCAAGTTTCACGCATTCCTGAACGTTTGCAGTCATCGCGGGACCATTGTGGAAAGCGAAACCCGAGGCAAGAAAAATATATTCAGTTGCCGCTTTCATGCCTGGGGTTACAGTGGCAAAGGGGATCTCATTTCAGTGCCGAAAGAAGATCATTTTGGTCCTGTTGATAAAAGCTGTAATGGTCTCGTCGAGTTATCAGCCGAAGAAAAACACGGTCTACTCTGGGTCCACCCGAAAGCGGGTGCTGAATTCGACCTTGAGGAATTACTCGGCGATCTGGGTGACGAACTGGATTCATGGGGTTATGGCGATCTCCAGTTTGGCGCAATGGATACTTATGTAACACCCATGAACTGGAAGCTTGCCATCGACACGTTTGGCGAGACCTATCATTTCAATGTTTTGCACAAGAACACGCTCGGTCAGGTGCTCTACGGCAATGTACAGTGTTATGACACCTACAATAAAAATCACAGGATGATGTTATGTGCGCGGGAGATCGATCGATTCCGCGACCTTCCGGAAGAGCAATGGGACGTACTAAAGGCGACGACACCTGTGTATTACCTGTTTCCCAACATCCAGCTGATTCCCAGCGGCAGGATCCCGGGTCTGCCACATGACATGTTATCCGGCGCTACCTTGGTCAGGGTCTACCCCAACAAGGAAAATCCCCATGAGTCATTCTCACAAATTTCTTTCTACACCAATCCGGCGATCCCTGACGAAATGAGGATTGGTATGTCAGAGCGTATGACCGGTTTTAGCGAGATCATTCGTGATGAAGATTATGTGGCCGCCGCCGCATCCCACGAGGGTGCCCGATCAGGTGCAAGGGAGTATTTTATGTTCGGTCGTAACGAACCTGCACTACATCACTACCACAACACCTACAATGAAATACTGGGACTCGATCCCCTGGAGTTGATCAGCAACTAGCTTTCCAACCCATCAAAGTTCTAACGGTTCACCTGAGGCGACGAGCTCCGGGTTTTCCTTCCATGCACTGGAAACATCAACATAAAGCTCAATGCCGTTGCCATCAGGATCTGAAATATAAATTGACTGGGTCACATTGTGATCGACGGGATCCATTTCCAGCCCGTGTTTTTCCAGCACTGTTTTGGCATCGAGCAAATCATCGAAACTGTCACCAATTTTAAATGCAACATGGTCAAGTCCGGAAGAGGACTTTTCACCCAGTTGCTTGCTTTCCATAATGGCGAAATCGTGGTGATTGCCTAAACTGAAAAAGGCCATTTTCATCCCTTTTTCATCGTAATGGGCACAGACAGGCAGGCCAAGCACGTCTTTGTAAAATGTTTCAGCTTTAGGCAGGTCGCTGACTCGAATAACAACATGTCCCAATGATTGGATTTCCATCTTTGTTCCCTGATTTTTCTACCAATCCAGAATTGCCCATAATCCTCACGCTGTCAACGGGAATTACAAGCGTACAATGTAAAAACCAGCCATCGCGCCTTGCATCCAATCGAGAAATTGGTTTATGAATAGTTACAGAATAGAAGTGTTAGATGAACTTCCGGAAAGTATGGAAGAAAAGAAAAGCCAGGATCTTGCTGTCTACGAGAGCAGCCATGGTGTGGACGTAAATTACAATAAGTTCTCAATCGTTCTCATCGCAAAGTCTGGGGAATCTTTCGCTGCCCTAACGGCGTATACGGCCTACGCAGAAGTCTATATTGATGACCTTTGGGTGGAAACCTCATACAGGGGCAAGGGACACGGATCGAAGTTGGTACAGTTCCTTGAAGACCGGTTCAAACACAAGGGATTCAACAACATCAATTTGGTCACCAGTGCTTTCCAGGCACCTGGATTCTATATTAAGTGCGGATTCGAGGCCGAGTTTACCCGTGAGAACAGACACAATCCCAGTTTGAGTAAGACGTTTTTTGTGAAGTTTTTTGATGACGCGGTCCAGACTCAAGGCTTGAAACAGGTTACATAACTAAAGTAGACGGCTTTTACATAGCTGACATTCACAAATCCTGCTTTATCTGGAAAGTAATAAGTTTGACCATAATTAGGCCTGATCCAGCAAGTTAAGGAATACGCTACCAACGTAACATCTTGAATTTGTTTGCCTTTGGCTGGTGGCATGAAGATTGCGGTTCCCAATGAATAATATGTTAACCAAAGGAGCCCTGGTCCAGATATCGACCTGGGGCATATTTTAATCAAGGAATGACAATGCCAGAACAAACACAAAACCTTCAGCCCCGACCACGTTCACTACGGGGAACGCTTACGAAGATTACCGGCGTTATCATTATTCTACTGATTGCTGCAGGACTCATTGCCCAGCGTATGTCGGACGGGCCATCAGCGTTTATCCCTGGCGGCCCTTTGCGCGCAGGGACACTCGTCACTGAGTCAAATATCAACTGGTTGATTGAACTGGGAGAGAATCCTGGATCGATCGAGCTCCAACTCATGGACCCGCCAACCTCCAGAATCACCGGCGTGATGCTGCACAAAGGCCAGCTCTATGTACCTTGTGACCTGGGCTTCATGTGGCGCAGGTTCTCGGGCACACAACGGTGGATACCGCATGGGATCTGGATCTTCAAAACCTGGCACGAAGATGCCCTGCTTGATGGCCGGGTAGTCATGCGCATTGATGGTAAACGCTATGAACGCCAGGCTGTGCGGGTAACCGACCCAGCGCTTTTGGCCAGACTACGATCACAACTCGAAGCGATGGCCGTGGAGTACTTCGGCGGGCCTTTGCCAGATGTACAAACTGACCCTGAGGATATCTGGTTCTTTCGTCTGGAACCTCGCGTGATGTGAAACTCAAGCCGATAACACGGTGTAATTTCAACACAACAGGAGACTTACGATGGCGAGTCACGGTAGAGATGCAGCACACTATGGAATAACTTTTGGGACTGCGCTGGCTATTTGCGTTTCCTGGAGTGTAAACAAATCGATCTTATGGGCGATATTGCACGGTATTTTCTCCTGGTTTTATATCATCTGGTACCTTATAAAATAGGCCAGGACAGGAAGTACCGGCGCGATATTGGCTTACCTTCGGTTTAACCTTTGTTCAACTTCTGTTTAACCAGGCACCGAGTGCAATCAGCCGTTCTTCCTTGCGCCAGGATTTTGCGTCAGCAGGTTTCAAACGCTTCATCATACTGTCGCAGTCCAGTAGATTGCAGTTCAGTTGTCGACTTGCTTCAGGAAGAGTACTTTTTTCATCCTGTTCGATAAAGACAGTACCCATAGCATCGAGTGCCAACCGGGTAGCAGATCGAATGGCTTCACCTTCTGCGACATGGATATGGGCATGAGAACCCAGAATGTGTTCGAGGTCATCACCCAGCCAGCCACGACTGGTGAGCACGACAGCCTGCTTTCAATCCAGCCCGAGCCCCGTTAATTTTGCCCGGTATGCCAACAGATGTTTTTTTGCAACCTCGATCTGCCGGGCCGTCCCCCGACGAATGATCGCAGCAGGGTCTGCTGGCCGGGGAACCTGTTCAAGTCCGTGCCAGCCACCCGCAACGTGGTAGGGCTCAGCCGCTTCGCGGTCCTCGCCATCTATCAGGTCTATCCTCTGAGTATGTAATGGGGTGGGTGAATCAGTTTCAACCAGAACTGCGACGGCATTAACCCAGCCCATGTGTGCTTTGAATGCAACGCAAACTTCTTTCATGCTTTGCACCCTCGTCCTGTCACTCCCGTACAGTGACTATCGTACACTGGCTATCGTGCAGTGACGATGAACCTACTGACGTTTATTGAAACGAAACCTTCTGACCACATAAGCTCGATATTGTGCCCTGATCAGGAAGAAACCAAATAGACCATAACAGGGTCTAAAGTGGGTCGAGTTTGCTGCCTGAATGGAATCCGGCGCAATCGAGACCATTTCGGCAGCATGCCCGTATTCCGGGTTTACAAATTCCTGTTCGGTTTTCTCACTACAGTACATTCTTTCACCCCGAATCCTTCACTCCTGGATTTACATTATAGTGCAAGGGTACTGACAGCATTGTGTCAGGAGAGATTGTGTCAGGAGAGATTGTGTCAGTAGTCTTGCAGGCTTACGTGGCTATGATGGCGGCTGAGTGAGTTCAATGACGTTACCCGAAGGGTCTTCGCAAATGACCTGTTTGCCACCGACACCGTTTAGAATATCGTTCCTGAATTTTACGCCGTTGGCCTTGAGCCTGGAGACAACGGATTCAAGGTCGTCGTAGGACAACACAATTCTATTCCAGCCTGCCCCGAGAGCCGGTACCGTGCCATCGGTCATCGGCTTTGACGCTGAGGCTTTTGGCCCGGAAACCAGCAACGTCAGGTCGTCAAGGAACGACTCCAAAATTAGAGACCGTTAGCAGGCTACGCAGGAACAGGCTAAATATCCAGCACCAGCTTGTCGGTCCTGGCACGTGATACACAGGGACACATGAGTTGCTGCTGTTCTTTCTCGAATGTTGATAGCGCTGAATCGCGATGATCAGGCTCACCATCAAGCACCTCGACGACGCAGGTTCGGCAGTTGCCGGTTCGACAAGAAAAGGGAACATCAATGCCAGCATCGAGCATCCCATCCAGAATACTCTGTTGGGGGGTTATCTGAATCACGATGCCGGTTCGTTTTAATTCAACTTCGATTGGCTTCGCCTCCTCATCAATATCACCGGTAAACCGCTCAAAACGGATTCGATCAGATTCAATCCCAAGGGTTAATGCGGCCTGACTAACAGCATCGATCAACCTATTGGGCCCACAGGCGTAGAAGACCGCATCTGCTGGCGCGTTTGACAGTATGGATTCAACATCCATATGTTCATCTCTGGAAGATCGGTAAGTTGAAAGTTGCTGACCTAATTCTCTCGTTAGTTGATCACGAAATGCCATTCCCGCATTGCTTTTGCCTGCATAATGCAGCTGCATGTCAGCGCCCCTCGCTTTTAATGTCTGGGCCATGGACTTTATCGGCGTAATACCAATTCCAGCCGCAATGAGTACAGCGGGTCGCGTATCGTTGTGCAGTTCGAAGTAGTTATCAGGTTTCTCGCAGAACAATCTCATTCCGATATTGAACTGCTGATGAACCGCGACCGAACCCCCTTCTCCATCTTCTTCCCTCAAAACAGCGATTTCATAGACATCTCGATGTGCCGGAGGGGAGCAAATAGAATAATGGCGAACACTGGTTTCGCCGTTCGCCAGCATAACCGGGACGACAAGATGTGAACCAGCCTTAACCGGCGGTAGCTCTGCACCATCAGGGTCGCGCATTTCATAGGCCCGAATTCTTGGCGTCAGCTGCCGAACGCCGGATATCACCAGTTCCATTGGGCCATCGCCTAAAACGCTTACCCCCGCGGTGTTTTCGTTAACGATCGGCTGGATGATCTGCTCGACCTGGTTTTGCGTATACCTCGGGGTAATATGTTGCGGGCAGTTCCAGTCAAAGGCTTCGACTTTGATGACGAAGCCGCGCTCTATCTGTGCAGCGTAATCTTCAACGTCCAGGCTGGCTATGTCCTCATGATCTGACTCTATGACCTTGACCCTGCCAAGCATCTTTAGACGGGTCTTGTTTGGGTAATCCATGAAAAATAGCGCGACCCGGTCATCGTGCCGAAAATTACCGACACTCACATATTGTCGATTGCCCGCGTAGTCAGTGAATCCGATGGTTCTCTCATCCAGAATCTTCACGAACCCTGTCGGCCCGCCGCGATGCTGTACATAGGGCCAGCCTGTTTCGCTGACACTGGCCATGTAGAAGCTGTCTCGCTCTGAAATGAAACCCGCTTCCCGTTCACTTAAAATATGGTTGTAGTCTTCACCATCGTCCATGCGGGCATAGCCAGCACGGCTGCCCATGGCTGTTTGTATATCCCGAACCGTGTCGGTGAAAGCAATCTGCGCAAATTGATGTCCCATTGTGCTTCTCCATCCTGTGAGCATTTGGAGAGTTTCTCTAATTCCAGTTGATTTAAGAATACCTATCATTAACAATTGATTATTCCAGTATATGGAATTATAGAATTCAGCCATGACCTTGAAGAAACACCAGAACACAGCTCCGTTTGCTCATCTATGAATAAGCTTCATCTAATGCAGGTCTTTGTGGCGGTAGCTGAGGAAGCCGGGTTTGCTGCAGGTGCCCGGCGACTGGGTATGTCGCCTCCGGCGGTTACTCGCTCAATTTCGAACCTTGAAGACAACCTCGGGGTTCAATTGCTGTCCCGCACCACCCGGTACGTACGGGCAACAGAGTCAGGTCAGCGCTATCTGGAAGATGCACGTCGGATCATTGCTGAAGTTAACGCGGCAGACGAAGCAGTGGCAGGTATCAACGCCGCGCCCAGAGGTCACCTGGCGGTTACAGCACCGGTGCTTTTTGGTCGAATGTTCGTGACGCCCTGCATCATCGATTACCTCAATCGATACGCTGACACTTCAATCTCCGCAATCTTCCTTGATCGAGTAGTTAACCTGTTGGAAGAGGGCTTCGAAGTGGGCGTGCGTATCGGTGAATTGGCAGATTCCAGTATGCGAGCGTTAAGAGTCGGCCAGGTAAGACTGGTGGTTTGCGCTTCCCCCAGGTATCTGGAACACAACGGGACCCCTCACTTACCAAAAGACCTGACACGGCATTCAATCATCACTTCCAGTGCGAGCAGCCGCCTTAGCGACTGGCGTTTCAAAACCCCCGCTAACGACCAGACTGTGCGAATCGAATCACGCCTCACCGTCACCAGCAACGACGCAGCGATTGAAGCTGCGATCGGGCATCTTGGAATCACCCGGCTACTGTCATATCAGATTGCACCGTTGTTGATGGAAGGCAAGTTACGAACAATACTTGTTGAACATGAATCAGTACCCCTGCCCATTCATATCATTCATCGCCAGGGGAGGAACGAATCAGCCAAGGTTCGCGCCTTTGTAGATTTGATAGCAAAAAGATTGCGAGAAGACCCGGCACTCCAATCTTAAGTCAGATCAGGATCCCAGCTATTGGGACCAAAACTAAGTGGCAAGACCCATCAGCTCCTGAATATTGCCATGATAGAACGCGTTCATGGTTGCCTCGTCACAATCTTCCATAGTTGCTTCAAATTTCCGGATAGGGTCGGATGTCCCTTCCGGGTGCGGATAGTCCGAGGCGTAGCAGAGCAGGTCGGGTCCGATGTTATCAATTATCCAACCTATGGGTTCACCGGCGAAGGGGGAGAACTTTAGATGTTTTCTGGCTGTCTCAGAGGGCAATTCTACAAACTCGCGTCGATGCCTGAAGAGCGACGCCGTATAGTCCAAAGCCTTCATCCAGGAAGGCACCCAAAATGCGCCGTGCTCCATCGAGATACCCCTGAGCTGCGGGTTACGTTCGAATACGCCATCGAAGATCATCGCCGACAGGAATATCTCCGCGCTGTTCTTGATGGTGACCAGACCAATCTCGCCTGCAGGCGCATCACCACCTAATTCAATGGTGGACTTGCCATTGTTCTTGAAACTTTTCGGGATGGACTTGTAATGACCATTGACAGCGACATGCACCACAAAGGGGGCTTTATGCGCAGCAAAACTGGCCCAGATCGGATCAAAGTCAGGATGTGTATAGGAGAGTTTCTCATCATCCGGCTCATTGGTATCGACCATAAACGAATAACAACCGTCGGCGAATCCCTGTTGCATAATCTCCATGGCAACATCAGGACCCAAAGTGAGCGGGATGTAGCCGATCGCTTTCAATCGGTCATCATTCGCACAGAAATCGCCCATGGCTTTGTTGAGTGTCCGGGCCCCGGCTTCGAGTACCTTGTCATCGCCAATATGCGCGATCTGGTGGAATGAAAAGGTGGGTAGCACCCACTGCATTTCATAGCCGAAAATATTCATGGTGTGGGTGCGCTCTGCGGCGTCGAACGCGCCGAGCCGGTTCCAGCCGCTTTTCCTGGCGTCCAGCACCGCGTCTTCGAACTTGGCCATCACCTGCGGATCATTCTGGCGTTTGGCAAACAATTCCCTGCCCCGGTCCAGCCCTGCTTGCAAAACGGGCAGTTCTGACTGTTCTGACATTGAAGGAAGCAAGGCTCTATCGGCGACCGTTGCCGCTTTGGCAAGAAAGTCATCCAACTCAATGACGTGGCTGTCTACATCTATGATTTTTCTGTGTCCTGCGTAGCTCATATTCTTGTCCAGTTCATATTGCTCTTGTGTAGAGCTTGTACTGCTCTTGTTGAAATTCTTGTATATAAGAGGAAACGGGCGTGAATTGTAAACCAAGTCTCTAAACTTAGGCAATCTGAAGTCGACAAAATTATTCGATATTATAGCCGACCATAAAAGGGCTTAACTATGCGTTGCGGCTACACAGACGCGCATTGATCTGCAATGCCAAAGCTCTCTATTACAAAAAAGGAGCCATCAAATTTTACTCACTGACAGCCAGGTTCAGGAATTCATATGCAACGGGTTCCTGTGTCTGGAGGCTGATATTCCGGCATCTTTAAATCGACAGATTGAGTCGAAACTCCGCTGGTCAACGGAGAGTGAATTTCCTATGGGGAACAATATATTGCCCCGCATTCCCGAAATGCATGACGTTCTCGATTGTGGAATTGTGCAAGGTGCCTTGCAAAGTCTGTTGGGCGACGACTACCTATTGCATCCTCATCGCGCCGTGCATACGAGCACGCCAGTTGAAGATAGGGGCATCGAGCTATCCAAGACCACAAACGCTCCGCCAATGGGCAAGGGTTCTATGGCTGGCTCAGGCTGGCATCAGGATGCGCAGAGCCCACTCGCCCGGGCACGCTATCAAAGGCCATGGTATATCATCGCGTTTTACTTTCCGCACGATACTCCAAGGGAGATGGGTCCAACCCGTCTACAGGCCGGTAGTTACCTGCACAACCGGCTTTCGAATACCGACTACATGATACTGCCGGAGTTCGTAGCGGCGGGCACAGTCATGTTCGTACACTTCGATATGGTTCACGCCGGTTTTTCAAATCTAAGTGACACGACGCGTTATATGGTCAAGTTTGTTTTTTCAAGAACGTTGATACCTCATGAACCATCCTGGAACAACCAGAATACAGACTGGGTTCGTCCCGGGAGTTGCCTGGTTGACGAACCACTGGATTTTGTATGGTCGACGATCTGGCACTGGATGTCAGGTAATGCGCCAGAGAAACGGACAGTTGACAAAGAACAACTTGAGATCCACCTGAGCAATCTTGACCCGGAAAAGCTCGACCATGAAAATCAAACCGAACGATTGAACAGCATCTACACGCTTGGGCTGTCGGGTGCAAAAGCGGTAGGCCCGTTGATTACAAAATTGATGAGTGTCAAGGGGCTGGGGCGGGAGAACAGAAACCTGATCCGAAACGAGAAAGGTGTAGAAATACCGCTCGATGGCAAGAGCCTGGAACCACGCTGGAACGAACGTGCAATTGTGATGCAGGATGCCACTTACGCATTATCGTTATCAGGTACAGCTGCTGTACCGGCTCTGACGGAATTGCTCCTAATTGATGACCCATGGATTCAGATCAATGCCTGCTACGCCCTGGCTGAGATGGATTCTGCCGAATCCGTGATGCCTATCAGCAGGCTGTTGAAAAACCAACACCAGCAGGTTGTTCGCCAGGCACTCGATGCGCTGGGCAGCATAGATTCTGAGATAAACACTGCATTGCCACTTATTGAAGATCTGCTGGTAAATTCCCGGCCTGCGTGGCAAGCACGGGAAGTAATGCGTGGTTGGAGTGCGCAGAATCAGGTCAGGTTGAATGCAGCCTTTACGCTGATCTGTGCCATCAGCGCAGAAGGTTCCGATATAGACTTGATTGAACGGTTGTTGATCCGAGCGCTGGAAGACGAGAACGGGTATATTCCGGCAGTCGCTTGTGAAGGCTTGAGCAGGATCGGATCCCCTCAGAGCTTAAGTTCTGCAGTTAAATACCTGAAGCGACATCTATGGGATTCCAGTCTGTCCGGGATGAAAATTTACTAGCACAGTCGCATCCTGATCCATTTCGGTGCATCATAAAAAAAATAATGAAATTCTAATGGAGAGTCCATGGCCCAGCAAAACACACCTGTGACCGAAAAAAGCATGCGCAAGGTGGCAATGACGTCACTGGCCGGAACCAGTATTGAATGGTATGACTTTTTCATCTACGGCACCGCTGCCGCGCTGGTGTTTCCTGCCTTGTTCTTCCCCGAAGATATGCCTGAGCTAGTCAAGCTGATGGCTTCCTTCAGCACATTCGCCGTTGGCTTTCTGGCGCGCCCGATAGGTGGCGTATTGTTCGGTCACTTTGGTGACCGGGTTGGTCGAAAGGCGGCGCTGGTTACGGCGCTGATGATGATGGGGGTCGCGACCACTATTATCGGGCTACTGCCAACTTACGCCTTGATTGGTCCCGCCGCGCCTGTACTGCTGGTACTGTTGCGATTCACCCAGGGTCTCGCGGTCGGTGGCCAATGGGGTGGTGCCATGTTGCTGGTGACAGAGAGTGCACCGGCCGAAAAACGAGGGTTTTATGGCGCATTCGCCCAGGCAGGTGCTCCCGTAGGCATCATACTGGCAAACATCGCATTCCTGCTGGTAAGTGCATTTTCCAGCGATGATCAATTTATCAGTTGGGGCTGGCGCATCCCTTTCCTGATGAGTGTCGTCTTAATTGGCATCAGCATGTACGTACAACTATCCCTGGAGGACACCCCGGCGTTTCGTGAATTGCAGCTGGCCAAGGAGAACAGGGATGTCTCAGAATTCCTTGAGAATGAGGGTACAACGTCGAAGGAACGTTCTCCTGTTCTCGAAGCCCTGCGCCTGTACCCAAGAGAAATCATATTGGCCGCCGGTGCCTTTCTGGCAGTGCAGGTCACCTTTTATCTTCTTGTCGCATTCATGGTGGCCTACGGCAGTAACCCCGAAGGTCTGGGATTGTCACGTGACACTATGTTGCAGGCGGTACTGATTTCCTCATTTATTCAGATACCGACACTGTTTATTGCCGCCGCATATTCCGACCGTCACGGTCGGCGAGGCGTCTATATGTTAGGGGCGATTCTTGGTGGTATCTGGGCCTTCATCATGTTCCCGCTGATAGATACGGCAAACTTCTGGCTGATCGTGCTGGCCATGTCAGGCGGCCAGATCTTTCTTTCCATGATGTACGGACCACAAGCCGCCTTCCTTGCTGAAATGTTCGCTACCCATGTTCGATACTCAGGTGCTTCACTGGGATATCAATTGGGTGCAATCCTGGGCGGCGCATTGGCGCCAATTATCGCAACATACCTCTGGAAAGATTTCGGCACGATATACATTTCGGTATATATCGCTTTTGCCAGCGTGTTGACACTTATCTCGGTGCTTCTCCTAACGGAAACAAAAGGGCGGGACCTGGATGACGTCAATGTCGGATTACGTTCACAAGAGTGATAATTTGCCGGGTTTACCCTGGGTGAATCATTGAGTAGATGTGGGAAAATGAGATGGATCGGACCAGGACAATGGGCACCGCTGTTAAGTCTGGCGCTGTTAACCAGCCTGCAACTAACCTGCCTGCAATCCGCTGTGGCTGAGTCCGGTGACCGGGGCCCGGACTGGGCCAGTCTGCGCACTGATATGGTGATGACCATTTCACACATTGCACGACTAAGCGGCAAACAATCAGGTATCGACACTATTTCTGACGATGTCCTGAACGCAATGAACAAGGTTCCCCGACATGATTTCGTACCGGATGCGATTAAACCCTATGCTTACGAAGATCGGCCGCTGCCAATCGGGCAGGACCAAACCATATCCCAGCCATTTATTGTCGCGCTGATGAGTGAATTGCTGCAGGTTGACTCAACATCCAGGGTACTGGAAATTGGCACCGGCTCAGGTTACCAGGCGGCTGTGTTGGCAGAGATTGTTTCCGAGGTATTCACTATTGAGATCGTCAGGGAACTGGGAATCAGTGCAAGACAAACACTGCAACTACTCGAGTACGACAATGTAGAGGTTAAAATCGGTGATGGATTCCTGGGCTGGCCTGACCATGCCCCGTTCGATGCTATCATCGTCACGGCAGCCGGAATTGATATTCCACCACCCTTACTGGACCAGCTCAAACCAGGCGGCAGGCTGGTACTACCGGTCGGACCCAGACTTGGCCATCAGGTTCTTAAAGTAATCGAGAAAGGACAGGATGGTCAGATTACCGAAATCGACATCCTCGGTGTTCGATTTGTGCCGTTGACCCGTCACTAATCAACGGCCTGGTAACACAACAACCGCATGCCCCGGGCAGGTTGCATCGCCAAGTTGGTTGGTCACATTGGTTTCCAGAGTCACCAGATTTTCACCATTTTCTGATCTCTTCTCTGTGACCTTTCCCACCACGGTCAGCACATCGTCTTTTTGATTAATCGCCCGATACTGGCAACCCACCTCCCGGATCTCGGCTTCATCACCAATCCAGTCACGCAGCGCATTAACAATATAGGCATAACGCAGGTTGCCCATACCGAATGCGCCTTGTTCGTTTTTTGCGGCTCGCCCTGCTTCATCGTCCATATGAAAAGGAACAAACTCATCATTAACCGCCGCATAGCGATTCCAGTTCATAAAACCCGTGGTTCGCGACCAGGGCGACAATTCGTCACCGATATTGATGTCCTCGAAATAGAGTTTAATGGTCATATTGATTCTCCGTTTGACGAGTGGCGTACTCCTTACTGATCGCACACGCCACTAATACCTGATCCCGGTAGATATTCTGGTTCTAACCAGTTCATCATCCTGGTTGGTCCACCGGGTTTCCGTAAATGTGTAGAGCATGAGCCCCATCCTGCCTTGCCGTTCATTGAAGTCCTTGAGTCTCGACCTTGCCTTGATGACATCGCCGGGTCGCATCGATACCCCATAGGTATCTGTCTGTCCGCCGTTCAGCCCTGTCTTGCCTTTTGATCCTTTTCTCGCCGCATTTGAAACCTTTGGCCTGGGTGGCCGATCAATCGGCCAGGCGAAAGGATTGAAATCTGACGGTGCAATAATACCTTTATGTTTCGTGGTCAGGGCATATTCAGCATCCCAGTAAATGGCCGGGGGTTTCTCTGGCCAATAGGTCGCAATTGCCCATTTACGGATATCTGATTCCGCAATCGGTGGCGATATGCGTTCATTGCCCCAAACACCCTTTTGATCGACCAGATCCTGGGTAATCATGGACTCTTCATCGTGCGCTTCAGACATGGTTTTCTCCGTTGAAACCCACAGTGGATTATTGCTGCAGGAACCAGCACAGAGTAAACCGTTGTGAATGGGAAACCAACTCTCAATCCATGGTGTCAAATTGGCGTTGACGCGTGACTTCAGATCTGATCTTCTTAGCAGAACATAGAGCGGCTTTAACAACCTCTTCTTTAAAACCCTCTTTTTTTAAGATAAGGAGCAGAATATGTGGGATTTCGAAACGGATGCTGAATACCAGACGGTATTGTCCTGGGCTGACGAGTTTGTCAAAAACAAGGTTGAACCTCTGGACATGGTTCTGGGAGCAACCAAGGAATATGGCGACCCGGATTTTATCCGGCAGATCAGACCCCTGCAAAAAGAGGTGAAGGACCGTGGTCTTTGGGCATGTCATCTGGGGCCGGAACTCGGGGGTCTTGGATTTGGCCAGCTTAAACTGGCACTGCTCAATGAAATTCTGGGTCGATCCAGGTTCGCGCCGGTCGTGTTCGGCTGCCAGGCGCCGGATACAGGAAATGCCGAAATTCTGGCCCACTACGGAACTGATGATCTGAAGAAAACCTATTTACAGCCGCTGCTGGATGGTGAAATTTCTTCGAGCTATTCAATGACAGAACCACAAGGGGGCGCCGACCCGACCCAGTTTAAGTGTATGGCAACGGAAGATGGTGATGACTTCGTTATCAACGGAGAAAAATGGTTTTCCTCCAGTGCACGCTATGCAAGTTTTCTGATCACCATGACGGTGACCGACCCGGATGCCCCACCTCACGCCAGGATGAGCATGTTTGTTGTCCCAACGAACACCCCGGGGGTAAATATCATTCGCAATGTCGGTGTCGGGGACGAGGCCCCGGGCGAAGGAAGTCACGCCTACATAAACTATGAAAATGCCCGCATCCCAAAAACCAACATGCTCGGTCCACGCGGGCAGGCTTTCGCCGTCGCGCAAACACGTTTGGGTGGTGGCAGGATTCATCATGCCATGCGTTCCATGGGCCAGATCAAGATGGCCTTTGACATGATGTGTAAACGGGCCCTGTCACGAACAACCAAGGGCGAAGTCCTTGCGGACAAGCAAATGGTGCAGGAAAAAATCGCGGACTCCTGGGTCGAGATGGAGCAGTTTCGCTTGCTGGTACTGCGTACCGCCTGGAGAATCGATCAGTACAATGATTACCTCAAGGTCCGAAAAGACATCGCTGCAATCAAGGCGTTGATGCCCAAGGTTTACCATGATGTGATTTCAAGATGCATACAGATACATGGTTCATTGGGCGTCTCAAACGAACTGCCATTGTCAGGCATGCTGCTCGGCTCTTACGTCATGGGTATCGCAGACGGCCCCACCGAGGTCCACAAGGTCACGGTCGCCCGACAGGTTTTGCGAGACTACGAGGGAACCGACGCGCTCTTCCCGGACTATACATTGCCAAACCGAAAGGCCGATGCTATTGCCCAGTTTGGCAACGAGATAGAAAGGGAAGTCGAGAACTGGTAGTTATTGACAGCACAGCTACCCGATACAAACATTGGTAGCGTTGAGCCGAAAGGTGCTTTGTTTCCAGAGCATTGAGCCGGGGGCGCCGAGCCCGTCGCGACCACGGGCGTGCTCCGATTAAATACCCTTCCTCTATGGACTGGGCTGATTCTCTTTACTTCAGTCCATGTTTCCTATTCAGTTTCGTTTGCTGGTGACCAACCCACGGGGAATACGCTGGGGAAATCACTCAACGGCTGGCCGTCTTCAGGTTCATAGTCAAACAGCGCCAACGGGTCTGGAATTGACTGGCTGCGCCGCCTCAAATAATGCACGTCGGGACCCGCCCAGAGCGATGCATGGGATCGTCTCGGGTGTGGAAGCTCGACGTTACCCCGGGCAGAATGAACAATATTTCCATGAAACAATATGACATCTCCCGGTTCATAGTCCCAGCCTAAAATGTCAAACGAATCGCGGTTAGCTTCGACATCCGGCAGCACGGGTAAATCAGGGTCCATGAAGGAATCAAAGTAGGTCCACTTCTCGTGGGCCTCACGACCAATGAGCACCTTACCTTCACTGAACGCCTTGTTAAGTTCCGCCGCGCCCTCCGGGTCAGAGGCAGGGTTCATCCCAACCGGGGGTCGATAGGTAATGTTCCATAAATGCGAACCACGCAACACTTCAAGACTGACATTCCTCGGCGCCGGGTCGGCACACACCCACGCGCGCACCAGCTGATGGCCATCGACATTGTAGTAACAGGTATCCTGATGCCACGCGCTGGGTGCGATCATACCCGCGGGCTTGTAAAACATTTGATCCATATAAAATCGGACGGAGGCATTCAAGACTGATCCAACAATTTCTGCGATGGGGGACTCATCCATCAGAAGTTTCAGTTCCGGGCAGTGGCTGGCGGGAAATTGATCTATCCGGAGAGGCATGGATACACCTGCGGACATGCCATCGGGATGCTCCTGAGTATATTCCAGGCCGGTCGCAAGTATATCTGTCCAACTTTTTGCCAGTATTGCCTTCAGCAACACAGCGCCGTCGCGGTGAAACGAGGCAATTTCCATATCACTAATGTTTCGTAGTGGCTTTGAATCCACCATCAGTACACCCCCTCTTTGATTCTTTTCAGCACAGGTATGCCTCGGCCAATGTTAGTACATTCATATTGTTCTTGTCATTATTGGCTACACGGTCCCATGGCACCTGAATGCCACCTCACTACCGGGATAGCCTGACCCGACAATCCGGGAAAAGAAATTTACGCTACACTGAACATACACAACATTATCTGGAGCAATAAGCATGAGAGAGTTCGAATACATTAGCTATGAAGTCGACAAGGGGCGCGCCCGAATCACCCTGAACCGTCCCGAAAAACGCAATGCACTTTCTATCGAGCTGGTAGAGGAACTAAGGGATGCACTGTGGGAAGCCGATGATGACAAGTCGGTCCACTGCGTCATCCTGCGCGGTTCCGGCCCCTCCTTTTGTGCAGGCTACGATTTAACGCCGTCACGCACGTCAGTGTCTGATGGCATCGATCGAAGAAAAGGACGTGGTATTGATGATGACGCCTGGATGATTGAAAGATTTCAGCGCAGCCTGCGAACCCTCTGGGAGATGCACAAGCCTTCAATCGCGCAGATTCACGGTCACTGTCTGGCCGGTGGCACTGATCTCGCCCTTTATTGCGACATCCTGATCTGCGCTGATAATGCAAACATCGGGTTCCCGGCGCTCCGCAATATGGGTGCGGCACCAAACCAGCTATGGCTATACCACTGCGGGCCCCAGTGGACAAAACGCCTGCTACTCACCGGGGATACCCTCAGTGGATCCGACGCAGCACGAATAGGACTGGTACTAAAAGCTGTACCTGAAGAGCTGTTGGAAAATGAAGTCGAAGGTCTCGCTGATCGACTGTCACATATCGACCCGGAAATGCTCTCAACCAATAAGCGCATCATCAATGTTGGTATGGAACTGATGGGCGCCCAGACACTTCAGCGGCTCGCGGCAGAGAACGACGCCAGGGCGCATACAACTCAAGCCGCAAAGGATGTGTTCAGGAAAATCGCCACGGAGGGATTACGAGCCGCGATCACCGAACGAGACGCACCTTTCGGAGACGGTCGAGCTCGGGTCGTCGGACCAGAAATCAGGGACGAGGATGGAGTACTAATGCCAGGTTAAGGGCGAAGAAGCAACGTGATGGAGGAATGCCTCAAAGGCTGACAGGAAAAAGATAGAGCAGGTGAGACCAAATACTCCACACATGGCGACGGTCTACTAGTGAAACGGTTTATGAACTCGATTGATGCGCTGCCTGATAATGATCTACCTGTTCCTCGGTCATATTGTTCTGGCGGATTCAGTTTTGGCGGCTTCAGCTCTGGCGGATGCAGTTCTGCCGGATTCAACTTGTTACGGCATCGCGGCTGAAGGCTACACCTCCAGAAATGCCGGACAGGCTGCTGAGCTGAGCGGGCGAATGTTCACGGCGCCAATGGCTGAAGCGCTGTGCAAAAACGCGAACCGCTCAATGAAACTGGCGTCCAACCATGTCGTCAGGATCCCTGTCGGCGAATTGTACTCCCTGAAATCCCTGAAAATTGATGCCTGGGATCAGCAGGGTGGTTTTCTCAAGCGCGTACCTGTCAGTATTGGCGTGCCGGATATTGATGGGACATTGCTGGATTACAGGCATCATGATTTGACCCTTCAAGCACAGGATGAAACCTCAGTCAAAGTAGAAGTTATGAGCTATTGCGTGCCGTCAATCAGACACTATATAACGCTGTCTTTCTACCAAAACAGCTTCGAGACGCTTTCTTCGCTATCTCCAGCTATGTAAAATCCGTTACCAGCGAGACTCGAGACAAATCGAAAGTCGAAGCATCGATAAAAAAATACCGTTATGATTTGTGTGTGGTCGCTCGTACAAGACCCATTGAGCCTGGATCAGCAATGTCAAGATGCTATCTGCCGCAACGCGCTTGGCCGGCTTGAATCCTGACGGGTGTCGATGAAACGGAGATGAACGACATGTCAAATATGGGTGCAATTTTCTTCGAGGGTCAACAGGTGGAGCATTTACGTTTCCGGTATCGCGGTGTGATATTCGGCGTGGACCCTGTTTTCTTGGGGTCTGATGACTGGTATGAGCAGATGGCCATATCGAAACCGCCAAAGAATTTACGCTGGTACCATGTCCTGGTTCACGACGCTGATCATACAACTTATGTTGCCGAACGAAACCTTATCGCCTACGACGGTCTGGAACAAATCGATCACCCTTTGCTTGGGGAGTATTTTGACAGATTCGAGGCGGGGAGGTACTTTTTACGCGCATCAGGATGATTCGTAATAAAAAGGTATTCATCCCGTGACTGGCATAACGCCCAGACGATGTAGCCGATAATGCAATGTGATGAACACGATAAGAAGCGCAACGGGTGGAAGCGGTACCGCGGAAGACCCCAACCAAAGAATGAACGTCGGCAACGGGTAAATCATCATCGTCTGCCACCTGGGAGGGTATGCCGGGTTTGCAAGAACCACTTCGGTGCAGCTATGGTTGTTGGCGCTTCAGACATATAGTTCCTGTTAGCTGATCTCTGCTACTTGTTAGCAGTTTGGCGACATAGGCGGTGTTTTTGCCCGTAAACTGCAAACTATGCATGGGTAGAAATCACAACTTCCAGGTTGCCAGGGAGATGTAACAAAACCAGGACCAAGGCTGATCAGGTGCCGAGTGTACTGTCCAGCAATCGTTCGATGAGCGCGCCGCCGAGCCATGATCCAAGGCCAATTAAAATGTACATGAAGAACCGCAGCAGACTGGCAGCGTTGATCGGCCATTCCTGGGTTCTATCAATGAGCTGATGGTAGGCGATTAGATTTGCCAGCCGCGGGCTGGCGGGCTTGTCATCCGGCGGATTATTGAGAACAATTGAGCGTTCAACACGAATCTCCTCTCGCAAACGTTCGAGTTCCGAACGTTTGGTTGAAATGATGCTCTCTCTCACACCAATCAACGGAACAAGAAAAGCGCCAGTCGCCATCGCAAGTGCGATCATCAACAGTCCAGGATTTCCTCGTGAAGCCTGTTCTCCAAGCCAAAAAAGTGAAAATATGATTGAGAATATAATCCACGTGAGGGCACTCCGTAACCCGCGTTGCGCAAACGGTGATAGTGACTGTACATCCAACAAGTCGACTTCAATGCTGTTGCGCCCCATGTTGAAATAGGTGCGGGTCGCCTTGAGGTCTGAGATGACGAGGCTGAGAATAAACCACGCATAGGCGATGGTACGCAAGAGAGGCCAAAGGAACCCGGGGTTGGTCATGGATTGTTCTGCACCACGCGAGAGAGTTGGTTCTGTGAAGACCGCGAGAGCCGCAATAACAAGTCCAACGAGCTTTAATGCCCGTACTGCAAGAACGTCCGGTCCGGTCGCAGCATTGCGGATCTCATCGACCACTGCATCAGCGGAAGGCAGCCACGGCCTGAGCTGGCTTAAATCACGGTTTATACCGCGGCTGGCGATCATGAGAACAGCAGGAACGTATCCGAAAAGAGTCGCGTTGACGAGCTCAGGCCACCAGACATCACTCTGCCACCAGGAACTGGTACCGGGTGGAAACCCCCAGGTAAGTAGAAAAAAACCATCGAATAAGCAACGAGTAACGAGATATCCAATGGCGATCGAAAGACCCAACCAAATCGGTGCCCATGGTCCTTCCTTAAACCGTGTGATCCAGGGCACCCTGGTGTTGTTCACTTCATCCCCCCATCTAACCATTAAGGTTGCTTGCCCACGGCGATTGAGCATTACCAGGATTGGCGACTCTGTTATCCAGTTGAGACGATATCTCCGCCTATTGCATCTTCTCCAGCATCATCTTCATCTGTTCATGCATCATATTGATAGCCTGCAAGGGCCGAATCATGACTTTGAATTCGCAAATCCTGCCTTCGTCGTTCCAACTGATAATATCCACGCCATTGATGTATTTGCCTTCAATTTCGGATTCAAATTCAAGCACCGCATGATCGCCACAGAGTATTTCCTTGGTGTATTTAAAACTTGAATCCGCTGACCCCGGTGCTTTTTCTTTATCACCACCACTGAATGTGTTACCGGCTGCACCTAGATAGAGCTTGGTCAATTCCTTGCCTTTTTGGGGGGTAAACACAACGGGCGAAAAGAAGACGCAGTCATCCGCGAGCAGTTCATCCAGACCACCGGGAAACTCCCCTTTCAGGTGTAAATGCCAGTTTTTCATATTTTCTTCGATCATATTTACTCCATTTCTTACTCACAACAAAATCGCATCCGACAAAAACCATTTAGCGTCTGCGCAGCGGCTTTTCCTGCCAGTGCTGCAGAGAAAATTACTCTTAAAAACACGGAAGGTTTACAGGACGGGTGTTTCACCTGGAGACAATATTCGCATTATCACGTCCAGCCAAGTTCATTCAAAGCCCAGGGTGCATTCCATATCTTGGTCATCTTCTCCACCTTGCCATCACCGTCCATGGTTAACACGTAGACATAGTGAGAATGCGTTTCCTTGTTTGTGGGAGCAACCGGACCGCCCTCTCCGGTGTGCCTCGCATGATAGGTCGCAAAGAAAACCGCAGTTCTTGTCGATTCATCATAAGAAGACGTGTGCAGATCATAGGTAGCCCCGGCAGCAGTAACAGTACCAAAACCATACATCCAGTCGCAATATTCCTGTATTGTCTTCATCGATGCCAGTGGTTCGCTTTGCGCAACGAAACTGGCATTATCGCAGACGAATTCACGACATCCTTCCCAACCAAGAGGTGCTTCACAAGCCTCGAAGAACTGCCTTGCACCATCAAAATCTTTCATTGGTATGCTCCCTTAATATTTAGTCTGAATACTAGTGTTGTGTCCTACATAGCCATTGAACTATACCAGCACATGCGCCCAATTGGTTATAAACCCAGACTGATTCGTGACAGCGGTCGACAACCATCATTTTTACAAATTCTTCAACTCATTAACAGATGCCTAACCAGGCTTATTGCGTGGGGACTGAAGACGTATAATATCGCTCAAATTCCAAGGTAAACACAGTGTCAAACGTGCCCAACAAAAAAACCTGGAGGCGATGGCTATTGTGATAGTTTCCTCAACCTGCTGATTATACCGGTAGCCATACACTGCCAGTCTACCGAACCAACCATGCTTCATATTCCAGGCACTTGTTGCATATTGACCACCTTGCCCAGCTTGTCCTCCAGGGCTTTATCCATATCAGCCAGATACGCGTTGCCCTGATGATCACGACTCTCAAGATAAGGTCGCAACTGAAAAAGCTGCAGTTTTCCATTCAGGAAGCCGAATTCAATGTCCGGGGATAATAGAAGCAGAACGACGATACATCATGTCTGCGGGTACGACAGAATCTCCCTGTGCATTGAACATGACTGCCCGGGTTAACTTTGAATGAATTAGATGTAAATTCACCACTCGATTTTCGACGGAGTGGAATGCAGGACCGGAAAAATGAATCAAATCGACTTCCAGCCGATCCTGCTCGATATTGTCCAGGAGGCTCTCAATCACGATTCTGGGATGTTCGGACAGCGGTACATCCGAAAGAAAAGCACTGTGTATTAAATTGACGCCGAGGACACCCAAAGCCTCTGATTGCAAACGGTTCTCAGCATCCAACATTCTCACGAGCAGAACAATATCACTGGGCATTTCTCCTGGTTGAAGTTGCAGTCTAATGCCGACCCATCCATGGCACTCTTTACCCCCCTTAAAACTCATGGCAGAGACGGTTGCAGCATAGGCGAAAAAGGTGGTTTCTTTAGACCTGCTATCACCCAATCGCTTGACGAGCGAGTCATACTCAAATCGCAACATTTGTTCTAGCCGCTCCCGGCCCACGTAACGATGGGCCTTCCCATAAATCTGATCGCTGACTTCCATATCGTACGCAGACATGGTTTTTGCGATTATCCCGGCGGCTGCACCAGCAGAAAAAAATGTCGAGCGACTTCTTGCCCGGCGCCAATCTCCACGATGGTGCCATACTTGAGCTCATCCAGATTTATCGATAGTGCTTTCTGCTCAACACCCAGATTATTTTCACGTTTGACCATACTGCCTTCCACTAAATAAGTTTCAACCCTGAAACCTGTTGTTAGTATAGAACGATTGTTGGTTTGGTGGGAGTTTTTGATTTTTCATTGGTGCGCGATCCAGATAAGATCGTCACATGTCTTTTACCTTCCAAATATCTTGCGAAAGACCTGGAAGTACAGCTGGAGCTAGTCCGGGTCGAAAGAGACCAGTTCAACGAACTACTCGATAGTGGTCAGCTGGATATCGTGATGTCAGGTCTGGCGCAGACACCTCAGAGGATGAATAAATGGCGTTTTGCCGGTTCACCGATGGACCTGACCCTGGCACTTCTGGTACCGAACCACCGACGTAAGGATTTTGCGACGGTTGCCGATGTTCGCCTTATTCCGAATCTGACGCTCGGCATTGGTCTGCAGGACAGCGCTTTCTTGAACAGTGTTCGCCGTGAATTCATCCATTGAGACCATCAACAGTCCTCGTGTTTTTCTACGCGGTAAAAAGCCTGAACCTGATGCGGTTGTTTGTTCAGCGGAAGGCGGTTCAGCCTGGACCCTCATTTATCCCGGCACTCAATAATTCTTCCCTGGTCGGCTTCAGCAAAACGTCCTGTTGGCTATCCGGTGCCGATGGCTGATCCCGAGTGGGAACGTTTTGTGTCGACCTGGCTCGTTCTGAAAAAGAAAGACGGTACGGTTGATCGCCTGTACTCCCATTGGATTTTGGGAGGCGGTGCGCTAACCAAAGAGCCTCAATGGTCGATCATTCGCGATGTCTTGCATTGGGTTGATTAACACAAGCCAATGTCTAGGCCAGATTTTCTTTGTTGGCTGTCCGCGAATTCTTTGGGGTGGTAACATGAGGTTTCATTTGCAAGTTGTGACAGAAAATGATCGTTAAGTCCTGTCTGACAATCTGCCTTTTTTTATTGGTCCGATCGGGGCTCTGCCAGGCAGATCAAAATGACATCCGGCTGGATGGGCTGTTCAACATCATACGGCAAACTGACAACGCGGAAGTAGCAAATAGAACTGTTAACAATATCTGGGAGATCTGGCTTCAAAACGACAACCAGCAAACGCAAGAACGCTTGGCTCAAGGTATTGCTGCGATGGATCAAAATCCCCACGAGGCATTGTTAATTTTCACCAGACTAGTCAACGATGTCCCGGAATTTGCTGAAGGCTGGAATAAACGCGCAACACTCTACTACCTCGTTGGGGATTACGACGCTTCCGTCAGTGATATTGAAAGAACACTGAAACTTGAACCCAGGCACTTTGGAGCTCTCTCCGGTCTTGGTCTGGTTTATCTGGAACAGAGAAAGTTTGTAAAAGCCAAAGCAGCATTCGAATCAGCACTGCTTATTCATCCTCACAGCCGCTCCATCCGTTACAATATGGAGCTGGTGGAAACCTACATTCATCGCAATGCAGTCTAGCAGGCTGCTAGTAGGGAACCGTATCTGGCTTGCTTAGCCTTTGATGACCGACTGTTTGAGTCAATTTGCGTCTCGATTTATAATTGTACGGGCGTACGGTCATTGAAATATGGGTGCCCATATTCTCGTTGCGAATATATCCGGAATTAGTTTCAACGATTATGTCCGTCAGAACATTTTCGATCCGTTGGGAATGGAAACCCTGCAACAAATGCTGCACGAAGGTTTTACTCACGATGGACGTGTCCGAGGAACTGGTCTGGGATTTCTAAAACGCCGTTTTGGATATGAAGGGTTTGATAACTTTGGCCATGATGGAGGAACCACCATTTTCATCTCACATTTTGACCTGTCGCTGAAAGAAGATTTTATGTTATTCAGTTCATTCAGTGGTCCTGGTGCAGGACAAACTCACAGCGCTTACTACTACTGGAATCTGTTGGGTTTTAACTACTATAGTTAGTCAATACTTAAGAGTCACTCTTTAACAACTTTGCGGTACAGATGCCAGGTTGCATGACCCAGCACAGGTAGAACCACAGCAAGACCAACCATAAACAGCATTGCGCCTGCAGTCAGTAATGCAACAACAATCAGTCCCCAGAGGAGCATAACCAGGGTATTGGAATTTACGGCCCTGAACGAAACCGCAACCGCAGTGGCTGAACTGGTTGGTTTATCCAACAGCAGGGGGAAGCCCACGACAGAAATTGACAACGCAGCGAATGCAAAGATAAACCCGACGGCATTACCATAGACTATCAGCGCACCGCCCGGTTTGGTGGTGACCACCTCAGTGACAAACTCGGTAAAGGAGGCGAAACTCATTGCGCCGAACAAACCAAGGTAAATGAACTGTGCCATAAATACCCATGCGGAGTAGAGCAACATCATCAGAAACGACAATGCCAGGATCGGAGCGTAGGACCTTGAATGAACGAATTCGAATGACGAACCCCAGCTGACTTCGAGCTCTTGTTCGCGCCGCTTGCTCATCTCAAACAGGCAGACTGAAACAACCGGGCCGATGAGAGTCAGACCTGCCACCATCGGGAATGCGAGATACAGCAGGTTCTCACCGACCTGAGACACGGTTAGTATCACGGCAAATAAAGGATAAATAATAACAAGGAAGACACCGAAGGACGGGTTGGCGGTAAAGTCATCGTAGCCTTCTCGCAGCGACTGCAGGAGATCTTTTACGCTGATTTTGCGGATTTCGATCTCACTCGATGTGAGTTGTATATCCCTGAAAGCAATTTCGTGGTTCATGGAAACGCTCCTTTTCAAAGACATCGGGCCACAGCCAGTACAACGCTTAATGACTGCTGCTGATGCTGAATTTGTTTGTACCGAAACTCAGGGTTATTGTAATGCAAAAATTGCCAGGACACGAACGCCTATTTTTGAAGTATCATGCCCGCTGTGTTAAGTCATAAGAAGAATAAGAGTATGAGAAGCTGAACATGAGTGAACCCAACCCAGTCGTACTTACAGAACGCTTTGATGATGTGTTGCTGCTGACAATGAACCGTGTGGAGCGTCACAACGCCCTGAACGTGGCCCTTAATCATGCGCTGGGCGATGCAGTCAGGCAGGCTGAATCAGCCGGAGTGGCAGTTATTGTTGTTACAGGTGCCGGAGACAAGGCTTTCTGCGCGGGTGGCGATATGCTGGAAATGAGCGGTGTTGAACCAGTACCGGATGATTTGCCGCCTCCCGGGCAACGTTTGGACGCAGCCACTGAAATTTCGAAAACACCCCTGCCTGTCATTGCTGCAATTAACGGCTATTGTTACGGCGGCGGCGCCCGGCTTGCGGTCGAATGCGATATCCGGCTGGCGACCCAAAAGTCGACGTTTCGATGGCCTGGCGCCGAGTATGGTCTTGTTGTCGGTGCTTCATCCCTACCCCGGCTGGTTGGTGCGGCAAAGGCCAAGGAATGGATTTTCACCGCCCGGAAGATCGAAGCAGCAGAAGCCCTGCAGGAGAAAATGATCAACACGATTTATTCTGAATCTGAACTTTTACCTGCTGCCATGAAGATGGCAAAAACAATCGCAAACAACTCTGCCAGTGCCGTGCGCGAGTCCAAGCGAGTCATTGATCTCGCAAGCCTTGATGATGCTGCACGATCATTGGAGACCAGTGCCAACAAACAATTACGCGGTAGTGAGGAACAGAGCAGCCGGTTCCGCACTGCAACCAGGAAAGTAACTGGAAAATAGCTATATGGCCTACGCGAGGTTCTTCCTTCGTCGTCGTGCATAAATGATATAACCGGTGGTCACGGCACCGGCTGCTACGAGTATCGTTGTCGAGTACTGATCCCACCAATACATAAATGCCTCTCCCAGTAATACAATCGCAATAGTTAACGGCAGAATACCGATCAATGTCCCTGCCAGAAATGCAGCAAGTTGAACGGATGAAGCGGCCAGTACCCAGTGCATGATTGGATGCAGGAATGTGGTTAGACGAACAAAGATGACTGCCGAGACGGGTCGATTCTGTAATTTTTCATTTAGAGCCTGCAAACTGTCTGGCAGTTTTTTGTGAAAACCATGACCAAGAAAGTAACGCGCGACTAAAAATGCAGTCATTGCCGCCAACAGAGCAGCTAACAAGGAAACTGGCAGTGCGAACCACCAGGGCCAGATCAGGCCCGCAAAAAAGATCCACAGTACTGAGGGAACCTGGAGTAGTTCCCCGATAACAAATGCCAGTACAAAAACGATGGGGGCCCACCATCCCAGCTTGCCTTTTACTGTCTGGAGATTTTCGAGTGTCAGGTAACTATGCAACTCGAAATAATACGCCACTGCAACTGCGAACACCGCAGCCGCGAACAGCAAGTAACGAATAGCTATATATCCAGTCCATCAATTGGACGGTAGTAAGGTTTGCCTTCCAGCTCACCAAACTTTTTCACCCAGTTGGCGCCTGCTTGCTCCGGTGTAAACGACCAGTCCTGCCGATGATAGTTCCAGCTGTCCGGGTTGAGTTTCTCAGCGGCGACCCAGTACTTGTCGGCAGAATCCATATCTCCCTGTTTGAAGAAATAGACTCCCAACTTAAAGTTTGCATCAGCAAGGTGCTGCTCATTGCTCCGGATAAGATCCGGGATAGCGTTGCCTTTTGCAAACTGGCTCTGGTTGCCATTGGCAACCCAGTCTTTAACCATCGGCACATAGTCACTTCTGCCAAAACTGAACCCCTCACCTTTATGTACTTCGGCATAGGCATTTTCGTCAATTCGAATAACCTTCCCTGTTTCGTCGATCCAGACAGCTGAAGGCACGTTAACCAGATTGTACAAAGAACTAATGGAATGATCCTCATCCACGAGAGTCACGAATTTTGCTTTTGCCTGGTCGTAAAACTGCCCGGCAGCTGCTTCTCCACCGGTATCCTGGGCAGCAGCAATAATCATAAAGTTGTCATCTTTCAAGTCTTCGAAAACAGCTTGCCAACCTGGCAAGTCAAAGCGGCATCCTCACCATGAGGCCCAGGTTAACAGCAAAACCTTCATATCTTTATACTCCGACAGCCTAACGGGTTTACCCTGTCGGTCGAGAATGCTGAAATCAGGTGCCATATGATCCCGGGTAAATGATTGTCGGGTAACCGGTATGGCGCCGAAGCTCCAGACATTGGCATTGTAATCAAAAACGTAAGCCTGGCTGAGTTTTCTCGCCAGTTCTGACACGTTGAACCAGCTCTTGCCGCCACGTTTAACATACAGGCTACTGTCTTCATCCTGTAACACGGGGACGCAAATATCATCCAGGCAGGCGCCTTCGGGTTTGAGGACGAAGCCGTTGACCCGCGTCAGGTCTGAAGGTTTTACCCACAGGTCATTCGGGTCTGGTAATACCTCATCAACCACAATCGTCGCATTGTGATACAGAACCGTACTGGCTTGCAAAGGGCTGACCATGCCCGATATTCCAAGGCCCAGCGCGGTCAACAGTAATAGATTCTTCATCCATTTAGCCTTTTTAATTTTAAGATGTCGCTTTGGGTAGCACAAATGATACAGGTTGCAGGGAACCCCAATCAACCTTTTGTGAGGCGGCCTTTTTTACCGAGTGTGCTAGAATCGGCCAACAAAATTGATAGGTTGCTGTCACGGCTCAATTGCCCGTGAACAAGCTGCGACAACAAGAGCACAACGAGACGTTTAACCATGAATTCAACCAGTGTCGCAACCAGCGAGGGTGATTTTCTAGGCCATCCTCGGGGATTGTTCGTCCTGTTTTTTACAGAGATGTGGGAGAGATTCAGCTACTACGGCATGCGTGCCTTGTTGATGCTCTACCTGACCAAACACTTTCTGTTTGCCGATGACTCTGCGGCGTTGATCTATGGCAGCTATGGTTCGCTGGTGTATGCCATGCCCCTGCTGGGCGGACTTATTGCAGATCGCTATCTTGGCTATCGCAAGGCAGTATTCTTCGGAGCTGTCTTACTGGTATGCGGGCACTTTGGAATGGCATTCGAGGGTCCTACAGCAGTGCAGACTGGCAGCAAGGTCGTCCAGAATAGCATGTACCTGCAAATTTTCTACCTGTCTCTGGCATTCATTATCGTCGGCGTGGGATTCCTGAAGGCCAACATATCCACCATGGTGGGTCAGTTGTATGGCGAGAACGACCCTCGACGGGATGGTGGATTTACCATTTTTTATATGGGTATCAACGTTGGTGCGTTCGTCGCGACACTGGCCTGCGCCTACCTCGGTGAAACCTACGGCTGGCGTTATGGCTTTGGATTGGCAGGTATCGGTATGTTGTTTGGACTGCTGGTGTTCCAGGTCTATCACCGCTACCTCCTGGGCTATGGCGAGCCTCCAAAAACAGCGGAGCTCGACAAGCTGGTGTTACCCGGTCTCAACCGGGAGTGGTTTCTCTATTTTCTCGGCCTGGTTGCCATTGTTGGCGTCTGGCAACTCATCCAAAGAACCTCAGAGCTTGGTCTGCTACTGATAATCCTCGGCGTGGTCATTGTTAGCTGGATGCTCTGGTTCTCGCTCTCCAAATGTGAACCCAGAGAGCGGGACCGAATGATTGTTATGCTGATTCTGATTTCGGTGTCAGTATTGTTCTGGGCCCTGTTTGAACAAGCCGGGTCTTCCCTGACCTTGTTCACCGATCGCAACGTTGCCATGGGCAATTACTTTACCGCTGGCATGTTCCAGTCACTCAACCCGCTGTTTATTATTTTTCTGGCGCCCGTTTTCGCCTGGATATGGGTTAAGTTATCGGCCAGTGGGTTTGAACCAACCACGCCAGCTAAATTCGGGCTGGGAATACTCCAGGTGGGTCTGGGCTTTGCTGTACTGATCTACGGTGTAGCTCAGGCTGGGCCTGATGGCAAGGTTTCTGTTGTATACCTTGCACTCATGTACTTTTTACATACCACGGGCGAACTGTGTTTGTCACCGGTGGGCCTGTCCATGGTCACCAAGTTGAGCGTGCAGCGCGTCGCTGCAATGATGATGGGGGTGTGGTTCCTGTCCAGTGCATTCGCGTCCTATGCGGGCGGTCTAATTGCCGGTGCCATGGCTATCGAAGAGTCTTCCGGTGCGGTGGTCGACCCGTTAACATCACTGGCAATTTATGCGGGTGTGTTCGAGAAACTGGCACTGGTCGCCATCGGCCTCGGGATATTGGTGTTGCTGATATCCCCGATACTCCACAAGCGTATGCATGGCGTGCATTAATCAGACACTCCACTAGCTCTTAATTTTGTCCAGGCCCAGGTTGCCAATCCAGCCTTGGTATTCCAACAGGTTTGCAGGGAGAATAATTTTACTGTGCTGCAAGCCCTTTAGAGTATCGATATAGCGTTCATTGAGCTGGAGCTTGAGCGCGTCTGACCCACCATGGTCAGAAATAACCTTGGCGATTTTTTCAATTGACTCCGCGGTGGCCTCTGCGATGGCTTTGATTTCTTCAGCCCGCCCTTCTGCCTCATTAATTCGTCGTTGCATTTCACCTTCCGAACGGTTGATCAGTTCTCTTTTAAGACCCTCCGACCGGTTAATCCTGCTTTGCTTATCACCCTCGCTCGATGCCAAAATTGCACGCTTCTCCCTCTCGGCATTGACCTGTTTTTCCATTGCATTTCGTACCGTATGCGGTGGGCTGATATTCTTGATTTCGTATCTGTGAACCCGAATCCCCCATGATTCACCCGCAAGGTCCAGCACCTCAACAACCTTGGCGCTGATGAGATCCCGCTCTTCAAACGTGCGGTCCAGATCCAGTGTGCCGATAACAGAACGGGTCGTCGTCTGTGCAAGCTGCACAGCGGCATAACGATAATCAACAATGCCGTAGCTGGCCTTGACCGGATCCGTGACAGAAATATAAATAACACCGTCAACTTCCACCTTAACCTCGTCGCCGGTAAAACAGTCCTGGGGAGGTACATCAATGGCTTCCTCTCTCAGGTCCTGAACAAAGGTCACCTTGTCAAAAAACGGAATAAGGGCATGAAACCCGGCCTCAAGTGTTTTGTGGTACTTGCCTAGTCGTTCCACTATGTGTGAGGTTCTGGTTGAAACCAGGCGAATAGACTGAAAAAATTTGACCAGCATGACAAGGAAGACAATCCCCCAGACAGCCATCACAAAAATATCAAATACTTCCATTTTACTGGCCTCCGTCTTTAACGGTCTGGGCGACCTGGTCTATGCCTGCAAAAAAACCTTCCATCTTCGCAAGCTCTTTCGGTACAACACTAATATCAGCTTCACGAAACAATTCAGCGATCCGGTCGATGTAGGTTTCAATGAGTCTCAGTTGCATCGCCTCAGGACCCCCGGGTTTGCTGATTGCTGCCGCGACTAATTTTGATCCTTCGGCTGTGGCAGTAGCCAGTACTGCTATCTCCATGGCACGACCCTGGGCTTCATTAATCCGCCTTTGTCGCTCACCTTCCGATAAATTAATCGCCTCCTGACGTTCTCCTTCTGAAAGCGCGATGGTCGAGTCCCGATCGGCGTTTGCCAGGGTAATCTCGGCGCGTTTTTGTCGTTCCGCTTCCATGGCTTTTTCAAGGGTGTCAATAACGCCTCCGGAGGGCGTAATGTTCATGACTTCATAGCGGAGCACCTTGATTCCCCAGGGCTCCGATGCGTGATCAATTTCCCGCACGATGGTTTCGTTGAGCACATCCCGTTCCGAGAAGGTTTCACCCAGGGTTAGTTTACCCACCTCTGAGCGGACAGTGGTTTGGGCTAAATTAATTGCCGCAACCAGATAATCCTCAATGCCGTAACTTGCCTTGTAGGCATCAAGCACCTTGATATAGAGCAGGCCATCAACATCAATCTGAATATTGTCGCGGGAGATGCAGCTCTGGTGGGGAATGTTCAAACATTGTTCCCGGGTCTCGTGCCGGTATGCGACCCGATCGACAAAAGGAACAAGAAAATGGATGCCGGGTTCCAATGTACCCCGGAACTTGCCCAGACGTTCAATCACGCTCATTTCCCGCATTGGCACAATCAGGATCAGGTTGTACAGAACAAAAAATGAGACCAGAACCAGGATAGTGAAGTAGAAGAAGGCCAAAAGAAAAACTCCTGTTGTTGGTTTGCCCGGAACGCTGGCGTTCCGAATTTCAGCATTTAAACGCTGCTAAGCGCTATTAACCGCTTTTTTCCACAATGTAGCTAATATTTTCCCGGGCGATTATTTTCGCAGTCTCGCCCGGCTTTATCTCACTGCCATCGCTCATAGCAGCCCACTGGGT
This sequence comes from Pseudomonadales bacterium, assembly GCA_029941905.1. Classification (GTDB taxonomy): domain Bacteria; phylum Pseudomonadota; class Gammaproteobacteria; order Pseudomonadales; family Azotimanducaceae; genus JAHRVQ01. The sequence continues at coordinate 11,025 of JAPYTQ010000008.1, read as the reverse complement.
TCCCCGATGTAAAATTCGACCGGCATGATTGCCGGGGCCAATGGTCTCGACGACTTCGACCTGATCCCCAACTTCGTCCAGGATTTCAATCGTATTGCTCTCACTGGTATCTCCCCCGGCAAATTTCATTGCAAAAGAGCGCAGCATGAAGATTAATACGAGGGTAGAGACAAAAAACAAGGTCATCACATTGACCCAGGTGGTCACCAAACCTGACCACAGAGCCAGTGCAACTACCAGACAACCCACTCCCATAAACACAACAATGCCGCCGGGTATGATCATTTCCGCTATCGCCAGCAAAATGCCTGCGATAATCCAATAAGTCGGGTTGAGGAGAAAATTCATGGGGTGATTTCACCTCGACTGACATAATATGTCAATAGACAAGCCGTGGAAATATTCTGCAGAAAAAGACAAGTAATATTGCGAGGTTCGAAGCAAATTGATTCCATTCGTTTATAAAACCCTGTTTAGTTGAAATTTATACAGAGTGCATTAACCCATGACGCATCAACCCATTACAATCATCAACTTTGGTTCCTACTGCATCGACCATGTGTACAAGGTCCCCTACTTCGTCAGACCCGGCGAAACGCTTCTCAGCACTCACTACGAGATCCATCCCGGCGGTAAGGGACTTAACCAGTCCCTTGCACTGGCATATGCAGGCGCAAAAGTGAGACATGCGGGGAAAATAGGCAACGATGGCGTTTGGATGAAAACCCTGCTGAACGATGCAGGCATAGATACAACCTTAACGACGATCATCGATACTCCCACCGGTCATGCCAATATCCAGGTTACCCCGGAAGGGGAGAACGCCATCATTATTTATGGGGGAGCAAACCGGCAGATTACGGTTGCGGACATTGAGTCTGTATTGTCACAGGTTTCTCATGGTGATTACCTTCTGATCCAGAATGAAATCAGCTGCTTACCCGAGCTGCTGGAAATTGCTGCCAAGAAAAAACAAAGGGTAGTTTTCAATGCCGCTCCCATCACTGACGAAGTATCAACCTATCCACTGGACCTGATAGAAATTTTTGTCGTTAATGAGGTTGAAGGAGAAGCACTCACCGGTGAAGCATCGCCGAACGACATATTGAACGCGATGATCGATCTGTACCCTTCTTCATCTGTGATTTTGACCCTGGGTGAAAAAGGCGCAGTTTTCCAGGATAAACTGCAGCGGGTCAGCCAGCCGGCAGTACCTGTTACCGCGGTTGATACCACGGGAGCAGGGGATACTTTTATGGGTTATTTCATGGCGAATTTTGTTAATGGCAACAGTATCGGGGATTGTCTGCAGATTGCCTGCCGCGCGGCTGGTAGTTGTGTCACCAGGCCGGGGGCAGCATCGTCGATACCTAAACTGGCTGATCTGACCTGAACACTAGGCCGGGGCGAGTTCAATACTGGACCTGTCGATTTGATCCAGCCGCTCGCATGCCTGGTCGTAATCGGTATCAGGGATCCAGTTCACGGGGTTTTTTTCGACTTCGATTTCAACGTCTACTAACAGAAACTCCGGCTTAAATGGCACGATACGCCCAGTTACTTCACCCTGCGCGCTCAACAATTTGTCGCAGATAGGAACAAATTTTCTCATACAATAACTCACTTACGGGTCGGCTTTTTTAACAGTGTTAGTTAACCCTGAAAGATACAATCAGCTACGGAGGGAAAATGAAAGATCACTGGATTATTGTGGAAAAGCAATGGATTACATAATTATTCTTATAATTCAGTAACTTGCAATCGATGTTTGGTCGATTACTATGATGACAAAATGTAATAGTTACCGCCTGGAATACTTATGCCACCGGTTGTCTTAAACTAGTCTACCAACCAACCAGGGAATCATCATGGCCAAGCGTATTGCCATTGTAGAAGACGATCCAGATCAACGTAGTAACTACGTCGATGCCATCACAAAGAAAGGGTATGACGTCATTGCCTATAGCAATCGCCGTGAGGCATTGGAGGGGTTTGAACGAGACTTACCGGACCTCGCCATCCTGGACATCATACTCGGTGATGAAGTCGACGCCGGTTTCGAAATCTGCAGGGATTTGTTAGCCCGTTCAAATTCCCTGCCCGTCATTTTTCTGACTGAACGAATTGCAGAGATAGACAAGATCAGCGGCCTTCGACTGGGCGCGTGGGACTACCTGCCCAAACCTATTTCACTGGACTATCTCGCTGAACGCATCAGCTCATTGCTAAGAATTCACGAAGTAAGAGGCCAATCGACAGGAAACGGATCCGCCACAGCCAAGACCGTGGGCGATATGCAAATAGACCAGGAGGCCCTGCTCGTTTCGTGGAGAGGCGAGACCATTAACCTTTCAGGTACAGAGTTCAGGATGTTGGCCAAACTGGTGCGTGTACCAGGCCATGCAGTGTCCTACGACACACTGATGAATGCAACGATGCAGAGTCTTGTCACCAATAACACCATCAACACCCATATGAGAAATATTCGTAAAAAATTCGAATCCATCGATAGCGAATTCGACTGCATTAAAAGTGAATATGGGTTTGGCTATCGTTGGTCCGTAAAATAAGCCGATGGCTTCCCGCATACGAGGCCCGAGACTAGCCACCAAGCTTTTCATCCTGATGAGCCTCGCCCTGGTTGTGATCCCATGGTTCAGCTATCTCTACCTCAGTGAAATGGAAGACTTTCTGGTGGATAGCCAGGCAAACGCCCAGCTGCTTACCGCTGAAGGTATTTCCACCTTACTCAATGGTCGATCCGATCTGTTCGACGAACTCCCTCTCTCACCGGAGGGCTATGAACAGCTCTATGCTCATCCGTTGGAAAAGCCCATCAGAATCGATGGCAAGAGTAACGACTGGGAAGATCTACTCAACTACAAAGTAAGTTTCCCCGCCAACGATGCCACCGAAGCACAGGATGACTCCGGGCCCAATCAATTCTACATGGTGCTGGGCGAACACAATGATCAGATCTACGCCCTGGTTCAGGTAAAAGACGACAAAATCGTTTTTCGCGACAAAAACATCCTGCGTCTGGACAATTCCGACCATATTCGCATTTCCTTTACTGGCCAGGATGGAGAGCTGAAGAGACTGGTCATTACCATGACTGAACCGGGGGTGACGACCGCTTATCTTATGGATGAACAATGGCGCTACGCAATTCAGGGTGTCCCTGAAAATCGCGTTCAGGGCTTTATGACCTTAAACAATGATGGTTATTCCGTAGAATTCAGAATTCCTCTGGTGCTGCTGGGCTCTACCAAACACTTTGGGCTTTTGGTGGTCGATGTCGACAGTGAAGAAACCAGGGCCATAGAATCCATCACCGGTACCTTGCCATCTACCGGCCGTGAAGCCTTTGGACTGGTACTGCTGAAGTCTCCGGAAGTACTGAGAATTATCGAAGGGCTTGGTTATTCCGGAGCAAATATTCAGGTCATCGATGCCCAGAAGCGGGTCCGCGCCGAAGTGGGAAGCTATCAGGTTTCGCGGATTCAACCCGATGCCGTAACAGAACAGGAACTCGGTATCATTGATCGCTGGTTTGCCCTTGTTGATCTGACCATAAACAGCTTCTATAGCCTGATCGACGAACGTCTGCGTGATACAAGCCCCGTCAAGGAGGACAAGGTTATTACGGACAGTCTGGCGGGTAAACCAAGTTACCTGCATCGCTACACACCACTTGAGGGTGAGGTTATTACTGCAGCCCATCCGATAATTTCCCAGGATGAAGTCATTGGTACGGTCGTGTTGCAGCAAAATACGAACCGAATTCTGCAGTTACGACGCGATGCGCTGCAAAGAATTATCAATTTTTCGGTGTTGTCCCTGTTCATTTTTGTCGTGCTGATTCTGGCTTTCTCAGTTCGATTGGCGCGCCGCATTCGCAAGCTTGGCGCTGAGGCAACCAATGCCATTGACGCCTATGGGCGGCTGCAAACAAACCAACTAAAAAGCGAGATTCAATCCGGAGATGAAATCGGCGACCTGGCCCGCAGCGTCTCCGGCATGCTGGCAAAATTGCACCAGCACAATCAGTTCCTGGAAAACATGCCAAGAACCCTTCGGCACGAAATTAACAACCCCCTCAATACCTTGAGTACCTCGCTGCAAAACCTTGAAAACGAGCCATCGGAAACTGCTCGTAAAAAGTATCTCGAGAGCGCCAAGAGAGGGGTTCTTCGAATCGGTATGATCGTCCAGAACCTTGCTGATGCCGCGAACCTGGAGGAAGCCCTCGAATCCGAGGAGTTCGAGATTATCGATCTCCAGAAACTGGTTCAGAACTACCTGGCCAATTGTCGAAACACGCATCCAACCAGACAATTTGAGTACAGAGGAACCCAGCGCGAAGTACAAAGCAATGTTTCAGACTATCGTATAGAGCAACTACTGGACAAGCTGATCGATAATGCAATTGACTTTTCACAACCCGATAGCACCATCATTGTGGGTCTAACAACCGACCCGACAAATCTGACCTTGTTTGTTACTAACCAGGGTCCATCTATCCCGACAGATATGGTTGAGAATATATTCGATTCCATGGTGAGTGTGCGCGCCTCAAACCCGGACAATCGACTGCATTTTGGCATGGGTCTTTATGTTGTCAGGATCATTGCAGAACTTCACGGCGGCGCAGTTTCTGCTGCCAACCTAACGAGCGGCAATGGAGTTACTATTCGAGTAACATTGCCTCGCCATCTACAGCTTGCGACTGACCAGGCTTACGCAGCCGGTTAAACAATGTGTTTCTGTACAGGAATTACAGGCAAAAAAAAGTCCTAACACTTTGGGGGGAGGGGAGAGAGTTAGGACTTGAAGCACTAGCTTAAAATTAGCATCGACTGCAATGTCTTTGGTGAACACCAGTTTAGCCCTTGAATATGGAAAGACTATGGAGGCAATATGGAAGTGCTCGATAAGCAGTCATTTCATCTTCAATTAATGACCTTTCGTCGGGATGGAGCGCCAGATTAATTATTCTTGCCAGATTTGACGACTCTTTTATTAGACTCTTTATTAGTTGATGACTCTTCCCTTCTGTCCGGCCTGGCGACGTACGGGTTGGTTAAGTTTCCAGTCCGCTTTTTTTGCAGCTGTCACAATCAATTGCATAAGTGATGAGTTAATCTTCCGGTTCAGTACCATATTGATACCTTGACCACTCTTGGGCTGGATTCCCATATGCAGACTTTCACCTTCAACTTTGTAAGTCAGCTTAAACGCCAGAAGCACATCCTCCCCCAATGGTAGATCGTTAGATCCTTCGGTGAATTTCTGTTCAAAGTTAGCTTCCTGTATTGCTTTTTCCTGTTTGAAAGTTTTTACCGCCTGCCTCGTGTCCGGGGTCTCCTGTGTCGAAATATCAGGGTCTGAATCCATATGGTCCTTCAATACCTTAAGTATCAAGACGGTGAATCTTCGCGTTATCCAGAACCTGAACTCCCTCTTATCAATAGAGTTCACTCTGAAGAGGATCCGGTCCTGCTCCGGATGATAGAGCGCTTGCATCTGGCTAATCCCTTCGACCATTGTGTTTCTCTTTGCTGGGAGTCCTTTCAAGTATAACCAGTTCTTACCCCAAATCAGGAACCCGGCGCGGTCGCATCCGGGAAGATTCTCACTTCTATATCAAGTATTATTGATATAGTCTTTAACCATTCCAGGCTTGCTGGTACAATATCAATATTATTTGATACAGGAATCCATCGTGAATGAGCTCGTAAGGCCAATTCACTCACCCGAGTCGGAACAATTACTTTGCTTCTGTAAGGCTACCGCAGATTTCTTGAGGCTTGATATTTTAAGGGTTCTGAGCAATGAGTCGTTTGGTGTGCTGGAACTCTGCCATATCTTTGAGATGCCCCAGCCGGGTATGAGCCACCACCTGAAGATACTGGCGACTGCCGGATTACTGGCAACGCGGCGGGAAGGTAATTCAATTTTTTACCGGCGAGCAATGATTCCCTCCCATAGCAACCTCGAAGAGCTTACCAACAGCCTGTTCTCCTGCGTTGATTACAGTCAATTATCCAGCGCCATTCAACAACGGTTGATGGAAGTCCAGGAAGACCGGTCGCAAAGTTCAAAACAATTTTTCGAGAAGAATGCCAGTCGGTTCAAGGAAAACCAGGACCTGATCGCCGAGTACAGTCACTACGCCGGATGTGTACAGGACCTACTGTCAAATGAGGATCTGGCGTCCGCAGCCTCGGTCATCGAGATCGGTCCCGGTGAATCTCAGTTGATTAATTCCCTTGCAGAACGATTCGAACATATTGTCGCCCTGGATAACTCGGAAGAAATGCTTAGTCAGGCCAGGCGTACCTTATCATCCCAGCATAAGGACAAGGTTGAGTTTGTACTGGGAGATCTGGCGCAGTGCTTTGATTCCGGCGCACGAGCCGACCTGGTGGTGCTCAACATGGTGCTTCATCATATGGCATCTCCCCGACAACTTTTTTCAACCGTGGCAGAACATATCAACGCAGACGGTCGACTATTGATCATCGACCTGTGTCGTCATAACCAGGACTGGGCCCGTGAGATCTGTGGTGATTTGTGGCTCGGATTCGAACCATCCGATCTCGACAGCTGGGCGGCGGAGTCAAATTTGACCCCCGGCCAAAGCGCATACCTGGGCCTGAAGAATGGCTTCCAGGTACAAGTAAGACTTTTTCATAACCATTAACAACACAAAGTGATTTGAGAGGAACTATGAGTACAGAAGATTTTAAGGTCGCCGATATCAGCCTGGCAAAATTCGGACAGGCAGAGATTGACCTGGCTGAGGCGGAGATGCCTGCCTTGATGGCGCTGCGACAAAAATACAAAATCGAGCAACCACTGGCGGATGCCAGGATCATCGGTTGTATCCATATGACGATTCAAACCGCTGTACTCATGGATACCCTGGTTTCACTCGGTGCAGAGTTACGCTGGTCGTCCTGTAATATTTTCTCTACCCAGGACCACGCTGCGGCCGCTATGGCAGAGAGAGGCATACCGACGTTCGCCTGGAAGGGAGAAACCGAGGAAGAGTTTTTCTGGTGTATTGAACAAACCATCCTCCAGGACGGTAAACCCTGGGACGCCAATATGATTCTTGACGATGGCGGCGACCTGACCCAGATGATCCACGAAAAATACCCCGAAATGCTGGACAACATCCACGGTATTACCGAGGAGACAACCACAGGCGTGCATCGGCTCTATGAAATGATGGCCGCCGCGGAACTGAAAGTCCCCGCGATCAATGTGAACGATTCGGTCACCAAATCGAAAAACGACAACAAGTACGGTTGCCGCCATAGCCTGAATGATGCCATCAAACGAGGTACCGATATGTTAATGGCCGGTAAACGTGCCCTGGTCATAGGTTATGGCGATGTTGGCAAGGGTTCCGCCGCGAGTCTTCGGCAGGAAGGCATGATTGTTCGTATCGTCGAGATTGATCCTATTTGCGCCATGCAGGCCTGCATGGACGGCTTTGAGGTTGTGTCGCCTTATCTGAATGGTTTAAACACCGGCAAACTCGAAGACATCGATACTCGCCTGATGAACAACATTGATCTTATCTGTACCTGCACAGGCAACGTCAACGTCTGTGACGAGAACCTGCTTCGCACCGTCAGCAGCAACGCCATTGTCTGCAACATCGGGCACTTCGATACAGAGATTGATACCCAGTTCATGCGTGATAACTGGACCTGGGAGGAAGTAAAACCCCAGGTACACAAGATCTACCGCAGTGATGACCAAAAAGACTATGTCATCCTGTTATCCGAAGGCCGCCTGGTGAACCTCGGCAATGCAACGGGACATCCGTCACGTATTATGGACGGTTCGTTCGCCAACCAGGTGCTGGCCCAGATGTACCTGTTTGAGAGAAAGTGGGCTGATCACGACCCAGGTCAGCGTCAACCCATCACCGTCGAAGTACTTCCCAAGGCGCTTGACGAAGAGGTTGCCTCCTACATGGTCGAGGGATTTGGCGGTGTGGTGACCCAACTAACCACGGCACAGGCAGAATACATCAACGTCCCGGCTGTTGGTCCATTCAAACCGGAAACCTACAAGTACTGATACCGCCCTCCCCTGAAGCCCTGTCGCTCGCACCGGTTGATGGTGCGAGCGCTTCAGAATTGCGACATTGCCTCCAAACTCATGAGGCGTCGGCCAAGACGATGCCGATTAATGTCAGACGGACTAGCTAAATGAAGGTCTTGTTGCTCGTGATAGATAAGCAGAGGCTCCAGTTGGATAGCTGTATGAGGCAGTTGCCAGTCACTGCGATCTTGACCTGCGGCGCCTGGATTCAAAACAACAACGCAATCTCGCTGACCATTTTTCGAAGCATGTAGACCTAGTTCGGTATGACCGGATCCTGTTGTTCCTTCGCTTTAAAACGCAGATTCGACAGGTGCCGTTTCTTCGCTCCGTGCCTAACCTTGTCATCACAGCTCGGCTTCGTTGGCAACCTGACCCGGGATGTCTATCACCAACGACGGCATTTACTCGAAGAGGCTGAACGCGCATTGGGTCTGACAGTGACAAAAACGGATTCAGGCACTGACTATTTACATGCCCTCAACAACATCAGATTCTTCCTCAGCGCCGATATTGGATTCGACGAGTATATGGTTAAGAACTTTGAAGCCATGGCTTGTGGGTGCCTCCTGATCGCCTACGACCATGTCACGACGGAAAACCAGGCGCTGGGATTAAGGGACATGGAGAATGTTGTTCTGTACCAGGATATTGCCATCCTCACGCAGAAATGGCAGCAACTGATGTCTAATCCTGAAATGGCGGCCACTATTGCGACAAAGGGGCAAAAGCTGGCGGAGGAAAGGTTCAAATTCGAAACTATCGGCAAACAGATTGTCGATGAGATAACTGTCGATGGGAAAGTCGTACCGTTACACAATCAACACTCGACATCGATCCTGGATTACTTCAGGTACTCTTTTTATCGTTGAGTGCCCGGCGGAAAAACACTTGTCAGAAAAATGCAGACAAAAAAAAGGTGGGCCCATCAGGACCCACCTTCTTTAATCGCTTATTAGCTACCCGAGGGGTTTCTAATAAAGGTTTGCATCAAACCGAAGGAACATGTATCGACCGATTGGGTCGTACAGGAACAGGTCTGAGTTATTGCCAGAGTTAAATACGTAAGGAGGATCTTCGTCTGCCACGTTGTTAATGCCTAACAGGATTCGATATTTTTCCCACTCATATGAAACTCGAATGTCATTCTTGTAGTAGGTCTCCGCTCCGCTGTAGCCGAAAGGATTGTTACCATCGAAGTCTGGATCATTGGTGCTGCTGATGTAACGCATGTACCAGGCAAATGTCCAGTTGTCCCAGCCCACTGTGGTATTCAGGTTAGCCTGAACACGTGGAATAGAACCCCGTCCATCAGCACCACCCGCACCAGGTGCAAAGGTGTTTTCAGCAACATAAGTACCTACCAGTTCGATATTCCAACTGGTCGCGGCGAAAGCATCAAAGGAGTAGTTTGCCGCCAGATCAAAGCCATCAGTTTCAACCGAAGTCAGGTTTTGAAGTTTGTTGACAAAATTCAGCGGAACACCTTGCGCATTTCGACCGGTAAACTGGCTACACTCAGGTGCCGTCTGACCGACAGGTCCGTTGTAGCAGTCTTTCAATACCGAGTCAGAAGTCGTTCTGCTGATCAGGTTCTCAACTTCGATATCCCAGACATCAGCGGTGAGTTGGAAACCGGGCAAGTAGCTCGGTGTATACACAATGCCGAATGTCCAGGTATCTGCGGTTTCAGGCTCAAGCTCAGCATTTGAACCCGAGAGTACCGGATACTGTGAGGACAACTGGGTGAATCCAGCGCCCAATCCATCAAGTGCACAGTTTTGCACCGCATTGCCAGTTGCACCTTCACAGGGATCGGCAAAGAAGTCGAAACTCACCGTACCACCACCGAACAGGTCGGTGATTGTTGGTGCGCGGAACGCTGTACTGACATTGGCACGAACCCGGAAGTCAGAGAAAATCTGCCAGTTCAAACCAACGCGATAAACATCGTCTTTACCAAAGTTGGAATAGTCAAAATGACGATACTGGAGATTTAAGGTCAAATCTTCAGCCAGCATCACGTCCGCAAGCAGCGGAATATCGAATTCAAAAAAGAACTCCTGGACGTCGAAGTCACCCTCTGTGGTGAACACCTGGTTGGCAACTGATTCACCGGCTTCTGTGGTGGGGTCAGGCTTATTCAGGCCATATTCCTTGCGATATTCAAGTCCGGCAGCCATGGCCAGTTCACCCGCAGGCATCTCAAACAATGGACCCGAGATAACCGCAGTCCAACCATGGGTCTGGAACTTGGAAATCGCCAATGTATTCTGCCGCATATAGCTGATTTCTGATTGTGTCCAGTTGCCTGGCCGGAATGTATCCAACGCGCCGGAAGCGTTTACTGTCGCCGCACAAATTTCATCAACTGCACACTTTGCCGGATCAGAAATTCGGACAAACCGTGCCAGGTTCCATGTGCTTTTTGTTTGCAGGTCAGCATCAACGCGCGTGTACAAACCAGAAACTTCATAGCTCCACGCATCGTTAAACCACATGTTCTCCGGAATCGCGCCTTCTACTCCAACAACATAGCGGAAAGTATTGGACTCATGCAGTGATGTTCGTGGTCCAATCGTTGAGGCAGGCCGGAAATAGAAGATTCCATCCTCACCTGTTGGATTGTTGGGGTTGGCTGCTGGAACACGAGAACCATCCGGAAAAGACACGGTACCGGGTGAGCCAGGGTTACCATCTAAGTGACTGGTACTTTCACGCTTGGCGAATTGCAGTTCCATAAAACCATTAATGTTATCTGTCAACTGGTAATTGATATAACCTGAAGTCGAAATGACCTTGTTGTCGATGATCAGGTCCTGAGCAAAACCATAGTCATAACGTCGAACAGTGCCCGCTTCAGCAGGATCAGTTGCTCGTGCTGCAAGACTCTCACAGCCG
>JAPYTQ010000007.1:39203-160528 GCA_029941905.1 Pseudomonadales bacterium | reverse complement strand
GGGAAGCTGATTTGAGACTCGGCGTCCCCGTCATTTTTCATAATTTGATTGGTCTGACAGTTCGGAGAATATTGAGCATATTTAGCAAAAATTAGCGGGAAATCTGGACGCAGCGGCAGGCCCTCAAATCAGTTTTTCCGCGGCAGGTCTCTATTCTCGCTCAGCCTCTGCTCGTCACCGCCATCTTTTTAATCGGTTGCCCGGTTCATCAGTCCGGACAGGTGTGCAGTTCAGATTGCACTGTCTCTCTGTCGTTTTATTGCTTTCGTCTTTGCTGACAGGTGAATTGGTTTCTTAACTCAAGTTAGTTCCTCCAGATAAGAAAACACTACTGATTATTCTGTACAATGGGTGTTTTTTAGAGGCATTTTTCTGTGGCTCACCTGCCAATCCCTGTCATTCTGGATACCGATATAGGCTTCGACGTTGATGATGTCTGGGCTTTAGCCTTTATGCTGCGTTGCCCTGAGCTGGATATCAAGTTGATAGTCACCGATACGGGGGATACACATTACTCCGCCAGGTTAGTGGCAAAACTGCTGCAGGTGGCTGGCCGCGAAGATATTCCACTTGGCATTGGTATCCCTCTCGATTCGTCAGCTCGAACTCACTCGGCATGGCTTGCAGATTATTCCCTCGATGAGTTCAAAGGTGTGGTTCACCACGATGGTGTGGGAGCAATCTGCGACACCGTTATGAAATCGTCAGAACAGGTAGCGATTGTATGTATTGGCCCTGTACCAAATATTGCCGCTGCCCTTGCACGTGAACCAGAAATTGTCGACAACTCCAGGTTTATTGGCATGCATGGCAGCATACGGCGCGGTTACCTCGGCGCCCCCAAACCAATGAAAGAATACAATGTAAAAAAACACAGTATGTCTTGCCAGACCGTATTCGCTACTCCCTGGGATATCAGCATCACCCCCCTGGATACTTGTGGCACGGTCATTTTGAAAGATGAAAATTTTGCTAGAATAATGGCCAGCGATGACCCTTTGTGCAGGGCTGTTGTTGAGAACCACTTTGGTTGGTTTGAAGCTGTCCAGGATCTACCCATGTTCTCCGACACAGATCCCAACACGCAATCCTCCCTGTTATACGACACGGTAGCAGTCTATATGGCCTTTTCTGAAGAGTTTCTCGAAATGGAAACACTGCCAATTGTTGTGACCGATGACGGTAAAACCCTGGTCGATGATTCCGGTCAGAGTATTCGTTGCGCAATGAACTGGAAGGACCAGGAAGCATTCGAGCGACTTCTGTCCGAACGCTTGAGCGCATGACCTCGAATCCAAATGTCGTAGTTCTTTTTCCTGATCAACTGCGTGCCCAGTCATTGCCGTTGTATCGTGAGCGGTATGGTGAGCAGCAGATTGAAACGCCGAATATTGATCGCCTGGCCAGAGAAGGTGTTACCCTGGATAATGCAATTTCTAATTGTCCCGTCTGCACCCCGGCACGAGCAATGATGGTGACTGGGCGTTATCCACAAACCACAGGACATTTAATCAATACCACAAAAACCCGCCATTCCGAGATTTCAATTGCTGATACATTTGCGCATCAAGGCTATGCCACTGGATGGGTAGGTAAGTGGCATTTGCATACTGGCACCTGGCCCGCATTGGATCGAATGCCAATGCATCCAGACTGGGTTCCTGAGGGTCGTGACAGACTCGGTTTTGATTACTGGCGCGCTTACAACCAGCATATGGTCTACTTCAATGGTTTCGTCAACAAAGGTGATTGGAACTATGAACGCTGGCAAGGTTATGAAACAGATGGTTTGCTGAAATATGCTTTCGAATTTATGGATGATGTGAAAGACAACCCTTTCTTGTTAGTTGTCTCTCCACACCAACCTCACTTTACGCCAGAAAAGTTTGCGCCAGAGAAGTACTACGAAAAATTGCCGGAGAAACTGACCCTGCCAAAAAACGTCCCTGAGTCTGTCAGGGATATCTCTGAAGAAATGTATCGCCATTATCTGGCAATGATTCTCGCCATTGATGAAATGTTAGGCAAGTTAATTGATTACCTTGAAGAAAATGGATTAAGGAATAATACATTGCTCGTCTTTGCATCTGACCATGGGACCCAGGGTGGCTCGCAGGGTATTAATCCATGGTCAAAAAAGAATCCTTATGATGCTTCTATCCATATCCCTGGTATCTTCTCCTATCCCGGAAAAACGCCACCTTCAACGCGCTGTGAGTCTATCGTGAGCATGGTGGATCTGTTTCCGACTATTTGCTCCCTTGCTGGTGTGCCGATTCCCCGTTCGGTAGAAGGAACAGATATGTCAAAAGTGATTCTTGGCGAATCCATGGCGGCTGAACCAGACAGCGCTTTTCTAATGAACTTCTCAAAATACTTCGATTGGTTTCAGAACGGTGCAGAGTGGCGGGGAGTTCGCACTAAAACACATATGTACGCTGAACGGCTAAATGGATTGACTGAGCTTTATGATCTCGTTGAAGATCCATGGCAAATGCGCAATATTGTAGATGATGCCAATCAAGCCGAAACGTTAGCCAGGATGAAGAAGCGCTTAAGCGTCCATCAGGCTCAACGGCACGATGAGCTGGTACCCTGCACAGACTGGAAATGTTGGCTTGACGAGCAACGGCGCGTCGTCAGAAATGCAAAGGGTGAGCTTAGTCACCCGGAATCCCTGCCGGATTGGTCTCTTCTACAGTGAAAATCAAGAGCAATGATTATCGAAAACAATAACTACCCTATTACACTGTCACCGAAGTTGATTGACGCCTATCAATCAGAGGGTTTTGTTCTGACACCTGAGGTATTGGGTAAATCGGAGCTGGATCGATTTGGTACTGCCGTGGATTCAGAAGTTCGAAGAAGAACCGCGCTCGATACGAGGGGGGTCGGCGAAAAATCCACCTATGAGCAATCCTTCATCCAGTGTATGCGATTATGGGAAACCGATTCTACAATTCGTCAGCTGACCTGTCATCCTGGACTCGCCGGACTCGCCGCCCAGTTGATGGGAGTTGAGACTGTACGACTTTGGCAGGATCAGGCTTTGTACAAGGAAATTGGTGGTCGCGTAACAGATGCTCACCAGGACCAGACGTTCTGGCCTGTTGGTGATGTGCCACTGATCACGGCATGGATACCTTTTGATGACGTGGCATCAATCGATGGGGCCATGGCATATGTTCCCAGGTCCCAGCTAGCTGGCAGGCTGAAGGTCGTGGATATTACACATACTTCAACGCCTTACAACATTCTGGAAGACCCTGAATTGAAAGGTGAGAAACCAGTACAGGTTAACGTGTCAGCCGGTTCTATTGTCTGGCATTCAGGGTTGACCGTGCATCAGGCTGCCGCCAATGATTCGGATAAGGTTCGACGCGTATTTACGGTGGTGTATTTCGCCGATGGATATCATCGAGTAAAAAAATGGCCGATCTTTCCGCTGGATCGGGCAGGCGTCAAAGTCGGGGAACTCATGCAAGGAGAAGGCTTGCCGATATTGTGGCCTATACCCGGCGAACTGCCAGAACCGCCTGAACATCAAGGGCAATCCATAGGTCCTCAACACTCCGCTTAGCGGGTTCTCAGTAGTAACTCACATCATTTTGTGAAGCGTTTAAATATGTTACTCGTGCTAACATGCCAAAAACGGGGGTGTGACGCATGCGAGTAGTTTTTTTATCTATGGTGTAGCTTGCTATTCAGTCTTTTTTGCATCCTTTCTTTACTCAATGGGAATCGTCGTTAACTTTATGGTCCCCAGGTCCATGGACACGGGTATGGAGACCCCTCTGTTAGAGGCGCTGATCATCAATGCGATGTTGCCTGGCGTCTTTGCAGTTCAACACAGTGTGATTGCACGACAAGGCTTTAAGGAAAAATGGACACGCATTATCCCCAACGTGATCGAACGAAGCACGTAATTGCTTGCTACGAGCCTGGCGCTGATCCTCCTGTTCTGGCAGTGGGCGCCTGATCGGCGGCGTGATATGGCATGTGTCCAATTCCACTCCGGGTTCGGTCATTGAGAAACGGGGCTCAGGTGCTCCGCTGCAAAGCTCAGTGGAAGAACCCAAGCGCGTACTTGGCTTACCAGATTGGTCACGGCCATGATTGTGGCCATGCATACACTCGAGAAACGGTTTAGCACAAAGAGGAAAAAAAATGACAGAGACAATGACTGGCCCATTATGGGCCGCAAGAAACTGGTCTGCCGACGAAGGCGCTGGCAGCATCCACGACGATGAAACCGCTGCAGAACTTGGATTTCGAGGGGGCACCGTCGCGGGGGACATTCACATGAACCAGTTTCCACCCGTGCTGCTCAAAATCTTTGGCAATGAATGGTTTGAGCACGGCAACCTGTCGCTGTCTTTCAAGAACGCAACAATCGACAAAGAACAGGTGCAGGTGTTCGCCGAGTCTTTAGTGCCGGGTGAAACTCAGGTACGCGTCTGGATGGAACGTGACGATGGATTGTTGGTCTGTGAAGGTACGGCTGCGATCGGTGATCATTCAAAATCTGAACTGCGCACCAGAGACTATCGAGCTTGTGACCCGGAAGAGCTCAAGATTCTTCGCCGCGTAAAACCTGGTATGTCCCTCGGCAGCTACGATGTAATCGCAACCACAGACAAGCAGTTCCAGAGATACGATGCCAACCTGATCAGCGACCCGCTGTCATGGTATCGGGAGTCATCGCCGTGGGGCGATCCGGTCGCTGCACCTTGTACCATCCTGGAATTCCTGTGGGGTTCTGCCATGAAAGGTCTCGGTCCACTGGTCGAAGACTCAACCGGACTGTTTGGAGCCATGGAAATCGGCTACAGCAATGGACCATTCATAATGGGACAGCGGTACAAGATTGAAAGTGAAGTGGTGTGCGTGGGTCAGAGCCCAAAAACCGAATACGTCTGGTATGACTCCACCGCGAAAAATGAATTGGGTGACCTGGTTGCAACGCTGCGCATTCAATCCCGGGCAATGAAGGCGTCTTCACCTCTTTATGAGGGAATCGCCTGATTCAACGGTGGTTCGCAGGCCTGAACGAGCCGGAAAAAACAATATCAGTTGACCACATTAGGGTCGCCGATGTGCCGATTGATCAGAGAATCAAAAGTTGCCTTTCCGATACCGTATCGGGTGAGGTCCTTCTGAGCGAATCGGGCTGCTGCCGCAGAGATGGGTTTTGGGTTTTGCACCTTCATATGCGATTCAGCGACCCGTTCCATGAGTACAAAACTGCCGACGGCCTCGGCAACGCTATCACCCACCGTTAGCAGACCGTGATTACGAAGGATAATTCCCCTGGTTTTGCCCAACGAATCAGCAATACGCTGGCCTGCTTCAACACTTTGGATCTGCACCTCCTCGTCATCAAACAATGCGTGATCCTCAAAAAAGACACAAGACTCCTGGGTTATTGGTTCTAACAGTCGTGCTTCTGCTGAAAATGGCGTACCCCAACCTGTGTGCACGTGCACCGCACTAACAGCATCAGGTCGACTCGCCAAAATTGGCCGATGGATATAGTATCCGGCAGTATTAACGAAGCCATCGCCTTCGATAAGAGAACCGTCAGGGGCAACCAGTAGCAGGTCAGAAATCCTGGCCTCATGATAGGAGACGCCGTAACGTAGCATCCAGAAACACTCGAGGCGCTCCGGGTCACGTGCGCTGATATGCCCATCACCAGCATCACCCCAGTGTAGGGCAGCGAACAGTCGATATCCCAGGGCACAGTCGCGCTTTCGGTTCTGCCGAATTTCTTCGATAGTCCAGGTTTTATTGTTGTTGATTAATTTTTCTGATGACATGTTGGTTTCCTCATTAAGTATCACTCAGAAGCATCGCACCGTAGGTTTCGCTCGCGATGTCAAGGTCGAAAACAGTGTGGCCGACTAATGTATTGATATCACGCTGAATCCTCTGCAGTGGGTTGTCGAGAAAGTGAGCGCTTGCACCACTGGCAGAAACCACATCAATGATGATGTTTCGTGCTTCGTGGACAGTGTGTGCGATATGGAGCCGAAGCCTGGCGATATCGATATTCGGGCAAGGTGCTTCGTTGTTACCAAAGCGCATCACTTCTTCGGCCAGGTTAAATATCTGTTGCCGGACATTGGTAATTCTGATTCGTGCGCTGGCAAGGCGGGCTTGAGAAATTGGCTTGTCTGCCTGTTTGCTTCTTGTTCCGTAGATTGTTCGGCCTTGCATGCGCTCCTGGAATAAATCGACTGCCTTTGTTGCAGCCCCAACTGCCGGGGCAGCTGCTGTTAAACCAAGAAAAGGGATCATGGGCGCCCGATATAAACTGCTCTGATGAAATATTGCCCCCGGACTGCGGCCGTGCAGTAGCAGGCTGAGATCAACCACCCGATGAGCTGGAACAAAGACGTCTTTAATTGAAATGTCGTTGCTCCCTGTACCGACCATGCCATCTACGAACCAGGTATCAACGACTTCAACTTCTGATCGGGGCACGAGAAACATACCCAGCTGCGGCTTGCCATTTTCGTACGGGATAGCAGCACCTGCCATAACCCAATTCGCATGCATGATACCCGTTGCCCACTGCCACCGCCCGGTGAGTCGGTAACCACCTGCGACCTTTGCAGCATGACCATTGGGTGCCAGGGAACCGGGAGCGATAATATAGGGATGTTTGCTGAATATGTCTTCCTGGGCTGGCTCATCAAATAGTGAAAGCAACCAGTTGTGTTCCATGCAAAATGTTGTAACCCAGGCCGTTGACAGGCAGCCAGCACCGAGTGCCATGCCAAGATGCATAAAACCCAAAAGGGAGAACTCATAACCACCATAACGTTTCGGCACAAAGTAGCGGTATGCGCCCGCGGCTTCTATTGCCAGCATGACTTCATCAACGGGTTTGCGCTGCTGTTCAGCCATCGCGGCATGTTCTTGCAGCAACGGGGCGAGTGCTGATATTTTCTCGACTAATGCTTGCTCTGAGATGTTTTCCACTAGATCAATGCCTCTATCGTGATTGGGAGTTATTAGCAGGCTGCCAACTGTTGAGCTGTCTACCGGCCTAGTTCATCTCAATACCACCGGCAATGGTCAGCGCCACCCCGGTGACGTTTTTAGCAGTGGCCAGATAGACGGCGGCCTGACCCATGTCTTCGACTGACTGCGGTCTGCCCATCGGTATCCTGGTTGCCATCGCCTGTTCAAAGTTACGATTCTTCTCTTCCTCATCTGTGCTGTTGGATGGCATCAGGTGTTCCAGCCACATGGCCGTCCCGACAATCCCGGGGCAAATGGCATTTACCCGAATACCCTTCGGTGCAAGTTCTGCTGCGAATGATTGGGTAATGCCGATGGCGGCAAATTTCGAGCCACAATAGGCGCTCATGTTCGGGTGGCCTTTTTTCCCGGCTATAGAGGCTGTGTTCACTATCGCTGCATCGTCGGACTCGAGCAGGGCAGGCAGGGCTGCTCGTGTCATGAGGAATATACCTTTGCTGTTAACAGCGAAAACGCGATCCCAGTCCTGCTCGGTAAATTCCTGGATTGGACCTGATTGAACAATACCGGCATTGTTGATGAGTACATCAATACCGCCGAAACGTTCAATCGTGGCGGCGACTGCCTGCGAGCAGCTTGCGCTATCTGTTACATCGAGCTCACACGTGGCAACTTCACCTAACGCGGCAGCCGAGGATTGGGCATTTTCCAGATCATCTTTCCCGGCCAGATCATAATTCCAATTTCCACTGGTGCCAAGATCCGCGATCATTACCTTGCAGCCAATACTGGCAAACGCATTGACAATACCCAGTCCAATGCCGCGGGCGCCACCGGTAACCAATACCACTCTGTTTTCCATTGCATTTCCCTTTTAGCATTTTGCCCCTGTAGTCTAG
Source organism: Pseudomonadales bacterium (assembly GCA_029941905.1). Lineage (GTDB taxonomy): Bacteria > Pseudomonadota > Gammaproteobacteria > Pseudomonadales > Azotimanducaceae > JAHRVQ01. Next base: position 152,639 of record JAPYTQ010000007.1, on the reverse strand, counting down.
CCCAGAAGTATAGTGACTCGCACGAAGTTCACGCATTGCGAATATCACACGCTTTGTATACTGTCATTGCTCATTCAGAACCATCGACAATCAGGAGAGAAGCGTGCCGGGAAGAGGAAAAATAACGTTAAGAATCACAGCAACCCTGATCGGAATTATCGGGTTGCCGATGGTCTGGTTCGGCGCTGAGCTGACATTTCTGGGTGGCACGCCCTATTACCTGTGTACCGGTATTTTGATGTCGATCAGTGCAGTGGAGTTGTGGCGGGTGCAGGGTCGTGGCTTTTATCTCTTTGCTGCAGCGCTGTTGCTTACCCTTGGCTGGGCTGTCTATGAGGCAGGAAATGAATTCTGGCTGGTAGGAACACGAATCTGGATCGTTGGCCTGCTCTCACTCTGGCTGTGCCTGCCAGTGATTCGGCGCAGTCTGTGGGGTGATGATATGCCGTCACTTTTCAGTATGCGTACGGTACAAATTTGTGCGGCTGGGAGTCTTGCTGTGCTATTAGCGATGACCTACAACCTGGTCAGTCGTCCGGTTCTGTCAATTCCAGACAAAACTTATGGCCCGGTGCAAAACGCCACGGACTGGACCGCCTATGGAGGCAGTCAGGCGGGTACCCGTTATGTGCCCCACGCGCAAATCGATACGTCTAACGTTGATAAACTGACCCGGGTCTGGGAGACAGAAACCGGCAGAGTGGGCCGTTTCAGCGCGACACCCATACAGATTGAAGATGGGCTTTACCTTTGCACATCGCAAAATGTTGTACTTGCCCTGGATGCGGACACCGGTGCCGAACGTTGGCGATTCGACCCCGAAAACAACACTGTTCCTTACGGCATCCTGGGTAATTGCCGTGGCGTAACCTACTACCATATCCCCGAGCGCACAAAGGGTGAGCACTGTGCGGAACGTATTTTTACAGCCACCACAGATGCGCGCATGATCGCTCTCGACAAGGCGACAGGGGAACCTTGCCAGGAGTTCGGCGATGACGGGCAGATCTCACTGCTCGCAGGTATGGGCGAGGTCAAACCCCTTTATTATTTCGTTTCCTCCCCGCCCACGGTCGCGAGCGGCGCATTGGTCGTCGGCGGCTGGGTTCTGGACAATCAGGAAACGCAGGAACCGTCCGGCGTGGTTCGGGGCTATAACCCCCGTACCGGCTCGCTTCTTTGGGCGTGGGATATGGGTCGCGAGGGCGAAACCAGCTTACCCCCGATTGACAGCCATTACACTCGTGGCACGCCCAATGTGTGGAGCCTGACCTCGGCAGATGACGAACTGGGCCTGGTGTATGTACCCACAGGTAATGCCACACCGGATTACTTCGGCGGTCACCGCACCGAGGTTATGGATAAGTATGCCAGTTCAATCATCGCCATCGATGCAAAGACCGGGTTGACCCGGTGGTATTTTCAGACAACCCATCATGATATCTGGGACTATGATGTTCCATCACAACCGACACTGGTTGACCTCACCCTTGACGGGGTCCTTCGCAAAGCGGTCATCGTACCCACAAAAAGGGGTGAAGTGTTCGTGCTTGATCGAGCTACCGGCGAACTGCTGACGGAAGTAACCGAACGTCCCGTACCACAAACGGACCTGCCTGACGAACGCTCCAGTGCCACGCAACCATTTTCCACCGGCATGCCGTCTTTTGCGTACCCGAGTATTCGTGAAAAGGATCTGTTTGGCATCAGCCCGTTCGACCAGATGGCGTGTCGTAAAACATTCTTGGGGTTGCGTTATGAAGGGCCGATGACGCCCCCGTCTGTTCAGGGCACGCTGCTGTATCCCGGACCTGCCGGAGGCATGAACTGGGGAAGTGTCGCCGTCGATGAAGAGCGCCAGTTAATGGTGGTAAACAACATGCATCTGCCGTGGATCATTCACATGATCCCCCGGGAAGAAATTTTGGATACATCTGAGGAGCTAATCGATCTTGGCTATGGCGTTGGTGGACCGCAGCGCGGTACACCCTTTGCCGCACAAGTGGAGTTGTTTGCCTCGCCACTGCCCTGCCTGAAACCACCCTACAGTGAGATCGCGGTGGTAGATCTCACCACCCAGCAGGTTGTCTGGCGACGCGGTATGGGACCTCTTAATCTTGGCTTTCCTGCCACCGCAGGTTCCTTCATTACTGCGGGTGGGCTGATTTTTAACGGCGGTGTTATGGATGGGCAACTGCGGGCCATTGATGCGCTTACCGGTGACGTGATCTGGCAGGACAAGTTACGTAGCGGTTCAGATGCCACACCAATGAGCTACGTGAGCCCAAAAACCGGCCGTCAATATGTCCTGGTCACTGTACCAGGCCAGGCAAGACCGCAGGGGGACAATCCGCTGGGAGATACAGAAGGGCGGAGCGATGGTACCGAGGGAGCAGGAGGCAAAGTGATTGCTTACGCACTGCCACAATAGGGGCTTCCTAGATCAAGTGATCCCCCGACAATTGATCCAGGAAAATTCTTATCATTGACGCAGCTTCGGGCAACAATGCACTGGATCCGGCATCGCCTGCAGAATTCGCGCTCATCGCAAATACCAGTCCGCTATCAGGCATTAGTACCAATACGCTAATCGCGCCCATGGCTGTGCCGCCATGATTAATCATCGTGATGATTTCTTCAGTTCCGCCTGGGTAGTACATACCACCTATCCGCCATCCCAGGCCGTAGTGCTGTGGATTGAGTTCGCCATTGCTGGTCTTTCGTGGTGTAAACATCATCTTCAATGTTTCAGCCTGGAGCAGCTGTCCGGCCAAAAGTGCATTGCCGAATTTCACCAGGTCACTGGGAGTTGATAGCAAACCACCACCAGCCCATTTGTTGCTGGAATTTGTGACAGGTTCAGGTAGAACCTGCTTGTCAGAAAAGCGGGAAATGCATCCGGATACCTTGTCTGATACCTTACGGTCTGAATAATTGGCCTGGCTTCGGTTCATATTCAACTGACTGAATATCTGATCCTCGAGAACCAGGAGGAATTCCTTGTTACTTGCGCCTTCAATGACTGCACTAATCAGCGTATAGCCAAAAGAGCTATAGCTGAAGTCAGTGTCGGGTTCGAATAACAAATCGTCGTTTTCGAATATAACAAGACTTTCTTTCACTGTGTTGAATTGACGGTTGAGTCCCATTTCTGAAAAAACGGGTGGGATAAACGCCAGATTGTAATGGCGAATACCTGCCTGGTGAGACAGGAGTTGCCGTGTGGTTATCTCGTATTCCTGCGGGGGGTAGCCTGGCACATAGGTATGAATATCTGCATCAAGATCGATTGCGCCTGTTTCAACCAGTTGGGATACGGCGGCTGCGGTAATGCTTTTCGACACGCTGCCGATGGGAAAACGGGTCGTGATTTTTACCGGATCCATGGTCGAGAGGTTCGCAAATCCGTGTGGTTCTGCCCAGACCAGCTCTCCGTCGACTCCGACAGCAAGAGACAGTGCCGGTGCTACAAGGTGAACCCTTGCGTCAACCAGTTGTGCGCTTGCTTTTTCGATTGAGGCAGAATAAGTGGGGTTATACACTTCCCGGTCAATCACCGTCGTTTTGCCAAGGTCGGGAACGGGAGTCAATCCGCTGCCAATCCAGAGGATAGAGACCCCGGCGACCAATAATCCTGTGGCTATCAGAGTTGCTGTAATCTTCAAAATTTTCATAACCAGATGTCCGGTTTTGGTCGCGCTGGTAGATTGTTGCAATCAGGCATTGTTTGGTTGGTTGAACATACTCGTTCTGCCGCCATCGATGACCAGATCGTGACTGTTTACAAACCGGCCATCTTCACTCGCCAGATAGAGTGCGCCACGCGCAATGTCGTCCGCAAGACCAGTTTTTTTCATAGGCGTGGCACTGGCAAGATTCTGTTGCAGTTTTGCCATCTTCCTTTCGTTGTCTTCATCCGTCAGAGCATTAGCCCTGGCCGAACCACCCCAAAAGATGGGCGTGGCGATTGCGCCCGGGGAGATGCAATTAACACGAATACCCAGGGGGCCAAGTCGCACACCTGTCAATCGGGTGTAGTGTGTCAGTGCCGCCTTGGCCGCTGAATACAAGAGATCTCCCTGGTTGTCCCGAATAGCAGCGACACTTGAGTTATTGATGATGGCACCACCCCCACGCTGCTCCATGTACGGCACGGCATGTTTGATACCCAGCACGGCACTGCTGAACAGCAGTTGCATCGCGTAGTGAATCGCGGTTTCGTCCACATCTGTGGGTGTTCCATGGGTAGGCCCACCCGCATTGTTAAACAGGATATCCAGACCGCCAAATTCAGCGACAGCAAACTCAATGGTGTTCTTGATGTCATCTTCGTTCATGACATCGGCTCGAATGAATTTAACGTCATGCCCTAAACGTTCTGCCAATCGCATGCCTTTTTCTTCCGAGCGACCGCATATGACCACCTTCGCGCCTTCCCGGGAGAACAGTTCCGCAGTCGCTGCACCAATCCCACTGGTGCCGCCGGTAATGACTGCAACCTTGTTCTGGAGCCGATTTGCCATAATTAAATCTACCTGAATATATGAGAGAGCGAGTAATCTCCTCTGATGCGAGGATGATTAACACTATATGCGCCATCTAAGATTCGTTAGACACTGCCCGCGCTATTTCGCCCCATTTCGACAGATTGTCCGGTTTGCGACGAATATCTTCGCTTGCCAGATAAGTGACGACACGGCTCGCAACGCCCGCATATCGGGTGCTCAGCGCGTCGGCCATGTCGTCCCACTTCGCCACCAGGGCAAAGTGGTCGAGCATTTCGTCCGTTACTGTGTCTGCCAGCCCTTGAATGTCGCCCTTTTTCATCAACTCTCGCAACTTTGCAGTGGTGCCGGTGAAACCAAGGTCGTCGAATTGAAACGCATAGTTTGGGGTCGAGCCGTAAAAAGCGATCTGGGTTCGAGCCCGTTGTACCATCAGCGCCCGTTCCTCAGCACTATCTCCTGGAATCGCGAACACCGGAATGATGAGGTCAATATCGTCGACACTCCTGCCGGACCGGGCCGCGCCTGCCTCGATTTCGGGAAGCAGCCGATTGTTGATGTAGTGCATGGAATGCATCGGGTGCACGTGCACACCGTCGCAAAGTTCCCCTGCCACGCGGCACATATAAGGGCCGACTGCCGAAATGTCGATCTTAATGTCTTCATGATCGTGACGTGGTGGGGACCATTGTTCCGGTAACAGCGATAGCTGGTAATACGGGCCTTCATGGTTGAGTTTCTCGTCACGGCGAAACGCGCGGATGCAGGCCTTGAACGCCTCCACGTAATCACGCATTTGAGGTGCTGGTTTGTCCCAGACGGCGCCGTAACGTCTCTCGACATGGCCGCGAACCTGGGAGCCGAGACCGAGGCGAAAACGGCCTTCAGTATTCTGCGCCAGTTCCCAGGCGATTTGTGCAGAGATCATGGGGCTGCGGGGAAAGGCTACTGCGATGCCGGTGGAGAACTCGAGGGTGGGTGCCGTGGTTGCCGCTGCGGCTATCATCATCCACGGCACCTGACCGCCTTCTGTGAAAAGCATGCCAGAGAAACCAGCTCGTTCCACCTCCGTGGCGAGCTCGGCGGTCTTTTTCCAGCTGCTGCTACCGGTCATCAAATCAAATTTCATAGTGGTCATTCCGAGGTAGGATTCAGCCTTACTATACACTTGTGTGCTGGTTCTCTACAGGCTCCAGACTAAACCAGTACACCCTATGGGGCGGGAATAGCGTGGCCTATCATTGTGTTGCCTTCAAATACAGCCTTCTCCATTACATTGACATCATCCACGAACACAAAGTCCAGAATTTTATTTTCATTGAGATCTCTGTGCAGCATCACGATAAAAAATTCTCCAGTGGCAACGCCTTTGTGAACTTTAATATCAACATTGAGATTACTGCCATCTTCAACGTATGTGGCAGCAACGTACTTATCGCCGTTTGGTGCGCCATCTTCAAAGGGATGCATGACAAGCCAGCCGTTACCGGCAATCTGAACTTCTTTGAATGTCAGGGTCGAATTGTGCCGGGTAGCACCTTCAACAATGATCCAGTTCCTTTCTCCATTGTCGAGACGTCACTCAACATCATGCGGGGAAAGCCCGGGCACTCGTTGATGCGTCCAGGGTCTACCTGATCGATTCTATTTCCGCTGCTTATGAAGATTGCGAACGGGATGGAATTCTATCTGATGCGTCTGTCGAACGATGCCAGCTTGCCGCATGTTTCGTTGCGGAATCCTGTACCGAAGCGGTTGACCTGGTTCACGAAGCGGTTGGTATACATGGCATTAAAATTGGTGCCGGTTTCGAGAGAAACTTTCGCGATGCGCATGCCATGACCCAACATGTTTCCAAAGCCTATTGCCGTTATGAAGATGTGGGTCAACTCATGTTTGGTATGCATCCCGAATGGTTTCTGCTCACGCTCTGACCATGGACATATTCATCTCATATGCATCACCTGACCGAACCCGCGTTGCGCCTCTCGTCGCGGCATTGGAAAATGAAGGCTGGTCAGTCTGGTGGGACAGAAAAATCGATGCAGGTACAGCGTACGACCGTGAGATACAAAATGCGCTACCCAAAGAAAACGCTAGTCTTACACAAATTCCTTCAGCAGCTCACGGTTGGTCGCTTCTCGCTTTTCAAGTCGCTCAATCTCTTCAGGGTCGATCTTCAGCTCCGTTAGAATCTCAGTTGAGTTCTCACCGAGCGACGGCGCGTGCAGCCTTGGGAACTCGTCCTGATCATTCAGTTGAAATGGTGGGACCGGGTAGCGCATGGCGCCGATGAGGGGATGATCCGTCTCAATCAGCATATGCTCGTGATTAACCTGGGGGTCTTCATGGACGTTATCCACTGTATTGACTCGAGCGACAGGGATTCCCATTGCATCCAGCTCGAGGCAGACATCTTCGGTCCTCTTATCGGCGAGTAACTTGTCGACCTCCGCCTGAAAGAACGGTGCATTGGCAATACGGTCCGCAAGGGTTAACACCCGTGGGTCCTTGTGTAATTCTGAGCCTGCCCAGAGACAGAAGGCCTCAAAATCCGGATCACCAATCAGGATTATACTCAGAAAGCCGTCCTGCGCTTTAAACACCTGGAAGTAGTCGGCAAGTTCACCAGCGTGTGTTATGCCTTCACCCTGTAGTGTCCGGGACCACATGACATCAGGCCAGAGATAGTAAAGCGATGAGTGCAGCATCGAAATAGGAAGATGTTGTCCCTTGCCGGTTTTTTCTCTCTGTAACAGGGCGGCGGTCAGTGCCTGTGCCGCCGTCAATGCAGTGACCTTGTCAAAGATGATGGTCCTCAAATTGGTGGGTGACCCAAGGTCCTGTTCCGAGGCGATGCCGCTGCTTGCTTGAATCAGGGGGTCATATACTTTTCTGGTCTCATAAGGGCCAGATTGCCCGTAGCCGGTGATCGATACGTAGATTAAATCCGGATTGATCTTTGTAAGGGTTTCATAGTCAATGCCAAGTTTATTGACGACTCCCGGCCGATAATTTTCGAGTAGAACATCCGCCGTTGCAACCAGCTTATGAAAGATTGCCATATCAGCTTCACCCTTGAGGTCCAGTACCAGCGATCGCTTGTTCCTGTTCAGCACGGCAAACATTGCACCTATACCATTTCGAGAACTACCAAGGTAGCGGCAGGTATCGCCCAATAGGGGTGGCTCGATCTTGATGACATCGGCACCCTGATCCGCGAGAACCATTGTCGCCATGGGACCGGAAACGGTGGTTGTAAGTTCAAGGATACGATAATCACTCAGTGGACCGGGCATGGGGGGTTCCTTTTTTTGATTTTTGCTTTGGTGCGAGTCACCGGATACGCGATAGTACTTTCTTATCAATGTTTTGTCTTGTGTGCAGCGATACCCACCTTGTATTCGCGTTGCCAGCGTATTTCAGTGAATATGCTTGAACTAAACAAGGTGGAAAGTGTAAAAGTAACTGTAAAAGGAGAGACTTCATGGGAGAGTTTCGGGACAACGGTTATTTCGCCGAGTTTGAAATTGATCAGCCCGTGAAAAAGGTCTGGCAGATGTTACAGCTACGAAATGACCGCCAGCCTGCCTGGCTGACTGCATGGCCCTGTTTGCCAGGTTTTCAGACTACTGGTGAAATTACCAATATGGAAGCTGAAAGCCTCATTACCGTGCACAAACACTCTGAACCTTGTATGGATTCTGAAATATCCGTGGCTCTCGTGCCTGCTGGTAACGGAACGCAGGTGACAGTTCGTCAGTATAAATTGCCTGAGTGGGTGAAGACTGCGGTACCTCTTTTCGTTCTCGGTGGGGATCAGATCACTGCCGATTTTATTTTATTCCTTGAAACCGGGGTTGAAGTCTCGAGACATTCGATGCCCTGGGCCTTTTCCGGGTTCACAGCTGATGAATGTGGGTCAGGGCTGATTCTCACCGGGGTCATGCCAGGTCTGTTTGGGGAACGACTCGGATTGCAGTCGGGTGATCGCCTCGTTACTTTCGGCAGCGCGCCGGTCTTCACGCAGTGGTGTGTTCAGGCTTTGCTGAGGGTCCTCAAATCCGGTGATGAAGTAGAATCCACTTGGATAAGGGACGGTAAACTCCTCAAGGGAACCGCTACACTGTAATACTTTTTGTGCAGGCTTTTTCTTCCCGAGGGATATCGGTTAATCCCAGACAAGGCCAAGTGTAAGCAAAACAATAGCCAAAGCCGGAACCCATCGTAGAATTTTCAGTACAATAACAGCGCGTTTGAGTTCTTTTGCTTCATTAACCCGGGGGTAAGGTAGATCAGGCAGTGGTTTACCCAGAAAATCACACAACGGTTGCCAACCCTCTGATGCGGTATGAATCAGCAGTCGCTCTGCGGGGATGATTTGTTTTACATCCTCGATATGTTTGTTAAAAACACCAATCGCAAAATCGCGATTCTCGAATTCTCCGGAAAATGTCCCGTCCCAGATCAGCCGGTATATCATCTTACAAATACGATCAACAGGCGGTGCGACGAACCGTAACCATGTTGGTATGTTATTGCTGATCGCGTAAATCGTTTCACTCACGCTTTTGTGCCACGCTTCAGCATCACGTACGCTGAGTACGACTTTTGCATCGGGAAAATGTTCAGCTAACTCTTGATAATATGCTACAGAAGGCCAATCGACAGAGGCTTGAAATTTACTAAAGACTTTATCCCAGTCAACAGGATCTCCCCTTGATGCCTGATCAAACCAGTTGATTTGTTCAAGGCTGGGAAATACTTCCTTCATATGGTGGCAGGGTGCATATCCGAGATGTTCAAGAGCAACCTTAAGAGATGCCGTACCGGTTCGTCCAAATCCCGCGCCGATTACCTTTAATCCCATGTTCGAACCAACCCCTGGAAATTTGATTTACACAAACTGTATCTCATCCGACCTTAAACCCCGGCATTGCCGGTAGCCGTAGCTTGCTATGAAAAAACAAATCTGTCACCTTTTCCTAACAAATAACCTAAAGGACATACCATGAGTTATGGGTTGATGATCGCCGCTGATTTTTTTTCAACCAGCCAGCTGGCTGACATTGCACGTAGTGCGGAACAATGCGGTTTCGACAACCTGTGGGTGCCGGAAATGTTTGGTCGCGATCCGTTTGTTACCTGTGCCAGCCTGCTAAACGCGACGAGCACGATCCATGTCGGTACAGCGATTACCAACATTTACGCCAGGGATGAGCGCGCTATCAAAGCCGCTGCATTTTCGCTGGCGGAGGCATCCGGTAATCGGTTTGAACTCGGTATCGGCGTTTCCAACAAGGTAGGCAATGATCAGCGCGGACTCCCCTGGATGGCGCCTGTACAGAAATTGAATGCGTTTTTAGATCGATATGAGGCGACAGAGCTGATGTTCCAGCACCATGGCGATGTACCGGTCTACCTCGCCGCTCACGGACCACAATTGATGAATGTAGCTGCCCTGCGACTGGACGGGGCTTATGTTTATATGATGCCGGTGGAATACTCGCGACAGTCAAAAGATAGGATTGGGGCTGGCAAACTTCACCTCATGCAGCCAACGGTATTTGAAAAAGATGCAAGCATTGCTCGTGAACAGGCAAGGCGCGCGGTTTCTATCTATATGCCCCTCGAAAACTATCACAGGGCCTGGCGGGAAGCGGGCTTCGCCGATTCTGACTTTGCCGACGGCGGTAACGATCACTTTATCGATACGCTGATAGCCTGGGGTGATCAACAGAAGATTCTCGAGCGTTATCGCTCGCAACGTGAGCACGGGGTCGATCAGATTATTCTTAGCCCCGTAAATCTGGACGTTACAGCGTCATCCACCTGGCAGCAGCTGGGTGAGCTGATTAATGCATAGTGGACATCAGGCGAGGGAATTTCCAGTTAGGAAACCACAAGCCAAGGCTCTGATAAAAAGTCTGGTGAGAAGTTCTGATGGGAGGGACTGATGAGCGGTTCTGATGAGAGCGTCCCATGAGAGCACGTGATGAGATGTAGAAATGAACAGACCGGGTATAATTAGTGCCATAGAATTTGGTCACAGTTTACCCGCTCAGGGCATGTTAGGCTTTGAACTCGCAACTGCGTGGCTTGTACTGATTTCTGACCAGGAGAATGCAAGCAATGCTTGACTAGTTCTTCTCTGGAGATAGATTCGTGAGTGTTAATTCCTTCTATATGTGATTAATTTCCAGACTAACTATGTTAAGTAGTTTCATGATTTGTCCGAAGACGTGCCTTTGCGGACAGGAACCAACTGAGATGAAAAATTTACGTCGCAAAATAACTGCCTTAATGCCAACGTATTACCCGATTGCCTATAAACTGGCGTTCGTGCTGACGTTGCTGATGTGCAGTGGCATGGCGCTACTTGGGGCATTTATTGCTCACAACCAGAGCCAGGTGCTTGAACAACAGATCATGGAATCCGGTAACACGGTACTCAGGCAAATGGCTGATTTTGCGCGTGAGCCCCTGCTGGCCAATGACGAGATTGCCATGGATATCATCGTCAGTAATCTGGTGAGCGAGCGCGCGATCCTCGGGGCGGCACTTTATAATGAAAAAAGGCTGCCCATCGTCATAAAGGGTGTTGTACCGGTGGATGAGGAGATTGCAAACACACTGGGTGACGTTACAACCCAGGAATGGCAACAAATCATGCAGGATGGGAAGAAGGCGAGTATGGCCTCGTTTTCCCGACCCATCGTGTTCAAGGATATCACGGCTGGTTACGCACTGATCACCTTTGACGGGCATCTGAGACAGGTAGCCCAGCAGAATGCGATTCGCACGGTGATTGGGGTAACAATACTGCTGGTGATCGTGGGGATTATCGCCTCATTTATATTGGGTGAGTGGTTAACCCGCCCTATTTATCTGTTGATTAAAGCAGGCCAGGCGATTTCCGCCGGTGACTACGGCGTGCGGTTTGTAGAAAGACGCAGGGATGAGTTGGGGCTTTTAATGCACTCCATGAACGAGATGTCCGAAGGGTTGCTGAAGAAAGAGCAGGTCGAGCAGGCTTTTTCACGCTATGTCTCGCCCATGGTGGCAAAGACGGTATTGGGTGATATGTCCCAGATCGAACTGGGTGGGCAGCATGTTGACGCAAGTGTTTTGTTTGCCGATATCGTGGGCTTTACACAATTGTCAGAAAACATGGATCCTGAGAAGGTAAACAGCCTGTTGAATGAGTATTTCGGTATCATTTCAGAGGCAGCCCAAGGATTTGGAGGATACGTCGATAAATACATCGGTGATTGCGCCATGCTGGTGTTTGGTATCCCACAATATGATCCTCAGCACAGCTTTCAAGCCGCTGTCTGTGCGATAACCATTCAGAGACTGGTTGGTGAGCTGAATATCCAGAGAGAACAACAGGGGAAGCAACAGGTAGAGTTCCGCATTGGAATCAACAGCGGTAGGATGCTCGCAGGTAATATGGGAGCAGCAGAGCGGATGGACTATACGGTGGTGGGGGATACTGTGAACACGGCATCACGTATAGCCTCTGGCGCGGGTCCTGGTACGACGCTGGTGAGCGATGAGGTGAATTCAACGTTACGTGCGAGGGGTATTATCACTGCCCAGTTCAAGACATTGTCCCTGCGTGGGAAAAAAACCCCTGTCCCGACATACCGGGTACTTGATGTCAGTGAGAAAGACCAGCCGATGATTGAAGACATCCTGAACAGCATCCTAAACTCGAAAAAGTCAGTCACATGATTGCTTCGGGATTGAAGTGGATGGTGCCACTTATCCTGTTGGTTTCAGGTTGCACCAATCTACAGGTTAGTCGATCACCGGATCTTGAAAAGATTGCACGGCTCGTTGAGCAGCAGCAGTTTGGAGAGGCGCTGGCCATGATACCCCGAGTTGAAGAGAGCGCACCGGATTTCGCTGAATGGGAAACGTTGCGGAAAAGCGTGGGTAAAAAAGCGACAGCCTATCGAAAAAATGTGATACGAGAGGGGAAGGAGCTCGAACGGCAGGGTGAGTGGTACCAAGCCCTGAAGCACTATCAGCAAGCACTGAACAACTTGTATGAGAATAGAAGAATACAAGCGGCGCACGACAAACTGCAACGCGAAACAGGCGCCTCCATTGATGCATTGGAAGTAGAATTACTCATTGCAAAGGGACAGTGGCTAAAACAGCAGTTGATTGTTCAGACGAAATTGTTCCCGCTCCTTTCTGAAAAGCAGTTTAAGGTGGTCCGGCATGAGGTCGTCAGGGAAGAAGCGATACAGGTGTCTGTCGCGCTCGGCGTGGTTGGAAAACGTGCAGTACGGCAGGGTGAGTACACGCTGGCTGAAGAGACCCTGGATCTTTCGCTGGACTTGCACCCTGATCCTTCAATCGAGGCGACTCGCAAAGCCCTGACCAGTGAAAAACAGCGCGTGATTGTCAAAAAAGCGCAAAGTGCTCAAAGAGCATTGTCCGTTTCTTTGCAGGAGGCGCTGAATCAACGGCAGCTTGGAGAAGCCTCCGACATAGCCATCCAGCTCAAAAAACGGGGCACCCCAAGTAAAGAGGAGCAGCAGCTTATTCAGCAACTGAATCGTGATATTCGTAAACAGGTCGAGGAAGATCTGGACCTGGGTGCCGATCACTATAGCCGCGGCGAATACACGGAGGCGGTTGCCGCCTGGAACAAAGTACTGGCATTGGAGCCGGATAATACTGAAGCTGCCATTCGCAACGAGCGAGCCAAACGGATATTGGAAAAGCTGCGGCAGTTAAGTGAGGAGTAACTGGAAATCTTCTACAAGATGGCAGGTGAGGTGGCATCGTTTACAAGAAAGTGGAGAAGAAAGCGGTCTAAAAATAATCGAAAAAAATCCTTGACATCTCTATTTTATTGAGTTCAATTCTCTATCAAGTCAACGAGTGTTTTTTTCCTTGTTGGATTTTTGTGTTCCCAAGTATATTGTGCGGCCTCAATTCAGCCAGGTTGGGGTTTTTATGGGTCAGATGCAGATCAATTCTTCTATTCTCGTTGGCTTTTTTCGAAACAGACGATCTTTAACTTTGCGCTGTAAAAGTTATAAATACAGCTTTACAAGAAACAGCTTCATAAAGAACAAAGCTACAAACCAAGACTCTTTTGATTTACGTTCTTCAAAAAACAACTCTCTGATTTGTTAATTTCTCTTTTGTTTTTCCTTTCTTCTGATCTTTAAAACACCTACATAGTTTTCGCACCCTGATAAAACAGTTGGGCATTTTTGAACATGTCAAAGATGCCTGATCAGCTTTCTGACAGCTTGTTGAAGAGGTGCTAATGAACAGACAGCGACGTTGGTCGATGGTTGGGATAAATACGAGTAAAAAAATCAAAGAAATAATGGAGAGTCCGCATTTACCTGTGCTGGTTCAGAACATGACGTCCCGTTCTATTTCCGATCTGGTTAACCGGGTAGGCGTAGAGAACAGTCATGCCATCGTACTGCATGCTTCCAACGAGCAAATAAAGGGCATGCTTGATATACAGTTGTGGCAGAACAAACCGGGAAAGATGGATCTGTTGCAGATTGATAGTTTCTTTCCATGGCTGCAAATCTGGAATGATCTGGGGGCTGAGTTTGTCAGTGAGAAACTCGTATCATTGGGTGCGGAATTCGTTGCGGTCTGTTTTGAAAAACACCTCACTGCCTACAATACTGAAGTCGTCGGCCTTGCTGCTTCTGGAGAAAGTTTTGGCAGATTTGACGTGATCCCGGCCAACGGTATCGATGAAATTGAGGACGAACTTATCTGGTTTGTGCTGTTGGACACTCTTAGGCATCTACATATTCATGCGGCAGAATTCCTCGATACGGTACTGGAACGTTGCAGTTTTGTCCGCTCCATTCTCAGGGAAGATATCGCTGAGCATCACCTACCGGAAGATATGCAAAGGGATCTTGGACAGGAACGAGACGAGCGAGCAGAAGAAACAGGTTACATTTCCGCAACTGACGCCTTCGCGTTTCTTTCGATATCAGACACAGGAACATTTGAGGAAGTTATGTTGAACGTTCAATATGACGACCTTACCCGGCGCTATTTTCGAATTCAAAACACCCAGCCCGACGCCAAAACCGGTGATATTGATACACCGGATCCAGGCGAAGGTGTGATGGGTGTTGAGTCTGCCTTTACTCACAGCCAAACGCCAGGCGTGCAGGTTCAAACCAGTGAAACGAGTCAGGAAGATCTGTTACAACTCAACGGAATTCTGGTAGAGCTGGGTATTGGTCCGAGACGTGAGAGCCCACAGTTATTACCGCCTGCGGAAGAAAAATCTTATCAGTCATTGACTCACTTGCTGGATCAGGCGATGCACAGCCTGCAGCGGGATTCGGAGGAATTGTTCGAGAAGCGTCGGGATGAAATTCTCTATCTGTCCAATATATTGATAGCAGGTACTGGCGTTCATGGTGCACAGTTTACTGAAACCAATGCAGTCAGGGCTGTCAGGTCAACTTGTAACCTCGGGCTGGACTATCTCGTGCATCATCAAAATGCTGATCCGGAGGAATTGTATTATTCATTTCTGTCGGCAGAACCAGGAGCCCTGTTGCCATTTCAAATAGGTTACAAACTGCTCAATCAGGTACCTGAAAATTGCGCCGCTGCACTGAGGTCGTTTTTATCCAGCAAAAGGACAACCAGCAGGTTGAAACGTGTTCCATGGATTGCCGCCCAATTGGACCACATCCTGCCTGGCGACTCACTGGTCGAGAAGGTTACAGCAGGTAAATTTGAAGAGCTGAAGCGTGACATTGACCTGCTTAGCCTGGTGCTGGATCATACGGCAGTTCATGCGATGGATTACCTGATTGACCCATTTCCCGTCCTCCCAAAAATTATCAGCATGAACCCACAGCCGATTCGATTGGATCGATCAATACGTTTTATTAGCGGTCTGGGAGATCTGGAAATTATTCAGGATTATGTTGATAACTTACTCTTAGACATCTGAGAAAAAGGGAAAGGGAAAAGAGGAAAGCGCTGTTTTGATGAAAGTGGCAACGGTTGCGCGTGCGAGCCAGCTGAATTTTATATAGGATGGAGCACCACCCGTGAAGTTTGGAACGGTGCTCGCCATTTTGCTTCCACTTCGAGCCAGGGAACTTCATGAATTACAACTTGCGTCCTGAATACCCCCGCCCCATCTTGCGACGGGAGGAATGGTTAAGCCTGAATGGTGAGTGGGATTTTACGGCTGGAGATGTCGCACTTGGTGAGACACCCATCTTTGACCAGAAAATCATTGTCCCGTTTGCCATAAATTCAGATCTATCGGGTCTGGTCAGCGACGCGCCCCCCGATGTGGTTTGGTATCAAAAAGTGCTTGAAATCCCGGAAGCCTGGCGGGGTCTACGCATTTTGTTGCACATTGGCGCCTGCGATTTTCAAAGCCGAATTTACATCAATGGGCACGAGGTTGGACAAAATCGCGGGGGATATGCGCCGATTTCTGTAGATATGTCTCCCGCCCTTCAAAACGATGGATCAAAAAACATGCTCATGATCCGGGTCCAAGATGGGGCTTCCTGGTCACAACCGCGTGGCAAGCAGGAAGGCACCACGCGTTGGCCCATTGATTATGACCCGATCATTGGCATATGGCAGAGCGTCTGGCTGGAACCTGTCGCACAGGTCTCCATTCAGGATTTGGCATGCCATTATGTGTGTGAAGGCAATCTGGTGTCCTATACGGTGGGGCTGAGCGGTGTATTGGATGGCACACTTGGGATCACCGTTAATGACGGCGAGCGCATATTGGGTGGCGTTGAGGTGGAGACTAACCATCGGTCTGAAATCAAGTGTCAGTTTTACGTGGAAGACCCGGTTCTATGGTCACCGGACAATCCCTGTCTTTATGATGTTGCATTGAAACTAAATAATTCGGACGGCGATCTCATCGATAAGGCAGACAGCTATGTTGGCCTGCGCGAAATAGAAAGCCGGGACGGGCAACTCCTGTTAAATGGCTCACCACTTTATATTCGCGGTATTCTGGATCAGGGTTATTTCCCGGAAGGTTGGTATACCGCCGCCAGTGATGACGCATTGCGTAAAGATGTGGCTCTGACCAAGGCGCTCGGTTTCAATTGTGCCCGTAAGCATCAAAAGGCTGAAGACCCGCGGTACCTCTATTGGGCGGACAAACTTGGTTTGTTGGTCTGGTCTGAAATGCCTTCAGGTCGGATTTTTTCGACCGACCTGGTCACCGACCTAACCAGTGAATGGATGCGGTTGATCAAACGGGACCGGGCACACCCTTGCGTCATGGCGTGGGTTCCTTTCAATGAGAGCTGGGGAGTATGGCATCAAACAGAACGGCCACAGCAGCGGGCTTTTGTTGACGGCATTGTGGGGCTGACTAAAGCTCTGGACAGCTCGCGCCTGGTCGTTGGGAATGACGGCTGGGAGTATTCCTCGGGTGATTTATGGACCTTACATTTATATGAAGGAATGGGGGAATCCATTGCCGAACGATTGGCCGTTGTTTTGGACAACCCGGATGCAGAATTGTTTCCCAATGGCCGGGTGGGGGCTTTGGCGGGTGCAGATGTCACGGGGCTGCCAGTGTTACTGACAGAATGCGGTGGAGTCGGGTTTGTGCCTGAAGGGTATGATGGCGCTCGGGAGGCTTTTGCCTATGGGGAAATGCCGGAATCCAAAGCAGCGTTGGAAAATGACATTCGTAAAATCGCGGAAGACGTCCACGGCGCTGGTGCCTTGACCGGTTTTGTCTGGACGCAGCTTACCGACATTCAGCAGGAGATAAATGGATTATTGACGTTTGAACGTGAACCTAAATTGGATCCAGGAGTGATGCGCGAAATATTCGGGAATATCGGGCCCCAAAACATCAGGGAATAGCGGGAAAGTTCTGACGAATTACATCGACATATCAGAGCTTGCCCGACATTGTTAAGGAAGGAGCAGGAGTTTGTCGCTGTACACCCAGCAAGAAACCTCGACAGTGGTGACCAGATTAGAATTTAGCCAAATGTTTCAGATTAAGATGGCGGTAGTTTTTACTCTGACCCTAAACATATTAGTTGGCCGCTTGCTGCTCGAGCCATTCCTTCTCCAACAAGCGAGCACCTCGCAGGATGTTGCCCATCGCGTAGTTGCCCTCATGGCAGGCGTATTCATAAACCTGGCTGTCGGGTTTAGACTGCCATACGTAGCGACCACTCCAGGGTGCTGTCCACACAGTTTCATCTACCACGGTAAAGTCGTAGTTCAGGCTACCGTCCTCCCGCATGCGAAATCGCTCAGTCACGTGCAGGTTCTCATCGGCACCCGGCAGACCGTTGGTCTTCTTGAAGTGCCTGGCTTCAACAATCAGCACATCTCCTTCCCAGTGACCGACCGAATCCCCCAGCCATTGCCCGTTTGTCAACGGCGCATGCTCGGAGTCGATTCGAATGATTCGAGCATCGTGCACCATCTCATGCAGGATCACTATCGCTTCCTATCGCCCATTCAAAGCCGACGTTGAGTGCCCAGTTAACAACGCTGGCGACAAACGGGTAAAGATACTCGGTCTCGCCCAGCCATTCGGGTCTCTGGGTTGGGGTCAGGGTACCTGTATCGTATATACCACTAAGATCCGGTTTGCCCGATGCGGTACGTGGGATGTCGGCGTAAACCTGAAAGGTCAGGAGAACAGCTAGTAACAGAGTGATATGTTTGAACTTGAACATGGATTGTTTTGCGTCGAGGATGTGTAATCATTCTAAGCCAACCATGCTCTGACTACTACCAGACAACCCAACGCATTTGGACCTGCCGCACACTCCACGAGTTGGGCAGTTTCATCGGTCCAGGACGCAGAACTCGTAGCGATCAACGCCCAGTACCTTTTCTCCCCGGCTGAATTAAGCAGATGCAGGGACGGTATAAAAGGCGTTATGCTTCAAAGAAACAGATTGGAGGCAACTAACATGCTGGGATTTTTGAAGTGGGTTGGGATTATTGTAGGTATTCTGGCATTGAGTGTTGCTATTTTTCTCTTTGGTATGCGATTCCATGATGGCCCGATGGAGATCATTACTGGTGGTCCTTTCAAAACTGGTGAACTGGCTACCGCGCCGGATGACTGGAGCTTCCTGACGGGTCGAATGGAAATAGAGTTCCAAACCATGGAGCCTGATTCGTCGCGCATTGTCTGGTTGGTGGTGTTAGACAAGCGCTTGTACGTGATCAGTGGCTATATGAATACCGGATACGGCAAGATATGGAAACAATGGCCTCATCATCTGGTTGCTGATGACAGAGTAGTGCTGCGAATCGACGAAAAATTGTATGAACAGCGCATGGTGCGAATGATGGAACATCCCCAGCTACTTGACCTCATGACGATTAACATCAAGAAATATGGAGATGGTGCAAATCCAACTTTTACAGCTGAGCAGCTGAATGATTCACTCTCCGCAGGAGACTTCTGGCTGTTCGAAGTTGTCGACCGTGAAGACTAGGAGGCTGACCGAGAATAGAGAACCTATTGCGGAAAAGCTGATTTGGCCAGATTCCCCCTAATTTTAGTCAAATATGCTCTATATTCTCCTCAAATTATGAAAAAATCTGACTCAAATCAGCTTCCCCTCGCTACGGTTTCTATTCTCGGTCAGCGTCCTAGTATCAGATGAATGACACGCAAAACCTTGTGTATGAAAGGGCGTGGATGTAATGGTTCGTTGTTGTGTGTTTCTTGTTTCCTTGTTGTGTTGCGCAAGTACCTTCGGCGAGTCTGACCGGCCTTCCTGCGTGGGTGACGCCTTCCCTGGATTTGCCCTCTCGGGTGCAAATCCATGGGTTAACCTCATACAAGATAAAGAGAGTAAACAATGGCAGCCGCCTGACTGTATTCCCTGGGTGAAAAAGCCAGCACGATTTCTGGTATCGACTGGAGGACGTTTTTACCACAGCGGTGACGCTACGACGCTGCTATCCCGTTTTGCTGCCGCATCAAGTTTGACTGATATCCGCTACTGGTCAGTGACTCGCCAGGCCTGGAAACCACTATTCAAAGCCGCCTATGCTGTTGAACCTGGTACTGAGACTCGGCGTGATGATTTCAGCATCGGTGAGTTAACCACCGGCTCGGAAGTTTATCTGTGGCAGAAAGAGGCATACCTGCCTTCGGCGCTGGTGATGGAGATGCAGGTACTGGAGCGAACCCCGGAGAGACTCGTCATCACAATGGCGAACACCGAGCCCGTTCGTTGGATGTTGACACGTGTCATAGACCCAGGCGACTACGAGTTTTATTACCTTTTGGAACGTGAGGATGAATCAACCTGGCGTTTTTATAATGTCTCGCGGTTGGTTGGGGGTGGTCTGGCCCTGGCATTTCTGCCTGACGAATCGTTGATCAATCGTGCAGTTGCCATCTTTCGCCATTTTGCCGGATACCCAACCGACACAGAGCCACCGTTAGCGCCTGTTCGTAAGTAGGGCAGCGAATTTCAGGCCAGGTTTTCGATCAGCGTCCCGGTTCCCAGACCGCCACCACAGCACATGGAGATCAATCCGTATTGGCCACCGGTGCGTTGCAATTCGTGTACGGCTTTTGTGATCAGAAAACAGCCGGTTGCACCCAGGGGATGTCCCAGGGAAATGGCGCCGCCATTGGGGTTTACTTTCGCCATGTCAGCACCGACGGTTTTGGCCCATGCCAGTACGACTGCGGCGAATGCTTCATTTACTTCGAATACGTCAATATCGTCAATGCTCAGCCTCGTCTCTGCCAGCAACTTTTCTGTTGCGGGAATAGGCCCTTCGAGCATCAGTACAGGATCGCAGCCAACCAGAGCAGAAGCTTTGATTCGTGCCAGTGGCTTTAAGCCAAGCTCCGCCGCTTTCTCTGCACTCATCATCAATACCGCTGCACCCCCATCGGCAATTTGAGAGGATGTTCCTGCGGTATGGATGCCGTCTTCATGTGCGACGGGACGCAAACCTGCTAACGCTTCAAGGCTTGACTCACGGGGTACTTCATCGAGGGCTACCCGAACTGTTTCCCCACTCCGCTCGAAATTCTGATCGACGACCGGTGCATCTATCTCAACAATTTGTGACTTAAATCTTCCTGCTGCAATTGCGGCAGCCGCGCGCTGTTGAGACTGTAGACCAAAGGCATCGGTGTCTGTGCGACTGATTCCGTACTTTTCTGCAATGCGTTCGGCTCCCTCGAACTGGCTGGCAAATTCGTAGTGTTCAAAATAGCTTCTGGCGATGGGTTTCCCCATGGTCGGCTCTTTACCTACCGCGTCGGAGCCGATGGGTAGTCGACTCATGTTTTCAACACCACAGGCGACGACGACGTCCGCCTGGCCTGCGGCGATCAAGCTGTGAGCTAGTGTCGTTGCGTGTTGTGAGGAACCACACTGCGAATCTATAGTGATACAAGGTGTATCCTGGCTACCGCCATGCGCCAGCCAGGCTGTTCGCGTCACGTTCATCCCCTGTGCGGCAACTTTGTTGATACAGCCACCAACAACCTGATCGACAGTCGCTGAATCCAGTTTCTGTCGATCAAGCAACTGTTTAATTACATGCCCCAACACATCAGTGGGGTGTGCACCGCTCAAACGGCCCATTTTTTTCCCTACCGGGGAACGCACGGCATCGACGATAACGACTTCATTCATGGCTTTGGAGCTCCTGCTGTAACATATGTTTTTTTCGGGGACCTGAAGAGGGTTTCAGATATTTTTGGTCATCAGGCAGTAGATTCGCCATCGATGGTATCATAAATGGGTATCTTTCGATTCCACATCGGATTCGAATTCTTCAACCAGATAGGATCGCATCCGGGTGAGGTCAAACAGCTTCGCCTCATCTTCGGCAATCTCTTTTGCGATGTCGGGCTGCCTCAGCTTCTTTCCACAGGCTAGAAAACTCGCTTCGTCGGGATACCAGATTTCCAGCAGGACATCATACTCTGGTTCTGTCACATTGCCGGACCGGTCGGGCAGCGGGTTCAGGAAGCGCCGAACGTACCGGGACACGAATCCCGTGAGGTACTTTTCTCCTATTAACCGATGGTGTGATTCGTAGTAATTCCGAAATTCTTCGGTGGACATACCGGGTCGCTTCTTCATTGGCATCACCAGCTTGATCATGCTGTTTCTCCAGAACTCCAGCCGTACCAACGCTGTGGCCGTAACGTTATGAATTGCTGACCAAGGTGGCCATCTCCGGCGACGATTTTCTCAGCTGCTTTGGCACCACGGTAATGAGTGTGGAGCCTTAATCGCCATTCTCTGGTGGCTGTGCTTCCGAGTTCGCAAGGACCCTCAGCCGTCACATGGAATGCTCCATTTCCTCGCCTATCGACGCAGAGTGCGGCCCTGCCATTGAGCTCGATGTGGCGCATCTTCGCTGAGTTGGTTCCGCCAATGATTTCAAACACATCCCCCGTCCACAGATACCAGACCGGTACCGCGTGGGGGCGACCTTTTGCGTCGACCGTCGCGAGGACTGCAGTATTGGGTTGGCTGAGAAACTGGTCTCGTTGATCGGTGTTCACGGGCGTACTCCGGAGATTGTGGTTGATATCTCTGTGTTGTAGTAGACCATAAAGTTCTCACTAAAACACCGAGGTATCAATGCCATGTCGTTTTTTGATCTCAGGTTGACTGCTTCGCCCATGGCCAACCCGGGCAAGAAACTAAACCTTGCATCCGTGACCCGGGCATCGGGATGAAAGCTCAGGTAGAATTGTGTCTAATCAGAGGTTCCTCAAATAGTCATTTGGATAAAAAAAAGTGGTAGATAAAACTCCCCTCGGCATTACGTTCGGCAGTCTTGGCATCCTTGGACCAAAAGCCATCACTGATGTTGCTGTTAAAGCCCAAACCATGGGTTACAAATCTATATGGACAGTTGAAGCAACGGGCACTGATGCGCTGACCCTTCTTGGGGCCGTTAGCCATGCGGCGCCAAAGCTGGATCTGGGTACAGGTATCATTCCGATTCAACTCAGAACACCAGCCTTAGCTGCGATGTCGGCAGCGACGTTACAGGCACTCAGCCCGGACGTGGACATTTGGTTAGGGGTTGGCGTTTCCGCTCCCGGCATCCTGAGGCAACATGGGATACCAGCAGATAACAAACCCATTGGTATGATGCGCGAATATGTAGCGCTCTTGCGGGAGTGCCTCTCTGGCGAGCCGGTGACATTTGAAGGCGACTATTTTCAGACCAAACGATTTCGGCTTGGAATGCGTTTGGGCGAGCGCAAGCCAAAGATAGTGATGGCAGCACTGAACCCTCAAATGTTAAAGCTGGCTGGCGAGATTGCTGATGGCGTATTGCTTAATTACCTACCGGCTTCTCATGTTGACAATTCCATCCAACAGGTACGAAAAGGCGGCAATGCGAAAATATTTGCTTACGTACATGCGTCAGTAACCGAATTCGAACGTGGTGCGAGGTCAGCCAGGAAAGACCTTTTTAACTACGCCATGGCGGATGGCTACGCAAAAATGTTTTCAGATGCAGGGTTCAGCGCAGAAGTCGAAACACTACGGGCCAAACAATCGGAAAGAGACAGGGATGGTGCTCTCGCAGCAATTTCTGATCGAATGGTTCAGGCTATCGACTTCGTAGGTTCAAAAGACCAGGTGACGGATTTTGTCCATTCCTACATTGACGCAGGGGTTGAGCACCCGATCTTGATGCCAATGCCCTGGGGAGATGATCGTGCCGCGGTGGTAAATGACACCATGGAAGCGGCTGTCGCAGCCATCACGAATTGAAATCCTCGGGTCTGGTGATCCCAAATTCATCAAACACTTCGTCTCTGTGTTCGTCGAACAGGGGAGGCGCCTGATAGAATCCAGTAGTGGTATTTGAAAATTTCATTGGATTACCGCCGATGGCCACCTCAGGGTTGTCGCCCGGCGGTCTAAATTTATCGACCATGTTCCTTGCGCTTATATGCGGATCCCTGAAAATTTCCTCCATGTTCTGGGCTGGTCCGACGGGCACTTTGCCGCCCAGGGCTTCGAATACTTCCTGTTTGGATATTGAACCGGTCCATTGGCTGATCTGCTGTTCTGCATATTCCTGGTTGCGTACCCGTGCACCATTGCTTCTGGTTCTTTCATCCGTAACGAGATCAGGACGTGCCATGGCATCACATAAGTTTCGCCAGTGATTAGGCTGAGGGGCTGCAATCGCCACCTTGCCGTCTTTGGTCGGGAAAAGGCCGAATGGAACAAGGCTAGTCGCCCTGCTGTTTTTTCGAGGAGCATTTTTTGTAACTTTTTTTGCAACCTTTTTTTTTGCAACATAGTTCGTAAAACCATATGCCGCGACATTGGTTCGCATTAACGTGAAAACGCTGTCGTACATCGCTACATCAAAAAACTGGCCCCGGCCAGAAAGTCTGGCGTGGTGAATCGCCGCCACAAGTCCCAGTGCCATCAGAGTCCCGGGGTAAACATCTGCAACAGCAGGGCTGACAAGATCATCGTTGGCGTCAACCAGCCCCCCCATTGCCTGAGCGGCAACATCAAGGCAAGGCCACTCTGCATAGGGGCTCGTACCTGTCCTGGGATCGCCAAACCCTCGTACTGCACCGTATACGATGGCAGGATTCCTTTTCGAGATGACCTCATAACCCAGACCCAGGCGGTCCATGACACCACTGCGCATATTTTCAACAATCGCGTCTGCCTTCTCACATAGCTGCAGCAGCACCTGCCTGTCATCGTCTGATTTAAAGTCCAGACTAATGCTCCGCTTGTTTCGATTAACAGCGGCAAAAGGTGCACCATAATCCATACCCGCCTGGTCTGGTCCGGATGCATGTGCATAGTCGGGGAGAAAAGGTGGTAACGGTCTGAAACTGTCGCCTTGTGGAGGTTCTATCTTGATGACATTGGCGCCGAGGTCTGCTAACAGCGCAGTACCAAATGGACCCGACAAAGCCTGGGTGCAATCAATTATCGTGATATCCTGCAATGGACCACTACGCTTCAGACCTTCCATATCTCCTCCTATTTCCTAGTTAAGTTCTGTTCAATTCAGGTTTAATCGTCTCATAGATTTCGGCCAGATGCTCAAGCATGGCATCAACACTTCGGTGGCCTGCTTGAAAAATTGGAACGGTGTTAATGGAGGTCCAATCAAACCCAAGGTCCCGCAACTCTACCAACCTGTCCCGCAATCTCGCAGGTTGACTGTAAAAAAATTTTTCGTCTTCGCCTCGCGCAGGGGTAAGTGACAACTGCATACTGATAGCGGCAGGGTCGCGGCCCGCTGCCTCCGCGTACCCGCGGATTTTTTGCATGAGGTTTCGCGCTGTCGCGTCATCTTTTACAAACTGACCCATCCAACCATCTCCCAACTCACCGGCTCTTCGCAGTGTTTGCGAAACCGCACCACCAATCCAGATTGGAATATTCCTCCCCTGTATTGGTTTGGGTTCCATCGCCATCGCGTCAGCATGATAAAAGTCGCCATCAATATCAATGCGCTCATCTCCCCAGTAACTGCGCAAAAGGTTGATCGCTTCATCCATTCTTGCGCCTCGGTTGTGAAAATCCTCTTCGAGTGCAACATACTCGGATTCCTGCCAGCCAACACCGATGCCCAGACGAACTCTACCACCTGACAGGGTATCTAATGTGCTCACCTGTTTAGCAACCAGCGCGGGTTGGCGTTGGGGTAAGACAAGTACGCCTGTTCCCAGGCCAATTGTTTCCGTCACCGCCGCCGCGTACGAGAGTGTCATCAATGCTTCCATAATGGGCATTTTGCTGGGATAAAACGGCGCTTTCCGACTTATCGTCGGATACCCCATCAGCACGTGATCAAACATATCCAACTGATCGTACCCGATGGATTCAATCCCCCTGATCAGCCTTGTCACAGCCTGCGGGCCCTCTCGATACACAACGCTTGGAAAAACCACACTGACCTTCATCCGAATCTACCACCCTTCATACTCAATTAACGCTCGTAAAAGTCCGCCCCATGTCTGCCGGTCACACCATCTGTCATTCTTAGTAGCTGTTTCTGGCGTTCCGTCAGCAACTCATACCATGCTTCCGGAAACTGGTCGTGTGGATCACACTGAAACCGCATCCATTGTCCAATACGATAGTGCCCGAACATCGCGACACGGCCTGTGGAGCTTTTATTTTCGCCACCGCCATGCCATGTCTGGCCATTGATGATAATGACACTACCGGCAGAAGCGATAGCCGGTATCTCGAATTTAACATCAAACCCGGCTGGTGGTTCCTGCAGATGACTCTGATGGCTTCCCGGGACCACGCGAGTAGCACCGTTGTCCAGGGTGAAATCCTGTAGTGGCCAGATAGTGTTCATCATCACGGGTGCTTCTTTACCGTAACGATGCAGACTTAATGGAATATCGCTATGAAGAATCTGGCTGCTATCTCCTGGCCTGACTATTCTTGCGTTCAAGCTACCCAGAATGAGATCATGCCCCATGATGGCTTCGATATAAGGCAGGACCTTGTTGTGGTCAATAACGTTGAAGAACATGGGGTCCAGGTTGACAAGGTTAGCAAGGTGCCTCGCCACGCCTCGGTGTCGGGTTTCTACTCCAATACGTTCTTCTGTCTTTACGACGAACTCACGAATTTGCTTTAACTGGTTGCCCGGTAGCACATTCTCTATGATCGTGAATCCGAATATTTGAAGTTCATGAAGTTTCTGTTCGAGTGCATCCATTTCAGATAATGCTTGCGAGGTGATTTTCGAAAATTTCCATACTGTCTTTGCCCCGGTTTAGTTAAGTTAGTCTTCACTGGCCCCAAACATGCGACTGTAAACATGCGACCGTAAACATGGTACGCTCATTTTCCAGTGTTTGAAAAGAAAGAGCCCTTGATTACAGACGCTCGTGATGAACCTGGCAGGATGTTTACCCAGGGTTGGTTAATCGTTGGGTTTACTGCGACAGCGCAGTTCTTCAGTGTGGGTGTTGGTTACTACACATTTGGCGTGTACCTGAAGCCGTTGACTGAAGCACTGGATGCAAATCGCTTCTTGATATCACTGGGCCTCTCGATACAAACGGTACTGATGGCACTCCTGAGTCCACTAGCTGGGCGCCTGGTGACTGAATACCCAGTTCGCCACGTGATGGCCGTGGGTGTATGCGTCATGTCAATCGGCCTGGTTATCTGTTCACAAGCAACCAGCCTTTGGCATATTTACTTTGGGTTCGGCGTGGTTATCTCGGTCGGGGTTGTCTTTCTTGGCAATATTCCCTGTAACCTGATGTTGGCGAACTGGTTTGTGCGTCGTCGTGGCATGGCCCTGGGAATCTCCCAGGCAGGCATCACTATTTCGGGCGTGCTGCTGGTGCCACTCGCTACTTATATTGTTGTGAACTACGGATGGCGAACCTCGTTTCTTGTATTTGCCATCGCCACTCCCGTTTGCCTGCTGCCTCTTATCTGGAAATTTGCCATCCGTGCGCCAGGGGATATCGGTCTGTATCCGGATGGTGATACAAAGCCAACGGCCCAGGCTGATGGCAGCCAGGCTTCGGTGTGGAATTTCTCCCGTGCGGTTCGTGAGCGTGATATCTGGCTGATTAGCCTCATTGCAGGACCTTGTTACATGGCCGTTGCTGCCATCGTCATTGCTTTGCCTTCACATGGAACGGACCTCGGTCTGTCACCTATGGAGGCGTCAACTGCAGTACTTGTTACCACTCTTTTTGGCGCCATCGCGAAACCTATGGCAGGGACATTATCCGATTACATGTCGAAGCGGCTGGTTGTGGGTATTGCGATTGGCCTGCAGTTTATTGCAACAGCACTGCTGCTAATCGCGACAGATCTTTTTATGCTATGTGTTGCCGGTGCATTCTTTGGTCTCGGTTATGGAGGCATTGCACCGCTATGGTCACTGCTGCTGGCGGAGCGATTTGGGCTGGCGAATTTTGCGAAAGTGATGGGTCTGGCTATGCCGCTGACAATGCCTTTCAGTCTGGTTGGCTTACCCCTGACAACCCTTGTCTTCGAGTTAACAGGCAGCTACAAACCGGCGTTCGCTTGCCTCTTTATAAGTTACGGTGTCGCTGCTCTGAGCGTCTGGTTGTTGCGCATGCCAGAAACTGGTGAGTCGCCTATTGATTAAAATGGGGACAGATTGAAGCTCCCCGAATATTGCTATTGTGTCCTGGTCAGACCGGTCCACATAAGACTATTCGATTGAAGACCAAAAGCCATTCAGTGCTTCAGCGCCTGATGCAGGGTTTTGCATCATCCACCAATGGCCAACCCCGGGTAGAAAGCTGACGCTGGCGCCAGCGCGTTCTGCGGTATCACGAGCCATCGCTTCGGTACCAACATAGTCGTCCAGTTCCGCTATGATCACATGACCGGGCCGTTTTCTCATCACAGACAAATCAGATCCAAGTTCGCGAATAGCCGGTTGCGCAGCATCTCGATAGAGCGCCAGAATACACCGACCCATTTCTTCGTTTCCGGCTGCGGCAACCTTCGCCGCAATGTCGCTGGTCATACCAAGACCGACGAACATGGCTGTTCTCTCTGACAGCGGCGCACCAATCATACCTGCAACCAATTCTTCTCCGACCCCTTCAGTCTGCCAACCCTGAGCCATATCATGCCATTCATAATCAGGGTGAAACAGGCCGCCAAGATCAATTACCCAGGAATTCAACAGATCCGGGCGCGTGAGTGCAACCCCTGCAACATGACCACCGCCCCAGTCATGACCAACAAGATCTACTGGTTCACCAATAGCGTCCAGCTCGCCAACGAGCCAGTTCAAATATTCAACCCGAGTAGCACCCCAGCCATCTGGTGTCGGAGCACCAAAGCCTGGCGGAGATAGTGTAATAACATCATCGCGGCTGAGTTTCGGAATGAGTAAATCCCAAATATCTGCTGTTTCTGGATTTCCATGAACAAATACTGCTGGCATCGTCGCCTCCCTGAATGGACTGGATGTGCTTGAAATATCATTAACTTCGCAAAATCTACTTTAGGTAAGGGCTCCGAGTAAAGTGCTTTGTTGCTTTGTTGCTTTGTTGCAAGCAGCCTGCAATTACATTAAGTCTTCGGAAACCAATAAGTCAGATATTCAGCATACAGTGCTTTGACATCCATGCCGTCGACTTCGATTTCATGACAGGTCTTCAACAGATATTCGCCATTACCTTTGTCGTCAATACCCATTAACTTGATGTGCGATCGCAGACGAACGCCATCGCCGATAACCACTGGTTTGAGCACGCGAACTTTATCCAATCCATAGTTAAGTGGATTCTGGCCATCTTCAGGCCAGAGACCAACATCGCGATAAAAGTGAGATAGCAGGGACATCATGTGAAAACCGTGAATGATGGTGCCACCGTAGGGGCCTTTCCTGGCGTATTCTACATCACAATGACCTGGCGTCCGCCAACGCGTGACCTCACCGAATACATTCACCTGTAGTTGATCAATAAACACCCAATCGCTGACACCGAGACTTTCACCAATACGTTCGTGTGCAGTGGAGAGTAAAAAAGGTTGCTGATTCATAGTAGACGGGGACCTCCTCTTCGTTTATTCAGATGATGACCAAATGCAGGCCACACAAACCAATTTTGAACTGATTATCCTATAGTGCCTGACAAGTGACTGCCATATAATTAGTCTGAGAAAACAAAAAAGGAATCTTCTTAATGCAAAGAGTCGCGTTGGTAACAGGTGCAGGTAGTGGTATTGGTCGCGCAATTTGTCGATCCCTGGGTAAAGATGGCACTTTCGTGATTGCGACGGATGTCTCTCAAGCAGGGTTGGATGAAACTGTTAGTCTTGCATTGGCAGACGGTGTAGAAATCGAATCAAAGCTGATGGATGTGACTGATAGCAAAATGGTCATACAGACCATTGAAGGGATCGAGCAAATCGATATTGCGGTGAATTGTGCCGGTTGGGACTCACTGATGCCATTCCTGAAAACGGACGAAGAGTTCTGGGACAAAATCATTGATCTGAATTATAAAGGCGTCTTGAGAGTAACCCATGCAGTTTTGCCCGGCATGATCAGCCGCAATTGGGGCAGGGTGGTAAATATTGCATCCGATGCCGGGCGTGCAGGTTCGACAGGTGAGGCGGTTTATTCCGGCGCCAAGGGTGGGGTCATTGCCTTCAGCAAAACCGTAGCCAGGGAAGTGGCGCGCCATGGAATTACTGTTAACTCGGTGTGCCCTGGCCCCACTGATACGGCATTGTTGGGTGATATCATTGATTCAAGCCGGGATAGCAATCGGATGCGTGAATCGATGAGTCGACTCGCGCCAATAAAAAGGCTCGGAGTCCCTGCCGATATTGCTGCAGCCGTTTCCTATATGGCGTCCGAAGAAGCAGGGTTTGTTACTGGTCAAACACTATCCGTTAGTGGTGGGCTTACAATGATGTAGGTCGAATCTTGCAAATTCATGCGTTTTAGCACCCAATTTTTGGTACAGTTCGATATTGCATTAACGAAAAGCTGTGGTTATCAATGAGTGAACAGGTGAAAGAAGCGATACAGGAAGACGAAGCCCCAAGGCGCGGGTTCAATCCATTTTTGGCGAGTGATGCACCACCGGTGGTCACAGACCCTTACTCAATCCGGATTGAAGACGTGAATGTGATTGACGGGCGCCTGTTTCAGCAGGAGATTCACTGGGAGCATTTCAAACGATTGCGTGAAGAGGATCCCGTGCATTTGAACGATATACCCCATATTGGGCGTTACTGGTCGTTGACGAAGTTCGAAGACATCATGTTCGTCGACAAGAACCACGACCTGTTTTCGTCAGAACAGGGCATTGCACTGGGACTGAAGGTGGGCACCGAATCCAACCCGGAGGATCTTAACACGCAGAGTTTTATTGCCATGGATCCGCCAAAACACGATTTACAAAGAGCTACGGTCAGTGGCGTTGTCGCGCCGCCCAACCTTGCCAGGATGGAATCGATTATTCGCGAACGAACCGGCCGCGTGCTTGATGAGCTGCCCGTGGATGAGACATTCAACTGGGTTGACCGGGTGTCGATAGAACTGACTACGCAAATGTTGGCGACATTGTTTGACTTTCCATTTGAAGATCGGCGCATGCTGACCCGCTGGTCAGACATTGCGACTGCCGCGCCCGGCACAGGCATTGTTGATACGGCGGAACAACGGCGAAAAGAACTGATGGAGTGCCTGGCTTACTTTACCCGCTTGTGGAATGAGAGGGTTGACCAGGAAACTCCGGGTTCGGACCTGATTTCGATGCTCGCCCACGGCGAGGAAACCAGGAACATGGAACCTTTTGAATTCCTGGGTAACCTGATTCTGCTCATCGTTGGCGGTAATGATACAACCCGTAACTCAATGAGCGCCGGTGTTCTGGCGTTAAACAAAAACCCCGCAGAGTACGATAAGCTTCGTGCAGACCACAGTTTGATCCCGAATATGGTCAGCGAAATAATTCGTTACCATACGCCATTGCCCTATATGCGCAGAACCGCGAACCAGGATATCAAAATAAGGGATAAGCAGATTAAGAAGGGTGACCAGGTTTTGATGTGGTATGTCTCCGGCAATCGTGATGAAGATGCGATAGATCGACCGAATGAGTTCATTATCGATCGTCCCAAGGCACGACATCACCTGTCATTTGGCTTCGGTATTCATCGTTGTATGGGCAACCGCCTGGCAGAAATGCAACTTCGCATCGTTTGGGAAGAAATCATGAAGCGCTTCAGCAAGGTCGAAGTAGTCGGGGAGCCAGAACGACTGTTATCCAGTTTTGTGCGTGGCATTACCGATCTGACCGTTCGGGTTCATCCATTGTAGATTGAACGTATCTTAGGGTGCCCACCTCAGATTATTGGCGGGGTGGGCGACTATCAGACATGATTAAGTCCAACCTGGTCTGGGCCGCAACAGGATTGGTCAGATCACGAACTTCGATCATTTCACATTCGTCTCTTACCATTTCGTCGACAGTTACCGGGTAATGTCTACAATCGTCGGGTCGATCATGGTAAATGTCACAGCTGTATCGCGTCTGATGAGTAGATCCCGCAACGGATAATTTTCGCAGCCAGGGGCAAATCACCAGCTGTGTACCGGTTTCCGGGTCCATCCAGATTTTTCCATCCCTGGTGTATTGAAAGATCTCTGGCCTGTGCAATTCCCACCAGTCAATTTCACTGGCAGTTGCCGAAAGGCCACCATCGCTATAGCGCAGACAACATTTTCCACATTGATTACACGGTTTCACGTTGCGGGTCCTTAATACATGGGCTGTCATCATAGTTCATTGCCTCCAGGGAAAAAATAACCTCGCAACGCAGGGTTGTATCTATGACAATATCGGCTAACCCGGCGGAAACAGGTAAAAAATCACAAATGATAGACCAGGTGGTTGTCATCGGTGCCAGCGGTGTCGTGGGCAGGGCGGCGATTGAATATCTCCATCGACTCGGAGTTCCTGTCACCGGCATCTCCAGACGAGAGCCAGATCTTGCAGATATAAAACATATTTCACTCGATCTGAACGACGCAAGTGCCTGTGAGCAGGTTGCGATTGGATTAAAGCGTGTAACCCATGTTATTTATGCGGCTTTGTATGAAAAACCGGGTCTGATATCAGGCTGGTTCGAAGAGGACCAGATGCAAACGAATCTGCTGATGTTACAGAATATCCTTGACCCTCTTACTCAAACCGCCAAACAACTCAAACACGTCAGTCTGCTACAAGGCACCAAGGCATACGGAGCACATGTGAGGCCAATGTCGATCCCGGGCAAAGAGCGTAACCCACGGGTTCAGCATCAAAATTTTTACTGGTTACAGGAAGACTATCTTAAATCGAAACAATTACATGCCCGCTGGCGTTACACGATCTGGCGGCCGCAGATAATCTTCGGCCATGCGCTCGGTGCCCCAATGAACATGGTCGCTGCGATTGGCGTCTATGCTGCATTGCGTAAGTTCGATGCCAGACCCATAAGTTACCCGGGTGGACCCAACGCCCCCACTGAGGCAATAGATGCGAACCTGCTGGCCAGGGCGTTGCATTTTTCGATGCTGCATGAGTCTTGTTTCAACCAGACGTTCAACATTACCAACGGCGATGTTTTTGAATGGAAAAATGTCTGGCCCGGCATTTCGGAATTCTTCGGCGGTGGGAGCAGTGGCGACGAACCGATGCAACTGAGCACCTTGTATGACAGAGAATCAGATTGGCAGTCGATAACACGCAAACATGGATTGAAAGAATATTCGATAAGGCAGTTAGTCGGCGATTCTTTTTACTATGCAGATGCACTGTTCGCCACAGGCGCCGCACAACCGCCCCCTCCAGCGCTTCTCAGCACCATAAAACTTCGACAGGCAGGTTTTGCTGACTGTATTGATACTGAGGATATGTTACAGAGTTGGTTTAGTCGTTTAGTAGAGATGAAAATTCTCCCTGGCTGAACTTTTTGTTAGGAGGACACCGTGACGGTAGGTAGAGTTGAAAACATCTATCCTTGAACGACAACTTAAATCTATACTCGATCAGGAAAAACGTAATCAACTCAGCGAAGATTGGAGATAAACAACATGCGCAGTTTACCAAAGTACAATCATGGGGCGACCTTGCCAGAAAAGATGTTTGCCGTACTACTGACTGCAGTCGCAGTTGTGGCTATCTTTAGCTTTACCGTCAATTCAGAGGATCCACCGACGATCAGCCACGATGGCTTGCACCTTGATGAGGACTCCGGTCGATCGATCATCTATGTGAAGCCAGATGCGGACTTTAGCGTTTACGATCAGTTTTTGATGCTGGATGCCTACGTTGCTTTTAAAAAGAACTGGGTCAGAAACACAAAGGTTGCCGGAAGGCGCATTTCCAACAAAGATCTCGAGAGAATAAAAGCTGAAGCTGCAGAACTGCTTTATGAGAGCTTCAAAGAAGAACTTGACGAAAATGGAGGGTACCGATTTGTTGAGGCTGCTGATGATAATGTGATGATTATGCGGCCAGCGCTGATAGATCTTGAGATCACCGCACCTGATCTGATGCAGGGTGGCAGGACAACTCAGTACGTGGCATCTGCAGGTGCGGCGACAATTTATTTGGAACTCTATGATTCTGTTAGTGGCGAGATACTGGCCAGGATTGTTGATCGACGGAGTATGCGGGACTACGGTGTCGCACAGTGGGCTAACAGGGCATCGAATCGTGCTGATGCAAAACGTATGTTTAAGCGATGGGGGCAGCTGTTGCGAGAAGGGATGGATGAACAGCGTAAGGAAGCTGGACTGGCTCCGATAAAACCCGCTACTTGATGGAAGTTTGGAATTTCGGGTCAGAGTTACTCTGACCCGAATGGCAAGAGGAATAAAGTATGACCGAACGTACCCGGCAATATCTACCCACCCCGGCGGAAGCGCTCCCATCATTCTCGGCAGATCAGCCCCAGCAGAACATCTACCTGCAAGCCGGTGACGGTGCGGTCAGTCACGGGATTCTTTATCGGCCCGCGGATAATCTCGATGCTAAAGTATGCATCTATGTGATGCATCCACGCGGGCCGATGAGCAGGCACTATCTGGCGGGTTATATACCCCCGCGAGGCATGGCGCTGTTTGGACACGACGGTCGCTACCTGAACAACGACAGTGATTGCCTTCACGAAAGATTACTGCTGGATATCGCCGCGGGTATGCTGCGTTTGCGAGAACTTGGTTATGACACCATCGTCGGCGTAGGTAACAGCGGTGGCGGTTCATTGTTTGGCTACTATCAGGAGCAAGCGGAAAAACCACCCTGTGAACGTCGCGTTGCTGCACCTTCGGGTGATCGGGTGAATTTATCTGATACTGAAATGCCACCTTTCGACCTGTACATAGCGCTCGCCGGGCATCCGGGACAGGGTAATTACCTGCTGCAGGCCCTGGACGCATCGGTTATTGAGGAGAGCCACCCGGAAAGTTCAGATCCGGAACTGGACATGTACAACCAGGCCAACGGCTATCAACCCTGGCCGCTTGAAAGTACCTACGATCGTGACTGGTTGGCCCGCTATCGGCAGGCGCAGCAGCACAGGAGTCTCAGGCTCGATGCACTGGCAACCGAAGCGATCGCCGACAGGTCGCTGGCGCGCCGGGTCCAGTCGGGTTCGCAATTTGCGCAGCTGGAAAGCGCAGGTCAGCAAAGGACCCGGCGACAGGCCAAATTGTCGAGGTACATGGTGATCTACCGCACGCTGGCCAATCCCGCCTATCTTGACCCGAGCATCGATCCATCAAACCGCCCGATTGGATCCATATTTGCCGCGGGACAGGATCCCTTTGCGACCAATTACGGCATGGGCGGATTAGCCCGGGTCATGACACCTCGCGGCTGGCTCAGCACCTGGAGCGGAACGTCTTCTTTTGCGAACCTGTATGAGACCATTCGCGGAGTGAGTGTGCCGACGCTTTTCATCGAGGCAGATGGTGATATGGATATCTACCCGGCACAGCAGCGCAGAATGTTTGATAATGCCGGTGCAACCGACAAGACGCTGGAAAACCTTGCGTGCGCAGACCACTATCTCAATCCGGTGGGAGAGCAGGCCGACGAGCTGGCACACCCGCGTACGCGTGCCGCAGACCGGATCGTTGGCTGGGTCAGGGAGCACCTTTAGGCAAGCTTATTGTTTGCGGAAAAATCTATTTCGTGAATATAAGTTCCCGTTGCCGATCATGAATTTTCACTGGTCAAAAAAAGGTCAAGATTGGTCACCCGAAGTCCTTTTTGCCCAGGGTACGCAGCATCTACCTGACCGATAAGCCACATTGATTCTGGTTGCAAGTATTTTACGGCGTTCCGGAAGCCTTTTTCAATTCTTGGAGATGTTGAGGATTTTATCTCGACAGCGATTTTTTCCAGGCCCCTCTCAAGAATCAGATCAACTTCATTTCCGGAAGAATCCCGATAAAAGAAACAGTCGTGTCGCGGAAATTTTTCCAGTACGTTCTCGATTACCAGTGCTTCGAATGAGTGACCCACTACAGGATGGCCTAACAGATCATTGATGGTTTCGATTTTCAACAGAGCATGGAGTAGCCCTGTATCTCGAATGTAAACCTTGGGTGATTTTACCAGCCTCTTTTTTTCGTTTGTATGGTAGGGCTTCAGTACCCTGACGAGAAAAGTCTGCTCCAGGATATCAATATAGTGTGTAATGGTGTGGGCGGATACCCCCAGTGAACCAGCCAGCTTGCTATAGTTAATCACCTGCCCGTGACTATGGGCAAGCATGGTCCAAAATCTTCTCAAGGTTGTTGCCGGAATACGAAAGCCGAGGGAAGGTAAATCCCTTTCCAGAAACGACTTTATATAGTCATCGCGCCAATCAAAAGAGTCCTCATCACTCAAGGCAAGAAAGGATCTCGGGTATCCACCTCTTAGCCAGTACTCGTATAGGCGACTTTCGGACATTATCTCCAGTCTGGAAAATGGTCTGATTTCGATGTACGCAATACGACCAGCCAGTGTTTCAGCACTTTGGCGTATCAAATCTCTTGAGGCTGATCCCAAAATCAGGAACTGGGTATTTGTTCCCTGTTTGTCAATAATCCCCCTCATGGTGCGAAAAATGTCGGGTAAGAACTGCACTTCATCAAGGCAAATAAATTTACCGCGATTGACGCCAAAAAACAGTTCAGGATCCGTTTGAACCTTGGCGCGGTCTGAATCAAGTTCAAGATCCAGGTAAATTGAATCGGCGAAGTGGGAAACGATTTCTTTAGCCAATGTTGATTTACCGACCTGTCGTGGTCCTAAGAGCGCAACCGCGGGGTTGATCTCTAACTTCTGTAGGATTCGTTGAGGATAGTGCCTTTCTATTTTTTGCATTTTGGAAGGTTATCTTCATATATGCAATATTGCAAGAGAATGTCTGCGCTGCTCTTATGATCAGATCAGTCAGGACCCAAACTCCCAAACCTTGGGTCATTGAAGTTCATAATCTGCGCATCGTTGGTGTCAGTGTCCAGCAGGCAACAAGAAAGCTGGCGGTCATTACGGGCATCACGACCGTGGCCTGCAGAACCCGGATTGATAACAAGAGTGCCATTGTCGTTTTTTAACACTTGAGCGTGGGTATGGCCGTAGACCACATAGTCTGCATCGATCTTACAGAATCGATCCAGCGTTGACGTCATATGCGGGAAAACATAATCACCATAGGGTTTCCAGGGCGTGGAATGGAACAGGCTGAGCCGTTTGTCGTCAAAGGTCAGATCCAGATGGTGAGGGCGGGATTCTGCCCACGCCATCAGTTCGGGATCAATATCCGAGCGGCTTCTGGCACGCTGACCGGCGCTTGAGAAGAATATATCTTCGTGATTACCACGAATATAAATAGCATCCAGTTGGTGCAGACGGCGCACTACCTGGTTGGAAAAGCTGTACTCATCAAAAGCATCACCGGCACAGATCAGGTAATCGATTTCACCCATAGCTTTTAACGCATACTCGAGTCCCGCAAGGTTGCTGTGAATATCAGAGACGATGCCTAATTTCATAGTGGCCTAAACCAGCACTATCCAGGCCTCGAAACAGGCACCCTTAATTTGCATCCGATATGGCAACGCTGGCCAGGCGATCGCCACTGGCCGTACCCAGATACAAACGCCCACGGTGAGGTAAACCGACGGTTGCGTATCCCATCGGTTCACCGTCGTGCTTGAAAACCACCTCCAGCAGCATGGTCTGCGGGTCTGCTTTGACTATTTGAAAAGGTAGCAGGCACGGCCCGGGATGATTGTCTTCGCAGCGCCCTTCTATGGGATCATTCAGATGGGAGGCTACCCACAGATTGCCAT
This sequence comes from Pseudomonadales bacterium, assembly GCA_029941905.1. Taxonomy (GTDB): domain Bacteria; phylum Pseudomonadota; class Gammaproteobacteria; order Pseudomonadales; family Azotimanducaceae; genus JAHRVQ01. Next base: position 115,257 of record JAPYTQ010000007.1, on the reverse strand, counting down.
CGTCATCAACAACAACATTGTCTGGGCTGCGTACCGACATTTCAGCTTCCACCTGATTCGTTGCTCGATCCACTTTGATGGTTTTGTTGGCCATATAAATGTTAACGAAAATCTTGCTGTTATCTCTGCTGACTGCGATACCATTGGGCATCTGCTCATCTGAGCCGGGCACTTTGACAAAGCCGGTTTGCTGATGCCATTCCAGCACCCAGCCGATCTTTTCACCTGCGGTGATTTTCGCAACCACCTCATCAAATGGCGTGCTCTTGATCCACATGTTCGTAACAAAAAAACCGCCGTCTATGAGCCCCGCCACATCATTCATAAACAGATCATCTTTGGGGTTGGCGCAGCCCTTCCAACGCAGTTGCCAGTTTTCAACAACTTTTACGAGCTCAAAAAACTCTATGACTTCCCGGCCATGATTCACCACCAACAACTGATGACGGCCGTCTGTTCGGGTGATCAAATCAATACCATGCGGGCTCAACCTGGCCGGGTCAGGGGAAACACAACCAACATCACCCCACTCGTCACCGTCATTGTTCCAAACGAATTCGGCAGCCGACCGCTGATCGTTTGAAACGTTTAGAAACGACAGTGTTCCGGGATCGTCTGACATAAAGGTCGCCATCTCGCTTACCAGCAGCAGGTCACCACCCGGTACCACGGCCAGGTCTTCAGGGTTCTTGAAACCGCAGACCGGTTTTACGCCATGCACCTCGTCACAAAGGATGTGGGCGACGTGCGCGTCAGTTGTGACCTCAACAGCCGACGCTGTTGCTTCATTGATTGCTTGATTGTCAGTTTTCTTGCTTGAATCTGAACAGCCTGACAACAGTGTCAAACACAGAATCCAACTCATGACAAGAAGCGGGGTTGTGATGTTCATCATAGGTTACTCCTCTGCAACCGGACCCTGAATAAATTCAAGGGCAATACCGTTCGCTTCCCGGGGGTGCACGAAGGCAACTTTGTTATTGTGAAATTCTGATAGTCGCGAAAATTCGATACCCTTCGAACGCAGATGCATCTGGGTATGATCCATATCGTCCACAGAGAAACATATGGAGTCAATACCTTCACCGTGCTTTTCGATGACTTTCGCTAGCGGCGCCTCATCAGAATCCGGGACAACAATGTCAAACATCACGCCGCCCAGTGAGACCACACTGCCGGTGAAATCACCAATGGTGTCATTGCCGCGATTACTGAGTTCATTTGCCCCTAAGACGTCACATAACAGGGCTTTGGCTGACTCGAGAGAGCGGGCGCGCACGTTTATTTTTAGCAGTTTCGAAACAACATCAGGCATTGGGTTCTCCGTTTACACTTGATGTTTTATTAAATCACAGCCTGCCACCCTTTGAATACTTATGCTGTGGGAACTCTCTTCTTGACGGTTGTTGCGAGACATGCGACTTTAGCCGCAAACTTGCTCTCCTTTAACCTCGAAAGCGAGGGAAGATTGAACTGGACCAAACAGATCCCAAATGCACTCACGACCTTACGTTTGGTATTGACCGTTCCGATATGCATTCTGATTCTGGAGAAGGACTTTAGTATTGTTCTCTGGATCGCAGCTATTGCCGGATTTACCGACTGGCTTGATGGCTGGCTGGCACGCAGGTTAGACGCGATGAGCCGATATGGTGCCGTTATTGACCCGGTTTGTGACAAGGTGATGCTGATCGGTATTTTCGTCAGCGTGTGGATGGTTGGTTTAGTCCCCTGGTGGCTGGCGTTTATTGTCGTTGTAAGAGACTTCATTATCGTCAGCGGCGCCCTCGTCTATCATTGGTTGTATGGGCGTTATGAAATGGATCCCTCGATATGGGGAAAACTGAGTACCTTCGTTCAAATCGTGGCGGTGCTTGTAATCCTTGGCCAACAGGTCTACCCAGTGTTACCGGAACAAGCTTTGCAGGCAGGATGGCTGATAGTTGTGATTATGGCATTCATTAGCGCCGGACATTACGTTTACGTCTGGGGAGGCAAAGCCATACAAAACAAATCCGTTTAGTTTGGACTTTGTGGTATCCCATCTTCGAGCGCTACCCAATTCTGTTTGGTATCACACCAGACATGAAACTGTGGTTTGAATTCACTGGTGTCATCCAGTGTGCCTGTCTTGATAAAGTAGCTGTCAGGTTGACTGACAATTGCCGAATAAATCGGTGATCCACAGGTGCCACAAAAAAACCGGTCAACGCTATTACCACTGGCGGTATCACTGTCTTTGTACAGTCTGGGTTGACCGGCGGTGAAGCTCAGGTCTGTCCTGGCGACTGCCGCAATTGTTGAAAAAGCAGAGCCTGCTTGTCTCTGGCAGTTTTTACAGTGGCATACACCGGTCATTGCCGGTGTATTAATCAGCTCGTATTTAATTTCGCCGCAAAGGCATTGTCCGGTGATTGGCATATCAGTCTCTTCTCTAATTTTGAGGGGTCTATGTTAATACTTCAGAGGGTATTGATCCATCCGGGACAGGTACCTACACGGCCAGAGTAAACTCTGATATTGTCTCCTTTGATAAAAACATTTAGAAGGGAAATTCAATGGCGACCATTGAGAAGGAATTTCTGAAGAGGCCCAATCCTCGTACCGGTGATTTCAAAGCGCCGCCTTTTATACCGCGAATCAAGCAGGTTGATATTGGCCTCGAGAAGCTTGATGGCAAACGCTACTACTCCCCTGAGTTCATGAAGGCAGAATGGGACAAGATCTGGACAAAGACCTGGCAGTTGGCGACTCGTGTGGATGATTTTTCTGAGCCTGGTGCTTTTCATGTACATGAATTGGGAAAAGAATCGTTCCTGTTTGTAAAAGGCAACGATGATCAAATTCGAGGCTTTTACAACGTCTGCCAACACCGCGGCAACCGATTGTGCCAGGCAGAAAGCGGGTTTATGGACACCTTTACCTGTCCCTTTCACGGCTGGAAATGGGAAATAGACGGCTCCCTGAAAAAAGTGGCCGCACCGGAGTTCTTTCGTCAGTTCGATGACGGCGTGCCTGCAGATGAGCTTGCCTTACAACCCGTAAAAGTTGCAATCTGGGGTGGTTGGTTGTGGTTCAATATGGACCTCGACGCCTGTCCCCTTACGGAGTACCTGGGCGAAATCGGTACACACCTGGAAACCTACGAGTTGGAAAACTATACCCTGCTTGACTACCAGACTTTCGAATGGAACGGTAACTGGAAGCACGCCGTCGATGCTTTTAACGAAAGTTATCATTTCGCAGCATTACATCCGGATATGATCGAATTCGGCGAAGGCCACAATATCCCCATCGAGTTGTGGGGTATTCATTCCAGGATGCTGAACTTCAACCGTACGGTCAGCGACGTTGTCTCCGACCGCGAATCAATGACGCCGTTGCGTGAGCATATGATGATAGCCAGAACAGGAAACGAATCCCCTGTCTACTCAGTACCTGCCAAAGATGTGCACCTGGAAGAAATCCAGCGCCGTCGCGAATTAGAAAATGATACTTACCTGCCCTACAAGAACATGAATGATGAACAACTGGTGCATCAGTATCACTATACCTTTTTCCCCAACTCTACTTTCACCCAGACGCCAGACGGTGGAGCGGTGTTCCGTTACCGGCCACATGCGACTGATCCCGCCCGCTGCTACTACGACTTTTTTATTCTGGCCCATTTACCACCGGCAACACCAGAGTTCGAGCGGCCACCTCACAAAACCCATCGCCACGATGATGGAATCGACTATGAATCAGCCTTCAAAGGCACGTTTGATCCTATTCTCGCCAATGTCATTGCTCAGGATGGTTCAAACATGGTCACGATGCAAAAAGGCGTGCAATCAGATTCTTTCAAAGGTATGCACCTCAGCGAGCAGGAGATTCGTTTACGCCATTTCCACAAGACGATAGACGATTTCATCGAGGGTACGGTCAGCACGAAAAACCTGCTGCCTGCAGACACCTATATCGAACGAGATTAAGATTCGCCCACCTCAGCAGCCTGCTGTGCAGCTGAGGTCAGGCGTCAATGTGAAATAGGTTTTAGTTCTCCTGCGCCTTCAATACACGAATAAGACCAGACATTTCATGTGCATCGCTGAGATCCAGCAGTTGATCTTTTTTCGCAAGCAGATCCTCGTAAGTCACATCGGCACCAAAGTCCAGTGCCTCGTTTACAAAGGTCGCGCTGGAAGCGAAATGACCATTGCCTGCATGAATCGTCTTGTTGGTCGGCGCATCTTCGGCACACATCAGCAATACTGCAGGGGTGACAAGCTGAGGATGCCTCATGGGATCGGGGTTATCAGGGTCGACCTCTACTCCCGGTATCATTCCAATCAGACGAGTCTCCGCCGCAGGTGCCAGGCAATTGACCCTGATGTTCTTTGATAACCCTTCGATCGCTAACACATTCATTATGCCGAGCATGCCCATCTTTGCCGCACCATAATTGGCTTGACCAAAGTTACCGTAAATGCCAGATGTTGAACTCGTAAACACAATTCTTCCATAGTTCTTCTCGTACATAATTGGCCAGGCTGCACGGGTGACATAACCTGTTCCATTCAAGTGAACATTCATCACAAGATCCCAGTCAGCCATATTCATATTTTTAAAGGATTTGTCGCGAAGAATGCCTGCATTGTTGACCAATATATCAACAGTGCCGAATGCGCTGACCGCATCGTCAATGATCGATTGAGCACCTGCCATATCTGCTACAGAGGCCTTGTTGGCTACCGCTGTACCCCCCGCAGCTGTAATCTCTTCCACAACGACGTCAGCCATATCACTGGCGCCTACCCCATCGCCACTTCCACCCAGGTCGTTAACAACCACCTTGGCACCCCGGCGCGCAAATTCAAGCGCATGGGCTTTGCCCAGACCTCCCCCTGCACCGGTAATCACTACCACTTTGTCTTGAAATTCACTCATTGTTATCTCCTGTCAGTCATCGGCTCTGGCTTTGTGCCATTTTTCCCCGAATGGGGAGTTATTAATACTCACAATTGCCGATTGAATCAATTTTCCTTCACATTTATTTGTCTCGATCGTCAGCGGTTAGTAAGTCGATTGCTCGCTGGAGTACCTGGGCTGCCTTGCGTGGGCTTAATTGCTGGTCTCGCCGCAGGCTAATCCAGTAATCAATACTCAAGACACCATCAATCGATTCAAACAGGAGACGGTCATGTATGATTTTTACGGGCAGGACTTCCTCCAGTCTTCTCCGACGCCGCTTAATGCCTGATCTTAATTCTGCCTCAGGCATTGCGGCTCGGTAACGGCCCCACATAGCAGAGATGTAGAGTGGCAGCAGGGATTCATAAACCCGGACGCGTCTTTCGATGACGAATTTCATTCGGGAGTGCCAATTGTCAATCGCGGTAGATTCTGGAAATGGCTCGTCCATGACAACAAATGCGCGTTCTTCAGCATCATGAATGAAGCTCCTGTTCAAGGAATCCATGTCCGGGAAGTGCCTGAACAGGGTTCTGGTGGTTATTTCTGCATGCCCGGCAATCTCCCGCGCTGTTGGGTCGCTGTTCGCAGCCAATATCAGATCTCGGGTAGCCTCGAGTATCTTCCGCCGAGTCTGTGTCGTACGTTCAACTCGACCGTCTACTTTAAGGCGTTCCGGCTGTCGTGTACTCACTTAAAAACCTCGGCATCGGCCAATGTTCTCCACAGCGCGAACAAACCAAGAATTCCTGCTGTAATACGTTTTATAGTTGACATAGGAGAGCTTATGAAATTTAATGTCACTAATTGTGACATTTGTTTTACACCACGTCAATCCAGGGCTCTGACCTAACAGTGAGTTATCTAATGTTGAACAATGCGGAAACGAGCAAACCCACCGCTCGACCATTGAGCCTGTCCACAACAACCTCATCAGCTGAGAGTAATTATGGTTCGCCTGACTGATCTGCCAGACTTTGAACGTGAGCACTTTCTTGCGAAGGTTAGGCCACCCCTCGGCCCGCCGGTTTGGACGCCTCTGCCTAAACCTGTTTCTGAATTGCGGATTGCCTTGATTACAACAGCCGGGCTCCATTTTCGCGACGACCCTGCTTTCGATTTCACAGATGCGACTTATCGGCCGATTTCCAGCGACGAAGACGCAAACAATCTTGTTATGTCGCACAGCTCCGTGAATTTTGACAGATCAGGTTTTGCGGAGGATGTAAATCTTGTGTTTCCTATTGAACGATTCAGGGAACTTGCTGTGGACAACCAGATTGGTTCGCTGGCAAGTGTGCACTACAGCTTTATGGGCGCCGGTTTAAGTCCCCAGGCTTATGAGAAGAGCACGTCCCAGGTTGCGGGTCTGCTCAAGCAGGACAAGGTTGATGCCGTATTTCTGACCCCGGTGTGACCAAACTGTACGCGCGCCGTGTGCGCGCTTGGGTATTACCTTGAACGCGAAGGTATCATGACTACCGGTATCAGCCTGGTTCGTGAGAATACCGAGAGCATGCAACCACCTCGTTCGCTATGGGTAACTTTTCCACTGGGTCGCCCCCTTGGGAAGCCCGCGGACCCGGATTTCCAGCATGGAGTGATTGCGGCGGCCCTTGACTTGCTTAACGAAGAGTCGGGTCCTGTCCTGGCAGACTACCCTTTCGATGCACCAGGCGTTGATACCGAGAGTTCACCTGCTTGTCCCGTTTCATTTGCTAGACCGGCAAGCGAATTGACATGGAGTTCGAGACTTGTGGGCGAACTTGAAACGTTAAAACTCTGGTATGATCTTGGTCGAAGAAGACGAAATGGACGTACTTTGGTCGGCATCAGCGGGCTTTCCGTCGCAGAAAACCTTGAGAAACTCGGCGCGTTGCTTGATGAAGGGCAGCTGCCTGTTTCCGACCTGACCTGGTTTAAACGTGCGATTGAGGACGTCAAGGCTTTCTATCTCGAGGCGTTAACCGCGCAACCAGGCGACTACGACCAGCAGCAGATACAGAATCTTATGTGGCAGCAAACAGTGCTTGGTGCTGCGCTGATTCAGTTTTACAAAATGTTTCAGGAAGTGGAGCAACTGCGCCCATTCTCACGCATCGTTGCACCACGTGAAGTTATTGGTGGTTCCACCTAGTGCCCGTTTTTCAACCGGCCATTAATATTGAGGAATAACGATGATTGAAATTGAAGCGGTGACACCTGGATTCGTTGCCGATATCACGGGCGTTGACATCAAAATGATTGATGATGCCGAATTCAGTAAAATCTATGCCGCCTGGCTGCAGTACGGCGTGTTGCGAATACGCAATCAACAGCTCGATGAAAATGAACTGCAAGTGTTTAGCGCTCGCTTTGGCCCTCTCGAAGAGATACCTATGGGAAGGCTGCCGGAATCAGCACGGGCGAAAATCAAGAACCGCTATGTGACCCAGCTCTCTAACATCATAGTTGATGGTAAACCAATCGGTGGGCTCGGTAACGCCGAGGCAAACTGGCATTCCGATATGACCTACGTGGAAATACCACCACCGGCCAGTGTGCTGCTTGGCGTGGAGATCCCGGCGGAGGGTGGTGACACCTATTTCGCCAACCAGTATGCAGCGTTTGACGCACTACCAGCAGAACTAGTCGCTCGCATCGACAGGCTGACGATCAAACATGATGCGGCGCATACCAGTATCGGGAAGTTACGCCCTGGTTTTGATGCCTTTGACGATCCTCGAGATGCACCGGGTGCAACTCATCCAATCATCGAGCCTCATCCGGAATCCGGACGACAAGTGTTGTACCTGGGTCGCCGTGAATGGGCCTATGTTCCGGGTTTGTCGCTGGACGAAAGTGAGGGGTTGCTTGATGAACTCTGGTCTTACGCCACATTGGCGGAAAACGTGTGGCAGCAGATATGGCAACCCTTTGATCTGATCATCTGGGACAACCGTTGTGTGCTGCACCGCAGAGACGATTTCGATCAGAATGCACGGAGACTCATGAAACGCTGCCAGGTATTAAGCAACGTCGGTGCCGATTAGTATCTCAATTTCCCGGGACAGTTTACTTAATTGAACAAGAAATCAACAAATACTCAGCAGTTCTTACTCTGACCTATACGCTGACCCAATCTCAGGCAAACAAACTCTCTTGAAAACCGGGTTCGAAATATCTTGCGTCAATCGCTTCCGGCCCCATAAATGCGGCCAGTAGTATCATTTGTAGTTCCGGATTTTCATTGATTCTTTTCCTGGCCCGGGCTCTCGTTGCTTCAGCTTCTTTTCCAAAACGTGCATTCATTTGAGTAGCAAACTGGGCAGTCAGTCGTAGTCGTCGTAATCGTTCCTTTCTCTCATGCCCATAAGGCAGGAATATTTCAGTTGACCATTGATGTTGCTGTGACAGGATCTCTGCCACCATTCGGGCATCCCGTAACGTCACCGAAAGCCCTTGCCCCAATATCGGGTCGTTGTAACCTGCGGCATCGCCGATGAGCACCACACCCTGTACCCAGGGATTATCAACCCAGGCATCCTGACTCGGATTTGATCGACAGGGGCCAATCGGTGTCGCATTCGCTATCGCCTTACTGTTGGGGACACAAGCCATATCGAAAGCCTTGAGCATTTCGGCAGCACCAGATTCACCCGCGAATCGACTGCGATCAGCCAGGTCATAATCTACATAAAGCCGCACTTTACCGTCGCCTTGCGGAAAAATCAGATAGTGTATGTCGCCAACCTTACCGATTGATTGAAGATCCGCGGGCCAGTCGTGGGCATCGTCGATCAGTAAACCTGCGATGAGATGATCAATCGGGTCTTCTTCGAGCTTCAATCCAATTTGACGCCGAACCACAGATGTGCGGCCATCAGCACCTACAATCAGGCGACATTCGCAGGTAGACGCCTGTCCATCATGCAGGTAAGAAACTTCAGGATTCTCGCCAGGTGAGATTTCAACTTTATTGACGCCCCTTTTTACTACACACCCAGATTCAATGGCGTGGTTTAAGATGATGTTTTGTAAGGTGACATGCTGAATAGTGAGAGGCCCGTCTACGCCTGCGACGAGGTTTAAAGGCATTTCGGATGACTCTGCATCTTCGGGGCTAAGGAGTTCATCATAGCCAATATTGCGGGTGATATGGTGACCACCAGCCTGCATTGTCAGATCATACAGATCCAGATTCATCAGTTCTTTGACCCCCCAGGGGGCCATCCATTCACCGCGTACCCGATCGTAAAAATCGGTTTCTCGCTCGAGTATTAATACACTCAGGCCCGAATCGGCGAGTTTGGCGCCAAGGGTACAGCCTCCTATACCGCCGCCTACAATAACAACGTCAGCAGAATCCATCTGATTGCCTCGATTTATTAATTGGCCTCACTCTAACGAATCGAAAGAAGCAATCCAAGATAAGATGGTAAAACAGCGTTCGTTCTTTTAGTCCTTAACCGGTTGCTTCTACGTCTGATAAATGTAATTTTTACCCTGACTCCAGCAACCAGACCGATGATATGACGAATACCATGCACCTGACGTTTAAGCAAAGGGTATTGTTTTCCATTGGTGGTCCCGGCTGGCAAATTACCAACTCGGTTGTCGTCTCGTTGGGGATATACTTCTACTTGCCACCGGCGGGGGCTGGGCTTGAAGCGCTGGTAAGTGAGGAGGTTTTCCTGGGTGTGCTGACAGCCTATGGTTTGGCGCGCCTGATTGGTGGTGTCGTTGATTCCCTGGCTGACCCGGTCGTCGGTCATTTCTCAGACCGGTCTAATTCACAATACGGTCGGCGGCGCGTCTTTATGATCGCAGGCATCGTACCCATGTGCGCTGTTCCTGGTCTGATATTCTTCCCACCTGGCGAACCGGGCAGTTTTAGCATTTTTGCCTACCTGACGACACTGCTTGCTTTGTACTATATCTTCTTTACCGTCTATGTAGCGCCTTACCTGGCATTGATTCCTGAAATTGCCAGAACAGAAGAGGACCGGATTGAACTGGCTCGTCTGCGTGCAGTAATTGGAGGCCCAATGATTATGGCCTACGGCGTGCTTTGGCTTGCAGGGATCAGTTTTCTGAAAGGTCAGGGTTTTGAGGCTACAACGGCAATTCAAATTGTGGTTGTCATATCCTGCGTGTTCTCATTCATCTGTTGTCTCTGCCCAATCCTGGCGGTAGACGAATCACAGTTCACGTCTATTCATTCGTCACTGAATATGCGCGACGCATTGAGCAAGACGCTCAGCAACAGGCCATTTGTTATCTATCTGTTCGCCCAGATCATTTTTATTCTCGGCATTACAATGACCGGCCCGGCAGTCCCGTATTTCGCGAGAGTCATTTTGGGTCGTGACGAGGGCTTCGCGGCCCAACTGTCACTCGCGATGCTGCCGGGTATTATTCTGGGTTTTATCGTTATTGATCGGGTCGTCGCGAAGATCGGGACGAAAGCAACACTGGTGGGCACCATCTTTCTACTGGGGGTGCCGATGTTTCCCTACGGATTCTTAACACCCAGTTCACCGGGCGAGGCGGGTGATCAATTCAATCTCATCGTGATTATTGTGCTGTCTATCATTAAGGGATTCCCGATTGCCGGTCTCATGATACTGCCAACGGTTATCCTCGGTCAGTTGATTGACCTTGATGAAGCGCGCACCGGGGCAAACCGGGCTGGAATGTATTATGGCGTTCAGGGGTTGTTCACGAAATGGGTTTATGCGGCAGCAGCAGCAATTCTCAGCTATTTGTTGTCCGCCTATGGCAGAAGTGCAGAAGAGCCCCTCGGCGTGCTGCTTATTGGACCCGTCGCCGGTACATTTTGTGTCATCGCGGCTATCTTCTATACATTTTATCCGGAACGGGAAGTCCGTCATGCGGTGGATAACTACAAAAACAGCGGATTGACAGATGTCCCTGCAGATTCTCCCAATCCCATCGCTGATGATTTTTTGATTAATGAGCGTAAGTAGGATACTTTTTGAGGAAATAATTTCCCTTCTTTTAGAAATGATAAACCGAACAATAAAAACGACTCATTGTAATATTGAAATTGCAGAAAGCGATGGTAAGGGCAAAACGATACTTTTCATACACGGAAACTCGTCTTGCAAGGAAGTATTTCGACATCAGATAAATGGTGACGTTGGTAAATTATTCCATTGCATCGCCATGGATTTACCTGGCCACGGAAACTCTGGCAATGCCTTGATTCCGGAACAAACTTATACAATGAGCGGGTACGCAGACGTCGTCTTGCAAGTCATGCGATCTCTCGGCGTGACGAGTTATGTTATCGTCGGCTGGTCATTGGGAGGTCACATCGCCGTTGAAACATTGTCTTTGACTGATGAAATCGCAGGGCTGATGATTTCAGGAACGCCACCTGTTGGTAAAAACCCTGATGACCTGGCAAGCGCCTTCCTGCCTTCAGAACATATGGCATTTACCGGCCAGGAAAACCTGAGTGCTGATGAAGCTGATCGATATGCCCGCGCTACCTGCGGGACCGCAGCAAATTACGAACCGTTTCTGGGTGAAGCGGTGCTTCGAACCGACGGCAGAGCGCGGCGTCTCATGATGGAGGCGGTTGGGCAGGGCAAAGGGGCTGATCAGCGAAATGTGGTCAAAACAAGCTTGATTCCAATTGCAGTCGTCAATGGTGCCGACGAAGAGATGGTCAATAACGACTACCTGAAAACTGTGGCGTTTGGGAATCTGTGGAGGCGCAGGATTCACTTGCTACCTAATGTTGGCCACGCCCCATTCTGGGAATCCCCTAAGGAATTTGATCGATTGATCCTGGAATACATGAAAGACGTGTGACGAGCATGCAAGACCCGATTTGTGGTATTTTACTCCGGCATTTATTCCAACCAACCCCAGGACACAGATGGCTTTTAGTTTTCGCAAGCATACGCTAACCAGTCTTTCCCGCACTTGCGGTTGAGCAGGCAAGCTCAGTTCGGTCGAACTGACAGCTTTGCTGGAGAAGATTCCGGCGACCAGTGATCCCAATCTTCTGGTGGGTTTCGACACCAGTGATGATGCGGGCGTGTATCGCCTGGATGGCGAGCAGGCGCTGGTAGTTACTGCAGATTTTATTACACCACCGGTAGATGACCCCTATATTTTCGGTCAGATCGCTGCTGCAAACTCCTTGAGTGATGTCTATGCGATGGGTGGTAAACCGCTGGTTTGTCTGAATCTGGTGTGTTTTCCGTCGGACAAACTTGGAGCTGATGTTCTCCAGGGAATAATCGAGGGTGCCAACGAGAGAATCCAGCAGGCGGGAGCCATATTGATCGGAGGTCACAGTGTGGAGGATGCAGAACCCAAGTTTGGTTTGGCAGTAACGGGTATGGTTCATCCTGAAAAATACTGGTCGAATGCCGGTGCCCAGGTCGGTGACTCAGTGATTCTAACGAAACCACTGGGTAGCGGTGTAATACTCAATGCGAACGTTAAGAAAAAGGTGTCGGAGGGTGCTTTACAAAGCTGCCTTGACAAGTTAATCGAACTCAATGCAACAACTTCTGGGGTGCTGGCGGATTTTGACGTTCATGCTGTAACCGATGTCACAGGATTTGGGCTCTGTGGCCATGCGCTGGAGATCGCGAAGGCATCGAACCTGTTAATTGAAATCGACAGCAAAGCATTACCGCTGTTTGATGAGGCGATTCTGATGTATGACAAGGGATTCACTACGGGTGCTAACGAGGTTAACCGGGCTCAGGTAGAAGCTGAATCCAGGTTTGGATCAACTATCCCGAAGAGTCTGGTTGAAGTACTGATGGATCCCCAGACCAGCGGTGGGTTGCTGGTAACGGTGCCGGAATCAGAAGCGGGGAGTGTGGTGCATGCTTTACACAGCGCGGGAGTTGAGGACGCGGTTGTGATTGGACAAACAAAGCAACGAGTTGATTCAGGGTGTCTTGCAATCCTGTAATGTAATGGGCGCTCTCGGCACGGGCTCCATGCTAGCTCGGCGCCCCCCAAAAAGGGCCCTCCTTCCAACTCAACGCTACCTGCGTTTTGGCGTTAAGTAAGTGCATTCGACTCTCACCTCAAACATCAAAACCCTGTCAGCTGACCCGGTCTTGATCGAAGCAACTTGAAACGATGGAAACCCATATCCTGCAGATGGCCGAGATCGAAATCCATCATCCCGAGAATGTCCCTGGGTTTCAGAGTCTGGGAACACTGCCAGAGGCTCATATCTCCATTTTTGTTAATTTTTGAAACACTGGGGTAGCAGATTTTCGAAGGACAAGTCATAGCGCAGCCTGCGTTAGCAAATAACATGATCCGCTGCTTTTCCGGGATTGACCGCAGAAAATCCCCGTCCTCATTGGCATCCATTGGAAGAATAACCGTATCGTATAGCTTGTAAGCTTTTTCGACCTTCTTAAGCGTGTTGATATTCTTGATAACACTGGCCTCGACCCGGTAATCCGGGAAATCGTTTTTGATCCACCTGGCCAGCTGGTCATTGGTGATGATGACCGAATTACCCGGCCGATAGTGCTTTTCCAGGAACGGCAGGCACGCCGCATATTCGTCGGCAGTGGCGTAATGGTTGGTTAACGGCAGCCTCAGGTTGATCCCCATCTCATAAAGAGAACGTAAATCGTATCGACTTAGCTCCGTACTGGTAAACACCCGTCCCCCATACAATGTACAGGGCTCTGTAAAGCCGAAAAAACTCTCAATCTGGTTGATCGGAATATGACTGAAGTTTTTCTTGATCAGTTGATGTATGGGTAGTGCAGAAGGTTTCCCCCGTGCTGATATTGTAAATTGCATAACACCACCTCCAATTGATATTGGAACTGAACCGGGCAGCGGTGAAGATGACATAGATCAAGGTTTAGATCCTTTTGCTACCCAAAAAGTGCGAACCAAAATACTCTCACCTTGATACAGGATAGTTTTCACTCTGACGCGAAAAATTTGAAAAGTGTAGCGCCTGGTAGGAAAATGTATTGGGCGTCACCATGCTTAGGGAATGAGATGCAGATTAACAAAGCGAAACGGTTGCAGTCACTGGCAGGAAAACGTATCGCGATGCTGGATTGTGGAAAGCGTGGCGGGAGTGAGATATTAAAAGCAGTCGCCCTGGTTCTTGCAGAATATCAGCAGGCCATAAACTATGAAGTCAAGTCAAATGCGCACCGAATAGGCTCACGGAAGCTCATCGAGTATCTTGCCAGTGGGTATGATGCCATTGTCTAGGGTAAGTGGTGTAGCCGCGCTGATGGCGTCAGTCATTTACTAAAGGGACCAAGGCCTTAGCGCACTGACCACAGACGTTGCTATCGTGCGTTGGTGGCTAGAAACCCAAGGATCAACTGCTCTACCGTATCAGAGAGGCCGGGAACGTATAGCAGGCTGATGACCAGGGCAACCGTGATTGCCGTGCAGAGAATGAAGTAGTTTTTAGTTTTCACAAGCGCGCTCCATCTCTTGGGGCCATTTCGAATATCCAGGTATCGCCATTCATCACTGCTTCCTTAATAGCGGCAATTGCTTCAGGTGTACTCCCTCCAGCATATTTCGCTGCCAGTTTTGCAGCAACGCCATCGATGACGTCTCCACCTTTGATGCGGTTTAGTTTTCGTTCGTAGCGCACGCCGCTAATACGTGCGACGGCAAGACCATCACCCTCGTCGGCCTGAAATGCCCAGTCCTTCCAGATACGACCCAGAAAAGACCGCATGTAACCAGAGGGTATGTAAACTTTACCGTCACTTTCCATAATGAAAATAGTGCGGGAGCTCAGTGGATTTACCAATTGAAGTTCAATTGTGGTGACATCGTCGGTAAAGCGCCAGTCCGGATCAGGACCAGAATGCAATTCCCCGGAAACAAGCTCCCCACCAGGAAAAAGAATGGACGGACCATCGGCACCTTGTTTCTCGAGTTTCAGGGTCACAATGGTGACAACTGGAATCAATATGATGACTCCGATGACTTGAAGAATAATACGTAGCATCAGCACCCTACCTTCACACAGTAGGTTCATGCTACAAGCAAGTGTGTTGAGTGTCGATAGCTGCTATCGACAATTGTAAACTCGTGGGAAACTCGCGGGACAGTTTACTTAATCAGTTTGACAAGCGAACTAAGATCCCTGTTTATTTGAAAAAACAGTAGATTTAACATTCGCCATAAAATCGTTGTCTGGCAATCTCATCGCTCGGCGACTCTGGCCCTAAGCCGACAATGTCAGGCATGCGCGTAGCATCAGCGGCTATTTTCGGTAACGCCCTGGTGCGTCGGTCATTGGTGCCATCATCCAGCGCCAGGAACATATCTGTCATCCAGGATTCGATCCGCTGAATCGATTCGAAGTATTCAGCGCGCTGATCAGCATAGCTTTGTGCTCCTTCATCCCAGTCGTTAGTGTTTGTGAGTTGGTCTGACAAGATTCGAGCATCTCTAAGTGCGAGTGACATGCCACATCCCCAGGTTGGATCACTCACGCCAGCAGCATCTCCCACAAGTACCATATTACTTTTGTAGGCAGAAGCGACCCAGTTTGGCGTAGCATCGAAACTGGCGAGGGGCCCAATGGCTTTAATTTTTGTAAACCATTGCCGGGGAACGCCACTGGCATAACAAGCATTGATAAAGTCCGGAATCGCTTTTGATCCACTGAGCGTTTTTGGTGTTTTGTGTTTGTTAGTAGCGACATAAGTTCTGAAGCGGTTCTGGCCGATCGGAAAAATTGAAATCATCTGTCCGAGCTGTGCGTTTACAATGAAGTGGGATGATTTTTCGTCAACATCAATACCTTGCAACAGCAAACCAGCAAATAGCATGCGATCGTTGCCTTTGTGGCGTATAAATCCTCCCAGTTTACTTGTGAGTGATTGTCGACCATCGGCGCCGATTAAGAGCCTGGCGGAAGCTGTTAGTTCATTGCCTTGCTGCTTGTATGTAACCGAGGGAAACTCTCCAGGGATCAGGCCAGTCACGTTAGCGCCCTGTACAACATCGGCACCCGCTTCCCTGGCCGACTGGATCATGACAGATTGCATTTCGGGGTGAGAAAAACCGAGCGCACAGGTTTTGTGCGGATTGCTTGAGGCCAGATCTCGCCGGTCGATGAATTCACCGGCTTCGGCGTACTTGCTCCAGCCTTCAATAGTATTGGCGCATTTATTGGTTAAGATCTCGTAAAGCCCAATCGACCTGGCTTCGGCAACACCCCAGGGCATGAGTATTTCTCCCCTGACACGATCTTTGAACTTGGTTTCCCTTTCCAGTAACAGGACGTGTGATCCCTGACCTGCCATAACCTTGGCAACTGCTGCTCCAGCCAGGCCGCCACCAATTACAATAAGATCGTGTGTCATCATCTTTGTCCAAAGGCACAATTAGGAAAATCCTAACACTGTGTGTGCGGCTAACTGCTATGGTTTACCGGGTGAATGAGCAGGTATTCACATTTGGGGCCCTTAGGGCCAGAGTGTACTGACTGCTGTGGGTTGCGGGGTCTGCTACGGCGCCTTCTCCAGCCCACACCACATTGCAATATAAAGTGCGATGGTACTGGTCACCTTTTCAATCGAGCTGATACTCACCTTCTCGTCAAATCCATGAATATTGCCCGAGGTCGGCCCGTAAACCAGGCACGGCGTATTGTCATAAAGCACAAAAACACGGCCGTCCAGATACGCAAGGGAAGTGACTGCTTCGAGATCGCGCTGGTACACCGTCTTGTGGGCCAGGCTCAGGGTTGATTCAGCTTCACTGCCCGGTTCCAGTTCATAACCTTCGGCCATAAAACCATTGAACTCAACCTCTGGTGGATTGTTGGATAAAAACGGATGATTACCCGACACATTACGCAGGAAGTCTTCAATTTCCCTGGCCCCTTGTCTTGCGTCTTCACCGGGATAGAGCGCCGTGCGTACATCAAAGGTACACCAGGCTGGCACCGAGGAGGCCCAGTCACCACCTTCTATTTTACCGACATTGACGTTGATGGGTTTGTCCAGGTTTGCAAAATGTGGGTAGTTTGATTTCAGCGCATTGCGCTTCTTTTCAAATTCCTTCAATGCTGAAATAAGATAAGCGGCAGCATCAATTGCATTGGCACCACTGCTTGCATCAGCAACATGTACCGGCCTGCCTTTGACATGCACTTTAAACCAGATAACGCCGATATTTGTGCGCACAAGATAGTCGTTCATGGGTTCCGGGATAATCGCGGCATCTGCCTTGTAACCCCTGACGAGTGCTGAGAGGGCGCCGTTACCAGTACACTCTTCTTCTGTGACAGATTGCAGATAAACCGTTGCTGCCGGTTGATAGCCAATTGCTTTGAGTGCATCCAGGGCGAAAATGTTGGCACCGATGCCAGCTTTCATGTCACCACTGCCGCGGCCATATAACCAATCGCCGTCAACATGCGGCTCAAATGGAGGGTGCTCCCACATGTCCAGTGGTCCGACGGGTACCACGTCAATATGCCCGTTCAGGATCAGGGATTTGCCTGTCTCAGCTTTCGGTCGATGGGTTCCAACCACGTTAATAGCATTGGCATAATCAACGGCAACGGGGGAGAAACCAGGATGGGATTTTATGTCTGCGACATCAATGCTCCATCGATCCATGGTTAATCCACGGTTTTTCATTTGCGTAAAAAGAAAATCCTGAGCAGTATGTTCCTGACCCCGCACAGAGGGGAACCTGACCAGTTCTTTAGTAAAAGCAATCTGTTTGTCCATGTTTGTTTTTACGGACTGGATAATTTTGTCTTCCAGGTCACTGTTGAGTTTCACTTCGATGCTTCCTATCGAACTGTTGGATACAAGCATAAAGTATTTACCCGGAAAATTAAAAATGGAGCCTGAGCGAACAAACAGTTCAGCACCGCACAATGTTGTAGTATAGCGGCATGTTGCGACAACCAATAACCAACACCAGGGGTAAACCATGACACAAACACACGATCACGAAATCGTCTCAATTTATCCTTTTACAGATGAGGAGATCGACCAGTTAATGAACAACTCTGTTGAGTGTGTTCTGATGTGGGCAACCAAAGATGGCTGGCCAGTCGGCGTAACACACGCTTTTGTGTGGCACGATGGCAAAATCTGGATTACGTTTTCTGAACACAGGC
Source organism: Pseudomonadales bacterium (assembly GCA_029941905.1). Classification (GTDB taxonomy): domain Bacteria; phylum Pseudomonadota; class Gammaproteobacteria; order Pseudomonadales; family Azotimanducaceae; genus JAHRVQ01. The sequence goes on along the minus strand of JAPYTQ010000007.1, from coordinate 97,172 downwards.
ATAGAACTGTAGCAATCAGAAGAGATAACAGGGTGTCCGTTAATGTAAGTGCGCATGGTTATCCACCGGGAATTGATGCCGCAGGCTTACCAGGCGGTGCAATTACTTTCAAAGGAACAGGTGAGTTCTTTGAAGACGATGACACCAAGAAGTGGTTTTACACTGCACTCTCGCAGAAACTTAATCCAGAAAATAGACAGGGCGAGGAGTTTTTTTATAACCTGCTCGATTCCCCATTGAGAATCGTGCTCGCGGTCACACCCACCAAGAAGATTATGTACAACGGTAAAACGGCTGGTGCCCATATGGCTGGCACTGTTGACGAAAGTCAGCTGGGCGAGCGAATGAACGTCGATAAGGGACGAATGAACAAACTCAGAGCTGAAAAAGGCCTGGATCCACGTTGAAGCAGGTACACCGGTAACAGCAAACATGTGTGTCAGTTGATCTGGAAGTATCAGCCTCTCTGGAAAGAGAGGCTGACCTTTCCTATACTCCAGACCCGAAATCAAAAACTTTAATATTAAACAGTAAAAATTGGAGCGGAAATTGAATACCAGACTAAGACAAAAAAGCGTCGTGGGCTTTGTATTGACGACCATGATAATGATGGCTACCCAGATCACCGTCGCTCGTGAGATGCCGAATGTCAAAGCGGAACGGCAAGGCATGTCAGCTGAGCGGCTGGAACGAATTACTGAAATGACGCAAAGCTATGTTGATGACAAGAAACTGGCAGGCATCATCACCATGGTGGCGCGTCGCGGCAAGATTGTGCATTTCGAAGCGGTGGGTCAGCGAGGGGCCGATGATAAAACACCGCTCAAAAAGGATGATTTGTTTCGCATTTATTCAATGACCAAGCCGATTACCGCTGCCGCAGTAATGCAGCTCTATGAGCAAGGTAAATTCCAGCTGAGTGACCCGGTTTCAAAGTTTGTACCTGAACTGGCAGATCTAAAGGTGTTAAACGAAGATGGCGAACAGGTTGCCGCTGAACGTGAAATGACTATGCAACAACTGCTTACGCACACGGCGGGCTTCTCATATGGATTTAATCCCAAGGGTGATCCGGTCGACAAATTTTATGCGGAGGCGAATCTATGGGCAGCAAAGGATCTCGATGAATTTGCGCAGAAAGTTGCAAAACTACCCTTGAAATTCAATCCTGGTGATCAGTGGCACTACTCCATTGCCGTTGATATTACCGGCCTTGTCGTTCAGCGAATAAGCGGTCAACCATTCGATAAGTATTTGCAAGTGAATATGTTCGAACCCCTAGGCATGGTGGACACTTTTTTCCAGGTCCCGCCAGAGAAGGCAGATCGATTTTTACCTAATCACTACATCAACCCGGAAACAAAATTGTTAACGACGATTCCGAAAGGTAAGCCGGAAGCAATGCAGGACTATCATTCTGTTTCTCTGTATTCAGGTGGTGGTGGCCTCGTGTCGTCCACAATGGACTACATGCGCTTTGCAGAGGCAATGCGAAATGGCGGATCGTTAGATGGCAAAAGAATATTGGGTGCGAAGACCGTCGCCTACATGGCAAGTAATCACTTACCAGCGAGTATCGTCAGTGGTGGTAGCGGAGAAAAGCCGACGCTGGGCCAGCAGCTTCGTGGTTTCGGATTCGGGCTGGGGTTTGGATTGGTGACTGATCCGGTCGCTGCTGGTGTCATCGGCAGTGCAGGAGAATTCAACTGGGGTGGTGCTGCCGGTACCGTATTCTGGATTGATCCTGTGGAAGATATTGTAGCTGTTGGCATGATTCAATTAATGGGCTCACCTTACTCTTTCAGGTCCGATCTGAAAGTGGCGACTTATCAATCGATAACAGAGACATCAGAGTAAATTCCGAGTTTTTTTCCGTTTATTAAGGCGCGAGCAATCGCGCCTTTTTGATGGGCGTGTCAGTATCGGTGCTGGATCCATTGCTGCCTGCTTTCGTTTGCGGCATTACGAAACGACGTCCGCGATCTGCCCTAACAACCATCTGACACCATCATCGGGACTTTGTCTTCTCACAACGGAGACCGTAAAGACATCTGGCTCAAAAGGCGGATCGAGGACCTGGAGACCTAGGGCGCCGGAAAATCGCTCGGCCATTTTACGGTGACAAGTGGCAAGACAGTCTGATTCTGCCACGATTGACATTGCGGTCATCCAGTTTTGAACAACGATACCGGAAGGCATTCTCGGGTAAATGTTGCTCTCTGATGTGGTGACTTCGCTTCTCGCACTTGCCAGTACATGGGATTCATTTTGATATTGTTGGTTCGACATCTTGCGCTGAATCCGGGGATGTTTTTTCCTGGCGACAACGCAATACACATCCTTGTATAACACCTCCTGCACCAGCCCCGATGGCAAAGATTCCTCCGGTCGCCCGATGGCGAGATCGAGTCGTCCCCGTCGAATATCTTCAATTGACTCAGTTGATGGCATTTGTGAGTAGTAAACAGACATGGAAGGAGCTACTTTTTTCCAGTGATTAACCAGCGCTGAGGCAACGAGTGACGTGAAATATTCCGGTGCCGCAACTGAAAATAATCTACGGCTGCTCGCAGGTATAAAGTCAGTTTGGACGTTCAGTAGTTTTTCTGCGTTTGAAAGAAACTCTTTCAACTGTGACTGCATGGCAAGCGCTCTTGTGGTGGGCTCAAGACCATGTGGTTTTCGGATAAACAAAGGATCATCAAACAGCGCACGCAAGCGGGTTAACGCATGGCTGATCGCTGATTGACTCAGGCTCAAACGATCTGCCACCTGTTTAGCATTTCGACAGTCGATCAACTCATGGAGTATCAGTAGCAGAGAACCATCAAGTCTTCTGAGTTTAGATATATTAAATTCACTCATGATTAGATATCAATATAACAGAAATCATTTGATATGTAGACTAATCCCGAAATCAACAAACTGGGAATGGTTATCGGCCAGCGTAAGTACTTTTTGGATTGGCTACGTGTTGCTGCCTTTGGTCTCTTAATCGTGTATCACACAGGCATTCTCTATGTGACATGGCACTACAATCTCAAGAGTCCACGCATCTTTGAAGATCTTGAGTTCGCCATGATTGCACTTAATCCCTGGCGGCTGGCGCTGCTGTTTTTTGTCTCGGGGGTTGCCAGTAGTTTCCTCATGGACAAACTTGGCCCATCGATGTTCGCCCGGGACAGGCTAAAACGCCTTTTACCTGTGATCCTGTTTGGGATGTTGGTAATCATCCCACCCCAGACCTATGTAGAATTATTGCGCAAAGGATATGTAACGAATGGGTACCTCAGATTCTGGTTTACATCCTACCTGACAGGTGAATCTTTTCCGGGTAAGCAACTGCCCACATGGGATCATCTCTGGTTTTTGGTTTACCTTCTGGCATATGTCCTGGCTCTGTCGTTTTGCTGGTCATGGCTAAAAGTACGGTTGATAAATCAGTCATCCGGATTCACCCTGGCGCTCATTGTCATTCCAGCAGTTTTGCTATGTGGAACGAATATACTTGTGTCTGAGGTAAATCCGACCACCCACGCATTCGTGGATGACTGGGCCGCACATCTACGTTGGTTCAGTATGTTTGCTTCAGGTGTGGTCTGTGCAAAGAACCAACTATTCTGGGATACTCTACAGCGGAATCGTTGGCATTTTGGCTATCTGACACTGACCTTTTTGGTACTTGAGCTCAGCTGCAATGCCTACTGGAAGACGGGACAGATGGATGCCTTCTGGGACGGTATCCTCTATTCTACACTTAGTGGAATCTATGGCTGGTGCGCCATTTTAACATTGTCTGGTTTTGCCGCAGGCTGTTTTGACAAGCCATCACTGGTGCTCTCTTATCTGAATGTGGCGATTTTACCGGTTTATGTATTGCATCAACCGATTTTGTTAATCACGGCATTTTTTGTTTTTCCGATGGATCTGCCGGTGCTGGTTGAAGTGGCGATGTTGATAGGTGTCACCGCCTTCGGATCACTGTTGATTTACGAGGCTCTGGTTCGTCGCTGGCGTGTCCCAAGAATTCTGTTTGGCTTGAAAACGTAATCGCTACTGACATAAGGCTGCCAGTGGAGTTCTGATAATATAGCTGACGAAAAGATGCAACCGGAGCGCAACACCCATGATCACACTTTACATCTTCCCCGAGGCATTTGGTCTTAGAAACGTGAGTCCGTTCAGTCTGAAAGTTGAGATGGCGCTCAAGTACCTGAATATGGACTACGAATTGCGTGAGGAGGCAGATCCACGCAAGACGCCCAAGGGTAAAATACCGTATGTTGAAGTTGATGGGCAGAAAATACCTGACTCTGAACTTATCTTTGAATACCTTGATCAGATTTCAAATGGTGGACTCTATGCCCGCCTCTCAGATTCTGAACGGGGTCAGGGAACTGCTTTCGTCAGATTAGGCGAGGATCATCTATACTGGATGATGGTCGCGAGCCGCTGGTTGGATGAAAGCTGGTGGCCAAATATCGTTAATGGTTTTTTTGGGTCTATACCTGCTCTTGTCCGCCCGATCGTGACCAGCATGGCCAGGAAACAGGTTATTAAGACCTATGACTTGCATGGACTTGGCAGGCACACATTGGAAGAGCAGAAGGGCTTTGCGCGGCGAGACCTGACTGCAATAAATCAGGTTGTTGCAGAAGGGAAGTACATTGTTGGCAGTCGACTGACAGTCTTCGATTTCAGTGTAGCAAGCCTGTTGTCGGGTATCTTTGACAACAAACCGGAAACCTGGCTCACGGAAATTGCAAACGAGTTCCCCGCACTCCCGGACTATGCCGAGCGCATTCAAAAAGAAGTGGGTATCTTTGGCAGGCAGGAGTAAGTAGTTTAATAATGTCATTGTGATGACTTACCCTGGCAGTGCACGACGCTGCGAATGCAAGACAGAAAGGAACAACAATGCTGCACAGAGCACGAGCTTCGGCAGAGCGCCGAGTTTCCCGGGTGGCGTGTATTCAAAATACTCCGGTGTCAGTGGGTGCATTGAACTTACTATCATCCCAAAAAATCCTTCGACAACCATTAGCGCAAACATCAGTGGAATCAGATTGCGATAGCGCCAGAGTACGATCCCATAGAAGAACACCCAGAGCATTTGATGCAAACCCCCGATGGCACTGAACATATAGATAATGTTGTTCGGGTCAGGTGTACCCTCGAAGACCATAATGCTGGCAATCGAATTCACGCCGCTGTCAGGCTTTAAAAAGTGGACTGTCGATCGGAACACCAGAGGTATCATCAGCAGGCAGAAGCCATAGAAGGCAATCTTGCCGCCGCGATAGTCATTGTTAGCCTGATGAGGGAAGATCACATCGAGTACAGTTTGCATGGTTTTACCTCTCTATTTCCTACCTGGGCAGTATAATCAATGCCGCTAATCAGGGTCACTTAAAACAAATACCGATGACAGACGTTCAGATAGTAGAGTTCGAAGATGAAGACAGAACCGTATGCGCCGAAATATTGAAGGGATTACCAGAGTGGTTTGGCATAGAAGAAGCCAATCGTGCTTACATAGAAATCCTCGGGCGTATTCTTACTTTGCAAAAGGCTTTGAACCTTTGTTTGAGTCGCTGACGCTATGGGGACCTGAGGATGCGGCACTAGTCCTTGTGCAAAAGTTGGTGTAGATATGCAGTCCACATTGGATAACTATCTGGTTCGTTTGCAGGAGCGTGACTCATTCAAAATTACCCTGGCAAAAACCGGTGGTTTTTTTGCATAAAAGGTAATACCCATAGTTACAACTGCGGTAGACTCATCAGAGGCTAACGGGAGCACACAATGCAGAAAGACGAGTTCTATAGCGACGCACGTACCGACCTGACAGGACCGCTGGCGGGGGTACGTGTACTGGAAGTGACGACAACCTGGGCAGGTCCAATGTGTGGCACTGTATTAGCGGATCTGGGCGCAGATGTGATTAAGGTCGAGATTCCATCAGGTGACGTTGGGCGCGCGATCTCGCCGTTGCTGCCAGGCACTGATGTCAGCTTTATTCACGCCACTGTCAATCGCAACAAACGTGCGCTGACGCTCGACATCCGGCAGCCAGAGGGTCGTGATGTTTGCCTCGAGCTGGCACGCAAGAGTGACATCATGGTGGAGAACTTCAAGGTCGGCACGATGCAGCGATACGGGCTCGGTTACGAGGGAATACGTGCCGTCAAACCTGATATCGTATACGTTTCCATTACTGGCTGGGGGCAATTTGGACCCCGGCACGAGGGCGCAGCTTATGACCCCCTGGCGCAGGCCGCCTCGGGATTCCTGTCAGTAAACGGCTCACCGGAAGGACCGCCAACCAAGGCCGGTACCTTCCTCGCTGACGACCTTGGTGGGCTGCACGGTGCAATCGGTGCCATGGCGGCGTTACGTCATCGCGATCAGACAGGTGAGGGCCAGCATGTGGACGTTGCGCTGCTGGATTCCATGCTGTTCCAGAGTAATGGCATGCTCACACTCGGAGCCATGGGTGTGGCGCCCGGTCGCATGGGTAACGAGTTTGGTTTTGCAGTGCCTGCTAACGTATTTAGCTGTCAGGACGGACCGGTGTATGTAGGCATCCTGCTTGATGCGCATTGGGGTGCACTCGCGGAGATTCTCGGGCAGCCCGACCTGGCCGACAATCCTGCTTTTGCAACACGCGACGCGCGTGTAGAAAACCGCGATGTCTGCAACATGATGCTCGGCGACTGGCTTGCCGAACGTACGCGCGCCCAGGCGATGGAGATCCTACTCGCGCACGGACTGCCGATCGCGCCCGTTCAAACGTTTGTTGAAGCTGCCGAAGACCCTCACATCCTTGAACGCGACATGCTCCAACCCACGGAATTCGAAAGCGGCGAGACTGCACCGATCACCGGCCCGGCTGCCAAGTTCTCACGCACCCCAACCCGGGTGCGTACCGCAGCTCCGGGTCTCGGCCAGCATACTGACCAGATTCTGGAAGAACTTGGCCTTGATGCCGACAGCCGGAAAAGGCTGGAAGAGTCCGGTATTATCAAGTAAAGGCTGCTCGCGAAATTACGCGCATGATTCGGACAACAGGAGGAAGTGATGCGAATAATTGATGTAGATGCACATTTGCATGAGCCGCTGGACTGGGTTCAACAGACAGATAGCGAACTCGCAGACGAGTTGGGACCAGCGGCTCGGTTTATGGAGATAGCCAATTCGGTTTTTGGTATCTCTAATCCAAGGCTATCGGCTCTGCCCGACTCGCAGCAGCCAACAGGTGGCTATGACACTATTCTGCCTGGGTTCACGCAACATCTCGAGATCACCGATACGCGTCAACCGGAATACCAGGCGGATTCGGGTGCCGATCCCTATTGCGCTGCCGAAGCGCGACTGACGTTCTGTGATGAACGTGGTATCGATATACAGTTTCTGAATCCTACTTTCCTGGTGGGTGCGTTTGTACAGGCAGGGCGGGCAAGGCGCTATGATCTGTTGCCAAAGATCCGGCAATGCTGGAATCGCTGGGCCGCCAACCAGGTCGCGGGTCATACCGACCGGCTTATTCCAGTCACCCAGATCGATATGTCAGACATCCCCTGGTCTATTGAGGAGATGACACGCATGCGGGGGCAGGGCAGTCGCGCGTTTGCCATACCCGAAACGCCCGTCGGTGGTCGACGTGGCGGGGGTCAGCCAGACATGGCCAGGTCTTTAACACATCCGGATTTTGATTCACTCTGGTCCGCAGCAGAAGATCTTGGCATGGCGGCATTCGCACATGTTGGTTTTGGCCGTGAATCCATCAACGTTGGATGGGCGAATAATGGCGCTGATGATCTGACGACCTATAGCATGCTGAATATGATTGTGAATCCACAAATTGCGCCACAACTACTGCTTGCTGCGATGGTGTTCGACGGTGTTCTCGATCGTCACCCCGGGCTGACCGTGGTTGTGGAAGAAGTGGGTATCTCATGGTTACCTCACCTGCTTGGCATCCTGGACCATGGTGTAGGACATGCCGCTAATACCATCTTGAATGATGGAGAATTTCGCCCGGACTTTGCGGGCACAGCCTACAAGCTGCCACTGGCGCCTTCGGAATATCTGCGACGTCAGGTTCGAGTCACGCCACTCGTGGTGTCTCAGCCGCTCACGCCGGTACTGGAACTGGCGCCAGACATGTTGTGTTTCTCAAGTGACTACCCACATGTGGAAGGCACGGCTGACGCTGTGGCCCTGTGCGAGAGACAAATGAGTGGTGTTTCCGAAGATGTCCGTGCTGCTTTTTACGGTGGTGTTGGAGAACTGATTGGTTTGTAGTCACTCGTCGCGACCTTCGTTAGAAATTAAATGCCCATCTGCCTGTGCCAGCGGGATCTATCTATCAACCAGGTGGCTCAAACTGGTTAAATAGAATCGAATTGGCCTGGATGTTGATTGAGTATCTTATTCGGAGCAGGTTGCCGAGGTGATCATGTCGACCGGCCTGATACCACGTAACCCCAACTACCTTTATCCGTGTGGGTAGTAAGTCGAATGGTTTCTATCGCGTTGCCGCCGATCCTGATCTGTTTCACAGCTATCGTGCCGCAAGCGGAGCAGTCAAACTGTACGCGTCACCGCGTCAGGCGAATCATAAGCGGGAGCCGGTTGGTAACAATGTCGGGGGTCAGAGTAACTGTCCTTCGAACCCTTCGAACCCTTCGAAAGTTACCGCAAAATTTCCCCGATTCTCAACTATCTTCAGCATGTGATGGTTAATCAATCATTGGCAACGTGATAGAAATGCGGGAATCATTGGTCAAAGTCCTTGTTCCAGCTACCGTCAAGAAGGGAATTTAGGCCGTTAATCCACGGCCTCGCTCTTACATAAACCCTTTATTTGTAAGAGAAAACTTACACTTGGCTGAAAACATACGACCGCGTGATTGAGGCACATAATACCGTCGCCTGCCTTACACCGCTTATCCGAACCCCCGCTGTGGTCATGTTTGTTCCAAGTATATCCAAGACGTTACGAACAGACCGTCAGCTAAACGATATGGAAGCGTTTCTGGCAGAGGACTTTTTTGGAGTATGAAAATGGCCAACCCTTGTAACTCAGGCAGAGTGAAGGCGCTCTCTATTTTGATATGTTTCATATCATCTTTTTGGGCTTCATCCAGTGCTGCAGCAGTCAGCGAGAACGAATTTAACATCAGTGAAATAATCGATACAGATACAGCCACGAACGAAGTGTCGGAGGATGCATCTTTGGGTGATCTGGTTGCTCTCACCGCATACGCCGAGGATAAAGATTTTAACGCATCGGTTAGCTACTATCTCGCGGACAGTGTCGAGGGGGCGTTCTCCATTCATGCAAATACGGGCCAGGTGCGCGTCGCCGCCACTCTACTTGAGGGAGATTATGTCATCACAGTCGGGGCAAACAGCTCCGATGCTAGCCCGGACGTTTCGCAGGAATTTACCATAACCGTTAAGCCTGTACCGTTTGTCATTGATTTTCATCCGGACAATAACGAGGTTGAAGTAAACGATGGTATCGGAGCCACTGTTGGAATTACTGCCGTCGGCTGGGGGTTTGATGACCTGGCGACTGTTTTTTACGAATTATCTGATAATGCAGGTGGAAAGTTCAGCATCCACAACCTGTCAGGTGTGGTATCCGTGGATGGGCCTATCGTGGTCGGGGAAGAAAACATCACGGTTAAGGCGACCAGTAGTCTGGGCGGCGAAGGCCAACGGACATTCACCATCTATGTTTTTGACAATGCTAATCTCTGGATAACCAGCAGCGACAGACCATATACAAACGAAAATGACTTTGCTTCGGTTACGATCACGGCTGACGATCCACTCGGCGGGGGTGATTTGAGCTACACCATTATCGGTGGTGAGGATGCTGCGAAGTTTAAAATACTCCTCATCTCCGGTGCGCTGTCGTTTGTTGACAAGCCCGATTATGAAAATCCCGTCGACCAACAACAAGATAATAAATACCAGGTTACGGTAGAAGTCGACAATGGCCCTCAGATTGCTCAACAGATGATCACGGTTGAAGTGCTCAACGTCATTGAAATAGCTGCGATCCTCGATACTGATCCGGATGCCAATATCGTTGCTGAAGACGTCGCGATTGGTAGCCCTGTACAACTCACCGGCTTTTCAAAGGATATTGATCCGGGTCAGACGGTTTCTTACGATTTGACTAAAAATGACAAGGGCAACTTCAAAATTGATTCGTCGACCGGTGTCGTCACCGTCGCCAACCCGCTCGACTTTGAAAAAGGCGGCGCGATCCGGCTTATTGATATCAGGGCAACCAGCACCGGTGGTGAAAATACTGTCGAGCGATTCCAGATAACCGTCACGGATGTCAATGAGTTTGAAATCACCAGCAACAACAAGCCTAAGATAGATGAGAACACAACGGATGTTATCGATGTGGAAATCAGCGACCCTGCTGGTATCAAATTCTCGATTACCGGCGGTAACGACGCATCCTTCTTCCAGATTAACACCAATAGCGGTGTGCTCGTATTCACAACGGCTCCGAACTTTGAGACTCCACAGGACGATAACAACAACAATAGCTATGAAGTTGTTGTCAAAGCAGTAGACTATTTTACGATCGTAAACTCGATAGATAACAATGTGTCGCAGAGAGCTGCGAACGGCAGGATTCAAGAAATCGACGGGATTGAGCGCACCATTGTAGTTGGCGGTATAAAGTATTTTTACGGTCCTGCAACTATTGCAGATCCTCTGCGTGTCAGGATGCTGGGTGTGGACTTTGGTGCGCTTGAATTGCTGAGGGTCGGTATGTTTGTTGAAGTTCACTATCTGCCGGGTGGGACCTACCGTATTGCGAAGGCGATGATCCAGATCGAAGCCCAGGAGCAGTTTTAAGAAGGTCTACCGACAACCCCTCAAGACGGATCCCGGTGACCTCCTTGGGGGTTGCTGTGGACACCGTATCTGCAGCGCTGCTTCGGTGATCCAGCGTTTGGTGACGTACTGGACAACGGGAGTCAGATGTTGGTTTTTTTCTGACTGTGACAAGCCTGACTCCTGAATAAGTTACTCCTGTCTAAGTAGCTCCTGAATAGTTAATGCACAATCCGGCCGTCAGGTACATGGACATGCGCCATACCTTCGCCAAAGGGTTCATCTCTTTTTCGCAGAGTTTCCTTCAGACCGTGCTCCTTGAATGACCGACCGTACTCACGAACTGCCGGTGCATGGTGCGCACGCGCGTCGTTTTCTGCAGCGAGTCTTTGTAAAACCTGTGCACCCATCAGTTCAAGACCCAGATTGGTAATGCGCTTGTTTGCCGCGAGCAGATCCGGATCGATGACGCTGAGTCGATCGGCAAGTCCTTCGACCTCATCTTCCAACAAATCTGCAGGAACAGATTTCATAACAAGTCCAATCGCCGCTGCGTCCTTGCCTGATATCGAATCACCAGTTAACTGTAATCGCTTGGCCCACTGTGGGCCGCAGTGATACATCCATAAGTTGTTAGGCAAAGCACCCATCGATCTGGCAGCCGGGAAACCTATTTTCGCGTCGTCTGCAGCAACCAGCATATCGCAGCCCATCACCAGGTCAGTACCACCTGCCAGGCAGTAACCATGAATCTGGGCAATGGTAGGCTTATGCACTTCCCAGATAGACCGGATACAACGATTATTTCGTTCCATTAACCAGACGTCATCATCATGACTGCGCCCGGTACGTCGGGTGGACTCTTTGCCTCTGCCTCGCGCTGGCAGTCCCGTCAGGTCGTAACCCGTGCAGAAGGCGCGACCCTCGCCGCTTAAAATAATACAGTGCACCTCACGATTGTCGTCAGCTTCCCAAAGTGCGTGTTGCAATTCTTGCAACAGATCATAGGTAATCGCGTTCAGTTTCTCTGGACGTGCCAGCGTAATTCGGGCGCGGCCGTCCTCCACTTCGTAGCGTATGTTCTCGTAATCTGCCTGATCCACTTTAGTTCTCCTTTTTATTAAACTGGTGATGCAACAATTATCGTCATTCGTAGAATTAAACGTTATGGCTGTACGACTTGAAGTTCCGGAAGTACGAGATTTTCCCGAGGCAGGTCAGCTAGCCACGAAACGGGATTATCCAGTAATTCAGGTGCCGTCTTTTTCCAGTAACGAAGGGCGGCGGCCAGCATTTCTTCTGTCACTTTGCGTGCAGCTTCAGCATCTCCGGCTTCAATGGCTAAAAGTACTTTCTCAGCCTTTTCAACGCTGGCCTTTCTTTGCTTTAAATTATATTGAATACCCGCACCCTCAGACATTCGATGTAATGCTTTAACGAGAAAACCCAACACCATATTGCCCGACGCATCAGCGACAAGATTGTGAAACTGCCGTGTTTCTTGTGCCAGTAAATCTGAATCTTTGGTCGCGGAGCGCATGCGAACGGTGCTCTGATGAATCGCCTGGATGTGTTGATGGGTTGCGTTTTGTGCAGCCTCGCCAGCCAGCACCGGGTAGATAGACATGCGGGCATCAACCACTGATTGGAAGGTTGCATTGGCGAACTGAAGTTGAAGTGAAATGGCGCTGGCAAGGTGACCGGTATCTGGGACACTCACGACCGGTCCGCCACCAGGACCGGCTTTAATTCGAAGTGCGCCTTGTAACTCAAGAAAACGAAGCGCCTCACGAACTGTGGCGCGAGCCACGCCCAATTTTTCAACCATCACGTGCTCCGGATCGAGGGGTGAACCAGGCCTTAGTTCACGAGCTTGAATATCCTGGACAATGTTTCGCGCTATCCGTACTGCGGCTCGTTCAGTCGTGAGATTTTTCGCCATTAATCGATTCCGGACTATTTTTTGAAAGCTGTATTGCTGATTACTATAAAACTGTGATACTGGTTATACCAGAGTAATCAGCAGGAGATTGGCATTTACTAAAGCGCCTGGCGTTGATTCAAAGCTGCCGCGTTGTCATGCAATATGAGTTGTTGCTGAGCTAAAGTGACGCCGTCAAGGTCTCCAAATACTTCCTGGGGGTGTTCCATGCCTTCCATATGGGGCCAATCTGATCCGAAGAGTACGCGATCCGCCCCCATATGTTTCGCCACATCTGAAATCTTGTCTTCCCAGAAAGGGTTAATCCATACATGTTGCCGGAAGAGTTCAGCCGGATCCTGATCATAGTACTTTGGCATCCTGGCTTTTGATTGTTCCAGCTTAATAAAAAGATCTCCCAAAAAGCCCGAGCCATTTTCGACAGAGGCGATTCGAAGGTTAGGAAAACGCTCAAAAAGCTTGTCGTAAGCCAGGGTTAAGAGAAAATCATAGATAGCTCGTTCCGAAATAAGACCCGCGACCGAAGGTTTACGCCCGCCGCCGAGCGTTGCCAGTGCCGCGTTGCCCCCATAGCCATTTGATGTGTAGCCATTGGCACCAACGTGCGCAACGACGGTGATACCGGCTTCGTTAACCCTCGCCCAAAAAGGATCAAATCGCTCATGTGAAGGCGCAAAGTAACCGTCACGGGTGCACACGGCCGAGGGGCGCATGACAAGCACTCGCGCATCCCGCTCCAATGCCCACTCCAGTTCGCTGCAGGCCCAGTCGACATCGGCCAGGGTGATGTATGGCGCTGCAAAGAGTTGCTCCTGATAAGAGAGACCCCAGTCGTCATCGAGCCAGCGATTGAAACCCTCGAACAAAGTGCACATCGCATCGATATCGTGAATCATGGGTTGTTCGTAAAGAATGCCAGCCGTTGGAAATAGCCATGCAGCCTCAAGTCCCTGTTCTTTTATCCTAGCGATTCGTGCGTCGCGGTCCATGTATTCCGGTGGCATCGGCCCTAGCGCCGAGTGTGTCAGCTCAATGAATGTCATACCGCGCGGGTTGCCATGGTAGTACTCACGAAGCACGCCGGGTTTCGAAACGGGGTTGAAGGTCGGGTTACCAACAGACTTATTTAATTTCCCGGCAATCAGGTGAAATTTCTTGCCATCTTTCATTTCCACCCATTCCACACAGCGCTTCTGCATTCGCTTCGGGACATAGCGGGTAAAGGCATCCTCCGCTTCATAGTAGTGGTTATCCGCGTCAAACAACAACCCATCGTACTTTTCAATATTGGCGTCCATATCGATCCTTTGCATTTTACCTTTGTTAATTAGTATCATAGTTAAAACGGAGACTCAACTTATATGCACCGGTGTATTACACACGAGGACTAACTGATGAGCATTACCAAACAAGCAGAAGAACAAGAGGTGGTAGGCAACACACCACTGGAAGAAATTGATGTCAGCAGGCCCGAACTCTTTCACAACGATACGTGGCGGCCCTGGTTTGCCCGACTGCGGAAGGAAGCACCGGTCCACTATCTGGCTGACAGCGTCAACGGTCCCTTTTGGTCGGTTACCAGCCACGACCTGATTAAAGAGGTCGATACCAATCATCAGGTATTTTCTTCCGAGGCTGGAGGGATATCCATTGTTGAGGCCGAGGAGATCGAATCTCAAGAATTGCAGGGTGAAAGTTTCATCCAACTCGACCAACCCAAACATGGTCCTCAAAGAAACGCGGTGATGCCCTCCGTTGCACCGCCAAACCTGGCTGAGTTGGAACCGCTTATCCGCGAGCGCGTCATCGACATCCTTGAGAGCCTGCCTGTTGGTAAAACATTCAATTGGGTTCAGGATGTTTCGATTGAGTTGACCGGTCGAATGCTGGCAACTTTGTTAGGCTTTCCTTACGAAGAGCGACACAAGTTGATTCATTGGTCGGATATCACAACGAATGTACCACAGGTAACCGGGGACGATAGCATTGATATGAAAGGGCGCTATGAGGAGCTGATGCAAGCGGCCGCTAAGTTCTACGAGATCTGGCAGGAACGAGCAACAGCACCACCGAGTTTCGATCTCATTTCAATGCTTGCGCACGGCAAAGATACCAGCAAAATGAACGAGAACCCTGGTCTTTTCCTCGGTACATTGCTGCTATTGATTGTCGGTGGTAATGACACGACCCGAAATAGCATCAGTGGAGGCGTCATTGCCCTGAATGAGCACCCGGATGAATATCAAAAACTGCGCGACAATCCAACCCTTATCCCCAATATGGTGTCGGAAATGGTTCGCTGGCAGACGCCGGTTATACACATGCGTAGAACCGCGCTCGAAGACTATGAATTGGGTGGCAAGCTCATAAAGAAAGGCGAAAAGGTCATCATGTGGTACCTGTCCGGCAACCGCGATGAGCGCGTTTTCGAGAATGCTGATCGATTCATTATCGACCGGCCAAATGCCCGCCAGCATGTGGCTTTTGGATTTGGCATTCACCGCTGTATGGGCAACCGGTTAGCCGAGATGCAACTGCGAGTTCTCTGGGAAGAAATTTCCGCCCGATTCAGCAAAGTGGAACTGGTGGGCAACGTGGTGCGTTTACCTAACAATTTCATTCGGGGTATTAAAGATGTACCGGTGCGCCTGCATGCGAAATAATTTAGATGCCGATCGAATCGGCATACCGACCTTAGTCAGAGGTTCCCTAGCTTAAAGGAGCTCAAAATGGCGAACTATGAAGGCGTGATTTTCGACGCCGACAATCATTACTATGAAGCACGCGATGCCTTTACACGCCATGTCCCGAAAAAGATGCATGCTCGCTGCGTGCAATGGGTAACGATGGCAAACGGCCGTGAGTTCCACGTCATTGGCGGCAAAATTGACGCAAGCGGTAATCCGACCTTCAACCCGATTTCGAAACCTGGTGTGTTGCGAGAGCTTTTCCGTGGTAACCCCAATGACACTACCAGCATCGATCTTATACGTTCCTCTCTGGAGCCAATGCCACCAGAATACATGGACCGTGACTCACGCATTGCACGCCTCGATGAGCAAGGCCTGCAAGCTGCCTGGTTGTTCCCGACGCAGGGCGTTCTTTATGAGGAACCTCTGAAGAAGGACGTCGACGCTGTGTGCGCACTGTATGCCGGATTCAATCAGTGGCTTTATGAGGACTGGGGATTCAATTATAAAGATCGGCTCTTTGCCGCACCCTATATTTCTCTGGCGGACGTGAACTGGGCTTGTGAACAACTGGAACTGGCTCTGTCACGCGATGCAAGGATGGTTGTGATGCGTCCCTCTGCTGTCTATACGCGTGGCGGGCCACGCAACCCGGGTGCGAAAGAATTCGATCCTTTTTGGGCACGTGTCAATGAGGCTGGCATTACTGTTGTGACTCACATAGGTGCAACCAGACACGATAGCAATGGTTACGATACCAAGAAAATCGATGTGCTCAGTATGGCGCCGCGGCCGAGTGTGACCAATTTCCATCGCTCGCGAAACATCAATGATTTCCTCGCCAGTCTGGTATTTGACAGGTTATTTGAGCGCTTTCCAAATGTCCGGATTGCCTCGGTCGAAAACGGCTCTGAGTTTCTGGGGGATCTCTTAAGGACTTTCGATCGGACCAAGGAACGCATGCGCCACTATTTTGCCGAGGATCCGGCGGACAGCTTTCGCCAGCATGTGTGGATTAATCCTTTTTGGGAAGATGATATCTGCGAAGTGATTGATCACATGGGTCCCGATCGCGTGATTGTAGGGTCTGATTGGCCGCACATGGAAGGATTGGCAAATCCCAGTGACATTTTGCTTGAAATGGACGCCATCCAGATCATCGATCAGGAGAAACTTCTGTACAAAAATGTCGAAGGGCTGAATCAACATCATCCCATCTAGATCAATTCAATCCGTTAGCTCGTTTTTGATCTGATGTGATCTTGGTGAGTTCGGTTACCGGCCAGTGAACACAGGTTTGCGTTTTTCGAATATTGCCCGCACGGCTTCTTTACCATCGTCACTCGCCAATCCCCGACCCGTGTAGCGCAGTTCATCCCGCACTAATGCTTCGAGGTCCGCAGGCAATCCAACTTGTGTCACCAGGTGTTTGGTTTGACGAGCTGCAAGTGGTGCAACCTCGGCAATCTTCGTGCAGTATGCAAGGAACGCCTGCGAGAACTCCTCGGCGGCAACAACCTCCCCGACCAAGCCGATGGTATGGGCTGTCTTGGCGTCGATCATGTCCTGCTCGAGCAGAAAACGCATCGCTCCCTCATGCCCCAGCGCTTGCGTTAAAGTCCAGGTAAGACCGCAATCCGGTGACGTGCCAGCGCGTGCATAGCCGGGATGGAAACGTGCTTCAGAACTGGCCATTCGGATATCGCAGCACATGGCCAGCGCCAAGCCAGCGCCAATAGCGATACCGTTAACGCCCGCGATAACAGGTTTCTCGCAAAGGACTCGGATACCCGTTACCAATTGGACAACCAGGTCCACGGTTTCACTACCGGATTCGCGCTTGGCATCCCCAGCTTTGCGCGGGCTGAGATCTGCTCCGGCACAAAAAGCGTCTCCGGCCCCGGTGATGCCAATCACTCTGATCGCATCGTCCTGGGAGGCAGCTTCGATAGCACGCACAATCTCCCGGGTGACGGTGTTTGATAGTGCATTCTTTTTAGCGGGGCGATTCAATCGCAAGAGTCGAACACCTTCAACGGTTTCTTCCAGCAGCACTGGCTCTGCTCTACCTGTGTCATTACTCATCTGGGTTTCCTCTCGTGTCTGAACTTACCCGAATATCGAAGAATAACGTCAATGTGATCAGCGAGTAATGTGAAGTTAACTAGTATCATGGTTAGGATACAGGGTCTGGACGTCGCTGTCGAAGTCACTCAGTTACTTACACCGCGAACACGAGCACGAGAAAAAATTACCGTTGGATAACGTACCACCTTTGTTAGACGATTATCCTGGACATACACCCACGCGGATTCCTGGGTGGGGATTATGGGCACCTGATCGTAGAGTATTTGCTGCATCTCACCGAAGGATCGCATGCGGACACTCTGGTCAGCGGTTGAACTGGTTTTTTTGAAAAGAGCGTCGTAGTGCTCGTAATCAAATTGCATATAGTTAAATGGGCTGGTCGATGTAAAGATACTGGCGAAGAAGACGGGGTCCGTCAGGGTTCCGGCGCAGAAGCCAGATCGTGCCAGGTCAAACTCGCCGTTGTTAAATTTAACCAGGGATTGTTTGAACGTCTGTTTGTCGACTTTGATATCGAGATCAAGCGCATTGATCAATTGAGACTGGACGAACTCAGCTTCTATCTGTCGGGTTTCATTCACCAGCATTACCAGAGGTGGGAACTGTTCTATACCCATTTCTTTTTTTGCTTCGGAAAGTAAAATTCTCGCCTTGCCGACATTGTATTCTATGGCTTGTGCCGGGTACTCCTTCTGAAAGGATTCTGTTTCTCCGCGCATTCGATCAGTAAAGATACTGTCAACAAGACGAGTACCAGGAATACCCACGATCTTGTAAACATAGGTCTCTCGATCCAGTGCAAGGCGAATTGCTTGCCGCAGCTTAAGGTTGGTCATTGGTGACCCGGGTTTGAGGTTGAGCATGATCCAACTTAAGCAGTTGGTTGGTGCCTTGCGAATTCTCAGTTTGGTTTCCAAGGTATCTGCGAGTATCTCTTCGTTCAGCCTGAGAGCAGCAAGTTCCTCACTTTTGTAGAGGTTTAGCAACGAGCGC
Organism: Pseudomonadales bacterium; assembly: GCA_029941905.1. Lineage (GTDB taxonomy): Bacteria > Pseudomonadota > Gammaproteobacteria > Pseudomonadales > Azotimanducaceae > JAHRVQ01. The sequence goes on along the minus strand of JAPYTQ010000007.1, from coordinate 78,584 downwards.
ATGTCCGAGGTGATATAACCAAAATTTATCGCCTTCAAACGGATGTTTTCCTTGTCCCAATAATCTGGATTCTTACGGAGTTCCAAAGATGAACTATGCACCCAATTGTGAAGTATAAAAGGGCCGTTAAACAGCAGGTTCTTCGCATCGGCTCCGTAACGACCCCCTTGTGCTTCGATGAAGTCCCGCCGTAAAGGCCGATACTCCCGACTACTCAGCACAGTCAGAAAATAAGGAGCTGGTTGGCTCATCCGCACTCTGAACTCCCGGTCGCTCACTGCAGTGACAGCCAGGGAGTCCACGGGCTTTTTGCCATCAAGAATGTCCTGGGCGTTTTCGATCAGGTAAGCAAAGACCGTCGACCCACCTGCGCCGGTTTTCGGATCGACCAGACGTTTGAATGAATACACAAAGTCTGATGCGGTGACGGGTTTACCATCACTCCAGAACGCTTCCCTTAGATAGAAGGTCACCTCAAGATCATTGATCTCCCAGCGTTCCGCCATGCCCGGATCCACCCCACCTTTGCGGTTCGACACAACCAGCCCCTCAGTGACCAGATCAAGGACAAATCCACTGACGGTATCGGTCGACAGTGTGCTGTCGAGGTTCGGTGGCTCAGTTGTCAGACTGAGAGCAATGGTCGCGTTTTCAACATCGACGCCTTTGGCGAACAGGGTGTATGACGCTGAGCAAAGCGATATCAGCAATACGATGGTCGTTGTCTTCATTTTGTGAACTCTAATCATTACAGACCACAAAACACCGATCAGATAAGTCACCCAATGCATAGTCATGATAAGAACCCTGATACATTACTTTGGTTTTCTCGGACCACTGAAGGGCAGCAGGGTGGCTGATGCGGTGGTTTATCTGCAATATGCCCTGCTCAAATACCTGGTACTCAGCCCACATACCCGGGAAATCCTTAACACAGGCGACTTCCACCCAGGGCACCGTTTTTGTCTGTGGAAAATAACGAACACGATTGCGATGGGTGTGGCCGGAAAAGTATCCCTTTATTGCAGAACGTTCCGCCACCAGGCCAATCAATTTTTCAGATTCATCGGGCTGAATGCCAAAGTAGTCCTTCGACCGATAAGGTGTCGCCGGATCCCAGATTTGATGATGCCCAAAAACTAAAACGGGGACCGTCACATCTCGCGTGAGATCCCCCAACCACTCGATATCTTCATCATAGACAGTACCACCTGTTAAACCAGGGCACACGGTGTCGATCATCAATAGCAACGCACCCTCAAGTTCAATCTTGATTCGTTTTTGTGTTTGTATAACGGGCTCTCGATAAGCTTCATGATTACCACGAACGTGATGTAACCGATCACCAAAAGCATGCCCATAGAATTTCAGGAACTGTTCGTACTGCTCTGCTGTCCCGTCGCAGGTAAGATCGCCTTTTACCAGAATTGCATCGGCGGCAATTGCACCTATTTCATCAATAGCGGCTGCGTTCATCATTTCGGGGTACGGTTGGTCGCCATCATCAGCGGTGAATATTGGGCCCGTACCAGCACTGCTGTCGCCGCCGCAACTTACCTCCCCGAAATGAACATCGTTGACCGTCGCGAAACCTGATAAGCGGTTCCCGAGAGATGGCAACGTTTCAAATTTGAGTCCGTGAGCTTCAACCTGGGTTCCCGGATTCAGGTTTTCAATTCGATGTTCAACACCATCCAGATGGAAAGCGGCATGGTCCTGGCTAACAGTCGTCAGTTTCATATTTAAAATGGCTTGCGGCATGGTTACGCGCCTTTCCAATTTGCCGCACGTTTTTCGATGAACGCTCTTGGGCCTTCCTGGTAATCTTCGGTTTTGGCATTTCTCGCAAAAGCTTCGATGCTTGCCTGCCACAGCTCTTCATCCGATGCAGTGAAGGCATTAATCGCGACACCTCTGCTTTCCTGCACTGCAATTGGTGCCGCTGCAATCACCCTGTTCGTTAAGGCTATTGCGGAGTTCATTACTTCATTTTCGTCGACGACATAGTTAACCATTCCCAGCTGGTAGGCACGTTCTGCAGACAACGGATCTCCCGTCATAATCATTTCAAGTGCCGGAGCCATTCCAATCGTTCGGGGCAGACGAAACAAGCCACCGGCAGCCGCAACGAGAGACCGCTTTACCTCCGGCAATCCAAATTGCGTTTCGGACGAACAGACAATCATGTCACAGGCGAGCGCAATTTCAGTACCGCCTGCTAACGCGCTACCTTTTATTGCCGCAATCAACGGCTTGACCCGCTGGCGTTTAACCAGACCGGCAAAACCACCTTTTCTGGTACCCAGCTCGTTACCACGGCCAGCGGCAATCTCCTTCAGGTCGGCTCCTGCGCAGAATGCCGGGCCGTTAGCGGTCAGTATTGCCGCCCAAAGATCCGGATCACTTTCGTAATCATCAAGAATCTCTTCCATTCTTGACGCCACCGCTCCGTTGACTGCATTCCTCGCTTCCGGTCTGTTAAGTGTGATGACAGCGTAGTTGTCATTTTTCTCGTATTCGATAACCATTTTTGTACTCCAGTTATGTTTTCATCTCTTTTTTCATTTAGGTTTTCATTGTAAAAAAATTTCTGTTCTCGGCCGCGTCATACTCTACTTTCCCACGTCGACCCGTGGGCTCTGCAACGAGAAAATTCTCAACGTCTGCTTTCGGGTTTCTGATGTTCGCAATCGTGCGTTCACCGCTGTCCATATCGGCAATAACAATCAAGTTTGAAGGAGAACCATCGCGGTGATATTCGACGGTGTATGCGCAGAGTGTTGCGTTCCCGTCGGCACATGGCATTACCCTTCTTGCTCGCTGATCCTGGCTTTCCCGATATGACGTCGTGCCGGTTGCTGCCCCGGGAATGTGCGCAAATCCCGTCAGCACGGTTGCACTATGCTTTGTGTTTGCCATTCCAATGCCGGTCACCAAAAGACGCTGCCCGGGGTCGTGGCGCAGGCGCGTCAGTGCAGCAGACAGAGAGTGCAATACATAAGCGTTACCTGGCCCGCCTGCGAAAGCCAGCCCCCCCGTGAGAGAAAGTTGACGCTTATCGTCGGCGTCGGAACCCAGCGCTTGCAAAGCCAGTTCGATGGCGCTTGGGAAGCAGCTGTACAAATCCATTGCCGTAATGTCCTTCGAAGCCAAACCTGCTCTTTGCAGAGCAACTGATATTGCTTTACTCATCCCGGGACAGCTTGAAAGTGACTCACGCTCCAGGGGGTTCCAGATTTCTTCAGCACCTGCACCGCCTAAAATCGCAGCCGAATGTTGACGAACTTCCCTGGTAACGACAATGGCGGCACATTGATCAACGTCCATGATGGCGTTCATTCTTTTGGTGTAAGGATGGACAATCATCCGGTTGTTTTCGGAGACTTCGAGCAACGAATCCATTGAAGGCGAATCCCGGAACCAGGCGTGAGGATTATCAGCCGCCACCCGCGCATTGGCTGCAAGTAGCGTCGCTGCGATTTCAGACTGCTCCTCCGTCGTCCGATTATTTGCCGCCCTAATAGCGTTCTCGATAAGCGGAAAAAGCTGCAGTGGCGCGTTGAGGCCATGGCGTCTTTCCAGCTCCGAAGAGAAAGGCGCCTGTCCCCGCATTGGGTCTACTTTAGTGCTGGTCTGGGGCCAGTCTGGCTCACGGCTTTGTTTTAACGCCCGTCGTCTCGTCTTCATTGATTCCGCACCGCAAATCACCGCGCAGTTAATTTCCCCGTCCGTAATTCGTTGGACGACTTTGTGCAATATATCTTGCGGAGAGGTACCGCCAGCAGGCACCCAGAGATGTTGTACATTTCCTGAAAGCTGCAACCTGGTCGCCACTTCCTTTCCAAGTTGTTCGTACGACCACGAAAGCGGTTCAACACAAGCGAGCAAATCCACCTCATTGAAGTCTTCTACACCTGCGTCTTTGAGAGCAGCAATTGCTGCGATGGCCATGGAATCAGCAGGATGCGGCGCGTCATTGCCGTCACGAAATGAGTGCTGTGCTCCACCTGAAATGTATGCGACCAAAATTTAACTCCTGCCGGGTTGTGATTCGCAGGGTTTTTTTGATCTCGCGACTAAAGTTGTCGGGCAATCGAACCACTTCACCTGCCAGTTCAACTAACTTGAATACCATAGCCAAATGACAAAAACAATTAGAAACAATCAGGGTCAGCGTATGCAGTGGCCAAGCGAACTTGCCTGCGGGAAGCCCCGTTATTTTGTCGACTTGATGCAGTGGATAGTCTCGTCAGCCGCGCGGTCTAAAAATACTGTCGTTCGCTCTCGCCGCCTGGCTTCAATTTCGGGTGTCAGCTGCCAGTTGTGCATGGTCGCAAGCGCAGAGATCGCGACGTAAACGTCCCACAATGGCAGGTCTGTAACATCCACTTTCGAGTTCGCCAGATACTGTGCGGTGAACGCCTCCATTGCCTGTTGGCCGTACAGCACCATTAATTCTGCACGACAACACGCCAGGTCTGAGACTGCCGTGCCCAGGGTTGCATCTTCCCAGTCAATAACTGCTGCGATCCGATTTTCCGTCCACAGCACATTGCCGGGCCAGAAATCACCGTGGAGCAGGGAGTCTCTGGCTGACACGGTTTCCCAGGATGAGACGGCAGCACGCAGGGGTGCCCAGGAACTTGTCTGGGGTAAATACTCAAGTGCACCGCTAACAGGGTCTTCAAGTCGCGACAGGGGCGGTAGAGTTAACGCCTCAATATCAAGGCTGTGCAGGTGGGAAAGAAAAGCAGCGAGTTGGCGAAGGGTGACAGGCAGTTGGCTGTCAGGAATATCAGTCGTGCCATCGACCATCGCCATGACAAGATACGGTGATGGCAACACGGACGCCGAGACATCGAGAAATAGTGGCTCCGGCACAGGCAGACCCATCTGAAACAGGGATGTGAGCAACGCAAACTCAGTGGTTGTGGCATCGTCTTGATGAGACTTCCACTGGGCGTTACCGTGGCGACGCACAACTATCTGCCTGTGTGCTTGCCCAGGCAGTTCAAGTTCTAGTGCGTCGATCTGCGCAGAAACACCGCCCGTGAGGGGCCAGTGTCGAACCAGCCTGGCGTTAGGGTCGATATGTTCTGCGACACGCTGGAAAGCCAGATCAGTATCGTTCATTGAGATCCCGTGAATGATCAGTGTATGCGATTGTGAACAATTCGAGTCAGGATATAATGGTACTTACTTAACGTCAAAACGTAGGTAGCGTTGAGTTGGAAGAGGGCATGGTACGGTACTATGAATTGGCAGGTTTACTGGTTGTCATCGGGTTGCCCATGGCACAGGCCAGCGGGGGAATTCCCCGTACACCCTGGGGTGTACCGGATATCAACGGCGTCTGGAAATTCAGCATTGCGACGCCCCTGCAACGAGATGATTCGCTCGGGGACAAAACACATTTCACGACGGATGAGGCTGCGGCGTATTTAGCAAACAGTATCTCCCGCAACACTGATCTTGCCGCTGAATTTGATGGTGGGAAGGACAAGTTTGTTGGGCTTGAACTCTGGCAGCCTTACGACGAAGCTCCATTGACACGGGATTTGCGTACCTTCCTGGTCTATGATCCGGTTGACGGTAAGATTCCCTATACCCCAGCTGGTGAGCAGCGTCTGGCTAAGGTTAGCCGCCATCATTTTGAGCCACCAGCGGGTCCGGAAGACAGACCCCTGGCTGACCGGTGCATCCTGGGTTTCAACACCGGACCGCCGATGGATCTGACTTTTGAATACAACGATTATGCGCAGATATTCGTGACGCAAAACACCGTTGTTATCATGACAGAAATGGTCAACGACGCCCGCATTGTGCCGTTGAATGGCCAGGCCCATCTGCCCGAAAATATTCGCCATTACCGGGGAGATTCCCGGGGTAACTGGGAGGGAGATACACTGGTCGTAAAAACGCAGAACTTTACGGATGAATCAGCTTATATGGGGTCGGGAAGGAATATGCGAGTGACTGAGCGCTTTACGCTTATCAGTGACGGAACACTCGAATATGATTTTCGCGTTGAAGACCCTGAGAATTTCAAGACACCCTGGGCGGCACGGACTGAGATGCGAAAATCTGATGAACCCATCTACGAATACGCGTGCCATGAACACAATCGCAGTATGGAATATATGCTGATGGGTGCCAGGGTCCAGGAAGCCACCAAGCGTGGTGATCAGGAGGAGTAGAGCTCGGCGCCCTCTAGCCGGGTCCTGGTGGAACTGAGTGTCTTGGTTGGAGTATGACTCAGGTTGAATTGTCGAGTTAGCCTGGCAGTTCAGTGACTGCACGATGGCCCTGTTCGATCGCAGCTTCAAGCATGGCACTTGCTGCTGAATCGGCATTGGCAACCGTTATTCGCTCAAACGGTTTACGAGCGAGCATATGCGGGTAACGGGCATCTTCATCGTCGTCGTACAGCTGATCGAATAATGCGTGGGAAGACTTGTCGTATGCATAGCCATGGGCCCAACGATTTACAGTAATACCTGAAATGTCCCTTGCCGGATCAAAACCTGCCGAACCCAGTATACTGGCAAGCTGAATACGGACGTTGCGCTCTATGGTCTCAAAAGATGTGGTTAGAAGATCATGGCGCGCAAGCCGATATTGTTCTTTCGCCGTGAGGCCCTGGTTGTTTGTATGTGGATATCGAAACATGGCGATGATCACGGGTTGGTCTGGTCCACTCGTGCTGGCATAGTCGCCAAGGCTAACGGGATAATCCAGTTGTGCCACATGAACATGTGTGTTACTTGCGAAGACAGGCGCTGTTGAAGTTGTTGCCAGCGCCGCTGCCGATAATGTTCCAATACCATGGATCACATCTCGACGGGAAATAGGCCGGTTCATTCCAAGTTTGCGATCAGTTGAATTCACCTTAGCATCCTAATTTACAGTTTCCTGCTGCGGTTGCTGCCAGGACAGGAATAAATTGACAGGATTTTGTACAAATGCATCAGCACAATTGAACACGCACGATCAAACATCTGCCTTCCATTCATGTAGGGAGGAAGCGTAAAAGGGGTTTTCCTTTCTCCTCTCCGACGACCAGTAAACTGAAGCACTCGACTCACCTGAAGAGTGACGTTATATTGTCGGTAGTGAAAACTGAAGGAATTTAAAAGTTGAAACCTATGATCAAAATCAGAGCAATTCTTTGTTTTGCTATCGTATTGACGCCTGTGCTGCTGCAGGCCGAGACTCATAAGAAAGTTCAAGCGGCACTGGGTTACCAGGTGGCTGAAAACACCTGTATGAATCCGTCGGAATTTGCCAATACAGCGACTGTTTCGAACGCCCCAGTTCAATCATCTGGTAGTGTCGATTTCTTCACAGGAGGTGGCGCCGCAGAAAGTTCGGACATGGACTCTTACACTAGAAAGCGACTGGAAAAGAAAGAAAAGAAGTGGCGGAAATGTGTCGACAAGTACAAGGCATCGCTATTGGACGACATGATTGAATTGAAAAAAAGCGCTCAGTATGGGCTCTCACAAGACCAGGCTACTCAGTATGGGCTCTCACAAGACCAGGCTAATATCATCGCAGGGAAAATGCTGGAAATTCAAACTGTCTATATGACACCCGATGGCGTGCTTGATACCGTACCTGAAAACGAGTGACTTCTTTAAAATGACACAAATGTCAGCACGCCAAACAGCAACATTGCACGATGTACCGGACGATTTACTCGCTGCGATCGACTACTGTTTTGAACAAGGTTGGACAGACGGCTTACCCGTTGTGCCCCCTGAGCTGTCCCGTGTAGAAGCCATGTGTGCCATGGAAGGACGCCCGCCCGAGACAGTGCTCGCTCATCATCCTGCGACCGGTCTTGAGTTAACAGTACATGCACTCGGCGTCAACGCAGTGATGGCTGGTTGTTTACCCGAGTATTTTCCCGTTCTCGTCGCCGCTTTCGAGGCAATGGACCATGAACGATTTAATTTTCATGGCAGTACCGCAAGCACCGGCGGTTCTGCGCCGCTGTTGATTGTCAGCGGCTCGCTGGTCGACGAGATTGGAATGAACGCCGGGGTCAATCTGTTTGGACCGGGCAATCGTGCGAATGCGACCATTGGCCGGGCTGTTCGTTTGACGTTGATGAACGTGTTCCGCATGACTCCTGGGATCTCGGACAAATCAACCCAGGGCAACCCTGGCAAGTACAGTTTTTGTATTGCCGAACGTGCAGACTGCAATCCATGGGCATCTTTGGCAGAGGAACAAGGTTACCCAGATGGCGTAAGCTCAGTCACGGTTTTTGCAGGTGCAGGGTTCTGTAATGTCGAAAACCATGGCGGCAACAGCCCCGAGGCTGTCCTTGATTCGATGGCAGACGCGATGGCCAACTACGGTTGTATCAGCCTTGGACAAAGCGTCGTAGTTCTAGCCCCCGAACACGTAAATATTGTTGCCAGAGACGGGTGGTCTAAAGCTGAAGTGCAGACTTACCTGTTTGAAAAAGCTCAGCGCCCGGTTGATGGAATGAAACGTGTTGGTAAATTCGTTGAGGGAGAATACAAGAAACAGGGCCAGCTCGAAATGCACCGTGGTTTGTCACCATCAGATATTGCAATCACGGTGGGTGGCGGTGATGCAGGTGGACATTCCGCGTTCATTCCATCCTGGAGTCGCTCCCGTGGATCTATCATGCAACATCAGCCCATAGGCGTGTGCATTGACTGTTAGTAGCCACCATTAAAAGCCACCTCCAAAGGTAAATTCACGATGAAACTCGTAGATCCAACCGTTACCAGCAGTCAGGTGAATAATCGCCGAGCGCCAGCTCTGACGACATTGCAGGGCAAAACCATTGGACTATTGTCGAACAGGAAACTGAACGCCGATTTACTGTTGCAGGAGACTGCCGCCTGTTTGATTCGCCGCCATGGTGGACGAGCTCTATCCATGGCCCACAAGGCCAATCCAAGCGCCCCGGCCCCGGCTGATAAACTGACTGACCTGTCACCTGAATGCGACTACCTGCTCACGGCAACCGGGGACTGAGGCAGTTGTTCAACGTGCAGTTTGCATGACGGCATTACCTTTGAACAAACAGGCAAACGGGCTGCGGTCTTGTGCACCAAACCATTTGTCGTCACCGCAGGTAATATTGCGAGGGTAATGGGCTTGCCTGATTACCCGTTTGTTGTTCTCGATCATCCTATTGGCAGTTGTACCCCGGAAGAGATCCGTCAGAAAGCGGAATATGCCGCTGACCAGGCAGAACGAATCCTATTGGGAGAGTGATAGTGGTACAGTATCATTAAGCGTTACATAAGACGGCGAGATTTCGTAAAAGGTAGCGCTGTAGTTTTAGCAATACTCGCAACGGGTGGTTGTATGAAAACAATCCCAACCCCAACACCGGTTATAACGACTAAAACCGGTAAGTTGCAGGGAGAGATCGTTAGGGGTGTGCACAGATTTCTGAATCCCGTATGCCGATCCACCATTCGGTGAAAAGAGATGGCTGTCACCAACTCATCGGTCTCGTTGGGAAGACATCTTGCCGACCACACGGTACGGCGCTATCTGCCCACAAACAGATGGCATCGGTTTTGGTCTGCCTGAAGAAGGCGAAGACTGCCTTAACCTGAACGTTTGGACTCCTGATCCATCGGGCGGTGGGCTACCCGTTATGGTCTGGTCGATTCGACCCTCACGAGCGAGTTGGTGCGCCACCTCAAACGACCCGGGATGGTTGCCTCGGATCTTACGATCAGTTGAATTCACCTTATTATCCTGATTGACAGTTTCCTGCTGCGGTTACTGCCACGACGGGAATAACTTAACGGGACCTTTTCGTACAATTGCATCAGCACAATTGAACACGCACGATCAAACGCCTGTCTTCCATTCATGTAGGGAGGAAAAAGCAAAAGGAGTTTATCGGTTCTATTCAGGGGCTTTCACGATCACTTATACAATACCCAATCTTCACAACGTTATGTTGAAAGACAGAGCCGTCGTTGTTCAATAGGGATTTGGATCGTATTTTGGTCCACACATCATCTCGGCTCTATGATTTCGATCAATTTCATCAAGCGTCCTTCTTAACTGGACCCGATCTTCCTCGGACACTCTGCTGCGACACACCGTGCGTTGAAAATGAGTCCCGGTGACATGTTCCCGTTCGCAGATCATGACGGGTTGGGGTCGTTCGAGTTCAACTTGTGCACTTTGGGTTTCATCAATTGGCAGGGGCGGCGGTACGCTGGATTCCTCAACGGGTGTACTCAATGGCTGAGTTGAACAAGCATATAGCGCAGATAACACCGTAAATATCAAAAGGGACTTACTCATAGCTAGCCTCCCATGAGTGACGTCATGGGATAGAGATTACTCCAAGATGCACGTTGGTACAAACGACGAAAGTCTCGTGGTTTGCTCGAAGAAACAGGTCAGGACCTCTACTGATAAGATCGGTATCGGCACCACTTTCCATTGTTTGTGATAACGATCGTCACGCCACGTAACATTGCGAGGGTAATGGGCCTGCCTGATTACCCGTTTGTTAGTCTCGATCATCCTATTGGCAGTTGTACCCCTGAAGAGATCTAAAGCGGAATATGCCGCTGACCAGGCTGAACGAATCCTATTGGGGGAGGAGTAATAAAATTCGGGGTGAAACCTGATCTCATCCACCACATTGGCGAAAAAACGACATTTTTCGAATCGATGCAGACAGCAGCAGCCTGTTCTAACTAACCTTTGGTTGTTGAACTTGAATTGCTTCTATTCGGGCCATGAGATCTCTCCACCTGACATCGTCTTTTAACTGCAACTGCCAGGCACTTACCCAGTATTTATCCTCATCGGTTCTGGGTCCGCCGTTGTCCAGAATTTCACTGATCGACGTTTCAACATAACCCATAAAGTCGGGACGACGTCCATCGATGTCATCAAAATTGTATTCCTTAGCGAGATCCCAGCTGGAAAATACGCCACCGGATTTTGTCGCAATATTTGGGTCCGCAGCTAATACCGCGACTGCGCGACCCACGAAGCAGGGCGTTTCTGACTCACAAAACCCCTGGGCTTTTTCAGCTGCATCCATCCATGTTGCTTCCGTCACACCTAAATTATCGAGCATCATTTCGGATCGTAAAAATCCCGGTGTCAGGGCCAGTACATTGATGCCCTTGGATTTGAGTTCACTCGCCAGGGCAAATGCAAAACGAATCAACTGGTTCTTCACCAGGTCATAGAACAGGTTTCCCCTATACCCGGCATGATCACCATCGGTAATCTCGATAATTAAGCCTGCTTTCTGTTCCAGCATTAATGGCACAGCGAAGCGGCTGGTAAGAATGTGCGTCCTGACCGCGGTATCAAGAAAACTAAACCCCAACGCTAGATCGGCTTCCCAGAATGGCTTCCACTCTGCAAGATTCTCGCCGCCGATGTCGTTTACCAAAAGATCCAGTTGGCCGTGTTGGTCTTTGACCCGAGCGAACAATGACTCAACGTCTTCAGCCCTGCTGTGGTCAGTACGCACGGCGATGCCGTGACCACCGGCTTCTGTCACCAGAACAGCAGTTTCATCAATGGTTTCCTGGCGACCGATGTCAGACAAGTTACCGGTTGTGCTTCTGCCGGAACAGTAAACGATAGCGCCTGCCTCTCCCAGCATCCGGGCAATGCCGCGCCCCGCGCCCCGGGTTGCACCGGCGACGACGGCGATTTTCCCCTGTAGTGGCTTATCCATAGGTCACACCTGTGCCATTGTGAATCTGAACGTTAGCACATCACTGCTGACATCCTTATGGCAGTAATAAGACTCAGAACCGCTAACCTGTGATATCGTTCTCATGAAGCAAAAGCGGTCAAAAAAGGAACATACCCTCATGGCAGATGACAAACCCAACCTGGATCTCGCAGCACAGTTCCAGGAGTACGTGACCCAATGGGAGCGATCAGTTGACAAGGCTTACAACGATTTCATGGGAACTGAACAATACAGTCAGTCGATGAACCAATTTCAGAATTTGCAGCTGCAGATGCAAACCCGTTTTAAGGAAACCATGACCGACCAGCTGCTGAACGTTAACATGCCAAGTCGGGATGATGTTCTACAAATCGGTGAAAATGTTCGAATGCTCACTGACAGGCTTACCCGAATGGAAGAGAAGCTTGATCAGCTGTTGGATCCCGAAGGTCAGCGCGTTGCGACAAAACGTCCATCGCCACCCAGAACAAAGACGCCAACGCCCAAGGCAGATTCAGCAGACGCACCCAAGGAGTGATCGCTTATGGTAGCCAAAGAGACGGATGACAATCAGCTAATGTCCCAGATGCAGGACCTGGTCCAGAAAACTATTCAGCGAACAATTAAGGGGGTCCAGTTTGTTAATTCAGCACCGGCAAGTGTTGGGTTGACACCCAAGGATCTGATATACAGCCGGGGTACACTCAGGCTCTACCACTATCATCCCATGTCTGATGAGATTTATCGGGTACCGATAATGATTGTTATGGCGACGACCAATCGTGGCTATCTCTTTGATCTGCTGCCTGGTCAAAGCATGGTGGAGTTCCTGTTGAAACGCGGCTTCGATGTCTATGTCGTGGACTGGGAACCCCCAATGCCATCAGAAAGAGGTTTACGCCTGGCTGATTACACGGATGATTTTCTTCCAACCTGCGTCCAAAAGATTGAAGCGGATTGTGGCGAGCCTGATGTCAGCATTGTGGGATATTGCCAGGGTGGAGTTCTCTCGCTGATTTATGCCGCAACCCATACCGAAGGTCCTCTGAAGAACCTTGTTTGCCTGACGACGCCGGTAAACCAGGCAGAAATGGGGTTGTTCAAAATCTGGTCCGATGAGAGGTATCTGGATGTGGATCAGTTGGTTGACAGCCTCGGCATCATTCCCGGCGAGTTTATTGAACGAGGATTCGAGATGTTGCGTCCAGCGCAAAAAACTGCGGGTCAGCTCAGATTATGGAATCAAATATGGGACGATGAATATGTTCGGTCCTACCAGGCTTTTGAGCGCTGGGGTAACGAGACACTGCCCCTTGCCGGTGAATACTATCGTGATACGACGAAGGAATTGCTCTGGGGAAACAAGCTCTATAAGGGTACGCTGAAGATCAACGGCAAAGATGCGAACCTGGCTAACCTTAAGATTCCCGTCATGAATGTAATGGCGGAGCATGATCATATTGCGCCTTACAAATCCACCAAGCCACTTCTTGACCTTGTTGGTTCGCAAGACAAGGAGGAACTTGTGTTGAAAGGTGGGCATGTCAGCCTTATCGCCGGTCCAAGAGCGGTGAAGCGTATGTGGCCTGCACTTGAGACCTGGTTGTCGGAGCGATCAGTATGAGTGATCTGGACGGAAGATACCCTGTTGAGGTGACGCTGAAGGGTGAATCCATTGGACTCTCACTGTTAACCGGTAGTGACAAAGACGATGTTTTCGAATTTGTCAGCCAATTACCCTCCCATGACCTCTTGTTTCTGGCCCGGGACATTCAGGAACCGAAAGTGGTCGCCGCCTGGCTGAAGCAAATCGAAGCAGGCGAAATTGTCAGCGTGGTTGCCAGACGGGGAGATCAAATTGTCGGCACGACCGCGGTTGTGATAGACAAGTTGTCTTTTTCAGCTCATGTCGGTGAACTGCGGGTTCTTGTTGGGCAGGGCGTGCGCGATATTGGGCTGGGTAGAAAACTGATCCAGGAAGCGTTTCTCGTTGGCCTCGATTGCGGGCTTGAAAAGCTGACAGCCCGAATGACACTCGATCAGGATGCGGCTATCACGGTTTTTGAAGAATTAGGTTTCAGGCGGGAAGCGATGTTGAGGGACCATGTGAAAGATCGTGACGGTAAGAAACACGACCTGCTCATTCTGGGTCACGACGTCGAAGGATTCCTTGCCCAAATGCAGGCCTATGGTCTGGATGAGGCTGCGGGATCTGAGTGATTTGATTTATTCAGCCGTGGCAAGATCCATCGTCTCGTCGAATGCTTCTGATACGTAACGTTTAAATTTCTCCACATCGGCAAGTCTTGGGTCTGCCGTGAATCCAAGCACCAGCTTTCCGTCGAAACTGCCAACCGAAACGCCCAGCCCCAGGTTTCCACTGAGCATCAGGGTGCCATAAATCGCTTCTACCCGGTAACCGGCCAGGTATTGTGTCCATGTCGGCCCTGGTACATTGGTCACGGTAAAATTGAAACCGCTCTGCACTGGTCGGAAACCGGCAGATGGCAAAACAGGTGCCGGATTCTGGGCCAACAAGGCCGTCGGATCATAGGGTGTTCCCACCCCGAGGGTTGACATCATTGACGCGGCAGGCACAGGCAACTGGGATTCGTCGTTGAAGTTGAAGGCCAGGAAAAACCCTGCTGTGTCGCGGAAAGCCTGGGTCGACTGGTGTTCTGATTGGGCGTAGAATAGCTGCTCCGGTTGTCCGGAGAATTCCTGGGGGGGCAAGTCGTGAAAACAACCTATACTATCGCATTAGTCATTGCGATAGTGCTATTACTTTGGCTGGCATCTGGCCAGTTTGCTGCTGAACAGCCTGGTGAGACTGTCGCAGAATTTGATACTGCAGAAAAGAAAAAGCCCCGTGTTCGCACTCGAATCAGCCATGCTGAATATTATGTCTCACTGGTTGCCAGCAATGGCAATACACAGGCGAAACGCAGCGTTCAGATTAAATCAGAAACCAGCGGTCGAATAATCAAGCTGCCAGTAGAAAAAGGCGCAGTGGTCGAAAAGGGAGACATTCTCTGCGAGCTGGCGAAAGAAGATCGTGACATCAGGTACGAGAAGGCCAAGGCTTCACTTCGACACGCCAAGCTTGAGCACGAAGGATTCCTCAAGTTGTCAAAACAGGGTTATCAGGCAGAAGTTAATATTGCCAATTCCCTGGTTAACCTCATCAATGCCCGTGCGGACCTGAAAACCCAGGAGCTTGATGTCAGCTACCGCACCATTCGCGCTCCCTTTCATGGAATCGTGCAGGAACGGCCCGTCGATATTGGCGACTTTCTGCAGAAAGGCAGTGTCTGTGCTGAAGTGCTTGATCCTGACCCCATGCTGGTGGTAGCCCACATATCAGAGCGGGAAATTGATAGCCTGGAAATTGGCAGCATAGCGCAGATTGAAGTAAGTTCAGGTAAAACAACCCGGGGAGAAATCAGCTTTATCAGCCATGCCGCCGATTCAATTACCCGGACTTACCGTATTGAAGTTGAGATTGTTAATAAAGACTTCGCCTTGAGGGATGGATTGTCAGCGAAAGTCTTTTTACCACGAGCGGCTGTTATGGCACATAGGGTCACGCCAGCATTGCTGTCTTTGAACGATGCGGGTGCAATTGGCATCAAGATTGTTAATGAAAAAGACGAGGTCAGGTTCGTTGAGGTCAATATCGCCAATGATACCACCAATGGCATTTGGTTGACTGGTTTGCCGCAAACCATGCGCGTGATTACGCTGGGCCAGGAACTGGTGTTTGACGGTCAGTATGTTGAGGTAGTCCCGGTTGATACCATGACGGTATCAGAGGCGAAATAATGTATCGAGTTCTGGAGGCGGTCATCAATAATAGCCGGACGACCCTGTCTGTGCTGTTGATGCTCGTTCTGGCGGGATCCGTAGCGCGAAGCACAATCACCGTTGAAGCAGATCCTGACATCACTATTCCCATTGTGATGGTCACGATTCCCCATATTGGTATTTCGCCGGAAGATGCTGATCGGCTCATCGTTCGACCCATGGAAAGCGAAGTACGTTCACTGGAAGGTATTGATGAAGTCAGGTCATACGCAAGAGAAGGTCTGGCCAACCTGATGCTTGAATTTGACATCGACTTTGACCCTGATATCGCTATTAGTGAGGTGCGGGCAGCAGTTGACCGGGCACAGTCAGAAATTCCCGGTACATCAGAAGAACCCGTAATCAAGGCAGTCACCATCACGGATTTCCCGGTGATTGTTGTCAGCCTGGCTTCTGAATCTGTTCCTGAGCGTGTGCTCTACCATCTTGCGGTGAACCTGAAGTATGAGCTGGAAACCATTCCGGAAGTGCTGGAGGCAAGAATGGCCGGTCATCGGGAAGAACTACTCGAAGCTATTATCGACCCATTACAAATTGAACACTATTCGATTTCTCAACAGGAGATGTTCAATGCGGTCCGTAACAACAACCGACTAATTGCGGCGGGGGCAATGGACACAGGACAGGGTCGTTTTGCCGTTAAGGTTCCGGGATTGATTGAGTCAAGGGAAGATGTTTTCAATCTGCCAATCAAATCGACAGGCGAAACAGTGGTCACGCTTGACAAAATCGCGACGGTCCGGCGAACGTTTAAAGACCGGGAAAGTTATACGCGTGTCAACGGCAGACCGGCAATCTCGGTGGAAGTATTGCGTCGTCCTGGCGCCAATGTCATTGACATGAATAAAAAGATAAGGGCGCTGGTTGCTGAGATTGGCCAGGATTACCCGTCTGATATCAGCTTGATCTTCAGTCAGGACCAATCACCTTTTGCCGAGCAACAGGTTACGGAACTACAGGGCAATATTGTTACCGCAATGGCGCTGGTTATGATCATGGTCGTTGCTGCACTTGGTATTCGTTCTGGTTTGCTGGTGGGCGCCGCCGTACCTGTGTCGTTCCTGTTTGCTCTGCTGGTGCTTAACACCATGGGACTGTCATTTAACTTTATGGTGATGTTTGGCATGTTACTTGGGCTTGGTATGTTGATTGATGGGGCGATTGTGGTGACGGAGTATGCAGATCGCAAAATGGCAGAGGGATTACCCAGTCGGGAAGCCTATATAGCTGCATCTAAACGAATGTTCTGGCCCGTCGTGGCGTCGACAGTAACGACGCTGGCTGCGTTTTTACCGCTATTTTTTTGGCCTGGCACTTCCGGTAAATTCATGATGTACCTGCCCATCACCGTCTTTGCGGTGCTGGTTGGCTCACTACTTTACGCACTTTTTTTTGGCCCGACTCTGGGTGCGTTGTTTGGGAAGGTTGGCAGCATGGACAAAGAATCCGTAGCACAACTTTATATACTGGAGCACGGGGATGTACTCACATTAAAGGGTTTTACTGGTGTCTATGCACGGTTCCTGGATCGGGTTCTCCGTTACCCCTTGAGAGTGCTGTTAGTTGTTATGGCTGTGTTGTATTCAATCTTCAGCTACTACGGCGAACATAGCGCCGGATTTATTTACTTTACTAAAAACGATCCTATCTTCGGTCGGGTGAGTATCAGTGCCCGGGGCAATTTCTCAAAGGAAGAAATACGTGACCTGGTGTTGGAAACGGAAACGACGCTAATGCCTCTCGTTGGAGTCGATAGCTATTTCACCAGTACCAGCGCAGGTCAACAAGGCGGCTTCTTCTCTCGTGGCAGCGCACCGGCAGATCAAATTGGCCAGATATTTATGGAGATGGAGGGCGCACGTAACGCCGGAAGAACTGGCCTGGAAATATTGGAAGAGAGCCGGGAAAAACTGGCTCCTTTGGCAGGGATTGATTTCGAAATTATGGAACAGGAATATGGCCCCACCACGGGTAAAGATGTCCAGATTCAAGTATCTTCAAAATTTCGAGAAGATCTTGAACCTGTTGTTGCAAGTATTCGGGAGTACCTCGACCAACGAGATGATCTCAGGGATATCGAAGATACCCGAGTTTTACCTGGCATAGAATGGGAGCTTGTCGTTGATCGTTCCAAAGCAGCGTTGTATAACGTTAATGTGAACGAAGTGGGCAGTGCTGTGCAGTTGGTGACCAACGGGCTTTATTTAGGAGAATATCGACCCGACGACGCTGAAGAAGAAGTAGAAATTCGTTTGCGTTATCCCAGGTCAGAGAGAAACATTGAAGTATTGGACAATCTCCGGATCATGACCGCAAACGGCCCTGTTCCCCTGAGTAACTTTGTAGCGCGAACCGCTAAAAACAAACTTGATTCTATACAGCGAATTGATGGCGAGTACATTATGAACGTACGCGCTAACGTGAAACCTGGCTTTGTTGCTGACAACAAGGTGAGTGAAATAAAACTATGGGTTGAAAACGCAGAATTCAATCCCAGGGTGAAAGTAAAGTTTCGAGGCGCGACAGAAGAACAGGATGAGTCTCTGCAGTTTATCGGCTTTGCCTTCCTGATGGCGCTTTTGTTGATGTTCGTGTTACTCGTCGCCCAATTCAACAGTTTTTATCAGGCGTTCCTGATTCTCTCGTCGGTAGTCATGTCTACGGCTGGTGTACTGCTGGGCTTGTTAATTTTCGATCAAACGTTTAGTGCAATTCTTACTGGCATTGGCATCGTTGCGCTGGCGGGGATTGTTGTGAATAACAACATTGTCCTGATCGATACCTATAATGACCTGCAACGTTCCGGTATTGGTGGTGTGGATGCAATCGTAAAAACCGGTGCACAACGCTTGCGACCTGTATTCTTGACGACTGTAACCACCATTCTTGGTCTGTTGCCACTGGCCAGCAATGTCAGTATTGACATTATTAACCGTGACATTATTTATGGTGGACAGGTCTCGTCCTACTGGGTAAAGCTTGCCAGTAGTATTGTTTATGGTCTGTCCTTTGCAACGGTGTTAACGCTGGTTGTCACGCCGTTGATGTTAACGCTTCCTTCCAGATTCCTGGGTATTAAACGGGAGCTGTTTGGAAAACTTGCAGGGACGCTTCCCTCATCATTTCAAATAAAATCCAGTCTTTAGTAGTACTAGTGTAGTCTCCTGTATAGATGGCACTTTAAGTGGCCCTCACTTTTTGTCACAGGAAGTGTCACAGCAAGGCCTACTCTTTTCAAGGAAAGTCGCAGGCAATGTAGGTACCTTGTCAAGAAATACAACGCGGCTGTGGCGAATTCAATGTCATTGCGAAATACCTGACCCCAGTTTGCTGAGAAATTCCGGATTCTGAAAGTCCTTTAGCGCCCGCTCGATTTCCGCAGACGTATTCATCACAAAAGGACCGTATCGGACCACTGGCTCCTTAATAGGACGGCCACTGAGTACCAGTAGTTCTACGCCTGAGGGTCCAGCCTCCAGGTGCAATGCATTGCCGTTTGTGTAGATGCCCAGTTGGCGGGATGCCACCAAATCCGTTGCGCCTTTATAAACAAACACCAGTGCCGGGTTTTCTGTACTGAAGGACAATTCGACGGTTTCGTTAGCGGTTAATTGAATATCCAGCAAAACGGGCTGTGTTGAAGTTTCTGGTAGAAGGCCTTGCAGCGCCTGTTGATTCATTCTCACATTACCTGCGATGACACGAACTAGCCCGCCGTCAGGCAGTCGCTGTTCTGTTATATCGGCACTGACAGTTTCCTGATAAGCCGCTGGTTTCATTTTTTCGGCGGCAGGTAAATTCAGCCAGATCTGAAAACCGTGCAATAGGCCCTGATCCTGCTCGGGCATTTCAGAGTGAAGTACACCGGCTCCAGCGGTCATCCATTGCACATCGCCAGGACCAATGGTGCCTTCATTGCCCATATGGTCCAGGTGGCGCATACGCCCGGTTTTCATATAGGTGATGGTTTCAAAGCCGCGGTGCGGATGCTCCGGAAAACCGCCAATGTAATCGGCGGCAGTATCGGAATTGATTTCATCAATCATCAAGTAGGGGTTGAGTACCTGATGCAGGTGTCGACCCGCCAGCCGATGAATTTTAACGCCGTCACCATCTTGAGTTGCCTGGGCTGATAGCACTTGAATTAATTCTCTCATCTGTTTTCTCCAAATATTTGCAGCGACGCAGGTGGCTTAAGCAGCCTTAAGCCCTTCTCGACCATGGGTGGAGGTAAAATCCTGCGCCGGTCCCACAGGAATGACACCGGTGGGATTGATCAT
Organism: Pseudomonadales bacterium; assembly: GCA_029941905.1. GTDB lineage: Bacteria > Pseudomonadota > Gammaproteobacteria > Pseudomonadales > Azotimanducaceae > JAHRVQ01. The sequence goes on along the minus strand of JAPYTQ010000007.1, from coordinate 58,718 downwards.
CAGGTGACTGGCGTAGTAGTGCGTTTTAATATGCTCAAAGTTGACAGTTTCAGCCACTCCGGGCACCTGATACAGCTCGCGGACATAACCGCTAATGGCAGGGTAATCGGCCAGTAACTGACGATTGGTTTTAAAGTGTCCGAAATACACAGCATCAAAACGAATCAAAGTAGTAAACAGGCGCCAATCGGCTTCCGTCAACTGATCGCCTGCGAGATAGCGCTGTTGCGTTAACAGCCCCTCGACCCAGTCCAGCGAATCGAACAAGCTGTAATATGCTGTTTCGTAAGCTTCCTGTGTAGTGGCAAAACCGGCTCGGTAGACACCGTTGTTGATGGTGTCGTAAACACGATCGTTCAAAGTATGGATCGTCTCGTGTAAAGCCTGTGGGTAGTAATCGCTGGTGTTGCCCGTCAAATGGTCAAACGCCGTATTGAACATGCGGATAATCTCCGAGGACTCGTTGCTGACAATGGTCTGTGTTTGCTTATCCCACAATACCGGCACCGTAACGCGGCCTTCATAGCTGGCATCGGCTTTTACATACAGCTGGTGGAGAAAGCCCAGGTCATAGAGCGGATCGCTCATCTCCCAGCCATTTTCCAGCATGATCGGTTCGACCACAGTGACATCAATATAGTCTTGCAACTGCTTGAGCTGGCGGAAGATTAGTGTGCGATGCGCCCAGGGGCAAGCCATTGACACATACAAGTGGTAACGCCCTTGCTGTGCTTTGAAGCCGGGCTTACCCTCGGGGCCTGCTTCGCCGTTTACGGTCAACCAGTTTCTGAAGCGGCTATCCTGACGGCGAAACTCACCACTGCTATTGTCAGTGTCGTACCATTGATCAACCCATTTACCCTTCTGTAAGAATCCCATTACGCTACTCCCAAAATTTGGTTGGTAGAAAGAGTCGAGATCAGGCTATCTACCTGTTGTTTGCCCTGGGTAATCACCTCCTCAGGCGTACCTTTCGAACCACTGGCGTCGATATGAAACACCTCGCTAACACCTAAAAACCCACAGATGTGCTCCAGATAGCGGCTGGCAAAATCTATCTCGCTGCCGATAGGCGTACCACCCGTAGCAGTGATAATGAAGGCACGCTCTAGTCCGAGCAAACCTACTGGTCCCTGAGGGGTGTATTCAAAGCTAACACCAACACGACAGACGGCGTCAATCCACTGCTTTAGTGAGGCTGGAATTCCAAAGTTGTACACCGGCGCGCTTAGCACCAGGGTTTCGGCGTTTTTTAATTCATCGATCAACTGCTCTGATAAGGTTAGTTGTGGCTGCAAACTGGCACGTTGGCTGTCGGTTGTACTGTGAACGGCAATCAGGTCCTCTGCACTGATGGGTGGTAAGGCTTGTTGCGCCAGATCGCGGCTGATGACCGGCTCTCCCAGCGCCTCAACAAGGTACTGCCCAATGTTACGAGTATTTGAATTGCTCAGCTGTGCGCTGCTATTGATATGTAATACGGTCATGCTCTTTCTCCAATGAGGTTAATGTTCTATAGGTAGCGTTATTTCACCCGTTGGGTGTGGCGTAATCGATCAACACTCAGGCTACCTGCACCCCTGAATATCAGAGCAACACTAATCGCCAGTAAGGCCAGGCCAAACTCGTAGCCGTTGTTCGCCAGAAAGAGGCCGTTTTGCAGGTGAACCGTGACGATCGCCACGGTCATGGTGACTGCCAGTATCAAAGCAGCCGGGTGTACCAGTACGCCGACCATCAGAAACAAACCGCCGAAAAATTCCGCACTGCCAGACATTGCTGCCATAAGCAGTCCCGGTTCAAGCCCAATTGAAGTCATCCAGCCTGCAGTGCCTTCCAGGCCATATCCGCCAAACCAGCCGAACAATTTTTGTGCGCCGTGCGCTGCGAAGATCACACCGGCGCCGGTCCGAAGAGGTAAGGTTTCCAAGCCGCTGGTCGAGGTGATTATCTGGTTGATTAGGGATTTCATAATTGCCGCTCCAATGTTGTATTTGTGTGTTTGTTTAAATGATGGCGCCATTGTAATGATCGTAATGTTCGCAATAAGGGCTACTTTCTGTTTAGAATGTTCTAAGTATTAGAACTATACTGGCCCGACTAAATGGCAAGGAATCCCGTGACTATAGAGGTTCTTGAGACGCTCGACGCTATCGATCGGCGCGGAAGCTTCGCGAAAGCAGCTGAAGAACTGAACAAAGCGACGTCGGCCGTATCCTACGCAGTGCAAAAGCTGGAAGAGCAGTTGGGTGTTGCACTGTTTCAGCGCCAGGGGCGTCGCTCGGTACTGACGCCAGCAGGACGACTAATGCTTTCAGAGGGTAGAGAAATACTTCAAATTACCGCGCGACTGGCGAACAAGGTAAAAGAAGTGGCCACAGGCTGGGAGCCCCGTATCAGTATCGCGGTAGAATCACATCAATCGTATTCGGTCTTTTTCGGCGTTCTTCGCGAATTTCTCGAGGAGTATTCCACGATTGAAATCGATGTCTGCGAATCTGTGCTTAACGGTGGATGGGAGGCTCTTGAGCAAGGCCGGGTTGATCTGATAGTAGGCTCGCCAGGGCCAGTTCCGCTACAAAAGGGCTACCGCGCTTTACCATTGACTCGCGGCGACCTGTTGCCGGTGATTGCTTCTCATCATCCAATGGCTGGCTTGGCTGGTAATCCCGAAGCTTTTGAGGCAGCCCTTCCTAGAGTCCGCCGTGTTACCACACATGATACGTCGATGGTTGACGTTGCGCGAAGTGAAGGCTTAAGCAGCGACGGACAAATGTTCTTCGTGCAAAATATCGGTTAAAATTTCGAAGCAATACTGGCAGGGATTGGCATCGGTCATCTGCCGCCACATCGTATTCAAAGTCACCTTAACAGTGGCAAACTCATACCGTTGGATCTGGGTGGTGATACTGGCCCCGAAAATTTTCTCGCCTGGAAAATCAGTAACAAAGGAAAGGGCCTGGAGGAATTAACTCAGCGGCTGTCAGCGGTATCCTGGTAAAGATTGAAACAGTTAAGCTCGGGAATACACTGGCAATGGCAGCTGAGGAACTTATGATCACTTTTGGTGGCGGGCTGTAAAACACTCCTGACATAAGGCTGTCAGTATCGCTGTCGTATAGTGACATCTCGCATCACTGTCACACTGTGGCACATACAAGGAGCTCGAAATGATCGGATACGTCACATTAGGTACAAACAATTTGGATCGCGCGGTAGGATTTTATGATGCACTTTTAGAAGTCATCGGTGCGACCCGCTTTATGGAGAGACCGCGACCGCGGGCAATGGCACAATGGTTGCTTTGATGGTGGAATCACCCGAAATTGTGCAGAAACTTCATGCCAGGGCTGTGGAACTCGGTGCGGCAGATGAAGGTGCCCCCGGGCCTCGGGGTGAAGACGGATTTTATGCGGGATACTTCCGTGATCTGGATGGAAACAAACTCAATGCGTTTTGTATGGTGCAATAGCGTGGCGTCATGAAAAACATGAATTCGAGTCCTTCGCCGTCAAACTGGTATATGACAACTACCCGAGGCCCGTACGGCAAAAAATGTTGCGCTTACGGCAGCTGGTACTGGACACCGGTGCAAAATACTCTGAGGTTGGAGGCATTGAAGAAACCCTGAGATGGGGCGAGCCCAGCTATATCACCAAAAAGGGGAGTACACTCCGCATAGGGTGGAAGGATTCAACGCCTGATCAATATGCCATGTTTTTCCATTGCCAGACTCAATTGGTTGATACCTTCAAAGAACTTTATCGCGACACATTTGAGTTCGAGGGGAACCGGGCGATTGTGTTTGATAAAAAAGACAAAATCCCTGTCAGGGAGCTCACGCACTGTATCTTTCTGACCTTGACCAATCACCAGAGAAAACACTTACCGTTGTTGGGTGCGTAATCGTGTTTACAGCGTCGATTGCGTTTCACGTAAATAAGGAAAATAAACTACGTTTTCTCTAGAATGTTCAAGTAAGGTAGAGGTACAGGAGTCTGAGAGTATTTAGCGATGGCCAATCATGCAGTCGCCATGTCACATGGGCCGATTGAAGAAATCGTCGACGATGTTTTCTGGGTTCAGGGCTCCGTCCAATTGGCACCGGGAATGCGCCTGACTCGAAACATGGTGATTGTTCGCAATGGCGAAGAACTCGTCGTCGTTTCACCGGTTCGATTGTCTGCTGCCGGTGAGGCAGAGCTTGAAAAATTGGGTACGGTGCATCATGTCGTGAAAATTGGCTTTATGCACGGCATGGACGACGCTTACTATCTGGAGCGGTTTGGTGCTACCTATTGGGCGCTGCCCGACGGGGCGCGTCCAGAAGATCCAACACCTGACGAAAAACTGAGTGAAGGTTCACTTCCGATTCCCGACGCTGAGCTATTCGAGTTCCTCGACACCCAAAATAAGGAGGGCGCTTTGTTGATCGCACGTGGCGGCGGTATCCTGATCACCTGTGATTCTGTCCAGCACTGGAACAATACCAAAGGATGCAGCCTTCCCGCAAAGCTGGCTGCTCATCTCATCGGATTTCTGCGCCGCCCGGCACAGATCGGTCCACCCTGGCGCAAGCGAATGACGCCAGCGGGAGGGTCCTTGAAGTCCGATTTCGAAAGACTCACCCAGCTTGAATTTGTTCACATGATCGGCGCCCATGGCCATCCTCTTCGGGAGACTGCGAAGGAAGACCTGACGGCAACAGTGGAAGCAACATTCTAGTATTGTTTTGATGTTTATGGATTTCGTTTGCAAGTTCGCAAATATGTAATGATGGTCAAAATCACTTTAAGGTTTTGATAAATGGACATGAGCACGACAATTTGGTTCTTCGCTGTTCTTGGATTTGTTTTGGTATTTGGTGGTTGGGGACATTACTTGTCCACCATTCCCAGGGATGTTGTACCCAAAGTCCCCATGCTGATGTTTGTAACTCAGAGCGCTGGGCTAATTTTTGCGATTAGCAGTATTGTTTTTGGCTTAAGCAGTGAAGTTACACACCTTGCGCCTGGATGCGCCGATGCTTGCCTTTGAGACTCTTGACTCAAACGGCGCTTTGGTTAGTTCTGATGATTGGCGTGGCCAAAGAATTCTGTTTAAATTTTTCCGCGGTTCGTGGTGACCCTACTGCTGCGCTGAGTTACAGCGCTTCGAAGAAATGAGGGATGAACTTGCTGAATACAACGTCAAGGTCATAGCACTAAGTAAAGAAAACGTTGAAGTCGCAGCCACACACAAACAAAGAGACGGGCTTGCGATGACGTTGCTCACGGATTCGACACTCAAGATCATTCGTCATTATGGTGTTGAACACCACAAGGCAATCGAAGTCTCTGTCGGGAAGTTTAATCTGTTCGGTATACAACTGGCGATGGTTCCAAGTATCAAAACCATGGCAATCCCCACCAGTTTGTTGATTGATGAAGAAGGCATCGTTCGCTGGATCGATCAGACGGATGATTATCGCTTGCGCAGTCACAATGAAAGGGTCTTGCAAGCCGTGAAAAACAGTTTCGGAGATCCGATCCATAACGGCTGAAGCGAGATGAAGACATTAAAGGAACAAAAAACCAAATCAGGCTTTATTGCGATTATTTTTGTTGCGATAGCAGCTGTTTCGATCATCTATTTTCACAGTAAGGAAGAATCGATTGTAACCGTGTCTGATAATGCCCAGGCGGGCGATCTGGCGTTAGAACCTTGCACAATCGAAATCGAATCGGGCGATTACGATGCTGATTGTGGCTCAGTCGTCGTTCGGGAAAATAGGGCGAAGTCTGATTCGCGTCTTATTGCTCTGCCCATCACTCGCATTCGCGCCATATCAGAAAAGCATGCTGAGCCAATCTTCTTTCTGGGAGGTGGTCCTGGGAGTAGCAATATGCAGGTTGAACCGTTTGCGGCCATATTGGTTAACCATGACTTTGTGATGGTCGGCTATCGCGGTGTGGATGGTTCCGTCATATTAGATTGTCCCGAAGTTGCTCAGGCGATCAAGGGCGATGGGGTCGATATACTCAATGCGCGATCGCGTGCTGGACTGTCGGCGGCCATGCGCCAATGCGCCGGGCGACTACAGGTGGAAGGGGTCGATTTAGACGGTTACACGATTCAGGAAGTGATTGGTGATATGGAAGTGGCGCGAGAGGGGCTTGGTTACGAGCGTATCAACTTGCTCAGCGCAAGTTATGGGACGCGGGTGGCGCAACTTTACGCCAATCAGCATCCCACCCGCATCGCTCGTTCAGCAATGATCGGCGTGAACCCGCCAGGCCGCTTCGTGTGGGAACCGGCTATGATCGATGCACAAATCGAGCACTATGCCCGACTGTACGCGAAAACTGCCAACCCGCGAACTGCTGACCTGGCCAATACAATGCGAAATATCAGTCATAATATGCCTGAGCGATGGCTGTTTTTTAAGATTGATCCTGGCAAAGTGAAAGGGACGACCTTCGCCCTGTTATACCATCGTGATACCGCTGCCATGGCATTTAGCGCATGGCTGGCCGCTGAAGAAGGTGATCCCAGTGGATTGGCATTAATGTCACTGGCGTATGATTTTGTGCTCCCCAATATGAGTGTCTATGGTGAATTCTTTTCGAAGGGAGTCAGCTCAGATTATGATCCGAGTCGTGATTATTTCACCGAAATGGATCCGCAAGATTCGATTATCGGTGCACCTCTTTCTAAATTGATTTGGGGCAGCGCAACCGATGAGGATGGGGTGACATGGCCGACGCCGTTGATGCCCGAGGAATACCACCAGATACATCCCACTGATGTGGAAACGTTGCTGATCGGCGGTAACATCGATTTTTCAACCCCGGTCGAATTTGCAACTGATGACCTGATGCCAGCTTTAAACCAAGGTACACAGGTCATCTTATCTGAAATGGGGCACGTCAATGATGTGATGAGTTTGCAACCGGAAGCGATTGAGCGATTATTAACCAGCTTTTATGATAGCGGCGAGGCAGATGATTCACTATTTGTCTACGAACCGATGGATTTTAATGTAGGGGGAGGTTTTCCACTATTGGCAAAGTTGGGAATGGGGGTGGTGTTGGTTTTGATCGCGGTTGTTGTTGGATTGGTATGGTTTGTTGTACACCGGCTGGCGCGCTTCATCAGGTAAATCTTTGAAGTGCCTGACGATACGAATCAAGGTTGCCTACATCGATGATTTCCCCTGGAATTTGCCACGCTCTCACGGTGTGATTCTTGACCAGATACTCCATCAAAAACCCCGGTGCATCCGGATTCCCGCCTTTTTCCAGGTAATGATCAATTTCAGATAACAATTCTTTTGGAATCATATACAGGGGAGCGGCGACCATCAGGCTGGTAGGGTTTTCTGGTTTTTCCTGGAATTGACGAATGGTATTGTCAGGTGCCAGCTCGACAACGCCACGCCGTTTTTGATCTTCAAGACTGGTATTGCGTCGAACGGCTATGACAACTTGATTGTGTCGGTAGAATTCTGCGAGCATCCCCTTCATTGAAAAGTTCAGCAGGTTGTCGGCCGCGACGACGAACAAATCGTCCTTGAACCCAAACGCCTCGATCGAAAATGCCAGGTCACCGGTTGCACCCAATCGATTGTCGATATGGGTCGATCCATCACTAATGATTGTTAAAGGCCAGCTAGCATCCTCGTGCCAGGCACGGAACTGGGACAAAAATCGGTCATTTGTGACGAGATGAACGTCCACCTCAAGCTCCGCCAGTGATTCCAGCAAACGGTCTAATATTGTGATACCCCCCAGCTTGATGAGAGCTTTGGGAATATTTCCGGTCACTTCGACCATTCTTGTCCCGTACCCAGCGGCTAGCACGAGGCACTTCATATCAGGCCCAATCCCTGGCTTGCCTGACTGGTAAAAGCCCACATTTTTTTACCCAGGTGCGGGAATCGTTTACGGTATCTGATCGAGACGCTTTCGATAATATCAGTCGTCGCTGCAGGATTAATCAGCGCAACGGCGCAGCCCCGGAATCCGGCACCTGAGAACCGTGCACCGTAAACACCGTCGGTGTTGGTAAGACATTCATACAATGCGATCATCTCTGGCGAGCCAGTCTCATAATCCATAATGGAGCTTTGGCAGGATTTATCCATTAACGCACCATAGGCGGCGTGATCGCTCTGCTTCCAGGCAAGGGCGCTTTCCAGGACCCGTTTCGACTCTGTAAAAAAATGGCGAGCCCGGCGTTGATGTAATGGCGCAAGATCAGATTGATATGCCTGCCATTCATCGTATAAAGAAGCACCAAGTGGTACCCGTGAATTGATTTTTCTGCCAGTCAACCTGGCCAAAGCTGAACCCGCATCAAAACATTCGTCAACCCGATTGTTAAACTTGTTAGATTGAACCAGCGGCTCTTTGACACCACTGTAAACTGCTAGAAATGTAAATGGCTGCACCTGGGCGAAATGTGTGAATGAATGTTGCTTACAATCTATTACCGTCAGTTGACGCTTTCGAGCAAGTGTAATGGCGGATTGATCTAAAATACCGTTCTTAAGACCAATGAAGTCGTTTTCGATGACGCGATCAAGCTCAATCAGCGCGGCATCATCCAGTTCAATGCCATTGGATATCGAGAGTGCCAGCAGGTAACCAAGCCCGACGGCCGCAGAAGAGGATATGCCCGCTTCGCTAAGGTACCCATCGATAAGCATGGAAACACCCTGCTTTGCTGTGTAGCCATCACCAATCGCCATTAAAGCCCCCCGGGCATAGTCGGCCCAGTCCCCCATTCGCTCGAAGTGTTCCAGATTAATTTCAATCAGCCCGGGATATCCACGACTGCTGATACGTAATACGTGATCCGTGTTTGGTGCAAACGCCAGATGTATCCCCTTGTCAACGGCGATCGCACTGACGGTGCCCAGCTGGTGGTCAATATGAGCGCCAATAGGACATAGTCGGTAGGGTGATCGAATCAGCCTGACCTCACTAACCTGGCATCCATAGCGCGCAGCAAAGTCTTGCGCCAGTTGACGAGGTAGACGGTCTGAAGTTGGTTCAATGAATTGCAAAACTAGGTCACCTCGTTCGCCAGCACCTGTGATTTACTTGGCCGCGAATCAGTTGGATGCTTGTAGTCCCAACAACCTTGCTGCGTTTTCACCCATCCACTTGGGTCTCACGCTGTCCCGGATAGGCAGCGTGTTGAATTCATCGACCACTTGCTTCGGCGAAAGTCCCAATGTCATCCATGAACTGGCGAAGAGCATGCGATCGGCGAGCAGGGTGTTGCCGAACTGGAGCATCATCTCCCAGCCACTGCCGGGTTTCGGGATGTGTGCCGGCCTGTGTGCTGCGAGATCGATAAAGAGGTTCTGGTGCCGCCTGGCGACACCCACCAGTTCCGCCACCCAGGGCCAGCCACCCAGTGCGGCGATTACCTGCAGCTCTGGAAAGTCACTGCAAACCTCGTCCAGATAGAGCGGGCGACCCAGATCCATCGGCCGGTCGGAAGCATAGTTCATGGTGCAATAAACGCGAGCCGGAATACCCAACTCCACGCACTTGGCATACAGGGGATAGTACTTCTTGTCATTGGCTCGCATCTTCTCTCTGAAACTCGAGACCTCGAGTCCCCTGAGGCCACGTTCTTTCACCAGCGATTCCAGTTCCCGGACGCCGGTCATACCTGCGTTGGGACTGATACGGGCCCAGGGAATAAACCTGGCCGGATACCTGTCGGCCAGGTCCAGCGTGTGGGCAGGCGATGCGTGCCGACCCGTGCCAATACACGCCTGAGTAATTCCTGCATCATCCAGCATGGCGATGAATTCTTCCTCGCTCGGCGCCGTATCGATCGCTCTCGCTGCGATGACTTTTCTCACCTCCATCGGGCTCATGGAAGCCTTGATGGATTCGAATTCGTCGTTGTTCATGCCGGCATCTTCTGCCCATTTTGCGCCGAAGATATTGATGTAGTTGCCCATCCCCTCATCTTCTGAAGTCTCAAGCGACACGAGATCGGCCTCCTTGACTTCCTTTGTCGGAATGTCGCATTCGATATCTATAATCATGATGAATTCCCTGATCCGTTAGTAAGAACGATTTCATTGTCGATCAGTGATTGAAGGGCAGCGTCCGACAATCCCAGCAGATCGCGCAGGACCTCGTCGCTATGTTCTCCCAGTAGCGGGGGTGGCCCCCCAGGCTCTGACTTTCCGGAGGAAAAATTAAACGGTGTGTTGAGCACCGATGTTTCTGTTCCATCGGCCAACTTCAAGTCGACCTTCATTTTTCGGTCACGAATTATGTCACTGGCTAATACTTCGGTTGAGGAATTCACCTTGCCGTAAGGGATATCGAGTTGGTCGAAGATAGCACTTGCGTCAGCGACCGTCTGACCAAGCGCCCACTGCTGAACAATGGAAATGTACTCCGCCATGTTCTTCTTTTGTAAAGCGTCTGTTTTGAAGCGCTCATCGACGATAAGTTCCGGGCGATCCATAGCCAGCACTACTTTTTCGAAGCTGAGGGCGACAGAAGCAGCCATGAATCCATCTTTCATCTGCAGTGGGGGGCGGAAAATCATATTTGGTTTCTCTGGTTCACCGCCGCTGAAGATGGCTCGCTGCAGAGTGGAATCGTTGGACGCGATGAGGGAATCGAGCATGGAAACGTCTATGTATTGGCCTTGACCCGTCATTGCCCGGTGATACAGGGCAGCGAGGATACTCACGGTCGCGTTCAGGGACGCACAGGTATCTGCGAGTGACACCGGAACTCCTGGCGGGCTGTCGGTGGTATTGCCGGACATTTTCTGGAAGGCATAATCCAGACCGCTGAGCGCCTGAATGATATCTGTGTAGGCAGGTCTACCGGCATCCGGTCCGTCCTGCCCGAATCCCGAAATCGAGCAGTAGATGATGCCTGGGTGAATCGACTTGATATCGTCATAGCCCAGGCCTATCGAAGGGAGCAGACCCGCGCGGAAATTCTCGAGCAGCACATCGCTCTTGGCCGCCAGCTGCTTGATGAGATCGACACCCTCCGGTTCGGTAAAGTCGATGCAGACACTTCTCTTACCAGCGTTGAATTGGGTGAATCCTGCCGAGATTCCACCTTTTTTGGGGGTCGCTGCTCTCAGCTGATCCCCTCTGGGTGACTCGACTTTGATGATCTCTGCGCCAAGATCGCCAAGCATCCGGCTGCAGAAAGGCCCTGAAATAACCCGACTGAGATCGAGTACTCTTACACCCTCAAGTATGTTCATGCGTCATCCTGTGCGCCTGCATCCAGGGATTGCATACACGTTGAGTCACTTCACACATCTCGCGCGAGGCAGACAACAACATTGCGCTTACGCAAGCCACTGTAGGGGTGACGCCCGTGCATCACGCGATGATTGTCGACCAGGGCAACATCCCCGTCCTGCCATGCAAGGGGTACTGTGAACTCGCGGGCAATACTCACCAATGCCGCAAGTGACTCCTGTGGTATGGCTTCATCATTGCCAAATGTCAGCATGTCGTCCGCGCTTTTGCCGGTGCGCTTCCAGCCCAGGTGCGCTGCGATAACCTGGTTGTATAACGATTCGCTGCCGTCAGGCAGCACTTTGATAGCTGGCAGCACTGGCGTTCTGGTGACGAGTGACTCATCTTGCTGCCATTGCCAGGTGTAAGCCAGTGCACTCAGTTTATTCTCTGCCTCTGCGACAGTTTCGACACTGAGTGTGCTGCGCCAGCTGCGACCCTGCCCGGATGTGACATCGTCCATCAGCGGCATTTTCATCATGTACTTCAGACCGTGGGATGCAAACTGTGCTGCCCATTCGGGGTGTCGCTCCTTAAAGGCCGCATATAATAGATCAGATCTACAGAGGGGCGTCGAACCACCTTTTTCTGCCGCACTCAGGCAACAAAAGAAAATTTTCTCCGGGGAGAGGGGGGTTTGCGCCATCTCGTGATGCAGGAAAATTTCAATATCCGGGGGTGCCTCATTGGCGCTAAACACCCTGGACGTGTGGTTGATACGAACGGCATTCGACAGTGATTGCTGGTACGTGAAGTCACCGTAGCCAAACGCGGATGAGAAGGTGTCAAAGTCATCCGCTGTTTTCACGGGGAAGCCGCGAAACAGCAGCGCACCGGTTGTCGCCAGTTGGCCTTTAAACACTTCACACTTGGCAGAAAGCCAGCTCGCAACCCGGGGCATGGCCTCGAGGCCAGCATTGTTTTCGATAATGACGGGGAAGTTCATATCAGTCATTAATCGGGTGGAACCTACTGAAATGTGGGATATCCCTGATTGATTCAAATGACTCGCGCATCTTCTTTACAGGTCCTGCTCATGGAACATCGATTTGATAGTAACTGGCTGGCCAGTCTCAATGGATTGCTGCCCGGCGAGACCAATGATGACGGACCAGAGTCCATCTTCTGTCGTTACCGCCGGTGGTTTGCCGGAACGAATGGCGTCAATGAATGCCAGGTGTTCGAGGAAACTTGCGCCATGATGCAGCCCAACTTCCTTAACCCTGGCGTCCATGCGTATGGGTACTGCCTCACCGGTCGTACCTTCCCGTTTGCTGATGTAAAGTTCATCACCCGGCACGGTAGTCTCAAGCTTTCCAATGTCACCGGTTATCGCGATCTGCTGTTCATGGCGAGAGCCCTCGGCGAACATGCAAAGATCCAGCATTGCTCTGGCGCCACTGTCGTACTCGACGATGACGTAGGCGTTGTCCAGGATGTCCGGCACTTCGCCATCGTAAGCTTCATCGAGATGATTGACGGACTGCGCGCCGGATGCCATCACGCGTACGGGTTCACCGGGCACCACCTGGTTCATCAGGTCAAAGAAGTGGCAGCACTTCTCGACCAGCGTCCCGCCGGTGTTTCGATTGAAGCGGTTCCAGTTCTCCACCTTTTTGAGGAAGGGGAATCGATGTTCGCGAATAGCACACATTTTGACGTCACCGACAGTTGGCAGGTGCTGAAGCAGGGCATTGATCGGTGCCATGTAGCGATATTCAAGGCCGACCCAGACGACCCCTTTGTGCACCTTTGCCCCCTCGTTAACTTCCATGGCGTCAGCAAGTGTTGTACCCATGGGCTTTTCCAGCATGACATGCTTGTCGGTTTTATAGACATCCCGCATGATGTTGATGTGCGTAAAGTTGGGTGAAGCAATAACAATCGCATCCACGTCATCGGCATCCAGGATGTCCTGGTAATTTTCATGAATGCGCGGAGAAAAGCGGTCGCCGCAGACTTTAGATGCCCATCTTCGTGGCTTCTCGTTAGGATCTGCCACCGCCGTGATATCCACGTCGTCCATTGCTACGAGATTGCGAATGTGCTCGCAGCCCATCATGCCTGTGCCGATAATGCCATAACGTATCGTCAATCGCGTGTCCTCATAAGGGCTAAATTCTTAAGTAGTCGAGTCTATTATCAGTCTATTTACTATAATCTAACTATAACATCGTGCAAACAGTTGACTGTTTGGAATTTAACGCTCATGTATTCTCCCGGAGATGTGTGTTGAGGCGACCTTGAACCGCCACATGGCAAGGGTTGTGCGATCGGACTGGATGAAGCTACTCTTGAAAATTAGTGTTTTAACGACTAACCCGCATGATGTTGCAGTTTTTTTGTTTATCATCAGCATTGCAATTTATTACCTCGTCAAATATATCCTTGATCGACGAGGATACGAAGTTCGCTGGTATGTCCGGCCGTTATTTTTCGACAGCGTTAGTGACTATCGCAACTTGAAAAACGCGATTCGGCTCGAAGAAAATAGAGCTGAATTGCTTAAACTCATCGTCTTGATAAGGCTAAAGGAGTTGTCCTGGGTCCTGTTCATCGCGGCGTTCTTCCTTTGGCTTTGGTCTCCTGTGGTTTCCGGTTTCCTAAAGCATCTTTTCTTTTCATATGACTTTTGCAGCCATGATCCAGATTGGTTGAGAAAATTTCTCGGCTGTTCAACCTGAGTGACCAGCTCGTTTCACCCATATTCACTTGGGGTCAGGTCTTTCGTGATCACATTTCCAATAATCCAATCTTACACAATGTAATAATGAAAGACCTGTTGTCAGCTTCAATCTGCGAGAGCTTCCAGGCATTCCCAGTGCAGATCACCGAACTGCCCGTTCGGATTTACCGGTTGTACGCAGACGTGATTCGCACCGGCATCCATATGTTCCTCAATGCGAGCCTTGATCTGGTCGGCACTGCCCCAGGCAAACGTTGTGTCGATAAACCTGTCGTTCAAGGAATCAATATCTTCCTCGGTTAACCCCATACGCAGCCAGTTGTTGCGATAGTTCGGTAAACCCTGGTAAATCCTGGCGACGGGTTTTGCGAGTTCTCTTGCTTTGGTGGCGTCAGTTTCGAGGATGACTTTTTGCTCAACGCACAACCAGGCATCTTCCCCCATGGTTTCTCTGGCCATTCTCGTGTGGTCCGGTGAAGAAAAGTAGGGATGCGCGCCCTGGCATTTCTCTGCCGCCAGTTGGAGCATTTTGGGACCGAGTGCGGCAATTAGAGTGGGCGGCTCATCCGCAGGTGCAAACCCTGTATAAGGTGCACTCGCCATCTTGTCCAGATAGCTTCGCATGGTCGCGACAGGAGGCCCGTAGCTTAATCCTCTAACGCCCTCAACCAGCGGTTTGTGCGACACGCCCATTCCAAGCAGAAAGCGACCGCCAGACTGCTCCGCCAGCGTCTTCTGCCCTGCAAGTGTAACCCCTGGTTCGCGGTGATAGATGTTGATAATGCCCGTTGCGAGAATGAGTTTCTCGGTGTTGGCGAGCAGCCAGGAGGCAAGCACCAGTGGATTTTTCCCTACCGTCTCGGGTATCCACAAGGCACTGTAACCCAACGCCTCGACCCGTTTCGCAGCCTCGGCAGCCTGGGTTGAAGACATGCCATCGAAAAAGTACCAAACACCCAGTTTACCCAGTTCCATTTTATTTCCTTCCTAAATAATTGACAAAAACCAGAACGCCCAACCATACAGTATTGTGTGCTAAAGAAAAGACGAAACCCGCTTCTTGCCAGTCCTCTTTGGGCTGTGCATTCGCATCAGCGCCAGGTACCGACAAAAATCCGTGTCTTTATTGAATTCTTGGTGGAGCGACTTTCCACTGTGAAGTACGTCTGGGGCGTCGGCTCATTGAAACTCTAGTCTCGCTGGAATTCCACACACGTCTGGGACAGGTCAGGTCTTTAGTTTTTATCCAACCCGTTGCGCTCGTTAGATCGTAGCTCATCTACTCGTTTTCGCAGTGCTGGAATCATGTCTTCATCATCATCCTGGCTGTTGGTCAGTTCGGCGAGTATTCCCGCTCTTGGCCGCACGCTGCCCAGGGCCAGTTCATTGTCTTCCAGTAGCGGAAGCATTGCTTTTAATAGAGGTCCAGGCAGTACGTTCTGCAGATACTCCAGCCCCGTGCCGCGGTGAGCCATGGAACGGTTAGCCAGTGACCGGATTGCCAGTCCAGTGGGTTGTGGATCAAGCACAGTTAACAGCAGCGCTGAGATGTAGGTTATACCTTGTATGACTCGTTGTCCCAGCGATGATTCCAACGGGGCTGTTGCGCTGACGCGACTGTCATCAAGTGCGCCAGTCGCGCCAGAGTAGGTTCAATCTGCTCAGACCAGATTCGACCGCGTTCGGTTCGCGAATGTGGTTGACCATAAGCTACCCAGCCACGCAACGCTGACAGTGACTGGTTGATTGAGGCGTTCAGGACGGCGGCGGAGCGGGCCAGGGGCGCACCGACCCTACTCTGTTGCTGTAACTCGAGCACAAACCAGATAACGAATAACAGGGTTAAGGTGGCGCTGATCAGGCCAATGACAGCAACTGTACCGCTGGAAGACAGTAGTCCATCCGTGATCCTCTTATTGACACTCAATGAAAAGCGCTTCGTCATTGAACCTGTCTGGGTAAGCGTTGACATCAGAGCTTATCCACCTGTGCGCAACATATCGTTTGCCTGAGCATCAACCAGCGCCTGTAAAATGGCTTCAAGCAATCCAACACGCTGAAAGACATGTGCCGGGAAGCGCTTGCCAGGGTAATAAGCGCGTGCAGCTTGACGTGCTCCCGGAAACTTCGTGTGGATTCTCGTTAACTCTTCCACCAACAGAGATGCCATGTCACTGACATCGTTGGGAGTCACCGTGAGGTGACCGTTATCCATCGGCTCCAGTTTCAGCATCCGCAGGTTTTTGGCATTGGCGAGGGCACTGACCATCCCATAGCAACGCCTAATACGCAGGAATACATCCACTGGCATTTTGCCAGGCTCAAAGTCAGGCTCTTCAGGCAAGTAGGCGCTACCGGGAAGCGTCGCGTGCAGGGTAGCTGCAACATGTGTGGCGGCGGTCACGAGTTGAAAAACGTCGCTGGGAGAGGTTATGTCCCTTAAAAGATTGTTAATCTCACTACCGGCGACGACGATAGCATTGAATACCTGGGTTGGCGTGGTCAGTTCCGCCTGGATTTTTTCACCAATTGCGGTTTTGATATTCATATCCTGCTTGACCAGCAAAACAGACGCCAGGGCAGAGTCAACCAGGGTAAATACATCCGCTGAACGCGTCTGGCGCCGGACAAACATGCTTTCCCTGCGCACAACCCGAACCTGTTCGAATGCCAGTCGATTCGCCCGAATCTCCAGGTTCAAAGCCTGGGAGTAGACTTCGTCCGGTCGGGCGTCGGTAATTTGTAACAAAGGAGCGCGTGGCTCAACTATCCCCATGTAACGTCGTAGCAGATCCACATTAGCCCGTAGCAATTCGACCCGTGCCAACACATCAGCAGGCAGGATGCGATCAGGATCGGATAGTAACCTGCCGCTGACAGGCGGAGGCGTGGTTATCGCGCCAGCTACGCTGGCTTCCGCCGGGCGAGATTGACCAGCTTACAGGACAACCAGTATCGCTCCGACCAATAGTCGGCATCCGTACCGCTGGTTCCATGCAAGTCGATTATGTTCTACGGTATTCATTCTCTTCTTCCATGATGCACGATAAATTTCAACAGGTCTTGTCCCAGGAAAGTTCCCGGGTTTCTTACACTACTAACGTAGTCGTATCGCATTGCCGCCCAGCTGAGGCCAGGCGGCGGGAGCCCCGGCCTTTTCAAGACGCTCTTGAAGGGCCAGGTTTTCATCCCAATGGTAGCCGATAAAACGTTGGCCGGTGATATCGTTCGATGCTTCGGATGAGAGCCAGACAACCGGCGCCTGCATGATATTAGCCTGGATCATGTTGTCCCGCTGAAATTCTGCGCCATCAGGTATCATGTCGGTATTGGTCATGCCGCCTGGTACCAGGACATTCGCGGTGACACCGGTGTTCCTGAGCTCTCTGGATGCCATGGCGATCAATGCTTCATGGGCAGCTTTCGATGGTCCATAGGGAGCGCCGCCCGCGCGGTACATCGTCGTCATACTGGTGGTGACGCCAATGATCCGGCCCCAGCCCTGGGCGATCATATGGGGGACGACAGTCCGGGTCATGTAAAAAGGGCCACTGCTGTTCACGGCAACCACCCGGTCCCACTCCTCGGCGGATATATCCCAGAAGCTGTTTTTCGCAGAGCCTCCCATGAGCATATTTTTTGGCGCAACGCCTGCATTGTTGACCAGTATATGAAGGCCACCCAATTCATCGATTGTCCGTTTTACTGAACGTTCCACGTCTTCGATGGATGTGACATTCACAACCTGGGTTATTACGCAGTCGTCGCCGCCTATCTTACGCATGTGTGCTGCAGCCTCATCCAGCCATTGGGGCTTGATGTCCATCATGGATACTCTGGCGCCTGCCTCGACCAACGCTTCGGTCATGGCGCGCCCCAGCCCGCGTGGGCTGGCAGCCCCTGTAACGATAGCAATCTTTCCTTCGAGTACTTTATCTTGCATTGTATGCTCCAGGGGTCGGGGTATGGGTCGGGGTAAGTGCCGGAGTAAAATCTGCGTTTCGGTATTCTATATTGTATCATTCAATACGAAATAGTCAGACCACAAGAAGGAGAAAACCCATGGCTGAAGCCTTCATGGCGTATCCTGAGCTCAGGCATCCGTTCCAAAAAAATCAATAGATTCATCAGGCGATACAACCGTGCTTTACCAGGGGGAGAACATTACCCTTTCTGAGAGGGGCGATGGCGATGGTTTGCTCGTCGACCCTAAAGATCTGAAGCGCATCAACGGATTTGAGTTGAAACCCGAAGGTGCATGTTTCGCAGACATGTGCGTTCCTGTCAACGACGATTTGCTTATCGTTCAGAACGGAAGACATTGGTTTGATCTCACAGCATTTGCCGAGCTGCTAGGACAACCCTACGTGGTTGATCGTGAATCCAGTGTCTGGAGCTTTGCAGAAATACCCGCCAAACGTGAAAGCATGATGGTCGATGCAATGGTACCAGATTTTACAGTGACGGATCGCCAGGGCAACGTGATAAGAATGGCGGATCTCAAAGGAAAAAAAGCGTTGATTGTGACCTGGTCCTCCTGGTGAGGCTGCCACTTGGATGTGCCCGTGTGGCAACAGGTAGTTGAAGAAATCAACGACCCGAACTTTGTCATTATTTGCGCTGCTGAGGACACTGGCGGAGAAGCAGTAGCCGGGCCAATTTTTGATGCTGTCAACCCCACGTACATTCAGATTGTGGATGAAAATCACGTCATCAATAGTGCGTTTAATTTCGTTAATGTGCCTTCAGCAGCCTGGGTGGATGAAGAGGGTAGGATCGTTCGGATTGATGAAGGCACCTATGCAAAGATCCACGAGTTTGGAGAAGGCGAACAAGCGATCACCTTCGGCAACGATGTTTATGTACCCGCACTGAAGGACTGGGTGGCAAGGGGTGCGGACAGTGAGTTTGTCCAGGGTGCTGAGGCCGTCACGGGTAACATCCGAAAGCATAGTTTTGACCAGCTAAAAGCTGATGCGGCTTTCTGTCTTGCAAATCTGTTCCGTGCACATGGGCAGAAAGAGACTGCCGAGACGTACTGGCGTATAGCGCGAGAGTTGAATCCAGACAGCATCAGTTTCATTCGCCAGGACCTGACCCTGACAGCGGAGGGGTCAGCGGGTGAAACATTTATGAAGGTGATGGGCGAATACGTGAGTCAGGGTAAGGACTATTACCGTCCTCTCGATTTGGACAGGAAGTAGCCAGCCGCTGGGCTAGAACTTGTAGACCAGGGTGACTGTTGATTCTGTATCGGTTTTTTCTTTGCCGGGTAAGACGTCTGAATTGTGCCTAACCTTGATTGCGAACTTCATGGCAAGATTACCAATAATCGCCGTTTCCAGTGACGACTCGCTCCGTGATACGGTCAGTTGTTCACCCACCTCAAAAGCCAGGAGTTGCTTGAATAGCACATTCTCAGTGATGCTTCATTCGAAAAATCCGGCAATGCGCACCAGGCCCTCGAACGTTCCTCTGATTGGCGATGCTGCTCCAGCTCAGGCTGCTCCAGCTCAGGCTGCTCCAGCTCAGGCTGAAGCTC
>JAPYTQ010000007.1:8837-39103 GCA_029941905.1 Pseudomonadales bacterium | reverse complement strand
GCTGCTCCAGCTCAGGCTGCTCCAGCTCAGGCTGCTCCAGCTCAGGCTGAAGCTCTGCAATCCAACGTGGTTGAAGGGCAGTTGGCACCGGATTTCAGCATTGTTCAACTGGACGATACGCTATTCAAGCTCTCCGATTACAAGGGTAAGAAACCTGTTTATCTGGTTTTTTGGAACACATGGTGTGCTTTTTGTATAACCAAGGTACCCAAAATCAAGAATTTTGAGTCTGAACTGGCTAACGATATCAAAGTAATTGCCATCAACACATCGAGACAAAATTCCGTTGAAGAATCCCGACATTTCAGTCAAAAGTATGAAACAAATTATGCCCTGGCTTTTGATCACGACGAGTCTATCACCAGACTTTATGGCGTGAGAGGTACTCCTACAGAATTCATCATTGATGTTAATGGCATTGTCCGACATCGTGATGGCATTCCCGATAAACTGAATCCGCATCTCGCCATATGGAGTGCCGTGACCCCGGTTGCCCAATAATTAGTGTGTTAGTCTTCCCGTTTTGTAGATGCCGGTACTCCAAGCATGTTTTCAGTCAACAACAGCCGACTCCTGATGCTGGTTTTATTCGCCTGCGGCCATCTTCATGCTGAAACTGAGGGAACGGATATCAGTCCACTCAAATTAATTGGCTCAACAACACACGACGCAATTAACGAAATGAGCGGGCTGGTAAAAAGTAAAAGATTCCCCAATGTATACTGGGTACACAACGATAGCGGAGATAGTCCTCGGCTATTCGCCATAGACCGCACCGGCCGTGTCATTATCACTGATTTCCTGAAAGACGAATTCTATGGAGAAGCAGAAAAAAAGGGAAAAGCCTCCTGGCCGGGAATAAAAATACTGCTTGCTGCAAACCAGGATTGGGAAGACATTGCGATCGACGAAGATCGAATTTACATAGGCGATGTGGGTAACAACGGCAATGCGCGCAGGGATATGGGTGTCTATACGCTGTTTGAGCCGAATCCACACGCCGTTCACGAATCCAGAATCTCAAGTTTCATTCCCATCCGGTATCCCGAACAGCATCAATACCCGGCCCTAAAGTGGCATTATGATAGTGAAAGTATGTTCATGGCTGATGGAAAGCTGTACTTTCTGACCAAACACCGGCAACCCAATAAACACGATAGCTGGGAACAGGGAGTACACCTGTATCGTCTGGATTCATACAACACAACAAAAACCAATGTGCTGACGAGAGTTGATAGTCATGAACAGCTTACTCTGGCGACCGGCGCAGATCTTTCGCCAGATGGTTCTAGACTCGCTATCGTCGCTTATACCGCCTTATGGGTTTTCGAAAAACCAGATCAAGGTGACAACTGGCTATCTGGGAAATCGAAGATGCTACCACTGGACTACAGGATCACTCGGCAACTTGAAGCGGTTTGCTGGGATGATGATGACACATTATTGATATCGAACGAGCAACGGGAGATTTACGAGGTAGACTTGAAAGATATTCCAGACTCGCCGAAGCAGCCGTAACCTGTCGATAACGACGAGAGAGCAAAGTGTCTTGCTTTGCTAAATTGCTATAGTGTGAAGGTGTCAAAATAAGAAAAAGAAACTCGCTATCTCAACCGAAGCTTCTCTGCCTTACTTCTATAAACATATCCATTCGATATTAGTCATCTCGGTATTGTCGCTTTTAGCGGTGTATGCAGTACTGGATTTGGATACTGCCAATGTCGTCACTAGCCAACTTAGGGATTTTGTGGTACTTGAATTCGACTGACTGTTTCTCGGTGCCACAACAGTCGCACTGGTAATGGTGGTCGTGTTTGCCATGCACCCCAATGCGAAATACCGTTTAGGTGGGGAACACGAGCGTCCGGAATTTAAACGCATTTCGTGGTTTGCCATGTTGTTCAGTGCTGGTCTTGCCTCCGGGTTTCTGTACTGGGGTGTATAGGAACCCATCATCCACTTTATGGGCAATCCTCATCAGGTGTCAGCAGGGCTTGACGCCGCTTCAGCAGAAGCTGCCTCCAATGCCATCACCGTCACAGTTTTCCACTGGGGATTACACGGCTGGGGTCTGTATGTGCTGGCAGGGCTGGCCATCAGCATGTCAGCATACCGCGATGGCCAACCACTAACCTTCAGCTCGGCACTGACTCCGCTACTTGGTAACCGCAGGTTTTCCAAGCCCGCATATTCCATCATCGATTTCCTGGCGTTGTTCGGTACGATCTTTGGTGTTGCGACTTCCCTCGGCCTGGCTGTCAGCGCGATGAATGCAGCACTGGAACCTCTGTTGGGAATTGAATTCAGCCTGTTCAACCAGATTGCCATTCTAACTGTCGTCTGTGTGCTTGGTATCGGGTCGGTGCTGTCTGGAGTCAGTAACGGCATCAGACGGCTAAGCGAAATGAATATATGGATCAGCCTTGGACTACTGCTGGTAATTTTCGTACTGGGACCGACGGCTTACCTCGCCAGCCTGCTACCAGTTAATCTTCTTGACTATATGGTGAATGTCATACCTATGGGATTGTGGGCCGGTTCTTCCACTGCTGACGATGACTGGTTGAGTGCATGGACTATTTTCTATTGGGGATGGTGGCTTGCCTGGACGCCATTTGTGTCAGTTTTTATAGCCAGAATTTCCAGAGGACGTACCATCCGTGAATTCATACTGGCCGTATTGTTCGTGCCCGTGCTGTTGACCGTCGTTTGGATGACCGTCTTTGGTGGCATAGGTATATTCCAGGAACTGGAGCAGACCGGTTCTGTCAGCGTGGCGTAGACAAGGACTACAGCATGGGCGTGGTGGCAGTGATTCAAAATCTGTCTTTGGTGGGTATTGAATCCATACTGCTCATGGTTGTGTCTTTTCTGCTGTTCACCTGGCTGATTACGTCACTGGATTCTGCCACGCTGGTCATCTGCCACATCTTGCAGGTTGATCACATCGCCTGGGTAAAGGTGTTCTGGGGATTCATCCTTGGAGGCATTACTTGTGTCTTGATGCTTATTGGCGGGATATCCACGTTGCAGGCGGCTTCCATTATCATCGGTCTTCCGCTTGCTTTCGTCATATTGCTGATCGCAGCTTCCCTGATGAAAGCGATATTTATAGATCTGGCAGTTTGATGAAAAAGCCCGGTTAGATACAAGGCAAGTCGAAAATTGCTGAAAGGTGAGTATCTTGATCGGACTCGCGCACGAGGGATTTTCAACGGCGAATTGTGCTGACATGGGCTTTTTCAGCAGCCTGCTAGGGAAGCCCTGATGTTATTTCTCTGGTTCAATCACCTTCAGACTCCCAGCCTGGGGCGACGTGCCTTTCACCATAAAGTACCAGTCCCTGAACGGTCCAATGGTATTCTGGTAAAAAGTCCGACACTCAGCCTGGGTGTCAGGTCCTATTCCCCATGGTGTGTATTCATTATTCTGTGGAATATACAGGGTGCCAAACATGCGATCCCAAATACTCGTAACTGCAGCGAAATTAGTATCCCAGTGTTTCTCCAGGTAACTGTGGTGGATATGGTGCATGGCCGGGCTCTGCAGCCATTTCTCCAACCAGCGCGGATAACGGAACTGTATATGGTAATGCCGGAATGATCCTGTCAGACCAAAAAAAAGGCGAAAAAGCCGATATTCAGGATGGTTGCCTGGGTGATTCCCCCATCAAACAGCACCAGGCTGTAGAGCAGCATCCAGGCGTAATTAATTTCGAGCGCCGGTGTCGTGCCGAACATTGAAATGAGTACAGCAATAACAGTTTGCTCTGTTGCCGGACCAACCGTCGCAAAGAGCGCTACCGCCCATACGGGCCGAAGCAGGCGTTCCAGTACCCAAAGCCAGATATCAACTCTGGCAGAAACATGGGTATAAATATCCTCAGGTAACAGGAATGCCAGCAACCCGACCTTGCGTTCACGTCCATCTGCACCTTTTGATCCATGGCCACGATAGAAAACGAAAATCGCAACGGCAAAAACAGTCATTAAAAGAAGTCTTTGCCAATGAAGATCGCCGGGAATATTGCCTGAGGTGACATCCCAAACGAGGGTAAAAGCTTGCTGGATAATATCGGTAAATGGTCCGGCGACTTGTTGTGTATCTGAATCTGAGGTCATACGAATAATCGGTTGGATAAGGCGCTATTATTGATACAACTTAACAATAGCATCGGGATATTTGAAAAAAGCGCAGTGTAACAGGGGTACACACCTATTTTCCCAACGGTAGCAGATTCTAAAACGATGTTGCAGGCGTTCATCATCCCCGCGACGCTTTACTTGAGACATTACCCCGCGATTCGCGTCGGATGTCTTACATCGATTTAAGACAGTTGAGCATTAAAAGTAGATGATTTTGATAACCGGATCAGGCATAAACATGCAGGAAAATGGCATAAACAGATATGAAAAATAGAGATAACAGCGACCTTCCACTCCCTGAATATAAAGGTGAGCGAGATATGAAAGCCTTCTGGCAGGTCGCGATACTTAAAAAAGAACCATCGAAGCAGAAATGGTTTCTGCCCACTCTTATTATACTGATTATAGGCAGTGTGCCCTGGTATCGGGTCGAAGGGGAGATGGGAAATGTATTGTTTGGATTTCCGGTCTGGATCTGGACCAGCATCATCTGTTCGCTTGGGGTTGCCATTCTGACAGCCATCGGCATTCTCAGGTTTTGGAGAGACGATGACGATGTCAGTTAGGATCATCGGAATCCACCTGCCTTGAACGACGGTACTTACGAACTGGGTATAGCACCGATCATTATGCTTGCGATCTATCTCTTGGTAATGATAGCGATAGGCTGGGCCGGTAAAGTCAGCAGCAAGGAAAACTCGCTTCGCGATTTTTATCTCGGTGGTTCAAGCTTTGGCATATTCGTGCTTTTCCTCACACTTTTTGCTACCCAGTACAGTGGTAATACCATGCTCGGATTTGCCGGGCGAGCCTATCGTCAGGGCGGTACGTATGTGGTCAGTATCATGTTTATGGTGTTGACGATTACAGTGATATCGATATACGGGCCGCGCCTGTTTCGACTTTCAAGAGCTTTCGGATACATTACACCTGCTGACTATATTTACCATCGATTCGGTTCGCACTGGCTACGGGTCATATGTGTCATCCTGCTGTGTTGGGGGCTTGCGAATTACATCCTTGAGCAACTCGTTGCCATGGGTCACGCGATAGAAGGATTGTCGGGTGGGCGCATTGACTTCATGAGCGGTGTCGTTCTTCTGGTAATCGTTATGCTCATTTACGAGACTCTGGGCGGAATGCGATCAGTGGCATGGACCGACGCTATTCAAGGCATACTTTTATTTTTTGGTTTCTCTATTATTCTATACATAGTACTCACTGTTAATGGCGGCCTGCCTGCCGCAACGGAGTTAATTGCTTCGAATCAGAATCAGTCAGAGAAGCTGGCGGTACCAGGTTGGGAAGGCATTCGCGCCTGGTTCAGTACACTTCTTTTGCTCATGTTCGGCGCCTCGGTTTATCCCCATGCCATTCAGCGATTCTTCTCAGCACGGTCCCTGCGCACCTTGCGACTATCGCTCGCCGGATTGGCCTTCATGCCGTTTATTACGACCATGCTTGCATTCGTTCTGGGATTCATTGCCATCAGCCAGTTCACGGATCTCTCGCCCTTTGAGAGCGACCAGGTCACGCTGCTTATGCTGCTTGATATCATCAACGGCAATGATCTCATTCGATGGTTGGTGATGGTGGTATTTGTCGCGCTCATAGCCGCCATCATGTCCACAACCGACTCTGCGTTGCTGTCGATCCAGAGCATGGTCACCAAGGACATCTATGCCGTCTATATCAATCCGGAAGCGAGTCAGCAAGATCTGCTCAGGACTGGAAAGATTTTCGGATGGGTCCTCATTGCGTTTCTGGTTGCCATGACCTGGGTCTCACAGCAGACAGAAAGTTCCATCTGGCTGCTCATAAAACTCAAGCTCGAATTTATGGTGCAGATTTCACCGGTGTTCCTGCTGGGGTTATTCTGGCAGCGTTTATCTGGCACATCCATCCTCTGTGGTGTTGTCGTTGGTACCGCCATTACCCTCGTGCTGTGGGTTGGGGCGGCGTTAGGATATTGGGATGCAGGCGGACGGTCTCCCCTCGGGATCAGTGCCGGGGTTTGGGGGCTTGCTGCTAATTACACCATCTGTATTGTTGGGGGGGTGTTTTGGCCGGACGGTGAGTTTGTTCGGGGGTGATCAAAACGACCAGGTGGAAGGTGAATGATTGCTAATGCACAGGACCCAGGTATTTATCCAGCCAGTTACCAATTTCACTAACTACCTCGTTATGCTCAAAGTCTATATGTCCAGCATCATAGCCAACGAGTTTTTTGTGCTCTGCAGGGGTACCCAGCAGTTGCAACATTCTTTGAGACGACTCCACCCATGGGTGAATATGATCGAACTTGCCGTTGAGCATAAGTATGGGTTGATGGATTCGAGGTGTATAGTGAATACCATCAAGCAGGGGATTCAGTTTCACATAATGAACCAGGCCGCCGGACATTAGTATTCCAGTTTTTAACCGCGTTTCCAGGGCCAGTAGTAAGTTTCCAAAAAAACCCGCGCCAAAACTATAGCCCATGTACGCAACGTCTGCAGACAACTCTTCACGACTCGCAATGTAATTTACCGTGTCTACCACGTTACGATACCAAAGCACGGCATAAGGTGCGTGAAGTTCAGGCAGCCACAGGTTTGGGACTGCCAGTTCGAAGGTACCCGCCCAGATCGGCACAACCACGGCTCTACCCCCTCGCAAGATGTCTTGAAAATGAGCAACTTCAGCAACTGCGTCGCGATTCATCTGACCCGGTAGCACAGCACTCCCGTCTGGTCCGTATACAACCGTCTGAAAGGGTGCTTTACCTGTTGTTGGGGTAAAAATATACAACACCAGGGTTTCATCTTCGCTGAATTTGAGCCTGTGTTCATCGACAACCCAGTGATCTGTCTCCCGCACTCTGACTACTGACACCTCAGTCGGTTTCCTCTTTGGTGGCGTAAACTGGGCCTGCATAATTTCAAAGGCTTCATCAGAAGCCGGTTCTCTGCGTGCGTAGGGATCGTCCGATACCAGGTCTATCGGTCCCATCAGCTTTTCATCCAGTCCCGTCTCAATATGTTGGATCAGGCGAATGCCATTACCAGCCCGACGATTCATTCGCGGTACCGTCGTCACGATTGATGATGCGCCGCCATAACCTTGCCAGCTCTCTCCCTGTGCCAGCCCCAGCCCTTCGGCACTATTCCAGATCCATTCACGAACATTTCCCGAAGTGTGGTAGGTTCCCCAGGGACCTATGCCGACTGGATTCTTAGCGGGAAGTAAACCTGTTTGGTTGAAGTTACTTGCCAGTGAAAGCGCTGGTCCGACGGGATACAAGCCTTCAAGGGGTCCCAGGGCGTAGCGGGTCCAGTGGTATATGGTAGGCAATGCGAGTCTTCGGAATCGTGAGTAGGCGACTGCTTCATACCAACTTACGCCACCGACAGGAAGTTTTGATTCTCCTGGCTCGAAGTTACCTAAAGCCCAACCGGCGGGTCCATGGCGACCCGTTGTATCGACGAATCGCGACATGGCGTCTTCAAAACTGAGCTGAAGATTTCCATCAACAAACTGTAAACCATCCCAGTAGGCAGGATTGCGGTAGCCGTCCTTATCTACGAACTCCTTGTATTCAGCATTGGTCACCTCGAACCTGGAAACTGCAAATTGTGGTGTCGGTACCACTAGATCCGAACCAACCAGTTTCCGGGACCAGCCAGTCACAAACAGGGGTAAATTCGACGCCGGAACTTCAACCATATCCAACGGTATTTTACCTGGCGGAAAAAGCGTTACTTCTTCAATGGGGAATTGATTCCCAAAACCCTCAAGATAAATCAGGTTGTTAAACATTGGACCTGGATTCCTGGCCATAATGTAACGTGTTTCATAATCCTCAAGTTCAAGCTTCAGAGTCAGAACACCCCGCGGGATCGGCAGTGGCTCCGCAAAGGGTGTGACACCAGGTGGCGTGAGCGCACCCAGTACCACAATCACCAGCTGAAGATTAATTCGGGGTCAGATGATACGAGTGACCGTAAACCAACCTGACGTGGCAGTTGCAACAGCGTTGACTTCATCATCCACCTTTTTACCGTGTAGTGCGCGTCCCAAAGGTGCGTCGATGGTCAAAACCAACACTTCCTGACCCTGTGAGATTACCGTCATGCCTCCCGCACCGGGACCAATCAGAAAGAACCTTCTGTTGTTACTTTCGTCTGTGACCTCTACCAGGCTACCCAGAACCACCTTCATCGATTGGCCGATTTGTGAATTCAATCGCTTGAATGTCGCAATGGTGGTCTCCAGCTCCAATGCTCGTTTGGATTGACCATGGGCAAGGTAAGCAGCCTCCAGGCCAAGTGTGTCGTACCTGTTTTCAGCCACGTTCTCAGCGTCAGTCGCCGTTTCTCGGGCGACATTAGCGGCATTGATCGCATCCCCGAGTGCCTTGTTCAACACAGCGATGAGATCTGCTAAAAAGATGGACTTGTCCAAACCAGAATTCCACATGACTGACAGTGCTTATGTTACCAGTTACCAGCATGGCCATTCACGATTACTGGATTTACTTGTTGGATGGTCCATTGAAGAATTGTAGGATGCGACTCACACATTGAACCTGCAAGGAATTTTCATGCCTCACGCCGAAATCAACGGTGCAAGACTCTGGTACGACATTATCGGTGAGGGGGAACCTCTGCTGTTGCACCATGGCTATACAGCATCGCGGGTTAACTGGATGCCGGTAGCGGACCGCCTCAAAGACAAGTACCAGATAATATTAATGGAGTGTCGGGGTACAGGCGAAAGCGAAGATACACAGGACGGTTATTCTTTAGCACAGTACGCCAGCGATGTGGTCACATTGATGAATCAGATGGGTGTCGATAAATTCACTTATGCGGGTCACAGCATGGGTGGTGGAATCGGCTACCTGCTTGGTCTGGAATATGTCGAACGAATCAGTCGTCTGATTCTGATGGCACCAATACCCGCTGCAGGAATCCCTGGCAAACCTGATCAGGAAATACTGGCCAGGCGCTTACAAGCGCGTCGTGACAAGGATCGGGACTTCTTTTTGGCAGAAATGATCGCTACTCGCTTCCGTCATGATGTACAGACCGATGCGTGGTTTGCGAGTCGGGTTGACCATCTGATGAGGGTATCAGAAGGCCATGTTATTGGCGGTCTGCAAACCATGCATGCGCTGGATGTGGAGGACAGGCTGCCACAACTGAACATACCGACGTTAATGTTGGCCGGTGCCGTAGATGGCTTGCTGGCGGCTAACATGCATGACTACACAAAATTACCGGATGCGACGTTACATGTATTTTCCAGGGCCGGACACGATGTCGCGATACATGAACCAGCAGGCGTCAGTGACGCTATTGATCAGTTCATGCAACATGGTCCGATGTCAGCCGCTAAGATTATGGCGCGTGCTAAACCGGTGTCGTGAGCAGGTTTTTGTTCATCTGTTACCGGATGTTGCCCACTCGATTTTGTACCGACAAATGCTGCGACTTTTGCCTGAAGACCTACAACATTTGGAGCACGCCGTTAACTGCCATCACAGCAACCGCTATGCTGCCAACCAGGAAAATCATAAACCTGACCATCACATTGTTGATTGTCGAATGCACGATGCTGTGTACCACCCGGGAGCCGGTATAGAGCCAGGCGAGATACAAATTAAGGCCTGTTCCAAGTCCGGCAACGGCTAACGCAATTGCAGTTGCGTAAAAAATCGTGGGTTGTTCCATCAAATGGTTGTAATTATCTGCCTTCCACTGAACGGATTTGGGTAATTGATCCCCAAGTTCAGCAGTCCGTTGCCCGGCATCAGGACCTAGTTTGGCAGCACCAATAGCGGGTAAGCGGGTTGATACCATCCACAACATCTGTATCAGAGACCACAACACAAGGGCGAAAACGGGAAGTAAAATTGGGCTCGGTTCGAGCATCAGCTTCTCCTTATAATATTATTTTTGTTAAGCAAGCGGGAGACGCCAAATAACTCATTACCCATATAAACAACGAACGCCTACTTGCCGACAAACAACATTGTATCATTTGTCGCGGCCTGCCGCTGTCCGTCTCCACTTCTTCACCCTATGGCTGGCAGGAAGTGGACCTTATTCGTGTTGGACGCTTCTATTCGATTGGGAACGGCATCCGCAGCAGTTGTTATTGAGGAAGAATTCTAGTCGAGGTCCTGACGCTTTAGCTCTTCTGGCATTCGTTTAGCATCTGCTTCGAGTTCCGGGCCGCGCTCATCATCTGCCAGCAAACCCATCGTGTCCTTGGCCATTTTATCGCTATCCAGCATGATCCATTTTTCAGGCACGATCTCGATAATTATCCGCAACGGAGAATCAAGCCGTTCAACAAACGCGGCCGCTTGTTTCTCCTGCTCCGGGGTCAAAGTGCCACTAGTGCCTGAACCATAAGGACCACGGGCTAGCTTTGGATAAAACCATTTCTTGGTTTCTTCGTCATTGTGAACAATCGCTCTGCCCTTAATGGTAATTGCGCCATTGGGTCCGTCGGGTGCAGCAACGCCGCTGACAACCAGAGAACAACGCGGGTCACGTCGAATGGCGGAAACACGATGCCGATGCGCACCACAGGTAATCCAGCCTCGACCTTCATGCCAGACAAACCCGTGAACGACGCCCACTGGCCAGCCATCTTTGGTTGACCAGTTGAAGACGCATTCGCGCGCTTTCGACATCAGCTCTTCACGGGTCTCATCCGTAAATGGATAAATGGATACTTTTTCGTGATCTTCGTTGGACATGCTGTGACCTCGATTCTTTGAATCACTTATAAGGGAGTAATCTACCACAAAAAATAAGATACCAAAATGTAGCGAATTTGCATAATCAACCACAGTCCCAAAGCGAACTGTGAGGTGCTGAAATCCACGACCGACAATTGTTATGTAGCGCAGCGAATTCGCTCTGTACAACTAGCGCTTTAGGTTATGACCTAGAGTGTCGAGAAAACGATCAATATTTTCAAAATCCTGTTTCCCCTCAACAAACTTTCCGCCAGCATTTATACGCTGCGTTTGTGCCTCTCTCATCGTTCGCGGACAGTGATCTACCAGGAGTTGCAGATGAAGGCAGGTTGGCTCATCCATCACCAGCGACAACATCTGCAAGTTATCATGGATGCTGTCAAATCGCTTAAGTTCAACGTCAGCGATAATTTGCGCCTCGTTAAACGCCCTTAAAATATCGTTAACCATCCAGGCTCTATGCTTGAGTTGGTCTTGAACTGATTTGGACCTTAATACTTTAGCCAACTTGACCAGCACATGTTGTGGCAGCTTCTGCACGACATGCCAACCGATTCTGAACAAGCCAAGCAGCCCTGGTTTTTCTGCAATAACATATTTGGGATGGTACTCAAGCCCTATATTACAAGTTGCATAGACAGCACTAACCGCCTGTTTGTGTGTGAATTTTTCGCCGTCGATAAGACAGGCAGCCATGAGAATGTTGGACAAGTAGCTGATTTCAGCCTGGCGTTGATTCATAGCGGATGGATCTTCGATTGAAAGTACTTGCAGCCGCTTTTGCAATGCATTTAATACATCTTTGGGCCCAGCCAGCAATTTCATCTTCTCGCGTGAACCCTCCAGTTCAACATGGCTGACCACCGCTGCCAGCAACTCCAGGTTCTCAGGATCTACTTTTTCGGGCGCGTTTTCGTCAACGTCCCGGGCTTCAAATCTGTCATTGTTTTCAGCGGGCTTACTAAGACTATTCGATGCTGCACGCTTAAAATGCGCTTCTGCATCAAGGTCATAATCGTCTTCCTGCACAATGTGTTGAAGACTTAAGTCTCTGGCTGAGTCCAGGAAGCGGGCTGCTTCTTCCGGTGCAACAAAGCCTTTTTGCTGCTTCTTTACTTTCTGGTTATGGGCGGCATCCAGAGCCACAGCCGAGCATGATATGCCATACATGGCCGATTCTCGGGCTAAACAGCGCGTGAGAACTGCCTGCAACAGGTTTGGTAGTTGTTCTTGAAGCGCACCCAGGACCGGTTGTAATACTGTCCATTCATCATCGTGTATCGGGCTGACCTGGAATCGGCCATATAGCTCCATACATTCAGCGCTGCCTGGACCAGGCGTCGAATCATCTTTGAAAAACTCTAAATCATTAATGTCTGTGTTTAAGTCGGTAGCCTGAATATAGTGAGACAGAATGTGTACCAGAAAATCTTCGTCCAGTGCCTAAAGTCGCTCGACGACAAAGTCCTCGCCAACTTCCAGGATCACCTCCAGCCAGCGAAAAAACTCGACCGGATCAAATTCGTCTGGCGCACCGGGGATGGGATTTGTCCAGGTTGTCTCATCGATAATTTCTGCGAGTTGACCTGGTGTCGTAAACTCAATCAGCGTTGCTGAATCTTCAACGCCAATGCGGTCGATCAGACTTACCATGCTTGCGGTAGGCACGGTCGGTATGAATGCGGGCAGGTCTGGGTTGTCTGTGAGTGTCTTGAGGAGTTGTTTGCCGGATTTGAATCTTTGGATCTGAGCCATAATCACCCCCGAAATCAATTGGTCGCGCATTCTATGTCGAAAATAGTGATTCCAGTAGTCTGCTATACAAACTTATTTTTGTGTATAATAGATCTCATGGATGTAGTACAGATCCCAATCTAACACCCACCTGTTGCACTTCTACCAGCCCGCTTTCCGTGACCGTCAGACAATTTCAAAGAAATATCAAGAACATATCAAGGCAATGTCATCAACGGTCCTGAAGATCAAGACTCATCGAACAACGCCCTCGATATCACCAGGTTCTGGACCTCTGTTGTGCCATCCAGATAGTGTGCCATCTTCGCCGCGGCGAAATGGCGGGCGATGGGCAAGTCCTGCCGTAAGCCATTGGCACCAAGAACCTGCATGCATTGCTCCAGGCCTCGTGTCGCAGCACGGGCAGAGAACTTCTTTGCATGTGCGGTGGCTACCAACGCCTCATCGCTGTTCTGGTCAATCAAACGGGCAGCACGATCGACCAAAGCTGCGGTCGCTTCAAGATCGGTGGCGACATCAGCCAGCATCCATCTCAAACCCTGGTTGTCCGCAAGACGCTGCCCGAATGCTTTTCGGGATTTCATATAATCAACCCCCACATCAACACCACGGCGGAGTATGCCCACACACAAAGCCGCGACCAATACCCGCGCCAGGGCAATCGCATCCATCGCAGCCCGATAGGCTGTACCAGGGGGAGAGAACAGCTGGTCCTCCGTTAAAATCACATTCTCAAATCTAAAACCGCCTGTACCCGTTGCGTATCCACCCAGCATCTCGTAGGGAGCTTCCCTGATAACCCCAGGCTGATCGGCCCGAACAAGGAAGTCGAGGATTTCCCTGGACCCGGCGTTCTCGTCCGTTCGTGCGTACACACGAAGTATGTCCGCATTCGTTGCATTCGTGATCCAGGCCTTTGCACCGTTCAGAATCCAACCCTCATCGCAACGAACGGCCGTTGTGGAGATTGCCGATGCATCAGTGCCAGCACCAGGCTCAGTGAGCAGGAAGGCACCTATATTTGTCCCATCCAGCATGGATGGCAGGTACTGCGAGCGTGCTTCTTCGCTGCCTTGCCTGGCAATAGCGCTGGCAAGGTTATTATGGGGCACGAGCGCAAAGGCGAAGCCCATATCGCTGTAGGCCAGGGCTTCGGCCACGCCTGTGAGTTCCGAAACAGATAATCCAGCCCCGCCACAATCTTCTGGCACAAGCAAACCACACAATCCTGCAGCCGCTGCCTGCACGAACGCCTCGCGCGGAATACGGCGTTCACGCTCCCATCGTGCAGCATTCGATTCGATGTAACCGTGAGAAAATACGCTTGCGTTGTCCAGCGCCTTGGTCATTGTCATTCTCTTGAAACCCTTCTATCGACCCAGAATAACCTTTGGCAGCCCCGTAGGCCAACAGTCAACATCCTTTGCGTTCAATGTTAACCTCACTTCAAAATCTCACTATGGAACGATGAATATGGATTACGTGAACTATACAACGCTTCGTTTTCACTACGAGGGGCGAGTGCTGACCGTCACGATTGATGCGCCCGGGCCTGTTAATGCAGTTAATGATCCCTTGCACCATGAATTATCGCGAGTGTTTACGGATCTGCAACAGGATCCTGATTGTGACATTATCGTCTTAACAGGGTCCGGGCGGGCGTTTTGCGCGGGTGGCGATATGGACTGGTTCCAGGAGATGATCGACGATCCACGCAAATTTCGAGCAATCGGACCAGACGCCAAGAGAATTGTTTTTTCGCTGTTGGACCTTGAGAAACCGATTATCTGTCGCTTAAATGGTGCGGCCGCAGGGCTGGGTGCCTCGATCGCCTTGTTGTGCGATGTGATTGTGGCGGACCAGGATGCGTTGATTGGAGACCCCCATGTCAGGGTTGGCCTGGTGGCGGGCGATGGTGGGGCGGTTATCTGGCCACAGTTGATTGGTTATGCCAGGGCGAAGGAGTTTCTGCTCACGGGTGAAATGTTGACGGCCAGCAAAGCGGCAGAGATAGGCCTGATCAACCATGCGGTACCCACGGGGGAATTGGATGCCAAGGTCGCCGATATTGTTGCGAAAATTGCAGCAAATCCCAGGTGGGCCGTACGATGGACAAAAACGGTCACGAATCTGCCATTGAAGGAAATTGCCCACAGGGTGATGGATGCTGCCCTGGCCTACGAAACCATGACAAATCTGACCGACGATCGCCAGGAAGCCGTGCGGGCGTTCGTCGAGAAACGTCGTCCCGAGTATAAAGGAGAGTAGGCAATGTACTTTAGTACCGAACCGCACCATATCTCACTGTTGCGCGATTCTATGCGTCGATTCAGTGATCGACACTTGCCACGCGAAAATGTTCGGTTGTGGGACAGGGCCGGTGAAGCGCCGATTGAGGTCTTCCATGAACTGGCGAAGACCGGCGTTTGTGGACTCACCATCGATGAAGAACACGGTGGCGCAGGTAAGGATCTGGTCGCCGCGATTGCCGTAATTGAAGAGCTGGGGAAACGTGGCGGTGCAGCGGCTGGGCCTTTCATTCATTGTGCCTTTTATGGTGGATTGAATATTGGCGCTAACGGATCAGAATCCCAGAAACGCGAGATGTTGCCAAAACTTGCCCGGGGCGAATTACTGATGGCATATGGGCTGTCGGAACCGGATGTCGGAGGCGATCTGGCGTCGGTGCAGACAAAGGGTCGCTTGACTGATGACCAGCAACAGGTGGTTATCAATGGCACCAAGCGCTGGTGCACGGGTGCCCGATTTGCAGATTATGTTGTCTGCCTGTTGAACTCCGATGCGCAGGGCAAACGATACCAGAACCTTTCCTTCGTACTTGTGCCTACCGATGCAGCAGGAATCACGATTCACAATATCGAACATTCCGGACTGCGGTATGCAAGATCCACTGATGTGATTTTTGATGATGTCACAGTGCCAGTGGAGAACATTCTTGGTGGCTTGCCGGGCTGGAATCAGGGCTGGTCGATGCTGGCAAAGGAGGCGCTCGATGTCGAGAAACTTGAAATTACGGCGATCGCGCTCGCCAATGCGGCAGCTGCCGTGGAGGATGCCTGGGAATATGCCGGGCAGCGTAAGCAGTTTGGTCGATTGATCTCGGGGCATCAGGCCATACGCCATAAACTTTCAGTTGCCAGAACCCGGCTTCAAGCCTGCCGTCACATGCTCTATCACGCAGCCTGGCTGGCGAATGAAGGCGAGCCCTGTTCGGTTGAGGCGTCAATGGCGAAACTGTTTGTTGCCGATACGGGTTTGGAAATTGTTCTTTCCTGCCAGCAGGTGATGGGTGCCTATGGCTGCAGCGCAGACTACGATATGGAAAGATACGTCAGGGAAGCGACGTTGATGCCGATTGTCGGTGGATCCTCGGATATGCAGAAAAACAATATCGCGGCCCGTCTGGGATTGCCCACATCGTGATCATGCGTGAACATTCGTCTAGTTTAACGGATCGGGTTGTTTGTACGGATGGTAGCGCGAAGTTTTTGCAACCTCTCGGCGATGGTGTAGTCTTTCAGGTCCCGAAACTCTCCAGCGTCAAAGAAAATCCCGTAGCAAGTGGTGCAGGCTTCGTACTGGATATGAAACTGATCCTTGTCGACCATCTGAATCATCGCGTCATGGCATCGGGGACAATCAATTTTACGCATGGCGGACATCAATTCCTGCTTGTCGGTCTGGTCCAGCCAGAGACCAAAACAGGTTGAGCATCGCAGACATTCGACATTCTTGATTCGAACCGCGTCAAACGGACCGTCACACTTTGGGCATTGCATCGATTGTGCCTCGATTTAATCGGACATTCTGGTTGCATCTCCGGGTTGAAGGGTTGGACTGGATTGCATCAATGATCTACATTGCCTTTCTCACCACGGAGACTGCAACGACGATCCAACTGGAGAATCAATCTAATGCCCCAACGTCCGAATATACTTTTCGTCTTCGCTGACCAGCATCGTCACGATGCCCTGGGCTGCGCCGGTAATACCCTTATCGAAACGCCCAACATCGATCGACTCTCTTCGTCGGGCGTGCGATTCACGGATGCCTGGTGTCAGTCTCCCATTTGCCAGCCGTCCCGGGCGGCGCTGATCACCGGGCGCTATCCTCATGAACTGGGCGTGATGCGCAACTTCGGACCCGATATGGACAGTGGTTGGCCAACGTTCATGAAGCAGCTGCAGCAAGCGGGTTACAACACGGCCAATATCGGCAAAACCCACTACTACGCTGAAGGCCTGGCAGCGCCAGACGGAGAAACGGATATGCGGCAGTTCAGCACACGAGTCGCCGAGTTCGGATTCGACCATGTTGTGGAGGAATTCGACCGTTACGTACATGCGATGGACAACGTGCACACGCCGTACACCAGTTACTTGAAAGAGGAAGGTGTACACGAAACGTATTGCGAAAAGCTGAAGTCGATATGGCGGCTGACCGAGCATCACTGGGACGGCGTGACCAGTCCGCTGACCAAAGAGCAGGACCTGACCAGCTTCCTCACCCGGGAGGCGCAGTCGTGGCTGGCGCTCCAATCTGCAGCACAGCCCTTTTTTCTGCAGATGTCATATGTACAGCCCCATGTGCCTTTAATGGGTGACCCCGAGTGGGCGAGCTTTTACCGTGAGCTGCAAATTCCTCGAGGGCCCGGCGGCTCAGACGTGGCAGATGTCCCAATCTGGAATGACTACCTCAACTGGTGTGGGCAGCATGCGAGTGCCCATCTCTTGACCGACGAGTACGTGCTCGCTGGCGCGCGACAATACTACGCGATGATCTCTCTCATCGACGAGTGTATTGGCCAGCTCGTCTGTCAGCTCGAAGCGCAGGGAATGCTGGACAACACCTGGATAGTCTACAGCGCCGATCATGGCGAGATGCTCGGCGACCATAGTTTGATGGCTAAATTCAATTTCTATCGCGGCTCCGTGCAGGTCCCGCTGATCGTCCGCCCTGCGGGAGGCTGCACACCATTGGCCAGCGAAGCGCTGGCGGCTGTGGTCGATATCGGCCCTACACTGCTTGACGTGGCGGGTGCCGAGCCGCTGCAAGAGATTCGAGGTCGTTCTTTGCTACCGGTCATCTCGCAAGGTAAGGGCGGGCGAGAGGTTCTATTCAGTGAAATCCAGAAGCAAACTCGCAATGATCCGGCACCGACCTTTCGAGCGGTCAGAAATCATCGGTATCGATTAACCCTGGAAACCACCACCGAAACTCCCTGTGAGATCTTCGACCTGATTGAAGACCCCGACGAGTTACAAAACCGCGTGTCCGATCCGAGTCTTGCATCAGTGACAGCTGAACTCACTGGACAGCTTCGTGACTGTATTTCGCCTGCGGCTTCCTGATCCTCGATAATCTGTGGGGGCGTTTTTACTTGAACCGTGAGTTACGCATTTAAGTGATTAGTCGGCAGTTAATGCCAACAATTCCTCAATGGACTCAGCACCTTCATATTTTACGAAGTCTTCTACTTTATTCTGCATGGCAAGAAAACACATTCTATCTGCCAGCTCGTTGCCCTCGACGCCTGAATGACCTTTGACATGGATGATGCTCAGACTTGAGGGTAACTGGACATAGTACTCATACATTTTTTTTATAAGGTCCGCGTTTGCGAGTACCTCACCTTTGCCCCTTGTCCAATGCTTACGTTGCCATCCTGCGGCCCATTGGGTCATCGCTTTTACAGAGTAGGAGGAGTCGCTCAGGATCTGAACTTTGAACCCTTCCGTGAGCAGATTTTTCGCCAGTCGCATTGCTTCGAACAGAGCATTGAGTTCAGCCGTATTATTTGTCCCTCTATGATAGAGACCATAATACTTGGAACGAATGGTTCCTGAATGATAGACAATGATGCCGGATGCGGCAGGTCCCGGATTGGGATCACATCCGCCGTCAGAAAAAATGTGTATGTCAAAGCTCTCGTCTAATTCGAAGGCTGGACGTTTGCTGGAAGTTTTTCTTGTTTTTTTCGCTACGATGCTTTTTTCCGGTGCCTGTCGAAATGCTTCCTCCGCTAAGGCGCGAGTTTCAAATCCTTTAAACTTCGCTCCCTTGTGTCCAGCGACAGATGCCTGGGCAGTAGGCCAATCCTCGAATATACCCGTCTGCCTGCCTTCCCATATTACGTAATACTTTTTTGCCACCGAGTTACGCCTCGTTACTTTGCTGAATGATAACAGAACAGATAAACACCAGACCTAAGGCGCGAATCCCAACCTGTTGCGTGAGTATCGGAATGCGATACCCGGCCAGTCACGAGCAACGGAGCGCCATGATCGCCTGATTTCTGCCGGTTTAGGTGGAATGGGGGCAATGCGCTCTGTTGGTGAAGGGTGCGCCCGCCACCACAGAAACAAGCGTACAAAAACAACGCGGACGACAAACCATGGGTGGTATGTCAGGGTAATTGGCTCAACCAGAAGGTTAACCAGGCCGTTTTTTCGCGCAACCCACCCATCCGAGGCTGCCGCCCGCGTGATCTGATCGTTGTACCAGTTGAAAATTCTGGTCCTTAACGTCCGTGGTCCTTGCACGGTTCTAAACCTCAGATCGTTTGCGCAGGCTAATTGATACGCATTTCGTTGAAAGCTCGCCTGGTGCTTGAAGAAGAGTGTTGGGAGTAGCTCGGGCGATGTAGTTTGCTGCAGACATTGTTTCAGTATTCCTGCATCGCCTGCCGCAACAGACATTCCCTGCCCCTGGTTAGGGTTGAATACGCAGGTTGACGCACCAATTGCCAAAAAACCAGCCGGTGGATTCTCCCAACGTTCATAGTGCTTCCATCTGTTTTTAGGCAAGCGATAGCTTGTCAGGGGGCCGGTAGGCTCAAAATATGGCAGCATGTCATGTATCAGCGGCGACCGCATGCTGCTGAGAAAGCTCCGAATCCCTTCTTCATCTTTCGGGATTTCGAGTCCGTCTCCTGCTACCAGGGTCAGCAACCAGATATCATTTTCCTGACGGATTAAGTGTGCCGCAAAATTATCATCTGGTGGCACACGTTGAATGAAGGCTCCGTGGGTCCACCACCAATTCTTGGGAAAACGGGCTCCGTCTTTCAGTTTGTAGAATTGACCGCCATAAGTAAGCAATGGATCCAGTTCGTGCTCTTCTGGTGGCTGGATTCCTGCTTGCGTGAGCCATTGTGCAGCTCTCGAGCTTGCGCCAGATGCATCTATAACCAAATCAGCGGTCAACGTTGTTGGCTCTGCCTCACCCCTGCGCTTGAAGGTTAGTCCTTTGACAGACTTACCATATTGCTCATCGCGTACAAGAAGGCCATTGACGACACTCTCTTCGATGAGTTCGATATTCGATTCAGCCTGAAAGAGACCGCGCATCGTCGATTCCAACATGCCGCGAGTGCAGAACAGCGAGCGCTGCACCGGAACAGGTAAGTTGCGCCCCCAACCCCACGGTGTCATCAGCGCACAATTAAATCCAAATGCAACTCTGGGCATCTTTCGCTCATCTAACATCTTGTGGAAACCCGGGAAAATATTCTCGATCTCTCGACGACCTCGTTCCAGCAGCGTGTGAAACATTTTACTTTGTGGTACACCACGACGATCGCTAATACCATCTGGATACTCGTCGCGTTCGATTAGCAATACCCGGTCATAGTGATCCACCAGGACCCTGGCCGAGCACATACCTGCAATCCCACCACCAATAACAATTGCTGTCTTCGTCATGTTTGGTACTCCCTATTCCCGAACCAGAACAATCTTCCCAACCTGACCATCATCCAACATATAGTTGTGGGCAAGGAGAAGAGATTCAAAGGGAAATGTCCGGTCAAGTACTGGTCTTAACGAACCATCTGTAAATCCGCCCATACAATCCTCGACAAATACTTCAAAACAGCGCCAGGCTTCCTGGGGTGTTCTGGTTCTAAAGGTCGTCCCGATAACCTGCGCTCTTTTGTTTGCGATCTCATCAAGGTCAATTTGGCCTATCTCACCTGCATTTCTTCCTACACTGATGATGCGGCCTTTTACGGCAAGCATATTCAGGTTGTCTGCAAACATGGGTCCACCGACGCTGTCGATGATGATATCAACGCCTTCGCCATCGGTGTGTTGCTCGACAAGCTTCGGAAAGCCGGGTTTGCTTGTATCAATCACTACATCGGCGCCAATATTCCGCAGTGCTACCGCTTTGTTTGCGTCACGCGTGGAGGCAACAATAGTTCTGGCGTTGTAGTACTTTGCGAGCTGAATGGCTGCGGTCCCGATTCCGGAAGAAGCAGCGGTCACCAACACTGTATCGTCCTTTTGAATCTGGGCGTTCGATACCAGCGCGTCATGGGCTGTAATAAACACATTTGGAATTGCTGCGGCTTCAGCGAAAGATAGTCCGTCAGGGATTCGCATCAGCGTCATACAGCTCGCGAGGGTAAATTCGGCATAACTACCCATCCCGCGACCCATCACACGCTCACCCACATGCCAACCTGTCGCATCTTCTCCTACTTCGACAATTTCACCGGCAAACTCGATACCAGCCGCCATTGGTTTGAGTCGGGGATTCTTTGCGTTAAATCCGCCAACCATCAGGATTTCGCCACGATTGATTCCTGCCGCTATGACCTGAACAAGTACCTGACCGCCTGCTGCCTCCGGCTTATTAACCTGCCGGTACTCGTATACGCCACCATTCCGGGTTGGAATCAAGTACACGGCTTGCATTTGTTGCGCTTTCATCTAAGTCTCCTGGTATGAGGTATTGGCCTTTGCCCGCGTTAAACGATGAAACTTCCTTCAAATATATGCAAGAGGCCGATTCGCGATGCGAACAATGACTAAGATTGGGTACGGATTGAGCCCAAAATGGATGTCTGGGCATTGAATCGTGTGATCACCCCACTACTGGTATCACTAAACAAAATGTCTACATATTTTGTTATTGGGGTGGTCAATCGTTTACTGTTGTAGTCTGGGGGAGATCTACTTCCTGGAGGAAACGATGAACGAACCCGTGACTCGAACATGATAATGTACGTCACAGGAATGGGTGAGACAATTTGTAGTTTAAAGGCATGGTAATCAATTGTTAGCAGCCAATGGGTCATTAGGGGTACAGGTCAGAGGCGATGTCCGAAGAAGGGGCATAAGGCAGGTTCCTATGATATGGCAGGCGGCTTGCCTGCTCGGCTGGTTGATGCTCGTCAATCCGGTAACGATACAGGCAGATACTGTAGTCTTTGGCAGCTACGTGAACGAAAACAACGCCGAGCGGTCGGCCATGAAAGTTGCCAAAACCCTGGAAATAGAAACCCGAGTAGTCGTCAACCAGGCGGGCGGTATCGATTACCTGCGGGTTCTTGGTCCCGGCGGTCTGAGTACCGCCCAGGCACGTGATTTACAAGCGCGGGCTAAGGACAATGGATTTGATGCTGCCTGGTTCCTGGCAGAACCGGACAACGAGAAAGAGGTAACACACGTTGATGCCAAAGCAGTCGCTGCACCTGTCGCGGCGATCATTGCCGCACCCACGGTTGCGGTCGCTGAATCCGCGGACGCCGTCACTGGGACAGATTCTGTACCGCTGGTGCCAGCAAGTGCACCGGAGCGCCTGATACTGACTGCAGCCGGTCTCGACGACGGCGCTGCCATCGTTGTGCCCGAGTTCGATGAAGATGCCATCAACTTTACGCTGGATGGCAAACTCGACGAGGCCGTCTGGCGGGAAGTTCGAGGATATGATGACATGCGGGTACTGGTTCCTGACACGTTGGCGATCCCTAAACATCCGACCCTGATGCGGTACTTCTACACAAAGAAAGGACTTTACATCAGCATGCAGGCAGTCCAGCCTCCAGAATCGCTGATGGAGCGCCTGAGTTCCAGGGATGACTTCTTTTCTCGGGACAGTGTGAGTATTACCCTCGACACATCCGGATCAGGCATCTATGGCTACTGGTTCAGTGTCAGTCTTGGTGACTCGCTAAGTGACGGTACGATCCTGCCAGAACGTCAGTACTCCCGCGAATGGGACGGGCCCTGGGACGGTCGCACGTCAAAAACAGAAGATGGCTGGAGTGCCGAACTGTACCTGCCCTGGTCCATGATGGCCATGCCGGGCACGACAGGAGAACGGCGTATTGGCCTTTACGCCAGCCGCCAGGTGGGATACCTCGATGAACGTTTCGGTTTCCCGGCGCTGCCAGAAACCGGTGCCCGTTTCATGAGCGCCCTGCAACCCCTTGAACTTGACAATGTCTTGCCACAACGGCAGCTCGACTTGTATCCTTATGTCTCTGGAAATCATGATTTGAATTCAGAGGAAAGTGAGGGCAATGCGGGCTTCGATATTTTCTGGCGGCCATCCACCAACCTGCAGATGAGCGGTACGCTCAATCCGGATTTTGGCGCTGTCGAATCGGACGATGTGGTCATTAATCTCACATCCACGGAAACTTTTTTTCCTGAGAAACGGCTGTTTTTCCTCGAGGGCAATGAGATCTTCGCCACTACTCCCCGCTCGCGACCTCAGGTCCAGGGCAGCAGAACCACAGGATCCCGGCGCACAACTCAGCTCTTTTTCCCGGAGCCGACGCAGGTGGTGAACACCCGTCGCATCGGTGGAGCCCCGGATGTGATTGTCCCTGCCGGTGTGGTGGTTCCTGGTTTCGAACTGGCTAAACCGACGGATATTATTGGTGCTTTGAAGGCGACTGGACAGATTGGGGGTTTGCGATACGGTGCCCTCGGTGCCTCAGAAGACGATATGGAGTTGCCTGGTCTCAATGAAGATGGTGAGGAAACCATTGTAGACTCCGTAGGCAGAGATTTCGGTATTGCTCGCGTACTCTACGAGAGTGTCACCGCAAGCCGCCAGTCCATTGGCTATATTGGCACGTTCACGAGAAACCAGTCTTATGACGCAACTGTCCATGGTGTGGATGCTCACTACCTGAACCGCTCAGGAAAACTGGCGATTGACCTGCAATTGCTCGGTAGTGATGTTGATTCAGTGAAGGGGTACGGCGGGTTGCTTGACGCTAAGTTCACCCAGCGCCAGGGTATGGTTCATCAACTGCGGCTGGATGCCCAGGACGATGAACTCGATATCAACGATCTGGGCTTTTTGCGTCGCAACGACAACTATGGTGGTAGCTACAGTTTTAACTACTCGCGGTCCAAAGGGATGGAGCGACTGCGCAATTACAACCTGAACGTCAGCTCATCTTACTGGGAGAACGGCGACGGACAGACCACCCGTGTTGGAACTTTCCTGCGTAATACATTCACCTTCAATAACTTCTTCGAACTGCGTACCGAGATCGACTACTTTCCCAAGCGCTGGGACGACCTGGAAAGTGAAGGCAATGGGGCCTACCGGATAGATGACCGCTGGGTGCTTGACGCGGCATTCG
The DNA here is from genome assembly GCA_029941905.1 of Pseudomonadales bacterium. Taxonomy (GTDB): domain Bacteria; phylum Pseudomonadota; class Gammaproteobacteria; order Pseudomonadales; family Azotimanducaceae; genus JAHRVQ01. Next base: position 15,039 of record JAPYTQ010000007.1, on the reverse strand, counting down.
GTACTGACGCAACTAAAGTGCTGAGCTTCAGTGGCCGCCTTGGTGGGCGTCAGGAAGAACTATCAGGCTGGTCCTATCGAAGCGCAATTGGGTTCACCTTTAAACCTAACCATCGTTTTTCAGTGGACCTGGATCTGAATTATCAGGATCGAGATGGCTGGCTGTTGCATCGCAGCGGGCAGGAATTTACGACTTACGAAGCGCAGGACTTTCAGCCAAGACTTGGCATTGACATGTTTATCTCGGCACGGCAGCAATTCCGGATGAGCCTGCAATGGGCGGGGATCAAGGCCGAAGAGCAGGAGCGCTGGGTCCTTCCCGTTGATGGTGACGGTTACCTCATCCCGGTGAGTTCGGACCCGGCTGATGGTTCCCGGGACTTCGTGCTAAACCGAATGACGGTCCAGTTGCGCTATCGGTGGCAGATCGCTCCGCTCTCTGATCTTTTCGTCGTCTACACTCGCGGCAGTAATATCACCGACAATACAATAGACGACGGCTTCGATGATATGTTCTACGATGCGTTTACTGAACCGGTGATAGACTTCTTCGTGGTGAAGCTGCGCTACCGCTTCGGTCTTTAGTCGTAAACCAACGTGTTCGTGTCAGCCGCCTAGAACAGGATGTCCAGTTTATCCCGGGCCTCGCTGATCGCATCAATGTGCGCTTGTGGGCTGGCCAGCTCCTGGTTCATCGTGACGAGGGCAAAGTGTGTGACACCTTGTTCTTGCAGCAACTTCAAACGATCGACATGGGTATCCGCTGGTACGATGCATTCAACTCCAATGGAAGCCGGGTCACGTCCGGCTTGTTTAGCGCATTCGTGCATCTGTTGAATCTGGTTGGCGAGTTCCTTGTTAGCGAAGGGGAACCAGCCGTCTGCAATACGGCCGACACGATCTATCACCTTGGGCGCCATGCCGCCGAGCCAGATAGGGATATTGCGCTGAAGCGGGAGTGGGTTCAGACCGGCGTCTGTGACTTTGTGCCATTGACCTTCAAAGGTGATAGCCTCATCTCTCCACAGCTGGCGCAGCAGCTCGATCTGCTCTTCGCATCGAACACCACGATTCTTAAAGTCCTCGCCAAGCGCTTGATATTCGACGTCATTCCATCCGGTTCCTACACCGAGGCGTAAACGGCCACCTGAGATGACATCGACGCATGCTGCCTGTTTTGCAACGAGTGCTGTTTGCCGCTGGGGTAAAATGATGACGCCTGTTACCAGTTCAATAGACTTTGTCAGACCAGCCAGATAGCTAAAGAGGACCAAAGGCTCTTGAAACATACTCTCCGTGGTGTACGGCCCTTGCCAATCGGGGCGGCTCGCAGTGTTAGCGCCAAGCACATGATCGTAGGCAAGCAGATGATCGTATCCGAGAGATTCGGTTGTAACTGCAAATTCTGCGATAGTCGCCGGGTCAGCGCCTATTTCTGTCTGTGGGAAAACAACACCTATTTTCATTTCAATCTCTCCGTTGGTTGGGTCATATTAGTGGAGTGCTATCTATACAGGACATTCCACTAGGGCCGTCTGCGCCTGCTTTGCAGGTACAGAGCCGATCTGGGAGATGTTGAATGATTGTGGATGTGATTGGAAGCTGTTAAATCGATGCTGTAAGTTAGTAATATCAGTATATCTTCCTGTGCGCTCTACAAGCCTATACAGCAACCATTTATATCAATAATATGATAGACAACAAAAACTTTGGATATTTATGTCGTCATGGTTTTTCGAAATACCGTTCTTCGATAGTACGATTCAGGATGTTTATAAGTATCGACCAAGCGATTGATCATCGGGCAACATTGACAAGCTGCATACTTGCGTCTCCTTGCTACTATTAAGAGGTGGATCTTGGTTTGAACAAACCATTCCCAGCATATGAAGGTAACGAGTCTTTTGTGTTCGTATGTTATGCACACCGGGATTCAGATAGCGTCTATGCCGATTTAGAAAAACTCCACAGTGACGGCATCCACCTTTGGTATGATGAAGGTATCACTGCTGGAGTGTCCTGGCGCGCTGAAATCGCAGCAGCAATAACAGGCGCGACGAGGTTTCTCTTTTATGTCTCCGAGGCATCACTAAATTCAACTCACTGCCTCAGAGAAGTCGATTATGCCCTGAGTCACGAAATCGAGATTCTTCCTGTCTACCTGGACGACTCAACTTTACCGGCAGAGTTGGAGTTGGCTTTGAACAGGGTGCAGGCACTATTTCGAGAAACCGACACCAGATACATAGAACATCTGTTTGGTGGGTTAGAGGAAAATGCCCAGTTAGTTCAACTTCCCCTTAGCCGAGTGTCCGAACGTCAAAACAAGCTCAGCAAACTGCCAATACGGGTAGTGGTAATCAGCCTGATGGCATTGTTTTTTTGGATGCAAAGAGATTCCTTTTTTTCAAGGCAGGACCTCCAGCCAGAAACACCCTCTGTAGCCACTGCATTTGATCACTATTTGGAAGGCCTTGCGCTGATGGAGCGCTGGGACAAGGATGATAACCTCGAAACGGCAATTGTCCTGTTTCGAAAGGCTACAGTGCTCGACCCTGGCTTTGCCCTGGCGTTCGCACGATCCGCTGATGCGCTTCGGAGACGCTACAGCCTGACCAGGGACGAAAGTTGGTTGGACCAGGCATCCGCCGACGTTAATGAAGCCGTGCGCATGAATGCCGGTCTGGCGCCGGTCCAGGTGGCACTTGGGCGGGTCCATTCATCTCAAGGTAACATCGACCTTGCCGTTGCAGCCCTGGAGCGCGCACTTGCGATCGACGCCAACGACGCCGTGGCTAACATGGCAATTGCTTTTGTGTACCAACGTCTCGGAAGGCTGCAAGATGCTGAAGCAGCGTTTCAAAAGGCGGTGGCACTCGACTCAGAAAATATTTCCGTGCTCGATGCCTACGCAAACTTTTTGTACGGTCAAAGCCGATTCGAAGACGCAACCCGGTACTGGCAAGCAGCTATTCGTCTGGCCCCGGATCATTATGCTTCTCTAGTCAATCTCGGCTCTGTACTCAATGAGCGTGGCAGGATTCCTGAAGCTATCACCATGTATCACCGGGTGATCAAGATACGACCGACATACATGGCCTATTCGAATCTGGGCACTGCGTATTCCATGCAGGAACGTTATCCGGAAGCTATGGAGGCTTATCAGGAGGCGCTTGAAATCGACGATAACGACTGGTTGGCATGGGGCAACCTGGCCTATGTTTATTCCTGGGTAGATGGTTCGGAACAGCAGGCCAATGAAACATTCTAACGCGCAATCGAATTAGCTGAAACATCACGGCAGCAAAATTTGCGTGAACCTTTTGTCCACAGTGACCTCGCGCTATATTACGCCAAGACCGAAAAACCGGATCTGGCCCGCCAGCGCCTCGAAACCGCGATTGTCCTTTCTCCAGATTCCGGAGAAATCCAGGCTGCGGCAGCTGAGGCTTACGAGATCATTGGGGAGCGTGACGAGGCGATCAAGTTCATCCAAAAATCACTTGAGCTTGGATATCCGCGACAGAGAATCCAGCGTAACCCCGAATTGTCGGATCTACTCAATGATCCGCGAATGCAATTGCCGTTATAAGTATTCTCATTCGCCTGAGATTGTCCGGAATTCAATATGCCATCACTGACTCTACCGAGGGCAATCGTCTGTAAAAATCTGTCTATTGTGATTTCTATCTGCTAGTGTTTTCGGCCACGGTTGTCGTTATGACCTAAACCGGTGTGGGATCAGGGGTTACCAAAAAAAACAATCTGGGAGAACACGGAATGCCAACCATTAATCTCGGCGCAAATAGCAACAGTTCGAAAACTGACTTGGATAGAGGGGACACGGTAAGTTTTAGGAATACGAGCAGTTCTAAAGACATAGATCTAACCCTTCCGGCTATTTTCGATTCCCAACCTACTAATCCGGTTCGTATTAGCAAAGGCAACACAACCGCTGGGCCATATACTGTCAAGGATGATGCTACATTGGGTGATGCGGGTTATAGCTGGGATGATGCCCCCAGTATCACTCTTGCTACGCGCACAGGAACAATCAATGTTGAACAATAGTAAGTCACGCAGCTGTTGCCAGTTTTCACGGTGATATTCTCAGCGATACTATCGTAATTACGACTGTAAATTATAACCTGACACCCGCTCCTTGTGGTCAGCTCCCGGCCATGGCTTAAATAACAGGGAACAACAAAGCCAATCCCGAGGCCGACGCGTCATGATCTGGTGCCTAAAAACACGGGACATCTAACAAGTTGTTATCACTGACAAAGTACTGAACCATAGCTCAATGTCTTGTCCCCATCCCGCATTTTGTGAGCCTTTTCCTACACAATATTGAGCTTTAAACCCTATACAGTACAGCCGTTCAGAATCGATCATCAGCATCTCGTACAAGCTTTGAGGAGAGATCAATGTCAAACAAAACAACGCTGATAAACACTGCCGAGGATCTGGCTGAACATTTTCGTCAGGTGGAAGCTTTTATCAACTACGAAGATATAACGACAATAATCCGCGAGCAGCTGTTCAAGGAAATTGAGCACTCAGGTTTTGACAGCCTGACCTTGCCACAAAAAACCTTTCACGCCTTGTCCTGTTTTGAAGATGCTCTGGGTAACCTCGGTTTGTGGTGGTTTTTTGATAACACCGAGGCAGATATGATTGACTTCACCGAGTTTGCATTCACTCAACTGGGTGGCGATGATTTGTCGACTGGATTCAGTCGTGCTCGAAGTGCACTGACTGGAATTCCAGACCCTTATGAGAATCAGAATGAAATCGAAGAAGAACTCTACCTGGGTCCATTTATGGATTGGAACAATTCTTTAGCTGATCGGATATATACCTATGCTGAGGAACACGGGCTGTTTCTGTCACAGACATCAGGGAGTTCCAGGAAAATGTAAAGTTTCCGATACCTATGGGAATCCGACTGATGCTCGCTGTACATCTATTTTAGATTATCCATTTGACGTACGGTACAAATCTATTATATGTACCGGACGGTTGCTGTAACGTCATAGTCCTGCAAGGTACTTGGAGATTTTGTGCGTTACTCTGTTTCGAAACTAAGGGCCGACCTCTTTCGCGTACTCGACCGTGTCCTGGCGACCGGTGTTCCAGTGGAGATTGAGCGCAACGGCAAGATACTCAAGATTATTCCTGGGGAAGCGCCCGACAAGCTGGCAAACATTAAGGCACACCCTGAATACATGAAGTGTGATCCGGAATCGCTGATACATATCGACTGGTCTGAAGAATGGCGGCCGTGATTTATCTCGATACGCATGTGGTAGTCTGGCTCTATTCCGGGCGATTCGACTTGATTCCTCAGTCTGCAAAAGATCTGCTAAATAGTCACGAACTTCGAATATCTCCCATGGTGCGACTGGAACTTCAATACCTGTATGAAATTGAGCGGTTAACCAAGTCCGCTACGGTGGTGTTTGACGAGTTAGCAGGTGCAATAGGTCTCGTTGTTTGTACCGAACCATTTGCCGCCATTGTTACAGAGGCTGAACGACAACCCTGGACGCATGATCCCTTTGATAGAATAATTGTTGCCCAATCGGCATTTTCCAGCAGTGTTCTAGTCACAAAAGATGAGCATCCACGACAATTATGCTCATGCGTCCTGGGACTAAGTTACAACACTGCACTGGCGATAGCTGAAGCTTCTTTTCGCAGTACCACTATATTTATCCCCTTCAAAACGCTAAGGCGTAATACATTCAACGACTTCATCGAATTCGAGATCGCTACATTAAATGCTTGCCTGTCCTGAGCACGTTGGCACCGCCACGGAAGCAGCGATTTGAATGGCATCGTCGGCTCGAAACCGACCTTGGGGGCAAGTCAGTCGCCATGGCGTGCTAGATTCGGGTCCGACGCTCGATCATATAGGGCCGATGACTCAGTGATCAACCCTACCGCGTGTAAGCCTGAAGATCAGGCGGCCAATTGAACCCACTCTCGTTATCTGCAACCGATGAACGACTGCTTGTAGTGGAAGAGTTCGCATACTGCGGCGGACCGCAACGTCCTCACGGCAGACGCCGGAGTGATCATCGTGGGCATCTTCGCTGAAGGCGCGTCAGGGTCATGGTCACAGGCGACAGGTTTGCAGAACGCGAAGCTACTCCAAAATCATCGACTGATATCGCGTGGATAAGAATATAGATAGAATA
>JAPYTQ010000007.1:0-8737 GCA_029941905.1 Pseudomonadales bacterium | reverse complement strand
AAGCTACTCCAAAATCATCGACTGATATCGCGTGGATAAGAATATAGATAGAATAATCCACGTATTCTGAACAACGATCAAGTATGGCACTTGCTTAAATTTGAGGCTATATGACTTGGCGTTCGTGTAGTTTGGTAATAACTGTAGTGAGATTAGGCAGAAATTGAGGGGACAGGTATGACTAGTGAAAAAAGAGATACGGTATTTGACTATAGAGCACTTCGTTTGCTTATAGGGATTATCGCATTATCCCTGCCTTTTGTTGTAAGCATCGTAGCGTCAAAACCCCTGACGTCTATCAGCGCGTCATATTACACCGAGGCTCGCGATGAATTTGTTGGGATGTTGTTCATTGTCGGCGCTTTTTTGTGGGCTTACAACGGTTTCTCAACGAAGCAGGCAAGGGCGAGCAAGGCGGCTTCCGTTGCGGCAATATTTGTTGCGCTTTTCCCTACTGTTTGCCAGATCAGCGAGCCGGGTTGCAACGTCGCTGGCCCGGGTATCACTTCGACTATTCACTTTACCGCCGCAGCTGTTCTCTTTTTAATTCTCGCAGGTTTTTGTTTTATGCCTTTTAGATTTGATACCAAAGGACAGGGCGGGAAAAAAGGAGTGCGGAGCAGGATCTACTTCGTCTGTGGCTCCGTCATGCTTGCCAGCATAGCGGTGATTGTCGTAGCAAAGCTCTTTGTGGATAATCAGATTGTGGAAGAATTGCGCATTGTATACTGGAGTGAAGCGACCGCATTGTGTGCCTATGGTGTTGCCTGGATTGTTGCTGGAAAATACTTTAACTTCCTGACGGATCCGGAGGAGAAGTTGAAATTGATTGAATGAGTCATGCGGGCAGCTCAACTCATATCGACCAGACCCTCGTCTGCTGTAACATTATTGTCGTTCAAATTGGAGTCCACTATGGCGAAAAGTGAGAATGTACTCAATTTCCTGCAACCACATGATCTGCCTGTACCGTATATGCAGCGATTACGTGACTATTACCTTGCGCTTGGTTATGGCAATCCATACCGTTGGGCGCAGTATGCGGATGTTCCGTTTACGGAAATTAAACAATCCCTGAGTAAACTGCGAGTTGGGTTGATTACAACCGCGGGCCCCTTGAAGAAGAATGCCGGAGATCAGGGACCAGGTGCTGCTTACAACGCTGCAGCAAAGTTTTACGAGGTTTATTCAGCACCAAGTGATGAGGACCGCTTTCTTGGTATTTCTCATCTCGGTTACGATCGGAAATACACAACCGCTGAAGACATCAACTCATTCTTTCCATTAAAGGCACTGCGAAGAGCTGCAGAGAATGGCCGCATTGGCGAAGTCTCACCCCGTTTTTATGGTATACCCACGAACCGGAGTCAGCTGACAACCATTGAGCAGGACTGTGGCGACGTCTTGACACTGCTGCAGAAAGATAAGGTCGAAGCTGCAGTCATTGCCGCTAACTGACCTGTCTGCCATCAGACCGTGAGTCTGACAGCACGTTATCTGGAAGAAAGGGGGATTCCCACCGTCATAATGGGTAGTGCCAAGGATATTGTTGAACATTGTGGTGTGCCAAGGTTTGTTTTTACCGATTTCCCCCTGGGCAATTCAGCGGGAAAACCGAATGATGCAATATCTCAAGCCGAAACGCTTGAGTTAGCCTTGAAGGTACTTGAGCGCGCGCCAGGTCCGCGTACCACCGTCCAATCACCTCAACGCTGGTCAGACGATGCAGAATGGAAACTTGATTTCCAGAATGTAGAGCGTATCCCCAAAGAAGAAATTAAGCGTCGCAGAGCGGAGTTCGACAAGATCAAGGAGATTGGACAAAAAGTGCGGGACGATACGGTAGCCGCCAAAAAGCACTAGCGATTTGGAAATATTCAGTGTAGACAAGGAATAGAAATGTAAATGCCAGTTGAACGAATTGAAATACAACAAAGAGAGCCCTTTAACGCAGGCGCCTCTTTTCAAGACCATGCCTATGAGCGAATAGATGGCATCGCATACTATGCGGTAGACCCACTCGATGAATCTAACCAGTGCATTACGGATCTACAGTATGCAGAGCGCGATAGTGATGGGCTGGTTCGGTTTTCTGGAGATGTGACAATTCTGTCGCCAGTAGACGGCGGCAATCGTGCGGCACTACTGGAAGTACCGAATCGGGGCCATCGGGTTGCCAACAGGATCATTAATTTATGCGAGCTGGTTGAAGACGACAACATTATTGAACCGGGGGATGGTTATCTGTTCCGGCAGGGATGGACCCTTGTATTCTGTGGTTGGCAGTGGGATGTGCCGACAGGAACAGGTCGTTTGGGACTCAATGCGCCCATCGTGCCGAGTCCAGAGAGTGGCCAGATGCAGATCCGCTTCCAACCCCATGCGCAGGTTAAGGAGCTACTCTTGACAGATCAGCATGTTGGCAGCATTGGTAATCACAACGCAATCCCACCGATGGAAGTTGATGATCCAGATGCAGTGCTACTGGTGCGTGACGGTGTCTATGCGGAACCGACCACAATACCCCGGAACCGATGGCAGTTCGCCAGGGCGGGTGATGGTGAAGTGTCCTATCCCAGCAACGAATATGTGTGGTTGGAAGGGGGTTTTGAGAAGGGGCGGATTTATGATCTGATCTATCAGCCGCGAACCTGTCAGGTTGTTGGGGCCGGTTTGCTGGCGTTACGCGATATGGCTGTTTATCTAAAAGAAGCACCTTTCCCTGGTAATCTCTCTCATGTTATCGGTGAGGGCGTGTCTCAATGTGGCCGGTTTCTTCGCACATTTCTCTACCACGGACTCAATGTAAATGAGCGGGGACAACAGGCTTTCGATGGAATGCTGATTCACGTCGCAGGGGGACGACGCGGTGAGTTCAATTTTCGTTACGCTCAGCCTTCTGTACAACCAACGCCAGGCGTTGGTCACCTCTTTCCCTATGCAGATAGCAGGCAAACAGACAACGGTGGGAATAATAAAGGCCTGCTGGATAAACAATATCGGCGTGGAGGCGTCCCAAAGATCTTTTACACGGACACGGCAGCAGAGTACTGGCGGGGTGATGCCGGTCTCTCACACATCGACTTTCTATCAGGCGACGATGTCGAACCACCTGCGGAAGTTCGCAGGTATCTCTTTTCGTCCACCCAGCATGGAAGTGGCCTGCTGCCACCAATAGACGAGGGTCCTTTTGGCCGAGGTGCGAACAGCTTTAATGTCATCGACTATCGTCCGCTGCTGCGGGCCGCCGTTGCCAACCTTCTGGCCTGGGTTAAGCATGACACCGAACCTCCCGATAGTGCTTTTCCAAGATGGCAGGACCAAACGGCAGCACGACGAGCCGATGTCATCATGCAGTTATCAAAGCAGCAACAGATCGCACTGCCAGATCCTGAGCAATTGAATCAGCTGCATCCTCTCGATCTGGGCAGTGCAGTGGACGAGGGGGTAGGTGTTTTCCCTGCCACAATAACAGGCCCGGGAATCGATTCACCGGTCTCAGCCGTGGGCAAAAATGGTAACGAAATTGCCGGTATCCCGATGCCCGATATCTCATTCCCTGTGGGTGTGCATACCGGCTTTAATCCACGGCACGAATCCACAGGTGGTGCCGGGCAGCTGCTTCAATACATTGGGACGACAAAGTTTTTCGCTGCAGAAGAAATCCACAGACGATACGAATCTCGAGAAGATTACCTGACTAGTATTAAAGAAGCGGCAAACGATCTGGTATCGAAACGATTCCTTTTACAGGAGGATGTTCCGCTATGCGTCAAACTGGCATCTGATCGCTATGATGCGGCGCTGGCAAAAGCTTGAGGGCGTTCTACTTCAACACAGATTGCCAATAAACCTTGCTGTACCGATGTTAATGAGACTTTCCGGACCAGGTGTGATTGACTCAAGTGACGCCTGACGAGGACGCGAAATGTCTGATCAAACTCACAGCGAATTGTTGAAACAGCTCACGCTGATGGAAAAAGCGAAGTTGTGCTCCGGTGCCGACTTTTGGCATCTGCAGGCAATAGATCGATTGGGTCTGCCGTCAATTATGGTGACAGACGGACCACACGGCCTGCGCAAGCAGCCGGATGAAGCTGATCATCTGGGAATCAGCAATTCAGTTCCGGCAACTTGTTTTCCAACCGCTTCAGGTCTGGCTGCCAGTTGGAACCGCGAGCTGATTCATTCTGTGGGCGTTGCGCTGGGCGAAGAGTGTCGAACCGAGAAAGTGAGCGTGCTGCTTGGACCCGGTGTAAACATTAAACGCAATCCCCTGGGTGGCCGTAACTTCGAGTATTTTTCCGAAGATCCCTATGTTTCGGGTGAATTGGCCAGCGCATGGATAAAAGGCGTTCAGAGCCAGGGGATAGGCAGCAGCCTAAAACACTATGCAGTTAACAACCATGAAGCCGGGCGCATGGTTGTCGATGCCGTTGTGGATGAACGCACTCTGCGTGAAATTTACCTGCCCGGGTTCGAGATCACGGTTAAACAGTCGAATCCATGGACCATCATGTGTTCATACAACAAATTGGAAGGCGTCTATCTGTCTGAAAACAAACGCCTGCTCACCGATATTCTGAGGCACGAATGGGGCTTTAGCGGACTGGTCGTGACCGATTGGGGAGCAACCCACGATAGAGTGCAGGGCATCAGGGCTGGGCAAGACCTTGAGATGCCTTCTAGTGGCATGGTGAATACCAGCAAAATATTGGCCGCCATAGAAGACGGTACATTACAGACAGACGAACTCGACTTGGTTGTTGGCCGTGTTCTGAATCTGATACTGACATCGAAACAAGGCGGCAACGACGATTTTGATTATTCAAAGCAAGCCCACCACGAACTGGCTAAACAGGCGGCAATTGAAGCCTGTGTATTACTTAAGAATGAAAATGCGACGCTGCCGTTAAAATCCAGTGATCGCATCGTGGTGATTGGCGCCCTTGCAAAAGAAACCCGATACCAGGGCTCCGGCAGTTCGCAGATTAATCCAACCCGGCTGGTTCAGCCACTTGATGCCATTAACCAATACGCCTCGGATCACGGAGTAGAAGTTGCTTATGCAGATGGCTATCTGATGACTGGCGAGGCATCAGAGGGCTTGATAACGGAGGCCGTTGAGGCGGCAGAATCGGCGGACAAAGTTATCCTTATTGCCGGTTTGACCCCTGAATATGAATCCGAAGGCTTCGATCGGAGCCATCTGAATATTCCACAGGGCCAACTGGACTTGATCTCGGCGCTGAAGGGCCTGCACCAAAAAGTCATACTGGTGTTGCAGAACGGCGCACCCGTAACATTCCCTGAGTCAAACGCCATACCTTCCATTCTGGAAGTCTACCTGGGAGGACAGGCAGGTGCATTGGCATTGGTGGATATTCTGTTCGGCCTGAGCAACCCCAGTGGCAAGTTAGCAGAAACTTTTCCCCTTGAACTCCAGGACATCCCAAGCCAATCCTGGTTTCCCGGCGAAACACGACAGAGCCAGTATAGAGAAGGTATCTGGGTGGGTTACCGTTATTTCAATACCATCCGCAAACCGGTTGCCTATCCATTTGGACACGGTTTGTCTTACACGACCTTTGAGTATTCCGATCTGAGAATCGACGCAGTCGGTGACAAAAACTCGGAAGAACCATTCAATATGAAAGAAGCTGACCAGCTGGAGATCAAAGTCACAATTAAAAACACCGGTGATTGCCGTGGAGCAGAGATTGTCCAAATTTATGTTGGCCAAACCAATGCATCTGTGCACAGGCCTGCAAGAGAGCTGAAAGGGTTTGAGAAGGTCATGCTGGAACCAGGCGAAATGCGCCAGGTTACCATTCACCTTGACCATCGATCATTTGCCTTCTGGCACTGTGACGAGAACAGCTGGGTAGTCGAATCAGATGAATTTACCATTTCTGCAGGTGCGTCCGTGGAAGACATTCGTCTTACACAAGACATCAGTTTGAAAGGTGACAGGTCGATCGGTAAGCGCAGTGGTGCGCTCACAAGTTACTTCAACCCTGAGTCACTGGATTTTAATGATCAGGTTTATGCAGCACTGCTGCAGCGTACAATTCCTGAGCCATTACCCAGCGAGCCTTTTCAGATGAATTCCACCCTGCTGGAAGTGGAGGGGACCTGGCTTGGTCGACAGCTTCGGAACCTGGTGCGCAAAATGATGCTCGCGCAACTTGGTGATATAAGTGACCATGATCGGCGGATGTTCGATGCCATTACTGCCGAAATGCCATTGCGAGGGTTGGTGGCTCATAGCCAGGGTAAGCTCAGCGAGAAACTAATGTGCCGTCTCATCCATTGCATGAATGGCGACTGGCTCAAATTCCTGAAAGGCACGCCGGTCAAGAGCGAGTAATCTGCAATCCGTCACTCAGGTCCTTTCTCCGTCACACGCGGCGGCCGTACGTTGTTTGAAGGGATGAAATGGTGACAATTAGTGCAGTACTGAATAGAAACTTGAGCCCCATCAGATTGGGGCTCCTGCGGGAGTATTGGGCAACTACAGTCTATTTATCCCGCAGGGGTCTGATTTTGAGCGCCCAATCTGCGTGATCATCAGGTCCGAGCGGTCCGATCTTTCCCTCTGCGGACCTGAGTAACAGTTTCGGGTCGTGAACAATACCTTGCTTGATAACATATTTGATATCGCGTGCGGCCTTGATATCATCAACGGGATTTCCTCTCACCACAACAAGATCCGCCAGCTTTCCAGGCTCAATTGAGCCCAGTCTGTCTTCAATACCCAGCGCCTGTGCGCCATTAATTGTCGCTGCTTTCAAGACCACGGCTGGCGGTAAACCGGCATAGGTCATCGCGAGCAATTCACGATGATAAGCGAAACCTGGTAAGAGGTTGGTGTACACGGGCTCATCAGTCCCAATGATGAGAAGATTTTCGCCACCGGATTCGTACAGCGTCATTAGCTCCAGTACCCGCTGTGTAAACTCGGCTTCATCCGATTCCGGAGGCGGGGGACCGCGCCGTTCAAGTAGTGTTTGCGTATAAGGCGTGAAGTACTTTGCTTCATCGGTCCAGAGCATTTCAGATGGATGTTCCCGACGCAGATTGATGCCGCCGTACATCTGCAGGTTGGCATCATAATAAACCTGGTGCTCCAGGATCAACTCGACCATCTGCTGCATTTCCATACTTCGCGGGCCGCCGCTTCCTAGCGTGAGCTGGTGTTCAATGCGGTCAATACCCATCAGGATAGCGTCTCGTAAGTGTATGTCATACTCGACGTTGTAATTTGCGAGATGCCCTGTTGTTGTCATGCCGTTTTTGTGCGCTTGCTCAATCAGTATTTTTGCTTCGCCGGGCGTTGCCTGTTTGATCTTGATGCTAATCACACCTTGCCCGGCCCATTTGTCCACCTCGTCTCGAATCTCCTTCTCGGTAATATCGTTTGGCCATGCCGTGCATTCGTCTGCAGCCACCTTGATGCTGTATTCGCATCGAAACGCACCGAAATAGGGCCCGGACGCAAACAAACGCGGACCAATCGCTTTACCCGCATCAATCAGATCACGTTGCGTGATAACTCGCTCGGGATAGTATTCCCCTGCTGACCAGGTAGACGTCACACCATTGGCAAGAAATATAACGCCATTGTGAACAACCTCCTCGACACGGCCCTTGTCGATAAGATCAAGGTTGTAATGGGCATGTAAATCGATCATGCCGGGAAGGATCGTCTCAGAATCCTGTAAATCCATGACATTGGTCACCGGCAGAGTCAGCTGCGACAACTCGGCGTCAACTTCAACGATTAGGCCATTTTGAATCACGATGCCGGTGTTGCGACGACGTGTATCGTGAAGAGCATCAAATACCCAGCCTCCACGAATGACAAGTTCTATTTCCTCCGCTTCAGAGACCTGTGCGTGCATGGGTACCTGCACTAGAACAATTAGAAGGGTAACGGCAGCAAATCGGAAAGAACAGTTCATGGTCACCTTTTCGTGTTGGTTAATTTTTGTTGATCAAGAGTTGCTCAGCTGAAAGTGAGCATCCAGGCAGATACAAAAACTAATTGGTATATGTTGGCGGTCCCTAATTATTTTGTCCACACTATTTTTGCCAGGGTTGCTCCAAGTCGGAAATGAATAGACATTCGCATTCAAGTCGGCGCAGCACCCGCGTAGCTAAATTGCCATGGCAATCCTCAGGAAGTAACATCCGTTAAATTGAAGGTAGAATGAAGGGATTTTTGGGGTCCATTTCCAAGTTATGCCTAAGCAAACAGATGTCATTATTATCGGTGCTGGTTCTGCCGGTTTATCAGCCGCCAAAGAACTTACTAAACAGGGGGTTTCATTTATCGTGGTAGAAGGCGCTCATCGTATTGGTGGTCGTGCTTACAGTGAAGAAATTGCCCCTGATGTCTGGTTTGATTTGGGTTGTGCTTACCTGGTCGCTGGACCTGATGCTAAAAACCATATTGACGAAAGCAACCCCTTTACAGATTTTGCGAAAAATCAGGGTGCTGTTATCGAGAAATATCATTATGCCGCGCATTACAATTACAATGGCAGGCCGCTGGATGATAACGAGTCGAAAGCACGGGAGGAGTATTTCAAAGAATGTGAAGAAGCAATACGGAGCTCCGTTGATGGTGGTAGTGACTGCGCTATCAGTGAAATCATAGATCTCGAAAATCCCTACGCGACACCGTACATTGATATGATGGCTGTAACAGCACCTAAAGATCTTGATGAGGCAT
>JAPYTQ010000006.1:132640-163861 GCA_029941905.1 Pseudomonadales bacterium | reverse complement strand
GGAAGAACAAATTATGCGATATACAGAAAACGCCGCAAAACCAATTCCCCGGCCCAGGTTTGCAAATCGAAAGGACCCAGCAACAGCATGATGGTCCGACGGGTCCTGGCCCGGGTTTCTGAAATACTTCACCTGGTTGATTCAAGTGACTGGTTGAAGATGGGCCAGCGAGTAAAATACGTAATCCAATATAACTGTCCCAGAACATCCACTTGGGATGCGGGAAAACGTTCTACGTCAACACCCTGAACTCATAGCCTGGTGAATCGTTGGCATGGAGGGTGTCGGTGTTCGTATTAAGAGCGAAGATGCGGTCCAGGAGTAAAACTCGTCAAGGCTGTCCTGTCTCGAGCAAACGGTCTATCGCCAGGGCCACGCCATGATCCATATTGGATGCGGTTACCGTGGTCGCTGCCGACTTAACCAAATCGCTAGCCTGTGCCATCGCGACGGATGCGCCGGATACCTTGAACATCTCGATATCGTTCTCTGCATCGCCGAAGGTCACCACATCCATGGGGTCAATACCGAGAAATTCACAACTGGCTAACAACGCTTTGCCTTTATTCGCTTCATTTGCCGTGATAGTGATAATGATCTTTCCGTTGGGACCAATCGAATCGTAGATATTTACCCTGGAAGCATATTGTGGGAACAACTCGTTTTTGATCTCTTTCACAATAGCCGAACCCTGAATCGCAGCTATACGAGGTTGCTTGTGATCGGTTACGCTGAGCTCTGGCACCCAGGTAATTTCGTTAGGTAACAAGGCGGGGTCCGGTTTCCCATCGAGCTTAATCAGAACATCATTTTCAGTAGTGATAGTCGCGACACAACGTCGATCGTTACACAGAGCATAGAGCTCAGACACGAAATCAGGCGGCAATCTATGATCAAAAATATCCCTGTTTTCGGTTGGAACAAAAACCTGGGCGCCACTACAGGCAATAATCGGATTGCTGATGCCGATTTGCCGGGCGACACCTTCAGCCATTTGCCGCCATCGTGCCGTGGCAATAATGATCTCGAACCCCGCATCGTTGGCTCTTCTGACAGCGTCACGGTTCTCGACAGAGAGTTCTTCTCCAATCAACAATGTGCCATCTAAATCTATAGCCAGGGCGTTAAATGTCATCAGGGCGATTTGTTAATTAAATAGTTGATTATTATTATGGATATTTCAAGGTAACGCTAGCATGATCAGGCTTCATTTGACCATGGGAACAATAAATGGACCAACAAACGTGGCTGGCACAAATAACAGAAGAAGTACTCGAACCGGAGCTACCGATCTGTGATCCACACCATCACCTTTGGGATCATCCGGCAAGTCGCTATCTTCTGGATGAAATTCTGTCTGATACTCGAGACGGTGACGGCGAGCATCACAACATCGTCAGTACTGTTTTTGTAGAATGTTCATCAATGTACCGCTCATCGGGTTCTGCAGCATTGCAGCCCGTGGGAGAGACCGAATTTGTCCAGGGAATCGCCGCCATGAGCAGTAGCGGCGGTTATGGCAATACTCGAATCGCACAAGGCATCGTCAGTTTCGCCGACCTGACACTGGGAGCAGACGTGAGAGGGCCCCTCGAGGCGCACCTTCAGGCAAGCCAGAACCGGTTTAAAGGAATTCGACATGCGGCAGGATGGCATGAGAGTGACGCGATCAGAAATTCACATACCAATCCTCCGGCCCAACTGATGAGAAATGACCGGTTTTTGGAAGGCTTCGCAGTACTCGACAGCATGGGGCTTAGCTTCGACGCCTGGTTTTATCATTACCAGCTACCGGAATTCGTTGAACTGGCGCGTGCTTTCCCCGGTACTACCATTGTCCTCGATCACTTTGGTGGCCCCCTCGGCCTTGGGCCTTATCTGGGTAAGTTTGATGAGGTCTATTCGCAGTGGAGCGAGAATATAGCACCCTTGAAAGACCTTGATAATGTTGTTTTCAAATTGGGTGGCATTAATATGAAAGTTAACGGATATGACTGGCACAAACGTGATTTACCACCGACTTCAGATGAGCTGGTCGAAAGAACGGCCCGATACTATGAGTTTTGTATTGATACATTCGGTGCTTCACGTTGCATGTTTGAAAGCAATTTCCCGGTTGACAAGGATTCCTGTTCTTATCATGTTCTGTGGAATGCTTTCAAGAAGATGAGTCAGTCCTACAGTCAACAGGATCGGGCAGAACTGTTCCATAACACAGCAAGCAGAGCCTATCGGTTATCGGAGTCATAGTGTCTACAATCAGCGGTCATTGTTTGTGCGGCGATGTGAAGTTTTCGACCGAAGCGGAGCATTTGTGGTGTGGCCACTGTCATTGCACCATGTGCCAGTTGGGTCATGGTGCGGCGTTTGTTACCTGGGCTAGTTACCCGGACAACGCGGTCATCTTGAAAGATAGCAAACTTGTCTGGTATCAATCATCGAAAAAGGGAGAGCGGGGTTTTTGTAGCCAGTGTGGGACCACGTTGTTTTTTCGAAGTACGAAATGGCCGGGCGAATTGCATATTGCCACGAGCCTGATCCAGGGTAAGACTAACCCGCAACCCACTGGTCATGCGCACTATGACACGCATTTCAGCTGGGTAACGAAACTTAACGACCTGCCGGTGGACGAGTAAAATTCCCCATGGACCGGCGGCGATTACTCACTCGAATAGTCCAGGGTTTTTCTGTTACCGGGCTGGCGTTTTTTACCTATCCGTTCCTTAAAGCATGGATTCCGAGTTTCGACCAGGATCTGAGTCTCGAAGTACCGCTGGGGGATCTGGCCCCCGGACAGTCAAAACTGGTTCACTGGCTCGGTCGTAATCTGTACATCGTCAGAAGAAAACCTGAAACCATTGCCGCACTGACAGTCCCGTCACGGAATTTAAAAGATCCTGATTCCAAAATTTCACAGCAACCGGATTTTGCCAACAATGTCTTTCGGTCCCTGCGGCCGGAATTTTTCGTTACCTTTAGTAACTGCACCCACCTGGGTTGTGAGGTGGTCCCTGAAGATGGGTCATTCAAGTGTCCCTGTCACGAAAGTGACTATGATCCAGCGGGCCGGGTTGTTGAAGGCGCAGCGGCGCCGACGAATCTTGAAATTCCTTCTTATCGGTTCGTCTCCCGCAAGCTGATTCTTCTTGAGCAGTTGGATACCTGAAATGAAAACTGAACCACAACAGCAGACCCGGCAAAAGCAGGTCGCGCTGTTTGTTACCTGCCTTATCGATAATCTGAGACCCAGTATTGGATTGAGTGTGGTGAAGCTGTTGGAACGATGTGGGTATGAAGTTATCGTTCCCCCGGTGCAAACCTGTTGTGGCCAGCCGAATTACAACAGCGGTGACAAGAAAAACGCCCAGCGCACCGCCCGGGTTGTTGTTGACGCGTTCATGGATTTTGAATACGTCATCATTCCGAGCGGATCATGCGGTGGCATGATCAAGTATCACTACCCGGATCTCCTCTCAGATGACGCCAACTACAGCCTAAAGGCGCGACAGCTCGCCGCCAGAGTCTATGAATTATCCAGCTTTCTGGTGGATATTGCCGATTATCATCCCGGCAACCACGCAGAAACACTCCAGCATTCTGGTAGAACGGTGACCTACCATGACGCCTGTGCTGGTTTACGTGAATTGGGAATCAAACAACAACCCCGCGAGTTGCTCGTTGACGCTGGACTCAGCATTATTGAAATGTCGGACCCCGAGGTCTGTTGTGGCTTTGGTGGTACTTTTTGCATCAAGTATCCGGATGTATCAGATGCCATGGTTAACAAAAAAATACTCGACGCCATGGATACCGGGGCAGATGCCATTGTTACCGGTGACCTTGGATGCCTGATGAATATGCAAGGCAAGTTGCATCGGCAGGGAGTTGACCTGCCGGTGCTACACTTTGCCGAGTTGCTTGCGGCAGATGTTGTCTCAAACCAGGATACAGCCTGATGGACGTGTCCAGCGAAAACTTTATCCCCCTGGCGAAAGTCGCTCTTGATAATCAGGATCTTCAAAACACGCTGGGATTGTTGGGTAAGGGTTTGGGAGGTCGTCGGGCAGAAGCAGCGACAGCCTTGCCGGAGTTTGAGCAACTACGGGACGAAGCCCGGGATATCAAGAATCACACCCTTGCCCATCTGGATCTTTACCTGGAAAAGTTTGAACAACAGGTGATGGCCAGGGGAGGTACCGTTCATTGGGCATCCACCGATGATGAAGCGCGCCAGATGGTACTGGATATTTGCCAGCAGAATAACGCCAGGCATGTGACAAAGAGCAAATCCATGGTGACAGAGGAATTGGACCTGGTCCCTTTTCTTGAGGACAACGGCCTGGAGACGGTGGAGACTGACCTGGGTGAGTACATTATTCAACTTCGGCACGAGCGGCCAAGTCATATTGTCGCCCCTGCGGTTCACCTCACAAAAGCGGATGTCTCAGACACGTTTTTCGAACACCATCGTAAATTGGGTTTCAATGAAAAACTTGAGGCACGGGCAGATCTTGTGGGCGAAGCGAGAAACGTCTTGCGGAGCAAATTCCTCCAGGCTGATGTCGGGATCTCCGGTGCCAACTTCCTGGTGGCAGAAACGGGGTCGATTGTGCTCGTGACTAACGAGGGCAATGCTGAACTCACCACATCGCTTGTCGACACGCATATCGTGGTCACCGGTATCGAGAAGGTGGTACCAACGATGGAAGATGTCTCAACATTCGTTCGCGTACTCGCAAGGTCTGCCATCGGAATGGAAATCTCAACCTATACCTCCTTTGTTACCGGTCCCCGGCGAGAAGGGGATATGGACGGGCCGAAGAACTTCCACGTCGTTCTGGTCGACAACGGACGGAGCAATATGCTGGGCACACAATTTCAGGATATGTTGCGATGTATTCGTTGTTCAGCGTGTTTACATCACTGCCCGGTCTATCTCTCGGTAGGTGGTCACGCCTACGGCTCGGTTTACAATGGCCCCATGGGCGCGGTTCTCACTCCCCAGCTGGCGACTTTGAACAAAGCTGCGCACCTGCCTAATGCCTCAACATTTTGCGGCCGTTGCGAGGAAGTCTGCCCGGTTCGAATTCCATTACCTAAATTAATGAGGTTCTGGCGTAACCGGGAAATGGAAACAAAGACCCCTAGCGCTGCAAACGATAAAACGATGCGATGGGGTTTGGCGTTCTGGGCCTGGATGAACCGAAATCCCGCAGCTCATCGGGTCATCACTGCTATTGTTGTTGCAGTCTTGTCCCGGTTTGGTTCAGCCGGGTTTATTCGCCAACTCCCCGGCGTCGCTGGCAACTGGACGAAATATCGCGATCTGCATCAACCCGAAGGTAAAACATTTATGCAGCTGTACAGGGCAACTATGACACAACGAAAAACAGGTGATTGAAGATGCCGAGAGAGCAATTACTCAATAAACTTCGCCACCAATTACATGTCGATGCCGACGACAAGGCCCGCTTACAATCGGTCAATGCGCGCATCAGCCAACATCCGAACAATACGATCCCGGCGAGAGCCCAGCAGCCTCACAGCATGCTGGTCGACCTGTGTGTAAGACAAATCACCATAGTTCACGGCACGGTGGCACGTATAGACCATCTTAGGTCCGTGCCTCATGCAATCGCTGAATTTCTTGAGCAGCAAGATGTGGAAATTTGCTTGAGCCCGGCAGTCAGTGACCTCGGATTGTCATTTGAGCAGGAACCGGGACTGAAATTGGTGGATTGGTCTCCAAAAACCAGCCTTGCCGTTAGCGTGACCACTTGCTTTGGTGCCGTGGCCGAGACCGGCAGCCTGGTCATCTGTTCCTCGGCCCAAAACCCGTTAAGCCAGAGTTTCCTGGCAGATCAACACATTGTTCTGTTGAGATCAGCGGATGTTGTCGGTTCTTATGAAGACATCTGGCAGAAGGTTCGTACCCTTGGCGGCATGCCCAGGGATATGACCCTGGTTTCAGGCCCATCCTGTACCGGAGACATTGAAATGATTCTGGAGTACGGCGCTCATGGTCCGAAAGCACTCCACGTTATAATTATTGCTGAGACCTAACCCCGGAAAGGATCAGAATATGACAAGATTGATCTTATTGCTGCTACTAACTACATTTACAGTCGTCACGGCCACAACAGCGGTCGCCGAAGATCTACAAAAACCCTGTTCAGCTCCGGAACACCAGCAGTTTTCATTCTGATTGGGGAAATGGACCGCTTATTCCAGTGAAGGTAAGAAACTGGGGACCAACCACTTGCACCAGGTGATGGGCGATTGCGCCATGCAGGAAAACTGGAGCAGTGGGAAATTCAAGGGGACGAGCTACAATTTTTATGATGAGGGCAGTAAGCAATGGCACCAGACCTGGATTGATAATGGCGGTGGTCATTTGTTGCTGAATGGAAATATGGTTGGAGGCAGTATGGAACTGTCAGGCATCCGCACGAGAGCCGACGGCAAGGTCGTAACCGATCGCATAACCCGGACCCCTTTGAAAGATGGGGGAGTTCGCCAGCATTGGCAATCCACCCTCGATGGCGAGACCTGGACCGAGGTGTTTGACGGCTACTACAAAAAGGACTGATTCGCAGATCATGAAACACCTGCTGATTGTATATCACAGTAAAGATGGTAGTACCGGCAAGATGGCAGACGCCGTTCTGCGAGGCGCTGAACACCCTGATATTGATGTTGAAATAAACCGCGTGTTGGCAAAAGAAGCGGGATTGGACGAGCTGCTGTGGGCGGATGGGCTGATACTGGGAACTCCGGAAAACTTTGGCTACATGTCCGGTGCTATGAAAGATTTTTTCGATCGCACTTTTTACCCCGCAGAAGGCAAGGTGGAAGGCTTACCCTATTGTGTGTTTATCAGTGCGGGCAACGATGGCTCAGGTGCGCTGAGCAGCATCCAGAGAATTTGTAGTGGCTTTCCGTTCAGGCAGGTACATGAGCCCGTTATTTCCAGGGGAGAACTGCATGCTGCGACGCTTGAATCCTGTGAGGAACTCGGCATGTATATGGCTGCTGGGGTCGAGGCCGGGATTTTCTGATTCTTTGTTTCAGAATGAAACGTGATACTGTTAATATGTACAGTAGTCTGGTAGCCTCGGTACTTTGCGGCTATTAGTGAAATGGCGATGATCGACGGAAAGACCAGGGCGAACGCGGGTAAAAAGACTGAGGCAGTTCTTGTCAGCCCATTGGCCCAGGTCGTAATAAAAGGAAGAGGCGCAGTCAGTAATCCTCACGTCCGATTTCATCAGCAGATCAGTGAGCCGATTGTCGATGACTGGTGGCATCCGGAAGGAGACGGGCCAGAAGACTATAAACTTGAAACGACCATCATTGAAGACCGTGGCCGCACGATTATTACCTCAAACTCTTCTCCCGATATACCGTTTACCTATTCAATTAATCCGTATCGCGGATGTGAACATGGTTGTATCTACTGCTACGCGCGACCAACCCATGCATATTGGGACTTGTCACCAGGTTTAGATTTCGAGACCAAAATCATTACCAAACCCAATGCGGCGCAGCTACTGCATAAGGCGTTGAGCCATCCGAAGTACGAATGTTCGACGATTCATATCGGCGCCAATACTGATCCTTATCAACCCCTCGAGGTGAAAATAAAAACGACCCGTTCAATACTGGAAGTTATGCAGACGTTCCATCAACCGTTCAGCATCATCACAAAAGGTACGCTGATAATCAGGGATCTAGATATTCTGGCTGATATGGCGTCTCGCAATCTCTGTTCTGTCGCGGTCAGCGTTACGTCTTTGAGCACGGATTTGAAACGAATTCTGGAGCCTAGAACCGCGTCGGGTGCGGCCCGCCTGAAAACGATCAAAACGCTGGTTGATGCAGGCGTACCGGTGAGGATGATGGTCGCACCGGTTATTCCCATGATCAATGATAGTGAGGTGGAAGATATTCTCCGGGCCGGTAAAGAAGCGGGGGTGACCTCTGCCGCTATGATATTTATTCGCCTGCCTCGTGAAGTAAGCCCGCTGTTCAGGGAATGGCTTGCGGTTCATTATCCGCAACGGGCAGACCATGTCATGAGTCTCATTCAGCAGAGTCGCAATGGAAAAGACTACCAGTCAGGCTATTACCAGAGAATGACAGGGGAGGGTGTCTTTGCCGAGATGATACGCAGACGTTTTGAGGTTGCCGCAAGAAAACTGGGCATTAACACCGCGGCGCGCACAGATCTCGACACCAATCAGTTTAAGCGGGTTCATCAGCAGTTATCCTTGTTCTAGCGTAGTACTTTATACAGAAGGCTGGCAAGCGGCTGGAGACTAATGAGTCGCCGCCACATCATTGACGATCAACCACATCAGGCGAATGTATTCGAGGTAGGCGCTGACGCGCAAGAATTCGTCGTTGCCGTGGATACCATTATTTTCTCCCATGTAAACGCCTGGACCAAAGCCGTAGGTGGGGATTCCCACTGACCTGAGTTGGGCAGAATCCGTTGCACCCGTGAGCATCGTTGGCAAGACCACGGCACCGGCATGTTCCCGGGACAAAACCCGTTCGAATGCGTTAAAAAGGATGGTACCAAGGGGCGCAGGATCATGGGCGGGCCGTGTAACCCGCATTGGTTCTAATTTTACATTAGGATCATTAATAATTTGATTAATGGCTTCGAACAGCAATTCCGGATCTGTGCCGGGAAGGGCGCGAATATCGAGGGTCGCCTGTGCGCTCGAAGGTATGACGTTTCTCTGGTAGCCCCCCTTAAAAATTGTTGGCGTTATCGAAGTGCGGATGATGGAGAAGAATGCCGGATTGATGTCCCGCAGTTGTTCCTGTACCTCCATGGATGGATTTGGTTTGAGTATTTCCCGGTATATATCTGCTTCTGCTTTCGGGCGACTCTGCGCCAGGCGAGTAAAATAGGATCGGGTAGTTTCGTTTAACTCCATTGGCAAGGGTTGTTCGAACAATCGTGCCACGGCCACAGATAAAACGCCGATTGCATTGTCACGGGTGGGTACGGAACCGTGACCGGCTTTACCTACGACGGAGAGGACAGCACGTCGCGGCGTCTTTTCTGCGGTTCCGATGGAAAAACTCAGATATTTGTCGGAACCGGGGTCGACAATTCCTCGCCCACCTTCGTTGATCGCGAATTCAGCAGCAATATCCTGGAGGTGGTTCTCGACCATAAAGGTAATCCCCAGTCCACCGCCGCCTTCCTCATCTGCAACACCGAGAAAAATGACGTCTCGATCCAATGGGATTTTGTACTTCTTTAATGCCAGTAGTATTTCAAATGATCCTGCCACAATACCTTTATCGTCCGCGGCTCCGCGGCCAAATATTTTGCCCTCCGCAATAGCCCCTGAGAATGGATCAAAGGTCCAGTTTTCTCGTTCGACAGTCACCACATCGGTATGTCCCAGCAATAGAATTGGCTGCTTCGAACCGTTACCTTTTACCCGCGCAACAATATTGGTTCTGCCGGGTTCGGCTTCATAGATCTTGTAGGGTATCCCCGCTACATCCAGGCGTTGGCTGAGATAGTCTGTTGCCCGATATTCGTTTCCGGCTGGCTGAGAGGTATCGAGTTGAATCAGGTCAACCAGGGTCTTCAGCGCCCGGGATTCCATGGTCGGCCAATCAACGGAGACCGTATCAACCGACTGGCTATAGATGGGGTGGGTAATTCCACCCGCGAGCAGAATAAGTAACGTCAGTGTGTAGGCTATTTTTCGGCGGGTGGTTTTCTTATTGGCATCGGGCATAGCTTCCTCCGTGATGGAGGAGCATATCTGCTTAGGGTTGTTTTTGCACGGATGAAACGCTAACCATTGCCCGGGCAGCTTCCAGCACATTCTCTAGATCCGGTCTGTCTTTGTAGTCCTCTTCCGCGAATTTTGCCCGGATAGTTCCGTTTTTATCAACCAGGAAAATACCCGGCAAGGGTATGCCATAGGCCCAGTGGCCTGGCTCATATTTATCATTAAGGATTCCGAATGAATTGACGTGTTGAACATTCACGTCCCTGAGAATAGGTATTGCCAGTTCATGTTGTTCGTGAAATTTCAAGGCATCCGGGTAGTCGTCATATGTCATCACGATGAGATTAATACCCAGATCGGTGAAGCTGGATCGGTTGCCTGACAGCTCAACGAGCTGTTTTTTACAGAACGGTCACCAGACCACAGAGCGATTGAACAGGAACAGGAAACCATTGTCGCCGCTGAACGCTTCGTTCGACCATATTTGACCCGATTGATCCAACGCCTGAACGGAGGGGAACGGGCTACCGACTGGGAATGAAACTGCCCATTCTGCACCCAATGCTGTCACTGGTAGCCCTAACACCAGGACGAGGAGGAGTAATAATCGTTTCATAAATGTACCCGCTGATTGTTCTCATTGAATTGTTCTTCCATAATCCGTCTAGTACCACTTATCGTATTGGACCCGTCCCGATTGCAGTTTATTGCATTTCGACGCATGATAATATTTTCTCAGACATCTTCGTGCCCTCAAACGTGTACAAACTAAAACCAATGAACGAAGAACATGCGCGGGACATATTAGGATGGCGTTATCCCACGCCCTATGATTTCTATGACCCCCCTGGTGACGGTCCGGTTGAACACTACGTTCTCAAATTTACCCGGCCCGAGTTACAATTTCATGCCGTCCTGAACAAACACGATCAATTCGTAGGATTCTGTTCATACGGTATAGACGGACAGGTACCTGGTGGAGACTATTCATACCCGGCGCTTGATATAGGCTTGGGTATGAAACCTGAATTTACCGGTCAAGGAACAGGGGTTGTTTTTTTTACGGCTATCCTGCGCTATGCAAACAAGGTTCTGGGCGCCCGGATGTTAAGACTGACCGTGGCAAACTTTAACCAGCGAGCGCTGTCCTTGTACGATAAATTCGGGTTTTACGCCACCAGTGAATTCACAGATGCCCGTAACCAGGTCGAGTACACAATTTTGCTGGGTGAATATGGATCACACCAATCTCAGTAGAATTTGATTGTCACTGCAAGATTTAATCGATAGGCTGTTTACTTTTAATCCAGCAAACAGGGATCATCCTTTGACGGATGAATTTGTTGATAAAGTGGTCATCGTAACAGGTGCGGGTCGAGGCCTCGGGCGCGCTCATGCCCTGGAATTTGCAAAGCGCGGTGCCAGGGTCGTGGTAAATGATCTTGGCGGTGGCGTGGATGGAACCGGATCGAGTAATACAGCCCAGTCTGTCGTCGACGAAATCACTGAACTTGGCGGTATTGCGGTCGCAAACATTAACTCTGTGGCTATCCCTGAAGGTGCAGCAAGTATCGTTGAAACCGCTGTCGACGAGTTCGGCACCGTTGATATCGTTGTCAACAATGCCGGTATCCTGAGAGACAAGACTTTTGCCAATGTGACCGTCGCAAACTTCAAAGCAGTGCTGGATGTTCACCTGCTGGGTGCTGTTTATGTCACCAGTGCCGCCTGGCCAATTCTATCAAGCAAGGGCTGGGGAAGAGTTGTTTTCACCAGTTCAGGCTCGGGAATTTTCGGTAATTTTGGTCAGTCGAACTATGGCGCAGCGAAGATGGGCCTCGTTGGACTGATGAACGTCCTGAAACTGGAGGGCGTGAAAAAAGGCATACGAACCAATTGCCTGGCACCAGGTGCCACGACACGTATGACCGAGGGTCTGCCTCGTGGGCTTGACCGGGGGAAACCCTGTCTGGTCAGTCCTGCTGTTTTGTTCCTGTGTTCTGAGAATGCACCGAATGGAATCATACTCCAGGCATCCGGTGGCCGCTTCTCGATCCTGAAAATGTGCGTCAGTGAGGGCATCGATCTCGGCCAGGACGTCGACTATGAGTCCTTTTCAGAAGTTGCCCATGCGCTGATGAAGGATGACAAAACTTTTCGGCCGCATCTCTAGATTTGCAAGTCGAGAGCCTGCCAGACCTCACCACTGAGCGCCTTCGTATTCGCTTGCTGGAATTCCATGAAGCTGGTTTGATGGCGGCGTTTCGCGTTGCCAACCGAACGCACCTTGAAATCTGGGAACCAAGACGCAATCCGGAATTTTTTACCCGGCCATTCTGGGAAATCCAGGTTCGGATCGCCTTGCGAGACTATCGACAGGGAAACAGTTGCTGCCTGACTATCATGAACAGGGCAGAAGACGAGATACTGGGTATTTGTAATTTTACCAACATCATCCGTGGCACCTTTCAGTCATGCCATCTGGGCTATGCGCTTGCGGAACAAGAGCAGGGTCAGGGATATATGGAGGAAGCTCTGGTTGCTTCGATCGATTACATGTTCCGAATCCACGGCCTGCACCGGATCATGGCGAACTATCTGCCGAGAAACAACCGTAGTGGTGCACTGCTAAAGCGACTGGGATTTGAGGTAGAAGGGCATGCAAAACGTTATCTACTGATAAACGGCAAGTGGGAAGACCATGTCCTGACGTCGCTGATCAATCCCTGTAGTGTGGACTAGGACGCTGACCAAAAATATCTACTTTATCAGAGGTTACCTGGTTAATTTTCGTCTCGAACCCTGACTTCGATCCCCTCTGCCTCAAACCGCTGCAGTACACTGGCTGAAATTTTTGGACCTACGATTTGAGTCCATTGTTGTACGGCGGACAAACTGTCCTGCATCAACTGGGGCATAACCCTGTTCGCTTTTTGCCCGATCGGGGATTGGTTGAACGCGATCAGCCCCTGCAACTCTTCCAAGGTGAAGTATCGCGCATAGATTGGGTAGATTTCTTTCTGAAGCTTTTCGCTGGTAAATTCCTGGTCAATCATTCGCTTGACCTCATCCTTCACGATTTGAACAGCCTGTTCGGAAATATCAGGGTTGCCAACTTTCAGCGCCGAGATTAACTGTTGCGCGAACGCACTGGCGAATTGCTGGTTATTGACCCCGGCACCGGTCACAGTCATTAACTGCTTGATTGCGTGCAATTTTTCTTCGTCAATTTTTTCTTTCGCAGTGGCTTTTTCTGTCGCCCCGATAGAGGCGAGCGGAAAATAGGCGAGCGAAAAACCTAATGTTCCAGCGATCAGCAAGCATTTCAATAGTTTCACGATAAAACTCTCTGGTAATCTGTTTTTGTCACTATCGGCAGCATAGCCAGATATCCGGAAATCATGCTGTCAACTTTATGATGACACTACAGCTTGAACGTTAGCATACTTGTCTGTAACCTCAAGCGATAATTAACATTAAGATTATATTATAACTCATTGATATATATGTATATTTATTTCTTCACCTGACTTTTAGAAGCAGCACCAAGAGTATTGGGGTTCCCACTGCCTGCAGGAGCATAAATCTCACTAGCACCTGAGTATTCGACCATCCCATGTTGTGTCGAACGTGATCATGAAGGGGATACCTGATCTGGCCGAAGATACCAATCTTGAAGAATCTCAACAACGCCACTTTAATCAATCCGGTGGCGCCGTTCACCAGTACCACAAAGGCGACCGCAAGAATAAGAAAGGGATTGCCGCAGGCCAGCACAAGGACACCGAGCATTAGTCCGATTGGCCTGGAACCGGCATCGCCCATCAGCACAGCGCTGGGGTAACTGTTGTGCCAGAGATAACCCGTCAAACAGCCAGCCAGTACAAAAGCCATAATGGCCCAGTCCGCCCCGTTTTCATAATGTGGTACCAGCAGATAATTGGCAATATCGACATGGCCAACAATCACATAGAGAATGCCTCCAAGGAACAGGATACCCATACCAGACAGGCTGGCGGACAATCCGTCGACACCGTCAGTGCAATTGGT
Source organism: Pseudomonadales bacterium (assembly GCA_029941905.1). Taxonomy (GTDB): domain Bacteria; phylum Pseudomonadota; class Gammaproteobacteria; order Pseudomonadales; family Azotimanducaceae; genus JAHRVQ01. The sequence continues at coordinate 150,044 of JAPYTQ010000006.1, read as the reverse complement.
AGCGTTGATGGAAACCCAGATTAGTATCGTGGCACCCAGGGTAAACAACCAGGGGCTGATGATAATTGGATCCTTAAATAGCGGTAGCCAGATTGTGTAGGGTTGGAGCTGGCAGATGATCATGGAAGCAAAGAAAGCGACAATGAGATCAAATCCCCCTAGCCGATATTCGCTCCAGCCGCCGATTGCCCTGTCATCAAGGTATCCGACCATCATTGCCACCATGACGCAGGCGAGAATTTCGACAAACATCCAGTCAAACGGCACGACCAGCAGACTGATGATGACGAATAAGGGGATAAACAAAATACCGGCACTCACCGGTTTACCGATACTCTTGTCGGCGTCCACGGCAAATTTCCTGCCGCGATCAGTCGGTAGAAGGAACCAGATTTTTGGCAAACCCCACCAGGTTACGCCAGCGCCCAGAGCGATCCCCAATCCCGCAAGAAAAATATAGGACGAGAACAACCGAAATGGTCCGGCAATGTCGGCCAGATATTGGCCCAGATAATAAAGCAAGATATGGCCCCGTTAGTGATTTGCGCTGATTATAGGGGTTTATGTCGCGAAGAAAATGGATGCTTGTCGGAGAAACCGTTTTTATTGGCTGAAATTGGTGAACTGCCTACCCTGGAATGTCCCCCTGCCATAAATATCGACAGTGCCTGAGTGTGATTCCCTGGCTGTCTGCGTAGGTTGCATAGATGTTGTCCAATTTATGCGACAGGTCGTCTAACGTCGGAACCTCCGCAGGAGGTAATCCCCAGGTAATCATTGTATACAGCTCTTTTGCATCTGCGAATGATTCCGGCACATCAAAACCCCAGCCGCTGTGCAGGGTCAAACCCGCTTGATGCAGACGGTTTGAGACGGACTGGTGGATTGATCCACTGCCTGTATGCCGACCGGAATTTTCGTAGTGCAGCTTGGGCGGCAATTTACTAGACCAGGCTGGAATGGGTTCCTCCATCGGGCACAATGCGATTAGTTTGGCACCGGGCCTGCAGACCCGTTTTGCATCGGCAATCCAGTGCATGGGTGCTCTGCGACCAATAATCAGGTCAATACTGTTGTCTTCCGCTGGCAAACGTATCTCACTGCCGTTGTTGGCGTTGTAACAGCTGTATTCGACGTTCTTTATATCCGTTTTTGCCAATGCCTGTTTCGCCAGGTCAATATAGCCTGGGACCCGATCATAGGCCGAGATTTGCTTGCAGTGTGGTGCCAGGGATAGGGCAAGTTCGCCATGTCCGCAGGCAACTTCCAGGACTGATGTGTCCTTCGACAGGTTTTGCATGACCAGATCAATAAAAGCCTTCTCTCCATTATTGGCCGCGATCTGTGATTTCCAGGGGTAGAAGTAGCCTGATTGAACAGCCGCGAGATTATCGTACCAGTCATCTGAATGTGCGCGAGGGATTTTTAGCTCAGCCATACAACAGTCCATATAAAACACAACGACATTTCTAATTTAACACCGGGCAAACACAATTCACACCTCGTTCGTTGGCGATCGTTAGTCAGGAAGATCCTCGATAAAGTCAAAATTGTCAGCATCTTTCCATACAGGAAAGGACTGCCGGTAGTCGTTTAAGGCCAGCTGATCGAGAGTGACATGGCCAACGCAGGTTTCGTTTTTAAGATCGAGCAAGGTCTCACCATGGAAGTCATACACAATCGAATCGCCAGAGTATGACAGGTTCTTGTCCGCTCCAACCCGATTGACACCAACGACATAGCACTGATTTTCAATAGCCCGGGCCCGAAGCAGACTCAACCAGTGGCTGCGACGAGCCGAAGGCCAGTTGGCGACATAGAGTAAGACATCGTAATCGCCGCGATGACGACTCCAGACGGGGAATCGCAGGTCGTAGCAGATCTGCGGGCATATCTGAAAGTCGTTGAGACTGAAGCCGACTCGCCGGGCACCAGCGCTGTAATGGTCATGTTCCGTCGACATTCGAAACAGGTGTTTCTTATCGTAGGTGATGATTTCAGCATCAGGATGGCAAAGGATGAACCGGTTATAGAAATTGCCTCTTTCCTGCATCATCACACTGCCGCCAATGGCATAGCCCCCTTGCTGGGATTTCGATTTCATCCAGCTCACGGTGTCCCCGGACATGGGCTCTGCAAACTGGGCTGATGACATGGAAAAGCCAGTTGTGAACATTTCCGGAAGCACCACAAGGTCCGTGTCCGTTGATGACACTTCCGATGCCAGCAGCTCCGTAAAGTGGCCCAGGTTTGCCCCCGGGTCTTCCCAGACCAGTTCAGTCTGAACCAACGCGATCTTCAGTAGTCCCGCCCCAGGTGTTGTCACAATCTCTCCATGGCCGCTAATTTTTCGCAAGCCCGGTGCAGCGTATCGTCATCTTTGGCGAAACAGAAGCGTACCAATCTCGCCTCGGGAGGAGAATCGTAAAACACGGATACGGGAATGGCAGCAACGCCAACCTGCTGCGTCAAGTGGGTCACAAATTCAATGTCGTTTGTTGCGGATAGTTGGCTGTAGTCGGCGAGCTGGAAATAGGTACCGGCCGACGGGACACATTCAAAAGCCGATTGACTTAGGAATTCCAGAAACAGGTCTCGCTTCGACTGGTAAAATGCAGGCAATTGCAGATAGTGCTCGGAGTAGTTTTCCATATACTCAGCTAGCGCCCACTGAGTTGGTGTGTGGGTGGTAAATGTTACAAACTGATGAATCTTGCGGAATTCATGAGTGAGCGCCTGCGGTGCAATACAATAACCAACTTTCCAACCGGTGGCGTGGTAGGTCTTGCCAAATGAAGAAATCACAAAGGTTCGCTGGCGTAATGCTTCATGCGTTAACAGAGAGTGATGGGGCTCAGCGTCGAAAACCATATGCTCATAGACCTCATCAGAGACTAAGTACAGGTCCGTCTTCTGCAGCAATTCAGCCAGTGTCTGGAGGTCCTCCTTGGATATCGTGCTGCCGGTTGGATTGTGGGGTGAATTCAGTACGATCGCCCGTGTTTTTGGGGTGATGGCGTCTGCCACCTGATTCCAGTCAATCCTGAAACCGGGACCGAGTGACAAGTGAATGGTTTTACCCTGGGCCAGGTTAACTGCCGGTTCGTAAGCGTCATAAGCCGGGTCGAACACGATGACCTCATCTCCAGGGTGCACGATTACCTGCAAGGCAACGAATAATGCCTCAGTTGCACCAGAGGTGATGGTGATCTCCGATTCAATATCCACTTCTGCGTTATACAAACGTTTGATCTTTTTGGCGATTTGTTCCCGCAGATACGGGACACCTGTCATGGGTGGATACTGGTTGTAGCCCTGATTGAGATATTTGCTCATTAGATCCAGCAACGGCTGTGGCACTGAAAAGTCGGGATAGCCCTGGGACAGGTTGATAGCGTCAAATTCACCCGCCATCTTTGACATGGTGGTGAAGATTGTTGTCCCTACGCCGGGTAATTTAGTCTTCATGCCCGATCCAATCCCTCACTGGCAGGTACTCTTCGTATAGCTTTGCCTCAGGTGTGCCGGGATCAGGCGCCCAGTTGTATTTCCAGATGGCCCTTGGGGGCATCGATGCAAGCACAGATTCAATGCGTCGACCGGACTGTAATCCGTAACGCGTACCGCGATCGATAGCGAGATTGAACTCGGCATACCGGCCGCGTCTGTACAATTGGAACTCTTCTTCCCGGGCTCCATATGCGGTGTCTTTTCGTTTGTCCAAAATAGGCTGGTAGGCGGGCAGGATATGATCACCGACGCTTCTGGCCAGGGCGAAACTTTTGTCAAAGCCGCCTTGCGTCCAGTCATCGAAGAAGAGACCACCAACGCCTCGCGCTTCCTGCCGATGATCGAGATAGAAGTAGTCATCGCACCACTGTTTCAGCTTCGGATAGATATCGGCTCCAAAAGGGTCGCAGGCGTCCCGGGCAGTCCGGTGCCAATGGACCACGTCTTCTTCAAAGGCGTAATAGGGTGTCAGGTCAATACCCCCCCCGAAATACCAACTGGATTGATCGATGATAAAAAAGCGTAAATTGGCGTGGAAAGTAGGCACATAAGGGTTGCGAGGATGCATGATCATAGAGATTGCAGTCGCCTGGAAGCCTTTACCGGCAAGGTGAGGATTTCTTTCACTGGCGGCGGCGGGGAGGTTGTCTCCAATACTGTAGGAGAACTGCACTGCACCTCTTTCTATATGCGGGCCATCATCGAGCACTCTGGGCCTTGAATGGGCTCCATTGTCCTGCCTGATGTCCTCAATGCTGAAACCCGGACCGTTATCAAGGCCACCCAGGGCGTCGCAGATCCTGGTTTGTAACTTGAGGAAGTAGGCTTTAACTGGCTCGATGCTCGGAGTGTCTGTCATTTGAAGAAGGTGTCCGAAAAAAAACACGATAGCGAGTTCATGGACAGAAATCACTACCCGTAAAAACTTCTTTTGTCCCAACTGGCCGCGCAATGAATTGCAAATCTCCTTGCGGGATGGTGCTACTCGCTTTGGGTGTATTATCATAGCAACTTCAATTGTCGGCATTGCTATGCGTGCACATCTGATTTCCGGAGGGTTGCCGTCAGGTTCGACGCAAGTGTTGTCACCGATGACAAGACCAACAGGAGAAGTAGTGTATGGCGTACTCTAAATTCGATCTCACCGGCAAAGTCGCATTGGTAACGGGCGGTAACTCAGGCATTGGACTTGGCTTTGCCGAGGGACTTGCAGAGGCGGGAGCAGACGTCTGCATATGGGGAACTAACGAAACCAAGAACCAGGCTGCCGAAGAAAAACTTAAAGGCTATGGTGGAAGCGTACTGGCCCAGCGCTGCGATGTAGGAGATCAGAAACAGGTAAACCACTGTTTTAGTGAAGCGGTCGACAAACTGGGGCGAATAGACTCCTGCTTTGCTAACGCGGGTATTGGGGGCAGGGGTACACCGTTTCATGAGGTTGACAACGAGGAGTGGCAGAGCATTTTTCGCGTCAATATGGATGGTGTTTTCTATACTCTGCAAGCGGCTGTGCGACATATGATGGGACGGGATGGCGGCGGTTCCCTGGTGGTAACCAGTAGCGGGACGGCTATTTTCGGTGCGCCGCAGTCTGCACACTATGGCGCAACCAAGGCCGGTATTAATGCACTAATTCGCAGCTTGTGTGTCGGTTATTCTCGCTACGGTATTCGTGCCAATGCTATCATCCCGGGCTGGATCGACACACCGATGACAGAAACCGGATTCCGCACTGACGTAATGAAGAACAAAGTGTTGAAAAGGATCCCCCAGCGCCGCTGGGGCGAACCTGCTGATTTCAGTGGTCTGGCGGTTTATCTTGCCAGTGACGCCAGTGAGTATCACAACGGCGATGTCATGATGATTGATGGTGGCTTTGCCGCTTTTTAAAAGGAAGACCAAATAATGCCAAAAAAAATCAACCGCCTTGCCGTTATTGTTTCAATGTTTCTGGTGCCCTGTATGCCGCTCAAGGCTGCTGAAAATTATGGCTATATATGTACCTACGAGACTGGTGTGAGGAATATTGAAGTCGTTTACCTGCAGGAAGCTAGTGCGGTTCCCTGTGAGGTACGCTACATCAAAGACTCGGTTTCCAATACGCTATGGAATGCAGAGCGCGAACCAGGTTACTGCGAGTCAAAAGCCGAAGCTTTTGTTGAAAAAATCAAGGGTTGGGGCTGGTCATGCGACCGGGAAGCTGCTGACTAGAACTGACAATGTCCGATCATATCGTTGTTTTAGACGGTTTTACGCTAAACCCTGGCGATATCGACTGGGGTCCGGTGTCGTCCTTGGGAAGCCTTGAGATCCACGATCGAACGGCTGATGACCAGATCATCGAACGGGCCAGCGGCGCGAACTGCCTGCTGCTTAACAAAACACCCATCAACCGGACGATCCTGGATGCACTTCCACAACTGAAGTACATTGGCGTGCTCGCCACTGGTTACAACGTGGTTGATACGGTCGCCACTGCAGAACGTGGAATTATCGTCACTAATATACCTACCTATGGTACTGATTCAGTCGCCCAGCATGTTGCCGCGCTCTTGCTGGAATTCGCAAGAGGGGTTGGCGTCCACAACCAGGCTGTGCACGAGGGTGAGTGGACTGACAACGCTGACTGGTGTTTTTCACGGCAACCGATGTTTGAACTGACCGGTCGTACCCTGGGGATTGTTGGTATTGGTCGAATAGGGCAGGCTGTCGCCCGCATCGGCGCAGCCATGGGGATGACGCTGATTGCTCACGATCTGTTCTGGCCAGATGCGGAAAAGCTGGCGGGTCTTGAGGTTGAACAGGTAGAACTGGACGATCTCTTTGCACGGTCTGACGCCATCTCATTGCATTGTCCTTTAACCTCGGAGAATCATCACCTGGTCAATGGGGAGAATTTGAAACGGATGAAACCCAATGCAATCCTGATCAACACGAGCAGAGGGCCGCTGATAGACAACCAGGCTCTGGCAGATGCGTTGCATGCCGGTACCATTGCCGGTGCTGCGCTGGATGTTCTGGATACCGAACCACCGCCATCGGACAATCCATTACTCAAAGCACCCAACTGTCTGATTACCCCCCATATTGCATGGTACGCAGTTGAAGCAAGGCAGCGGCTAATGCAAATTGCCGCGGAAAATGTGCAGGCATTTCTAGCTGGAAATCCCCGAAACGTAGTGAGCTGATTCCACTTGGATGTGCGCCACGAGTCCAGATAAAGACATACCGTACTCGTAGCGTATTCCAGTCAAACCAAGACTAGTACTGCGATTTCTTGGCTTCCATATTGGACTTCACATCAATCAACACGGTCTGGCCATCTGCATTGAGTTGTTTGGCCTGTTCCAGTGCCGGTGCCATTTCTGACACTTTTTCGACTCGAAGTCCGGTAGCACCCATACCCTCGGCAATTTTTGCGTAGTCACCCTGCATATGAGAGACCCCGTACTTTTCCCGCGCGTTAGGAAATCCACCCGGGTAGGTCGCCATGCCGCCGTTATTGAGTAGCACCGTGGTGATGGCGAAACCGCTACGGGAGGCTGTTTCGATATCAAGCCCGGACATGCCAAAGGCACCGTCGCCCATCAGGTTGAGACAGAATTTGTCCGGGTTGGCGATCTTGGCTCCAATCATCAGAGGAATGCCAAAGCCAAGATGCGTCGTCTTTCCCCAGCCGACATAGCTCCTGGGTGCGGTCGCGGTGTAAAACGGTACAATTGAATCCCGTGGCGCACCTGCATCGTGGGTCACAATACTGTTCTCGCGGTCAAGGGTTTTGTTGATTTCGTTGATGATCCTGTAGGTGTTCAACGGCTCCTCATCCGACTCCAGCAAAGGTTGCCATTCCGCGAGCCATTCAGCTTTCACGGCGGCAATTTCAGCTTTGTTTTTTTCTCCGTCACCCATGCCCTTGTCACCAACCCGGCCTTTTATTTCATCAATCAACGCGTCGATGGTCAGTCTGGTATCACCCAGCAAGCCAATATCAACTGCCTCATCCTTGTTGATATCAGCCGGGTTGTTGGTGTTCTGGATTAGAATTTTCTTATTGCGTATGGGTTGCCCATAGAAGGTGCGGGTCAGACTCGACCCCAGGGCCAGAATCAGGTCGCACTCAGTCAGCCATTTTGCTGCCGCCTTGGTGGTCAGACCACTACCGGCACCCAGGCACAAGGGGTGTCGTTCATCCATCGCGGATTTACCAGGCATGGTACAGAAAACTGGCAAGCCTGTGAGTTCAGCCAGTTTTTTCAACGCGTCCGTCGCGTCACTCAGCAATACACCCTGACCAGCCCAGAGGAGGGGGTTTTTAGCCGATATCAAGGCATCGACCGTATCTTTGATATCACCCGCTGAGGGTTGATGTTGTGAAACAACCGGGGATTGATAATTCTGTCGGTTTTCAGGCACCTCTTTTACGCAAACATCGGCTGTCAGCTCGACGACTACGGGGCCGCCAGGCCCGTTGCGGATCGCATGAATTGCGCGCCGCATCACAGCGCCCACATCCTGCGGGCGATAAATAGCTTCTGCACTTTTTACAATACCCGGGTAGTTACGACTTGCTGAGAAATTAGGTTTTACACCCAGCTGATTCAGCATAATACCCCCTGGCAGAACCAGAATAGGGATGTTGTCAGCGTAAGCCTGCGCAATACCGCCCATGGCGTTTTCCGCTCCTGCCTGGGACTGAATTGCCACGACACCAAATTTCTGTCCTGAGCTGGTTCTGCTGAACCCATCGGCTGCCATGATTGCACCGCGTTCGTGTCGAAAGGCTACCGGGCGGATGCCTTCAATGGCTGCAGCTTCGATCAGTGGGTTGCTGGGGTAACAGGTGATTGTTTCGACCCCTTCGCTTTTCAGTATCTTTGCGATGTAATCGGTACCGTTCAATGCGTTACTCCAGAATTGGTATTAACGGCTGACCATATCATACAGCAGCTTCTGTTTGTTGCTTGGCGTGCCCGTCTGCTTCGGATACTTTTTTCCTTCTGTGCTTCTGCTTGGTTTAGTATTCATCTTTTCTATTTTGGGCGCCTGAACGTGCAGCAAACCATCAATAATTCCCAGCTTGAACCCCTGCTGGCGAAACTGGCTGAATCAAACCTGGAATTTGCCTCGCGTTTTCAGGGGTTATCAACCCGACGGCAACCGGTGCATACGCTTTACGGCGGCGCGAATTTGTACAAACCCGGGGCAGCGCAAAAAATTGCCATGCTGGCCCAGCGTCATTTCGCTTCTTATGCACAGGACTATACTCAAATGGCAAGAGCGCTTGGGTTTGCCGGTGAAGAATCCCTCGAAACCGAGGCTGAGGTGCCCGGATCACCTGCCTGGATTGCGAAGGCAGTTTATGACCGCGTAAAACTCAAGTTACACTCAGAGGCCATAGAAAATCACCGGGTTGATTTCGAAGACGGTTACGGGGTGAGAAGTGATGAGGAAGAAGATGGTCACGCGCTCAGTGCATCAGACGCCATGGCAGACGGGTTTTCGAAAAGCGAGCTGCCGCCATTTGTTGGTATCAGAATCAAAGCACTGACCGAAGAAGCCAAACAACGTTCACTCAGGACTCTGGATATTTTCGTAACGAATCTTGTAGCCAAACAGGGGAAACTGCCGGATCAATTTATGGTCACCTTGCCAAAAGTCATCTCTGAGGTTCAGGTCGATGTGCTCTGTGAGTTTCTTGATTTACTGGAGGACAGAGTAGGGATTGAGCCTGGCCATATCAAAGTGGAACTGATGCTGGAGAACGTCCAGAGTCTGTTCAACGTCGACGGTAAAGCGGGATTGCCAGGGTTCGTGAGGGCAGGTCGTGGGCGTGTGAGCTGTATGATTCTTGGCACCTTCGATTATACCGCGACGTGTAATGTTGCCTCAACATTCCAAAGTCACGTCCATCCGGCTGCAGATTTCGCCCGGCAAATGATGTTAGCCAGTTTGATGGGGACTGAAGTGGCATTGTCAGATGGCATCACCAATATTATACCCATCCCGCCCAACAAGGGCACTGATCTTAGCGATGAGCAGTCCCTGGAAAACCAACAAGTTGTCTATGCCGCCTGGAAGCTTCACTTTGACAATATTTTACATTCAATGAAATTAGGCTTTTACCAGGGCTGGGACCTGAATCCCGCACAGATTCCGGTTCGCTTTGCTGCCGTTTATTATTTTTTTCTGATGGGTTTAAAAGATTCGACGGAGCGCCTGCGAACGTTTATCGACAAGGCTGCCCAGGCCTCCCTGGTGGGCAACACGTTTGACGATGCAGCCACCGGACAGGGGCTGGTAAATTTTTTTGTTAATGGTATCGGTTGTGGTGCGTTAACGGAAGACGAGGCGCTGGCGACCGGTCTCACCCTTGAAGAGCTCCTTGATCATTCATTCCAGAAGATAGTGGAAAACAGAACCGGGAGCCCCTCGTAGTGCTCGTTAGTGAAGTGCTGGGCCAGTGTGAACAGTTAGTAGCTAAGGGCTTATCCTACATTAAGCAAGCGACCGAAGTTGATGGAAAGGTTGCAACTGCCAAACTGGATGATCACCAACAGGCGATCTATGATCTGGCGGTGAGTTACGCCGAAGTAAAGAGTGCGCAACATTTTTTCCTGTTTGCGACAGATCACGACGCACATGAACAGGATCTTTCAAATCTTTTCAGTGCCGAGGTGATCAGTAACATCCTGTCAAGATTGCGGCGTGCGCCTTCTGATATGGGTCTGGCCCCTGACGATTTTGAAATCGAAAAGTCCGCATTTGAATATATTGGCTCACAGTTAGAAAAAAGTACCCTGAGGCGACTCGGCGCCCGTATTGCAGAAACAAATGGCCATCTCGGCGCCCGCGGCCTGGAAGAAGACAAGCAAATGATGGCGGATACATTCCACCAATTCGCCGATGATGTGGTAGCCCCCCTGGCCGAGGACATTCATCGCCAAGACCAGATGATTCCCGATGAAATTCTCGATGGACTGCGCCAGCTCGGTTGCTTTGGACTCTCAGTCCCGGAACGATTCGGCGGCTTGTTACCCGATGATCATGAAGACAGCCTGGGTATGATTGTGGTCACCGAAGAACTGTCCCGGGCATCACTCGGCGGCGCTGGCAGCCTGATCACAAGACCTGAAATTATGGCCCGGGCGCTGTTGGAGGGAGGAACAGCGGAACAACAGGCGACCTGGCTTCCAAAGCTCGCCCAGGGAGAACCCTTGTGCGGGATTGCTATTACAGAGCCTGACTATGGGTCAGATGTTGCTTCCATGCGTCTCAAGGCAATCCAGGTCGAAGGCGGCTGGTTGTTAAGTGGCGCCAAAACCTGGAGTACCTTCGCCGGTAAGTCGGGCGTTCTGCTAACCCTCGCACGAACCAATCCCGATGTGAGCCAGGGTCATCGGGGATTAAGTTTGTTTATGTGTGAAAAACCGACGACAGACGATCACCAGTTTCAATTCGAACAAGCCGGGGGGGGCAGATTAACCGGCACGGCAATAGCCACTATCGGATACCGCGGCATGCACTCCTATCAGTTATTCTTTGATGATTTCTTTGTTCCGGACAGCCACGTCATTGGCGAAAGCCAGGGATTGGGCCGGGGTTTTTACTTCACCATGAGAGGTTTTATGGGCGGCCGGATCCAGACCGCTGCCAGGGCTTGCGGTGTGATGCAAGCGGCATTTGAAAAGGCCGTCAGCTACGCCAATGAACGCAAGGTGTTCGGCGAATCTATTGCCAGCTACGGCTTGACCCAGACCAAGCTGGCCAGAATGGCAGCCCATCTCGCTGCCTGTCGGCAGTATACCTATGCCGTGGGACGTATGATGGACCAGGGAAAAGGCCAAATGGAGGCTAGCCTGGTGAAACTGCTGGCCTGCAAAGCCGCAGAGTGGATCAGCCGTGAATCCATGCAGATCCACGGCGGCATGGGATATGCGGAAGAAACTGCCGCGAGCCGGTACTGGCTGGATGCGCGGGTGCTCTCCATCTTTGAGGGAACCGAAGAAACACTCGCGTTGAAGGTGGTGGGCAGAAGTCTTGTTGAGAACGCAGACTAGTTGTCAGGTGAAACCGATGTCCCCCCATGAGAAGGAATCCGACGTTTTACTCATTGATGCGCATACTCTGAAGGATTTGGAAATCTTCGAATCCGACACAGGCGGGACCTGCCTCTTCCAGTTCTGTAATCTCTCGCAGACAGGCGGCGGAGCGAAGGCACTGCGACGGCGTATGGAACACCCATGGTCAAATGCTGACCGCATACGTGCAACCCAGGAATCCATCGGCTTCATCCTCGCGCAACGGCAGGCCTTCGACAAGCAGCCGCCCGCTCACGCGACCAGACGGGTAGCGCGCTATTCGCATGAGGCTCTGCCGGTTGTGACTCACGATAACCCGCTGGAGTTCAGCCTCGGCGCCTTATCGCTGTGGGCTAACCAGGGCCGCTATTACTTCAACATCGCATACGGGGTACAAATTACATGCGGCCTGATCCGTGCGCTGCGGCGTTTTGTCGATCAAGATGCACTGGTGTCACCTGTCGGCGAATTGGCCCCTTACTTCGAGGAAATGCGGGAACTGCTTACCCGACCGAGATTGTCCCGGGTCCCCGATCAGGAAATAGGCGGCGGGATCTGGAAGATCCTGCGTCTCGATCAGGTTTTCCGCCTGCATGAGAAGGTCGCAATTAACCGGCTACTACAGCTCATCTATGAAATCGACGCACTGGTTTCAATGGCGGATGTCACCAACAAGTATGGGTTTATCCTGCCGCGTATCGAAGCGGGGCAACTCCACGTACGCGCAGAAGGCCTGGTACACCCCTTTCTGCCGGAAGCTGTGGCTAATCCGGTAGCACTTGATCAGCAACGCCGGGTGCTCTTTCTGACCGGGCCGAATATGGCGGGTAAAACAACCTACCTGCGCGCCTTCGCCACGGCGTTTTACCTTGCGCACATGGGCATGGGTGTGCCCGCGCGCAGCTTTGATTTCGTGCCCGCACAGCGCTTGTTCAGCACCATATCACTCAATGACGACCTGAGTGGCGGAATCAGCTATTTCCGAGCCGAAGCGTTACGCGTTAAGGCGATCGCCAGCGCCCTCGCAGAGGGATATCGTGTCGTCGCTTTGATGGACGAGCCCTTCAAGGGGACGAACATTAAGGATGCGTTCGATGCTTCGCTGGCGATCCTGGAGCGGTTCGCTGTCAGGGAGAATTGCCTGTTCATGTTCTCCTCTCACCTGATCGAGTTGAGGGAACAGCTCGATACCAGCAGCCAGATTGACTGCGCTTATTTTGACGCGAAAGAGCACACCGAACGTTTGAGCTTCGACTATCTGCTGCGTCCCGGCGTTTCGAACCAGCGGCTCGGTATGCGCGTGTTGCGCGAAGAGGGAATCTTTGAACTACTGGATGGGAGTCCCTCGGGGGCCTGAGGCTACCTCCCTAAGCTAAATTCACGCCGGTGGGTCGCATCCATGCCGGACTTCATTATAATGAGCAATTTTAAAGTTTAGCGATTGCTGTGAGCAGTAACAGGGGATATTGATGGACCTGAAATTTAGCGAAGAAGACTTTTTATTCCAAAAAGAGGTACGGGAATGGATCAGGGAAAACTACCCCGAAGAAATGCGTCAGCGGCACAAGCGCAGTGCCAACGGCCACCTGGATAAGGAGGACCATGTCTACTGGCAGCAGGCCTTGTATAAAAAAGGCTGGGCAGGTCTTAACTGGCCAGGTGAGTATGGCGGGCCCGAATTCACCCCAACCCAGAGATATCTTTATGACCTTGAAATGGCCTCTGCCGATGCGCTGGGCGTAATGCCATTCGGGCAATCCATGGTGGCGCCGGTCATCATGAAATATGGTACTGAGGAGCAGAAGCAGCAATTTCTGCCTGATATTCTCTCGACCAGGGTCTGGTGGTGCCAGGGTTACTCTGAACCTGGCGCGGGCTCTGATCTTGCCTCCCTGCGAACCAAAGCTGTTCGTGATGGCGATGACTATGTGGTTAACGGCGCCAAGACATGGAACACCTTGGGTCAATACGCCGATATGATTTTCTGCCTGGTGAGAACCAGTGACGAAGATATCCGGCAAATGGGGATCTCCTTCTTGTTAATCGATATGCATACACCAGGTATCGAGGTGCGACCCATCATTACCATCGATGGACCCTCAGAGGGTCGGCAGGAAATCAACGAAATCCACTTTGCCGACGTTCGAGTGCCGGTCACCAACCTGATTGGTGAGGAAGGTAAAGGCTGGACTTATGCCAAGTATCTGCTGGAATTTGAACGCGGTAATGCGTATTCCCATGGACTAAAGGCTGGTCTGGCAGGCTTGCGTGAAATTGCAGCGAACGAGTCTGGTTCTGATGGCCAACCCCTGATCGAAGACGAATCGTTCCAGGCGAGGTTGACCCAGGTTGAAATTGATATTCATGCGATGGAATTTACTGAGCTCAGAATTCTAAGTAGTTTATCCACGGGTAAAAATGTTGGACCGGAGTCCTCGTTGCTTAAATGCCGGGGTACTGAGTTGCAGCAGATACTGACTGAATTGACACTTGAAGCCGTCGGCAACTATGCCGCCCCGTTTGAGAACACCGGCTCGATTAAGGGGAGCAATTTCGAACCCATTGGTCCTGAATATGCCAACGCCGCCGCCCCCTCGTATTTCAATGCCCGCAAAGTATCAATCTATGCAGGTTCGAATGAAATCCAGAGGAACATCATGGCAAAAATGGTCCTCGGGCTCTGATTCTGATTTTCTTTCGCTAGTACAGAGGCTAAGCCACCTGTCCGAATGAGGATGACAAAAACCTGCTTTCGGCTAGTTGATCTGCCATGATCTGAGTCGACGCCTGTTGTTCTTCGGACATGGTGAAGAGTTGCGACAAGGTGTCACCAATGCTGTCAATATGCTTGATCACTCTATGGTGATCGTATTGAGTGGAATCCTTGTTTTTGTGAACCTCGTTATTTTGAACCTTGCTTTCACGCTCGTAGTAGATGTCTATAATTCCACCCGCATTGATAACGTAGTCAGGCGCATAAATAATGCCCTTGTGGAACAGGTAGTCTCCTGCTGCGTTGTTCTCCAACTGATTGTTGGCTGCTCCCGCGACAACGGGCGCGTGCATTTCGACAAGAGTATTTAAGCTTAAGGCACCGCCGAGAGCACAAGGTGAATACACGTCAACGTTGAGTTTGTGTATTTTATCATGATCAACAACGCCAACAGCACTAATCCGCTGCACCGCTTCAATGGCGGGGGCGTACCTGTCAGCGACAAAAACATCAGCACCGGCGTCAACTAACATTTTCACCAGGTTGCGGCCAACATTGCCAACACCTTTTACGGCGATTTTTACGCCGTCCAGGTCCGCTGTGCCAAATCGCTGCCGGACACTTGCCCTGATGCCAACAAAGACACCATACGCCGTCGAGGGTGATGGGTCGCCGCTGGCCGTTGTACCATCTTTAAGTTTCTTGTCATGAATACCTGCAACAAACTCGGTTGTGGTAGCCATGATTTCCATGTCCTCAACACTTGTGCCGGAGTCTTCCGCTATGATGTAGTGGCCCTGCAGCGTGTCCACAAAGCTGCCCATAGAGCACATCAACCCTTTCGATTTAATGACCTGCGGGTCGCCAACGATGACGGCCTTGCCACCACCCAGGGGAAGATTGGCAACCGCTGATTTGTAGGTCATCCCCCGAGATAACCTGAGTACATCTTTGATTGCATCCGCCTCTGTTTTATAAGGCCAGATTCGGCAGCCGCCCAGGGCTGGCCCTCGGTTACGATTGTGGATTGAAATGAAGGCCAGTAAGCCGGTTTTCTTATCGTGACAGCGCACCAGTTTTTCATGGTTGGCAAAATCTTCGTGGCTGGATACGTCTACATCTTCGATGTTCATCGTGAATTCCTGTGTATTTCTCATCCGTCGTTGACGAAAAGCTATCTGTTCTCTTGGATTAGCGATTCAGCTAGGCTGCCTTGGGATCAATAATTTTCACTGGCTCCGGGGGGGCACCCAATTGGCCGCGTAGCTGTTCACGTTCCCGCCCGGCAAATTCCGCATTTCGATGTTTAATATAACCGAAGCCCCGTATCTTTTGTGGCAGTTGTAGAAGCTGGCGGATTATTGCGGTGTTCTCCATAGAGTACTGCTGCTCGCATTGGTTGATTACATTTTCATACTCCTGCACAAGAGAACGCTCGAGTCTTCGATCCTGGGTATACCCAAATGGATCGAATCGTGTTCCGCGGAGAAACTTGAATTTTGCGAGCAGGCCAAATGCCAGGAGCATCCAGCCGCCAAAAGTGATCTTTCTTGGCTGTCCGAAATGTTTGTCCACCGGGGCGAGAAGGGGTGGTGCAAGGTGAAAGGTCAGTTTGTAGTCACCCTCGAACTGTCCTTGTAATTCGGTCTTAAACTGTTCGTTAGAAAACAATCGCGCGACTTCATACTCGTCTTTGTAGCTGAGTACCTTGAAGTAATTGACCGCCAGTACTTCAGCTAACTCTGCCGACGTGGCTTGCATGAATTGCTGAACCCGTTTGATGTAAGCATCAGCATAGGCCTTATTCTGGTACCGGGTGAGGAACTGATGTCGATCAGCGAGGATGTCGTCATAGCTTTCACTGATCAAGACTGTCTTTGGCTTCACCTGGATACGATCAGGTTCAAACGCATGTAATCGACCCAGGCTAAATGCAAACAGGTTCTCTTCAACGGAAGCACCGTTTAACTGGATCGCCTTGCTGATTGCTTCGGCTGTGATCGGTATCAGGCTCTGCTGGTATGCAAACCCGGCGAGGTACAAATTTCCAGCCATGGTGCCGCCAATTAACTGCTCCACCGCATTTGTGGAATTAATAAAATGGGATCTCTTTTCTCCAACGCAACTGGTAATGATGTCGTGCATGGATTCAGCCGGAAAGTTGCAGTCCGGATCGCGGGTAAATTCTGCCGTCATTGATTCGTGTTCGTTGATGACCGCGTAGGCATTGCCGCGGTTGACCTTGGCCATTGCGTCATTCGCCGCCGCTACCACCAGGTCACAACCAATAACCAGTCGAGCGCCACCGGCAGCGATACGGGATGCGTAGATGTCTTCCGGTTGCCTGGCAATTTGCAGGTGCGTGATGACCGCACCAAACTTTTGCGCCAGACCTGTCATATCCAACACCGATGATCCATTACCTTCCAGATGCGCGGCCATACCGAGGATTGCGCCCAAAGTGGTGACACCAGTGCCACCCACACCGGCAATCACAATGCCATAAGGAATATCGAATGCTGGCAGGTCCGGCTCGGGAAGTGTCGAGAAGTCAAAGTCATGGGGATCAGTCACTGGTTTTCTTAATTCTCCACCTGTCACGGTCACAAAGCTGGGGCAAAATCCCTTGATACAACTCATGTCTTTGTTGCAACTGGATTGATCAATCCTTCGTTTTCGGCCGTACCGGGTTTCTTCGGGAACGACGGACAAGCAATTAGAGGCGATGCCGCAGTCACCACATCCTTCGCAGACCTGGGAGTTGATAAAGGGTCGAATTTTGGGGTCTACCATTTCACCGCGTTTGCGCCTGCGGCGTTTTTCTGCGGCACAAGTTTGATCGTAGATCAAAACAGAGGTGCCTTTGACTTCCCTTAAATTACATTGCAGCGCGTCCAGGTCATCCCGATGATGGATTGTTGTAAACGATGGAAACTCGGCTGGCTTGTATTTAGCGATATCGTCGGAAACGATGGCAATTCGCTCCACGCCCTCACCATGAAGTTGACGAGCGATCTTCTCTACACTCAACTGCCCGTCAACAGGTTGCCCTCCGGTCATGGCAACGGCGTCGTTGTAAAGAATCTTGTAAGTTATGTTCACC
>JAPYTQ010000006.1:70223-132630 GCA_029941905.1 Pseudomonadales bacterium | reverse complement strand
ATGTTCACCTTGGCGGCAATGGAAGCACGTATCGCCAATAATCCTGAGTGGAAGTAGGTGCCATCGCCCAGGTTCTGGAACACGTGCGGTGTGTCTGTAAAAGGTGCCTGTCCAATCCAGGTAGCGCCTTCGCCACCCATCTGGGTGAACGTATCGGTCTCCCGGTCCATCCAGGTCGCCATATAGTGACAACCGATTCCCCCCATGGCACGGCTGCCGATGGGAACCACGGTCGACGTATTGTGAGGACAACCGGAACAATAGTGCGGCGTTCTTTCAACAATGTCTTTGGGTCGATTCAGGTATTTTTCTTTTGCGGCTAAAAATGCCAGTCGCTCTTCAATACTATCATTGGTAAAGAAGCGGGTGATACGAGAGGCAATAGCCCTGCCAATCACTGCCGGTGTGAGTTCGCCGCTTGAAGGCAACAACCATTGACCGGTCTCGTCATGTTTTCCGATAACCATCGGCCTGACATCAGAATGCCAGTTGTAAAGCTGACTCGTCAGCTGGTCCTCAATGAGGCCACGTTTTTCCTCAACTACCAGAACCTCATCCAGACCTGAGGCAAAGTCACGAATACCGTCTGGTTCAAGCGGCCAGGACATGCCGACCTTGTAGAGACGCAAGCCAATTTCCGTTGCCAGGGATTCATCAATGCCCAGATCCTGCAACGCCTGCAATACGTCCAGGTAGGACTTGCCGACCGAGACAATACCGAGGCGAGGGTTCTTACTATTCATAGTGATTCGGTTGAGATTATTGGATTTGCAAAATGCCAGGACAGCGTCCAGTTTCTGGTTGTGCAGGCGCAGCTCCTGTTCCAGGGGTTTATCTGGCCAGCGCACGTGATTGTCCGGGTCATCTCCGGGAGGAAACTTAATTTTAATCCGATCCGCATCAATGGCAGTCGAGAACGAGGCGTCCACGGTTTCAGCAATTGATTTCAGGGCAACCCAGCAGCCGCTGTAGCGAGACAATGCCCAGCCGAGTAGACCAAGGTCAATGACTTCCTGCACGCCGGAGGGGTTAAGTACAGGGATCATGGCATCAACGAATGCATATTCCGTTTGATGGGGCAGGGTAGATGACTTACAACCGTGATCATCACCGGCAACCACCAGCACACCACCATGTTTTGAGGTACCAGCATGATTAGCGTGTTTGAATACATCGCCGCTTCGGTCAACTCCTGGCCCCTTGCCATACCACATGGCAAACACGCCGTCGTACCTGGCGCCCTCAAAAATATTGACCTGTTGTGAACCCCAGACAGAGGTTGCGGCAAGTTCCTCGTTAACACCAGGCTGAAAGTAAATATTGTGTGCTTCGAGAAATTTCTGGGCCTGCCAGAGTGTTTTATCCAACCCGCCTAATGGGGAACCCCGATAACCGGATATAAAACCTGCGGTGTTGAGTCCGGCGAGTCGGTCTCTTTCCTGTTGCAACATGGGCAATCGGGCAAGCGCCTGACTACCTGTGAGAAATACACGCCCCTCGGACTGTAAATACTTATCGGTAAGCTTCACGTTCTTTACGACCATGACTGGATGCTCCTGAACAACTCGTTGATTGATTCGTCGGATTGATTCAAACCGCGAATCAGCGAATAAGAAAGATGGATAGGTAGCTTGAGCTGAGTATCGCTGGAGGGATCGTACAATTTTGAATAACCATAATAATTTCCTCGTTACAGGATCACTGTCACGGAAAGTCCATGTCTTGAACGTCTTCTGTACTCATCGACACGTGGTTCTTACGTGCTAACAAATGTTGCGCAGTGGGCTACAAATGTTGTGAGCGCTGTTTGGGGGATCGCCCCATATCAGCTTGTTACAGATCGTATGGCCGGATAGACCAGTTTGCGAATTTTAACAGTTCCAGGTGGTCGGTCAACCGCCGGTGGCCCGCATGGCCGGTAATTGGGTGTTTCCATCGGCAGATTTCTTTGCTGCTGCGACAGCAGGCAAGGATGCCTGGGTCAGCGCCTTGGCCACCAGGTCAGGGATGCCCAGCATCCGCAGAATGTGCCGGGTTGTCTGCGGCATCGCATTCCTGTGGAGATTGCCCTGCATGACCTCCAGCGTGACATGCCGAACCATCCCCATCACCAGACTGCAGGTAAATTGTACGTCATCCACCTGAAAGCGACCACTCCTGGCACCCCACTGAATATCCTGCAGGCACTGGGCCTGATCCTGGTGCAGGAAATGTTCGCCCGAAATACCGGACCAGGAGATAAAAGATCGCCATTCCTCATCATCCAGGGCCTGTTCAAAGCAGTATCGAAGGGTCACCGCGATAACCGTGGCGGGGTCCTTGAGTGGTTTTCGGAGTTTGAACAGCCTTTCGTTGAAGCTGGTTCGCATATCATCCAACACTGCTTCGAAGATTTCATATTTTGAATCGAAGTAGTTATAGAAAGTGCCCAGGCCCACATGGGCTTCTTGGGTAATGTCCTGAATTGAAATTTTTTGGTGTTGGTGCTCGTTGACCAGGTTTCGGGTTGCAGTAAGCAGGGAACTCCGTGTGCGCTCTCGCTTGGGCAGTATTCGGGCTGATTCGCTCATTATCACTTCGTTCTACCTCCCGGAAATAACAGAATTGATAGGCTAGCAGGTATTTACCTTTCAAAACTGAACATAAAATGGAAATATTAAATCAAGTACGATAGCTTTCGATCAGGCGATTCGCTTAATAAATTAATCGGTCCTAGTTGTTCATATTAGAGGGGAACTATGAATTTCGAACTTTCAGAAGAACAGATCTCAATTCAGCAGGCAATTCAGCAACTTTGCGCCAAATTTGATGATGATTACTGGCTCGCACATGATAAGAGCGGCGAATTTCCTGAAGAATTTGTAAAACAGATCGTGGACGGTGGCTGGCTCGGTATTGCCATGCCCGAGGCTTATGGCGGTTCTGGCCTGGGAATCTCTGAAACAGCAGTCCTCGCCCATACCATCGCACGTTCCGGTGCCGGTATGAGTGGTGCCTCGGCGGTGCATCTGAATCTGTTTGGCCCGAATCCAATTGTCGTATTCGGTACTGAAGAGCAAAAGCAGGAGTTCCTGCCCCGGCTCATTAAAGGCCAGGATCGGGCCTGTTTCGGCGTCACTGAACCCGATGCGGGACTCAATACGACAAGGCTTGCGACCCGGGCTGTACGCAATGGTGATCATTATGTGGTTAATGGCCGCAAACTCTGGACTACGACCGCACAAACTGCCAATAAAATACTCCTGATCACACGCACCACCGATCTTGATCAGTGTAAGAAACCGACCGAGGGTCTGTCGTTGTTCTACACAGATCTCGACCGCGACAAGATTGAAGTGCGCCTTATCGAGAAGATGGGCCGCAAAGCCGTTGATTCCAATGCTCTGTTCATTGATGACCTCATCGTTCCGGCAGATCATCGGATCGGCGAGGAAGGCCAGGGCTGGAAGTACCTGCTGCATGGACTTAATCCGGAGCGCATACTAATTGCAGCAGAAGCTATCGGCCTGGGGCAGGTTGCCCTTGAAAGAGCAAGCAGGTATGCACAGGAACGTATCGTTTTTGACAGACCCATTGGTAAGAACCAGGCAATCCAGCATCCGCTGGCGGTTAACTGGATGGAACTGGAAGCCGCCCACTTAATGGCTTTTAAGGCGGCATCGCTCTACGACCGGGGACAACCTTGCGCTGCGGAAGCGAATTCAGCCAAATATCTTGCTGCAGAAGCCGCATTGAGTGCCTGTCAGCGTGCCGTACTGACCCATGGCGGGATGGGATACGCGAAGGAATATCATGTTGAACGCTACCTGCGGGAGATAATGATTCCTGTAATTGCACCCATAAGCCAGGAACTGGTCAAATCATTTATCGCTGAACAGGTTTTGGGTCAGGTTAAAAGTTACTAGGAGGCTGACCGAGAATAGGATCCGCGACTCATTCATCCTTACCCTTGTCATTGCGTATTCGACTGATAAAGCCGTCAGTACCTTCTTTAAGGTTTTTCACGATGCCACCTTTCTGATATTCCCCGACCAGCAGATCTTCCACTTTCTTGATGTAGGCATCTGATGATGAGGACTCATCGTCCGGATAATGTTTACTGGCACCGAATAAATTTATCCAGCTGTCGGTTTTTCGGCCGAACTGAAGCAGTTGATTGAAATATTTCCCCGGGTTGTCCCTGTGAACCGCCAATCCATATAACGCGGCACCAATTGAGACCGGGCTGAGAACCACATCGCGTATTCCATCCATGGCAAGTTTGACTTGAAAAGACAGCACATCGCGCAGCAACTGCCAGTGGTTTGGCGTGTCGTTAGTTGTTTCTACAGGTTCTTGCTGGTCTGTCATTGTCTGCTTTCCTTTCACAACATTTAGACTGATATGTCCCTGGCATCTGATGTCGATTCAAGATAGGCCCGCAAAGAATTCCTATCTCCGGACTCTATGATTCGCTCACTTTTCAGGTTTATCTGGTATTCATACATAGGGTCATAATAAAGGCATAGCAGTTGTTCGATCCAGTCCTTGTGAGCCTGATGCTGCGAGTTTTTGTCTCCTTTGAGATGTACGGCAAACGCATGTTCCATCAGGCCGGAAATTCGCGTGTGGGCAACACCGCCCAATCGTTTGCGGATCGCCAGCAGGGCTGCGAGATACTTTTGCTGAAGATGTTGTACCGGGCTTTGTTCCTTGCACACGAGCAGCTCAGCAATCTGGTCAACGATGTACTCCTGGTAGATTCTTTCGACGCGATTTTCCAGGGTGTCTTCGAGCAGTACGATGGGGGCACTTTTCATGGCCCCATGGAGTGACAACGGTAAGTTAAGACGGCCAATCATCCGGCCTTCGTCTTCAAGCACCAGGGACCCGTCTGCTTTCAGGATGGCGATTGCCACGGCATTTTCAAAATTGATCTGGTTTGGTTGAGGCGTGGCCCGATTACCGAATGCCGAACCGCGGTGGTTGGCGAATCCCTCAAGGTCAACAGAACCCTGAATTTCATTGATCAATATCGTTTTGCCGACACCGGTCTTACCGGAAACAATGGTGATTGCTGGCAGCTTCTCAAATATGCCGAGCAGGTAATTGCGCATGGTTTTATAACCGCCTTCGATTCGTGGTATGGATCCACCTGCTGATTCGATCCATTGTTTTGCGATTGCAGAGCGCTGACCGCCCCTGAAACAGTACAAATGGGCACCTGGATGGTTGTCGAGAAAGTCCATCCAGTATCCAGTGCGTTCATCCCGCGAAGTGCCTTTGACGAGCTGGTAACCGAGCTTCTCCGCTGCGTCGGGACCGTGTTGTTTGTGGCAAATGCCCACCTGTTCCCGCTCCTGGTCGTTTAGAATTGGATGGTTCACGGCAGAGGGGAAAGCGCCCTGCTGGAATTCAACCGGTGCCCTGACGTCAAGCAGCGGTGTATCGGTGGAAAAAATCTGCTGCAGTAAAACCGTGTTCATCTGGATCACTGGGCTGGCACCGCGAGCAACTTGATCAGTTTCTGCGTATGGCTGACTACCTTGTCCCTGGAGTAGAGCAGGGGCATATGACCTTCATCCGCCCAGGTTTGCAGCATGTCATCATAGTGCGGGCTGGCTGGATCTCCCGACTGACCGGGCGCGTTGGTCATGACCGCGGCATCCCAGTTGCCCACATCAACCACCATTCGCCACGAGCCGCCACTGGCAACTGAGAAATCAGACCGATAGCGGGTTGAATTGGGTGTGTCTGCGCTGCCGCCGCGAGCTACCGGCGCAATTCCAAGCAGTGTCCTGTCCTCATCGCTGACAATATCGTAGAGCGGATGTTTGAATTTCATTTCGTGCAGGTCTCCCCAGCGCCAGCCTGAATAATCCTGGCCCAGCAATTGACTCGTCTCCGATTGCGCTGAAGTCAGGGTCGAGACTGCTATGGACTGCCGCTCTTTCTTGTCAAGGTGTTCAAAGTGCTCTATTGCCGCTAACTTGTCGAGGCTGCGCAATGCCGAGATGTCGTCAAGCTGGGTGCCGTGTCTGGTCAATTCAGGGACCAGGTAATGGTTGAACCAGATTTCAAACAGCGCTGCCGACGCGGAGTCCCGCGATATTTCGTAGTCCCATTGCTGAAACAGCTGCCTGGCTACTTCGGGCAGGGCAGCGACATCGACGAGCGACAGAATGCGCTTCGCTGGTTCAGAGAAGTAGTCCCGTTGTAAACTGATGGATGTCTGCAGCGTGTGTGGATTGGTTTCCTCAAGCACCCGTTCAATTCTGTTTATTCGCCATGGGTTCGCCCATTCGAAGCCGATTATTTTATCCTTGTAGGGGAATCCAACCGGCAGGCTCATCGCGTTGGCGGTGGCGACATAACCGGATTCCGGATTGAACTGAACCGGCAATTCGTCCATGTCGTAGAAACCGTGCCACTCATACCGTCCATCACCTGGTATGGGCAGCAAACCATCGTAATTGCTTCGAATAGGCGTCAGGCCTGCAGGTTTGTAACCAATGTTGCCGTCTACATCCGCATAGACCTGGTTCTCTGCAGGCGCCCCCCAGCGATTTAAGGCACCGAGAAACTGATCCCAGTTTTCCGCCCGCATATATTCAACTGAGCCGAAGTAGGGCGCCATACCCGGCTCCAGCCAGGCTGCCCGAACCGCAAAAGCCCTGTTCTTTTTCGCATCGGTGTATATGACCGGTCCGTCTCTTGTGAACAAGAGGTCCATATTCACAGTCGGCGCATCCCGAACCTTGATCTGCTCCGTTATTTTGTCCATGGGTTCGAATTTGCCCCGATACTTATAATTGTTCTTGCGGGTCTCATAAATCACCAGGTCTTCCTGGTCAATTGAAAAAATAGTCAGCCCAAAGGCAATCTTTTCGTTATGGCCGATCGAAATACCCGGCAATCCCGGTTCCCCCGCGCCAATGACATTCAATCCCGGTGCAACAAGATGGGCGACGTAACGCAATGAAGGCACCGCGTGACCACGATGTGGATCGTTGGCCAGAATAGGGCGCTCTGTACTGGTCTTAGCCGGAGATACAGCCCAGTTGTTGCTCCCGGCGTCAACAATGTTGTCGGCCAGCATGGCCATGGCATTCCTGTAGTCCGGCGGCAGACCGGCGTTAACCTGCAACGTTCGACTAAAGTCGACTGGCGCTTTGGCTAAGGAATACAGCTTGAGGACATCGTTGGGTATGTCACAGGGGTCAAGGCCTTCGGGAACCTTAGTCTGCCAGTCCGGTTCGAGTTTTTTTCGCATCGCGTCGATTCTCAGCCCATGAGAACACACCACGTTAGCGCGGATTACCTCGGTTCTCACGTTACGCCACAATCCATTGCTGCGAATCCGAACCGGGTCTTCAGGTGACCACCGGGCGGGCTGATAATCAAGCACCCTGAACTCCATGGGAAGTAAATCAGGCTCTGCCTGGACCAGGTCGATATAGGCGTTAATTCCCCGCGTAAACGAAGTCGATATACGCTTTGCATCAGACCCGTAAGCCAGCCATTCACGGAACATTGAGCCCCGGTACAAAAACAGTCTGGCTGCTTTGTCCTGCTCAACAAAACCTGCACCCAGCACCTCCGCCAGTTCACCCAGACCCCGGCGTCGCCACAGGTCGATTTGCCATAATCTGTCCCTGGCAGCATTAAACCCCTGAACGAAGAAAGCGTCGTAGTGATCCTGGGCATAAATATGCGGGATGCCCCAGGTATCGACCCTGATTTCGGCATCCTGATTTAAGCCCGGTACCGTGTACTCGACGATTTCTGCACCAAAAACAGGGCTGCACAGCGTAATTGCCAGTATCAGATGCGTTTTAATGCGTTTGTTCATCTACTCTCCCGCAAGAGTTTTGATTTGTGCTGACTATACCGGTGTCGTGGCTCAACGGATACCAACGGCAACGGAGGATTATTTGGAGAGGGCGGTTATGCCTTTCGTCCCTGGTGTTCAGTTATCAACGATCAGGTAATGTAAACTGCAACGTGTAGAACATTAATTTTTGAATCATTTGGAGCCACGATGTCGCAACTTGCTCGAAAATTGACACTCGTCATTTGTGTACTACTCATGCCGCTGTCCGTGCTGGCAGACAAGTATCAGGATACTGTTAAGACATTTCGAACGGCGTCGGGATCTTCTTCTGTATTTGAATCAGCCTATGGCTATGCGGTTTTTCCCAATATTGGCAAGGGTGGTTTTGGCATCGGTGGCGCTTATGGGCGAGGCAAGACATACGTTAAAGGTCGCGTTACCGGTGATGTAAAAATGACCCAGCTCACCGTAGGTTTTCAAATGGGTGGTCAGGCCTATAGCCAAATCATCTTTTTTAAGGATAAGCGAGCCTACGATCAATTCACTGCCGGGAGTTTTGAGTTTGGCGCCCAGGCTACCGCTGTGGCGATTACGCTGGCCGCCAGCGCCGAAGCTTCAACAAAGGGTCACGCTATCGGTTTAACAACAGGCGAAGACTCACAGGCCATGACCAGGTACTACAAAGGGATGGCAGTCTTTACTCTCGCCAAGGGCGGCTTGATGTACGAGGCATCCATAGGCGGTCAGAAGTTTAGTTACCGCCCGAATAAAGACATTCCAAATGCCAAGGAAGTTTAGACACTAATCTCGAAATTCATTGAGGGCAGTAGGGTCCCGGTGTCCAGATCCTGCATCGGTCATTCATGGATATCAACACATTCATGGATACCGACATTCCGATCTTAAATTTAACATAATATAGATTATACGACATCGAACGATGTCCCGGGTACAGATAGGAAAGTGATTGATCTGCTGTGAGGCTAATTTCCGAGTCTTCAAGGGGAAATTTCAATCATCTGCTATCACAGGATTTTGATCAGACGGACTATGCATCCTATAATCGGAGTCAGGTATACTTTTCCTCAGATTCACCCTTAACTTGTTTTCTAATAGACACAAACCATCAAAACCATCAATCAAACCAACAGCGAGATCAGTATGGAATGCCCAAAGTGCCATTCAGCCATGGAAGAAATAACTTACGGTCGAAATATGACCGTCGACCGTTGCACCAACTGTAAAGGCATCTGGTTTGATGTTGGCGAGGCAGAAACCCTCAAGGGCAAATGGATGTCAGAGTTTATCGACAGTGGTGATCCCGAGCTTGGCAAGGAATACAACAAGATCGAAGATGTTGACTGTCCACGATGCGGCAAACGCATGGAGAAAATAGCAGATCCAAAGCAGCCGCATATATGGTATGAAGCTTGTAACGATCATGGCATGTATTTCGATGCTGGCGAATTTACCGACTACAAGTATGAGACATTACTAGATAGGTTTCGTGACCTGATTACCGGCAAGCGAAGCGGCTGATAATACACAACCGGCCGTTTATTCTCTGGAAAATTGGAATTGTGAGAGTTATCAGGTAGTTATCCTATGCGTGTCGTCTCGTTCAACGTGAACAGCATTCGGGTCCGATTGCATCAATTGGAAGCCGTTATCAAGAGTCACAACCCGGAGATTATTGGTCTTCAGGAAACCAAGGTAACTGATGAGGAATTTCCCGTTGAGGAGATCAATCAACTCGGTTACGAGGTCAGTTACCACGGTCAAAAAACCCATTACGGCGTTGCTCTGCTATCCAGGAAGCCCGCCACCAGCATTGATAAGGGATTTGCCGACGACGATGCTGACAGCCAACGGCGGTTTATTACCGGCCGTTTTCCATTGTCCGATGGTCGTCATTTGACCGCGATAAATGGCTATTATCCCCAGGGCGAAAAACGCACCCATCCAACTAAATTCCCTGCAAAAGAGAAGTACTATGCTGACATGCTGACTTACCTCAGCACCCATTGCTCCGCGCAGGAACCCGTTATCGTCATGGGAGACATGAACGTCGCCCCGCTGGATCTGGATATTGGCATTGGCGAACCGAATAAAAAACGTTGGTTAAAGGATGGCAAAACCAGTTTCCTGCCGGAAGAAAGAGACTGGCTTGCGAAAATTACCGATTGGGGCTTGTTCGACTCATATCGACTCCACCATCCGGAAGTTGAAGATCTTTTCAGCTGGTTCGACTATCGAAGTCGTGGTTTCGAGCGGGATCCCAGGCGAGGATTGAGAATTGACCTGATTCTGGGTTCAAGCGCATTACGGAGCCAGAGCGTAGCGGCTGGTATTGATTACAATATAAGAGCGATGAATAAGCCATCTGATCACTGTCCGATCTGGACTGAATTCGATATCAGCCTTGCCTAGGGCGGCTCTTCAACCGGAACAAACAGCAGCCCGAAGCTGACTGGTATGGCCATGGTGATGGACTTTAGCCCGGCCACCTCACGTAATGCTTCAATGCCTGCCACCAGGCTGAATTGACCCGCATCAATCACAACGGGTTTTTGGCTGCTGACGTAAAAGCTATCCGGGGTTACCTTGACAACGGTCAACGGAATTTCCAGATCAACTTTTTTGCCATGCAGATCCAGCTGGGCGCTGATTGTCATTGATTTTGATCCACCAGCGGGTGTTGAGGTAATGGAATCCACCGGGATCCGGGTACTGATGACAGCCCGCGGGAACGACACCGTCTCAAACAACATGCCTAGCATTCGTTCATTACGAATTGGAATCAGGGTCTCCACGCTGGCCAGATCGATAATGACGTCGACCCTCAGCGCTGCTTCATCAATTTTCGAGGCTGTACCCGCTACGGACCTGAAATAGTGCGATTCAACCACTGATCCATTTTTCACCGAGACAAAACTGACCGTCGAGGCCGTGGCATCCAGTTTCCAGTCGGCAAATATCGGGTACGGTAAGATCCAGCCAAGGATCATCAGGACGCAAAAGAAAGGTTTTATCGATTTATTATTCGTTGTGTTCAAAATCTCACTCCCCAGCCCTGAGCTCACGCAGGCACTGTATACGGTTAATCAAGGGCCTCAGAACCAGGTACAAGGCAATCCCCAACAGGTCTGCAAGCACATCGTTCCATTCGAAGTATCGATAATCTAGTGACCACTGTATACACTCAAGCGCGATGCCATAGCAGGCCAACCCGAGCCAATTGATCCAGCCCAGCGAGGGGAAAGAGAAATCGGCCAGCAATGCCAGCACGATAAACGCGAATGAATGATTCCACTTATCCCCGACCAGATCAATACCACCTGGTGGATCCGGCGTGACAGCCAACCAGGTAATGACCAACAGGGTAAATGTAAAGCAGGCGCGAAACAGTACTCGTCGAGCCGAGAGGCTCACTTGCCGAGAACGCTGATCTGGTCCCGGGTGTCTTTGGCTACCTGCCGTGCTTTTGCAGCAAAATCAGACTGATCCGACGCATACAACACGGCCCGGGCAGAGTTAACAATCATACCGCCGCCCTTCCCTGCCTCCATCATGGCCTTAACGTCGGCTTTCTGCGCTCCAACACCCGGCAGCAGTAAATTCATCTTCCCCACTATCTTCCTGATGATGGCAATCTCTTCCGGCCTTGTGGCACCCACCACCAGACCAACATTGTGATTCTGATTCCATTGCGATGCTGCGAGTTCCGCGACGTGTTCGTACACCCGCTGACCCGAGTCCAGTACCAGGTTCTGGAGATCGGACCCGCCAGGGTTCGAGGTCCGGCAAAGGATAAAGATGCCCTTGTCTGCGTATTCAAGGAAGGGCTCCATTGCGTCGAAACCCATGTAGGGGTTTATCGTCACCGCGTCCGCCCCGTAGCGCTCAAAAGCTTCTTTCGCATACATTTTAGCGGTACTGCCAATATCACCGCGCTTGAAATCCAGCAAAACCGGGACGCCTTTATCCTGAGCATATGCGATGGTCTTTTCTAGTGTTTCTTCCGCTGCGACGCCCGCGTAGTAGGCAATTTGTGGTTTGTAGCAGCACACCAGGTCACTGGTGGCATCAATAATCTCGCGGTTAAAACTCCACATTGGATCAGGATCATTCTGTAGTATCTGCGGGATTCTGTCCGGATCTGTATCCAGACCAATACAAAGCTGAGACTCGCGGTGAATTCGCCTTTCCTCAACAGAATCGAAAAAATTAGGCATAACGCGCTCTTTCAGGGGCCAATCAGGTTGACTCATATTGTCATTACACGTCACTTGTGAACGCTTTTACGTCAACGAAGTATACTGAAAAAACACCCTAAGTCCATCAGTATTACGTTTAAGATACTGTTTTTATTGAGTATTTTGACATTTTGAGGCAGTTGGCATGGCCTTCGCATTACTCTAGGCAGTGTTTCATTTCAGGATACAATCTATTACATGACTACTTCACTACTAAGGTCCAAGATTATCAGTCTAAACGACGCACATCGTCTTGTTCGAAAAGACGGGCATGATATGAATGAGCAGAGTGAACGGCGACGGGATGCCCGACACGACGCCAACGAGCGCCTGTTTGTACAGATTGTCGCTTGTAAGCAATCTTCTCTGGTCGGTACCACGGTTTCTTGCCAGGCTATAGACATCTCGGCCGGTGGTTTAAAGATAGAGACGGGTTCAAACATTCCTAACGGTTGCCGTTTGGATATCTGGGTGGATATCGTTTCGAGGCCAGGCAAGTTCTTTCTCACCAGCGACGTGCGCTGGAGCCGTATGACGGATGAAGGTCTATGCCTGCTCGGTGTTGAGCTGCATGAAGGTGCTACCACCGATATTGAGGAATGGCGAAGAACCTGCTCCTCCTAAAGTCCTCTGCCCCCTACATTCATTAACCAGGGTCACTGATTTACTCTTTTTTGACCCTGGGTCCCTCTTTCGTATCTTCGATCACATACCCTGCTGACAAGGCTTCATCCCTTAACTCATCAGCTCTCTGCCAGTCTTGTTCGCGCCTGGCCGTTTCCCTCTTCTGGGCTATTTCGAGAATCACAGACGGTATTTCAACTTTCTCTGGCTGCCAGTTTTCGATCCCAAGACCAAGCACTTCATCAAACGACAACAGGGTTGCCTTCTTGGCGGCCGGGTCTGCATCGGCCCGAACCAGATCCCAGGTAACAGCAAGGGCCCGGGGCAGGTTTAAATCTTCGTTAACACAGTTCATGAACCGTTGTTGGTACTCAGGCAGGATCGCTGAGGGTTCACCCCAGCTGTAGGCGGCGCGGTAGAGTCTGTCCAGGGCCACCTGACTGGCTCTAAGGCTATCCCAACTGAAAGACATCTGGGTTCTGTAGTGCGCACTGAGGCAGAAAAAACGGTAAACAAGTGGGTCGACACCCTCCTCTATCAAGGAGTCAAGCCTAAGGAATTCTCCCGACGATTTAGACATCTTGGCATTGTCCAATTGCAGAAAATAACCGTGCATCCAGAAATTTGCCAGCCGTGTACCCCGGCTCGCCTCGGTCTGTGCGATCTCATTGGTATGGTGTATCGGAATATGATCTTCACCGCCGCAGTGAATATCAAAGAAGTCTCCGAGATACCTGGCCGACATGGCAGAACATTCGATATGCCAGCCTGGAAATCCTGTTCCCCAGGGGCTTTCCCACTCCATCTGGCGTTGTTCATTTTCGGGTGAGAACTTCCACAGGGCAAAATCGGTGACGTGTTGCCGCTCGCTGTCCACCCTGGCTCCAGCCATCAATCCATTGGTATCCAGACGAGCCAGATAGCCGTAGTTATTCAGCTTGCGAGAGTTGAAATAAATACCGTCACTGGTTCTGTAGGTAAATCCCTTTGACTCCAGATCTCCAATGAATTCAATCTGCTCTTTAATATGATCTGTTGCCCGACACCAGATGTCGGGTTCATTAATCGCCAGTCGGGCCAGGTCTATTTTAAAGGCGTCTGTGTAGTAGTCAGCCATCTCCCAGGCGGTCATCCCGCTTCTTTTCGAGCCGACTTCCATCTTGTCTTCGCCCGTATCGGCGTCGGAGGTGAGGTGCCCTACATCGGTGATGTTCATCACGAAATCAACTGCGTAGCCATTTTTTTTCAATACCCGGTAGAGAATATCCTCGAACACATAGGTTCTCAGGTTACCGATGTGGGCAAAGTTGTAAACAGTAGGGCCGCAGCAATACATACCAACCTTGCCGGGGTTCAGGGGCTCGAATTTGCGTACTTTGCGCTTGTAGGTATCAAAGAGCTGCAGCTCTGACATGGTCTCTGTCATAGGGGTAGATGTTGGCTCGTCGGGTTAGGCTGTGAAAGTGGCGAATCTTATAGCATCCATAGTGGAGTGTCCTGTATAGATAGCACTTTTAGCAAGTCGCTAAATGGTCAGATGGTAGGCGCACTTGCGAAGACCCGATTTGTAAATAGATAGGCGCATAAGTCGAGCAAGTGCAACAACGCAGCTGGCCATTTAGCGGCTTGTGTGAAGGATGGCCCGCAAAGGGTGGCCATCTATACAGGACACTCCACTAGGTGATCTCAAGCGCTATAACGTGCTTCCATGACCCGCTCGACGGTATCAACGATGACCCGGGTCTGGTGTTCAATCTCCACGTTGGCCCCATCACCGGCCCTCATGAGCACAAAATTAGTGCGTTTCAGGGTTTCGGGAATGAGGTTGATGCTGAACTCTGAGCTTTCCCTGTCGATCGCAGCAACCGTGAGGCTGCAGCCGTTCAGGGCCAGAAAGCCCTTATCAAACACATACTTTAGCCAGTCCGGATGGCCTTTAAAGGTAATACGGCGGTTATTTTCCTGTTCACTGACACTGACGACCACCGCGGTATCAACGATATGGCCAGAAAGAACGTGTCCACCGATCTCGGCGTCGTGCTTCGCAGATCGTTCCACGTTGACCTGGGTGCCTTTTTCCAGGTATTTGATATTGGTGAGTTCCAGGGTCTCTGCGATGGCATCAAACATCACCTCTTCCCCATTCATGGTCGTGACGGAGAAGCAACAGCCGTTTATCGCGATGCTCGCCCCTAACTGCAGGTCTGCCCGCAACTGTTGGGGTAACTTCAGCCCAAAAGTAAGCAGACCGGTTCTTTGTCGGGTAGAGCTTATGGGTAACATGGCCTGAACAATGCCGGTATACATATTGATCTCCTATAATTCGAAGTAAGCGTCCTGGCAAGCCTGCAGGTAGAGGGTCCAGGGCGAAACTGCCAATTCCCGGACTGATGTTCGGGGTGCTTTACCAACTAGCTTCTGCGCTTCATGGTAGTGACGCAAACCCATTTCCTGCCGACAAACAATATCAAGACATTGCATATAGGTTTTGTCGCTTGTGGAACGGGACAGCTGCTTTGCCTGGCGTTTTATCTCCCTAATCCGTTGTGGTGTGACTGCTTGTACCGGCATGGTTATCCTTTGGTACTTCCAGGGAACTTACAGACCCACCCCACTACAGGTCGGTAGAAACATAAGCTATTACAAATGCTATTACAGAGTATTACCAGTACCTGGGCTTTGCCAGTTGTGGGTGGCCGGTGCCTGTTTCGCCGTTACTGAACAAAACCTTAAGCTTGGGCAGGGTTTTTGTCAACGAGGGACCAGTGGATATCAAACTGCCTAATAGCGGGTTCTATCTGACACGAATGCACCTGCCAAATGTCCTGACTTGAATGGCACGTATTTAAGGCTTATCGTGGCTCACCTGCCATTTAATGCTACCTGACTATATCCCTACCCGTACTAATCTGGACCTTTAGGGCGATGGGTTTTGTCTATCGGGTCGGTAAAAGGAAAACAACTTGATTGATCTAAGAAGCGACACAGTCACCCGACCCACAGAGGCTATGTTGGATGCCATGCGATCGGCAGAAACCGGGGATGACGTTTATGGTGAAGACCCGACCGTGAACGCGCTCGAGGCATATGCCGCAGAGTTAACAGATAAGCAGGCAGCACTGTACCTGGTATCGGGAACCCAGAGCAATCTGTTGGCGCTGTTGAGCCATTGTCAGCGCGGGCACGAGTACATTGCGGGCCAAAGTGCCCATACCTACCAGTTTGAAGGGGGTGGTGCAGCTGCCTTAGGTGGAATTCAACCCTACACGATCCCGTTTAACAGCAAAGGTGAATTGCCACTGGAAGACATAAAAAAGGCGATAAAACCCGATGATTTCCATTTCGCGGTTACTCGCCTTATCTGCCTGGAAAATACCCAGGCTGGCAAGGTGCTTGATATGGACTATCTGTTCAGTGTAGCGGCGCTGGCACAAAAATCAGACCTCAAAATGCACCTGGATGGCGCCAGGGTATTTAACGCCGCAGTCAAGCAGCAAGTACCGGTAAAAGAGATCTGTAAGCATTTTGACACCGTCTCTATTTGTTTATCGAAGGGACTGGGGTGTCCCGTTGGATCACTGTTAGTGGGAGATGCTGAGACGATTCAACGCGCCCGAAGGCTTCGGAAGATGATTGGAGGTGGCATGCGGCAAGCCGGTGTCATCGCTGCCGCGGGGTTGTTTGCTTTAACAAATAACATTAAAAGAATGCGGCAAGACCATGAAAATGCAAGAAAATTCTCTGATTCCTTATCTGATTTCGAGCATCTTCGACTGGCCGAGGCCCCACAGACCAACATGGTTATGCTGGATTTTTCCCGGTTGCATATTGAACAGTTCAAGCAGTACCTGACTCAGCGGGATATTCGAATTTCAGGAAATCGCTGGGTATTCCACCAGGACATATCCACCGCAGACGTGGAAACCATTATTGAGATTTGCCGCCAGTTTGAAAAGGAGCAGACTGGCTGATCGGCCAGGACCTTGTTTAGATCAGCAGCCCGGCAATAGCGCCTGTCATGCAGGTTGCGAGCGTCCCTGAAATCAGAGTCCTGGGTGCCAGTTGAACAATTTCCTCGCGCCGCTCCGGACACATGCCAGCCAGCCCACCAACCATAATGCCGAGGCTACCGAAGTTCGCAAAGCCGCACAGCGCGTAGGTCAAGATCAGTACGGACTTCGAGGATAAAGCACCGGGTTCGACTGCTGCCAGTGCAAAAAAAGCAAATAACTCATTCAGTACCGTTTTTGTCCCCATCAGGGAACCTGCGGTAAAGCTTTCTGCCCATGGAATACCCATCAGCCAAACCACCGGGGTGAAGACAAGTCCAAAAATCGACTGCATTGATACCGTCATCCCGCCAATTTCCGGCAGTAATGATAGAGCACTGTTAACCAGCGCAACAAGTGCAGTAAGAACGATGAGCATGGCGCCAACATTGACCATCAGGCGAATGCCATCCGCCGTACTGCGGGTAATGGCGTCGAGCAGACCGGTGTATTCCACCGGATTGACAATTTCATCACTACCGGTCGACGTGTCCCCGGGAATCATGATTCGGGCGATCATAATCGCAGCCGGTGCACTGATAACTGATGCTGTCAGGACATGGCCGAGGGCATTATCGAGCACGTCTTGAAGAATCACGGAGTATAGAATCATCACTGAACCCGCGACGGTTGCCATCCCGCAGGTCATCACAACGAACAGTTCGCTCCGGGACAACTGGTTAAGGAATGGCCGTATTAACAACGGTGCTTCCACCATGCCCAGGAATATGTTTCCTGCTGTACTCACGCCCACCGCACCCCCGACGTTGAGAGTTCGCCGTAAAAGGTAAGAAAAACCACGGATAATTATCGGTAAAACCCGGTAGTGCCAAAGTATCGCTGACAGTACAGTGAAGAACAAAATGAGCGGCAAGACCCTGAAAGCCAGGATAAATGTAGCGCCTGGGTTCTCGACTCCGAATGGGTAGGCGACATTTGACACATCACCGCCGAGGTAGCCAAACACAAACTGGGTGCCGGTTTCAGTCGCGGAAACCATCGCAATCACACCCTGGTTAAGTAGCCCCAGCAAAGACTGTATTGCGGGTACCTTGAACATCAGCAAGGCAATAACCACCTGCACTCCCAGCCCCACAGAAATTAGACGCCAGTCCGGTCGTGATCGTCGTTCACTCAGTCCCCAGGCAATCAAAATAAATACGATCAAGCCAAAGACTGCTTGAAGATGTCCAGTTACACTCTGCATCAATTGGATTCGTCGCCTATCGTAAGTTGACGGTTAACGGGTCTCAAGACCTGTACAGCAGAACGGATACTTCCATGAACACCTACGGAAATGCAACAGTCCCCACTATAACGATGCTGAATCTATGAAGTCAGTACTGGTCTGCGGCAGTATCGCAACGGATGTCATCGGTACCTATGCTGGTTCGTTTACGGACTATGAAGAAAAATACCCGACTACTGGCCTCAACATATCGCTGCAGCTACAAACTCTGAAATCCAGTTTTGGGGGCTGCGGCATCAATATCACCTACGGCCTCAACCAGTTAGGCGTATCTGTTATCCCGGTGTCCTCTGCCGGTCTTGATTTTGAGGATCACTATCGCCAGCATCTGGAAGGACTGGGGATTAACTGCCGGTACATCTCAGTTGATGCAGCTTACGACAACTCCGCCCAGTGCATTATTTTCTCTGACCTCTCAGGTAACCAGATTACGGCCTTTCACGCTGGCGCTTCTGTGTCAGAAACCCGCTCCCTGCCCCGGGATGTCGAACATATCGACGATGTCGCCCTGGCGATACTGGCTCCGGAAGACGCGCCGATTATGCTCAAGCAGGCCCGGGACCTGAATGCATTAAATATACCGATCATGCTCGACCCGGGTCAGGGGGTCGCTGAATTTAACCAGCCTGAAATTGAGGAGCTCCTGTCCCTGAGCCAATATGTGATCACCAATGCGCACGAATGGGAGATTCTGCAAACCAACGTCGGCCTGACGGAGGCAGACATTCGTAAGACGCATCACGTCATCGTCACGCTGGGCAAGGGGGGCGTAGATATATTTCCAGGGCATACAGCATCCGCTGAACCGATTCACGTCGACGCCGCACCCAGCACCGCTCAGATGGATGCCACAGGATGTGGCGATGCCTTTCGTGCCGGTTATGCCTTTGGTTTAATGCAGGGAAAGGACCCAGGGCAGTGCGGTGAGTTGGGGTGCTTGATGGCGACATTTAACCTGGAGGCCAGGTATACCCAGCACTATCAGGTAACCCGGCAACAGTTGCTGAAAAAACGCAAGCTCACTTATGGTTAGGGTCTCAAACGGTTAATTAACGCAGTTTTGTATCAACGTTTCTTCTCAACGCCAGCCCCGGGCTTGCCAATATAGGCCTCAAAAAAAGCCAGCGTTTCGCGGAACATGATGACTTTGTTTTCCTCATTCCGGGGCGTGTGCAGCTCATTTTTCAGTTCCAGCAGGCGTGGCTCCGGTTTTCCTGCTGCGACCATGGCTTTCTGCAACGCTTTGGCGTGCTCGATCGGCACTCGTTCGTCTTCTTCGCCGTGAATTAACAGCAGCGGCGTCTTGATATTTGCAACGTAGTTAGTCGGCGATGCCAGTCTTCTGTCTTCTTTGCTGGGACCGATGACCTTGTCGATGTACTTCTTGCCCCAGAGGGTTCTCGTCGTAAAGTCAGCCTCGGTATACTGGATCTGCTGGTCATAAACACCGGCACCTGCGACGGCACATTGATAAAGCTCTGGTTCTATCGCGATGCTCATCACCGTCGCAAAGCCCCCATAACTCCAACCGAAGATGCAGATCCGGTTCGGGTCGGCGATGCCCTCTTGAATCGCCCAGTTGACGGAATCAGTCAGGTCATCCTGCATTTTATTCGCCCACTCCCTATGACCCATGCGCTCAAACCCAGGTCCATATCCCCCGGAACCGCGGTAGTTGATTTGTAGCATCGCGTAACCGCTGGCAGGGATGAATCCCTCGAACCATTGAAAACCCCATTTGTCACGCTCGCCATGGGGTCCACCATGGGGCACGATAATTAACGGCTCGTTTTTACCCTGGCTGCCATTCGGCAGTGTCAGGTAACCATGCAGTACCAACCCGTCCCGGGCGGTAACTTTAATAGGCTCCATCCGCGCCAGTTTTAAATCGTCGATCCAGGGGCTCGAATCAAACAAACTTTGAAGCTGATTTTTTTCCGCATTAAAAAGGAAGAATTCTGGTGTTTTGTTGTCTTGCAAAACCGCGGCAATCATCAGCCGATTGTCTTGGGTTGAACTGGTTATCTGCACAGAACCATCAGGGAATACACCTTCCAAAGCCTGTACAGCCATTGATCTCGGGTGGTCAGGATCTATTGGCGTGAATTCGATTCTTCCGGGCATGGTATGAACCCCATAGGGAACCCCATCTCGATCCTGAACAATAGCGGCATCAACGTATTCATGCCGGTAAACCAGCTTGATCGAACCATCTTGCGGGTCCATGACGTAAATGCCGTAGGGACCCTCGTCCGGCGAATGGCTCACGAGAATTCTGCCATCCTCAAGCGTGGCTAACGGCGTGGTCTGGGCATCGCCGTAGGATGTACTGGAGAACTCCTCCCAACGCCCCTCTTTTGAATTGCGCAGATGTACCACAAGGTTCTGATTACTATCGGTGTAGAAACTGAATCTGATTTCCCCATTTGCGTCTGCCAGCAGTTGTGCGTTGGCGGCCGGAGCACGAATCCGCTTTGACTGCCGCCCGCTGTAGATGTTCAACCAGGCGGCTTCCACTGGATTACCCAATCCCCTGGACCACTTCACTATCTCCACCAGAACGTACTTTGGATGACTTGGTAGGCGATCCATTAGGAAGGCGCTGGCATATTCGTTATTGATATTTTGAGTCCGCCCCCTGGACTGGTCGGCTCCTGCGCGCAGACCAAACAAATGCTCGCGTTTCTTGCCATTGGCGTTCATGGCGAAGAGCTCTCCGGTTGCCCTGGCCTCTTCCCAACGGTCATAGTTTCGGGCAACATCTGCGAGAATTCTTTCATCATTGACCCACCAGAAATTACCCACTTCGTCTCGACCGGGATAACTGAGCAAACTTGAAAACTTCATGGCGGGAAAAGTGAAGATGGCCACTGATCGCTTACCATCAGACTCTCTCAAGACACCTATGTAGTCTCCTTTGGGTGATATTTTGGCTAGCAGGATTTCTGCATTTTTTGCCAGATCCTGAATAATATCCGCTTGTGCTGATCGAGGGGCGACCAGGTTGATAACTATCAAGGCAAGGATACAAAGACTGGAAATAAGATGTCTCATGAAGATCCACAGGCTAGTGACTTGGTGACTAAGATTGAATCTAAACCACAGCGTGACTGGACGCAACTTGCTACAAGGTAAGCGATTCGCGCATTCGACCGACAGATCAATCAGACTGTCCGGGCAGGAACAGTGATCTTATCCAGCTGGTGATTCGATTACCTGCGAGCTTATCCTGATACCACTTGTCCTCGAACTCATCATAGGGTGTTTCCATATTGAACAGATGCTCCCGGGTTGTAGTGTCATCAGGGTCTAGCTGGCGCACAACCCGGGCGGGATTACCGGCGACGACAACATTGGCCGGTACGTCTTTTGTGACCACGGACCATGCACCTACTATGCTGTTGTCGCCAATGTTCACACCCTTGCAGACGAGTGCGCTGTCACCGATCCAGACATTGTTCCCCAACACGATGGGTTTGTGATTACCCGGAGCAAAGATTCGATGTTGCAGATCGTGCCAATCGGCATCCGATAAATAAGCGTTCATCGCAAACATGCAGCTGTGACCGATGGTTATGGCGCTGGCAGAAGAAATCCTGACGCCCGGATTCACCAGGCAATAATCGCCTATATGAATTTCACCCAATCCTTCGAATACCGCCAGGCGAACCGGTTTGTCTCTCAAGGCCATAAAATGGACATGTTTACCGACTGTAATTTTAGGACCTGAAACCTCCAGGCAGCGCGGATTCATGACTCTCAATCCAATACCGGAGGCATCAAAGTGAGGTCGGCAGAAGTGATCAACATACAAACCGTTGCACTGATCAAACATTCGCTTCAACCAGTAGGGTTGGAGGCTTTTTCTTGGCATGGTCATTTCCCTTGACGTCTGGAATATTCATCAGCTTACTCGTATTTCGATACTGGGCTGGATAAAACACTAGGTATGAATCACTTACGAAGGAAATAACACCCACGAATCTGTTTCCGGACGATAAGCAGTCTAGTTATACTCCACTCCCGTGTTCACAGCAGCCGGGAACCGTTTCGAAAACAGGAGTCATCACAGGTGGTAGAAAATGAAGAAAATTCTGGCCCGACCGGCAAAGGCAGGGTCATCTTTCTTAACGGGACCTCCAGTGCGGGTAAGACGACCCTGGCACATGCATTACAGGAGCAATTGAGTGAGCCATACATTCACGTTGCGCTGGACCAGTTCAGGGACGGGATGCCTGACAAGTACCGTGGATTGAACGCTCCCAGGGGAACCACTGGCGACCTGGGTTTAAACGTGGTTCCCATGACCGACACCGAGATTCACTATACCCAGATCCGTTTCGGTAAAGATGGCCAGCAAATGTTGCGAGGCATGCGCAGGGCGATGGCGGCCATGGTGGAAAGTGGCAATAACATTATTATTGATGACATTATCCTGCAGCCGGAATTTCTGGCTGATTACCTGGGTGTTTTTGAACCCTATTCTGTAATTTTTGTCGGCGTGAAATGCCCCAAAGGAGTGATTAACGAGCGCGAAGTTGCACGCCCGGGCCGGTTCCCGGGTACTGCGATGGGGCATTTTAAGATTTGTCATGCTCACAAACTATACGATGTGGAAGTCGATACATCGACCACGCGACCTGCAGCATGTGCAGCCGCGATCATTACATTTCTTCGTGCGCAGCAACCCATGGCATTCGAGCAACTGCGTCGATCAAGTCTTAGCCATAATTAATTCCGGGGGAGTGACATGTCTGAGCCTGAAATATCCAGTGAAGAGCTGATTGCTTTTCGACGTTTAATCCGGGGAGCCAGCAATATCGTTATATTCACCGGTGCGGGAATAAGTACTGAATCCGGCATACCGGACTTTCGCGGGCCTCACGGTATCTGGAAGAGTCAGACGCCTATCGATTTCTCGGACTTTGTCGCTTCCGAGGATGTTCGGCGTGAGTCCTGGCGTCGCAAGTTTGCTGGCAGAGGAATGGATGGTGCCGAACCGAATTCCGGCCATCTTGCCGTGGCGAAACTGGTTCGACTGGGAAAGGTCTCTCACATCATCACCCAGAATGTTGACGGCTTGCATCAGAAGTCCGGTGTGCCGGATGCACAGGTGATTCAGTTACATGGCAATGCCAACTATGCGACCTGTCTGCAATGCGGGAAGCACTATGAACTGGCTGATATTCGCAGGATATTCAGTGACAATGAGACGATCCCCTACTGTACCGATTGTTCCGGAATAATTAAAACTGCGACGATTTCCTTCGGTCAGGCAATGCCGGTTGCTGAGATGGAACGGGCCCAACAAGCCACCCTGGATTGTGATTTGTTTATTGCAATAGGCTCATCGCTGGTAGTTTATCCGGCTGCGGGGTTCCCACGCCTAGCAAAACAACAGGGAGCCGGTCTGGTTATTGTCAACAATGAGGTCACAGATCTCGATCCTGTTTGTGACCTGGTGCTTCACTATCCCATCGGTTCAACACTTTCCGCCGCAGTTGACTAGCAGGCCAGGGAGTCAGGAGTCTGGCGATAATGCCTAATCAACAATGGCGCTGACCATTTGAGTCAACTCGCTGATATCGATGGGTTTGCGGATAAAATGCTTTATTCTGACCTCGTCACTGTACTGCCTTGAGATTAGTTCAGGGTCACCTGTGCAAAGTATGATGGGTAGATCAATACTCACGGACAGCAATTCAGTTGCGATGGAAATCCCGGACAGCTCTGGCATTATCTGATCCATAATCATCAGGTCTATTGATTTCGCATTGGATTTGCAAAATTCAAGCGCCTCGGGGCTGTCTGTAAAGGTCGTCACCTTGTAGTGACGACCCAGCATCAGTTCACTTAAGAATTCAGCAATGGAGGGTTCATCGTCAACCACCACAATATGCTTGCGGTGTAACGGCACGGCGAACTGATTGGGAGGCATCTTACGTTGCTTTTGTTCCCTGACCAGGATGTCGGTATGTTGCAAACCCTCACGCACTTCCCCCTGGTATCGCTGAACCGACGCGAGCCGTTCTCCTGATAATGTCTGGTGCTCTTCCAACATCATACCGATCAGTTCTGAATAACCCATGGTGGTTGTCAGTGTGTTGCTGATATCGTGCATGAACTTTCTTTCTGGCTGTCTGCTTTTCTGTAACTGTGAGCTCAGGGCGATTTGTTCAGAGACATCTCGAAGAAAAATCACCCGTTGACCGGTTTCGTCAGGTGGCTGTGAAGATAGTTGCACATACGAGCTATCGGTATCATGAACGAACTGCACCTGATACTCCGTTGCCGGATCTTTTAACGCTTGTTCGAATTGTATCTGGGAATCCGGGTGGACTAGCGGGCCGAGATCCTGCCCGACCTCAACGGCCAGCAGGGTCATCGCGAACTTGTTCGCGGCGATAACCCGGTTCGCCGGATCAATCATCGCAAGACCCAGGGGCAGATCATCAATCAGGTCACTCGTGAAATAGGCACCACTTGTCATGGGCATCAGAACCTCAACACAAATTAATGAACCTCATCGTCCTCCGCTCCATCAGGGTCTTTCATGCATAAATCCACCAGGTCGAGTAAGCGGGTTACATCGACGGGCTTCTTTAAAAAACCCGCGGCACCTGCCTTTCGTGCCAGAACTTCAGATTCAGGGGAACTATAACCGCTACAGATAATGATGGGTAGCAGTGGCCGGATTCTGTGAATTTGCCGCACGAGCTGCTCGCCTGTTATATCCGGCATCGATTGATCAGTGATAACCAGGTCAAAACTGGCTGATGCCTGTTCGAACTGGTCCAGTGCCTGCTTCGCATTCATCATTATGGTAACGTTATAGCCCTCCCGGCTGAGAACCTCGCGCAGGTATGCACAGATTTGAGGTTGATCATCCAACACCAGAATATTCACTGACTTATTGGCCCGGAAGTCATCTCGCCGTAGTACAACGGCGGGGGATAACTGATTGGTAGTATTTATTGCAATTGTGGGGTCCATGGCAGGCTCCAGCACAGATTCTGGCAAGAATAATGAAACCTCAATTTTGTTGACCGTTGTCAACACACAGACGTGTCCACCGGCCTGATGTATCATTCTGCTCAGGCCGCCAAAACCGTTTTCGGATGAAACCGAGTTGCGTCGGATATCAGTCGTGAGAAAACCGGCATCCATCCGTTGAAGCATATGATCGCGGGGACTGCCGTGGGCTCGATTTTCAATGCAGAGTTTAAAGAAAGCACCATCAAGGTGCCTGCTGCAATAGCTACAGACGCTTTTCGGGTAGCGGCGAAAATCTGTCCTGACCAGTATATTTTCTGCATCAAACCCTGGCGAACGGGTATCTCCGGTGAGATCAACCAGGTATCGGGTAATCAGTTCATGATCAATGTCGATCCATTTTCCGGGATTAAGGTGAACCACGGAGAGGATGCCTAACTCATCACAAAATCGATTAACTGTGGCATAGACGCCAGTTTCCGGACTCTGGCTGTGTAATTGAAGCTCAAGTTGCTGATAGGCTTTTTCGGCTGCCTGTTGGATCTGTGCGGCATAATTTGCAATCTGGCTGTCGGCATCCTCCCGAATCAGCTGGGCGAAACCGGTAATTGAAGCGAACTGATTGGCAAGGTCGTGACTTAAATCGCCGAGCTGCATAACCCTGGGTGAACCGGACACCTCGTCAGGTGTCGACACAACCTGGTGAAAACCCCGCAGATTGACCGGGGACCCATTTTCTGAATACTGGCTGATGTAGCCGATACTCGACACAGTAACCTCCACACCACCCTTTATGGCGATGCGGTATTCGCCGTTGATGCGGTCAATCGCTCTGTTCGTTACCCCTTCGATCTGTGATTCCAACGCATTCCGATCATCGGGATGGACCAGTGCCAGCCATGAATTGACCAGCTGATCATTGTTTTCGCCGCCGTAGCCAAGATACCTCAGCCATTCCTGGGATTGACTCAACCTGTTCGTCACCAGATTGAGTTCCCACAGGCCAGTCTGTCCGTCGACAAGGGACTTCAGCAGACGCCAGTCTTCCGGCACCGCGGACTCCTTGGTACACACGAGTTCGATTTCATTCCAGGGCTGGACGACAAAGGACCAGTTCAGTCGGTCGGAATAGCCACCGGCGATGACACTTGGAACCGGTAGCGAAAATGCTGCGTGACGCATGCGCTTTTGCATGATCCGCATTATCCGGGCGCGATAATTCTGGCTGATGAGTTGAGTGACAGAGTGACCGATAAGGAGTGTCTCTCCAAATAATTTGCTGGCGGCATCATTAAAAGAAATCACCGCGAGCGAGCGATCAAATTTAATCTGCGCAATGGCCATAAAAGGTGAGTTTGTGTCCGCATCTTCTGGATGCTCAATGGTCAGGTCAACATAACGATCAGACGCTGATCCCAGGATCGACACAAACATCGGCACCTTTGCCCTGTCCCGCTGCTCCATCTGAACTGTTTCAACCCTGGCGGGCAAGCGTTCTGCTGATTTAGCCCGTACCAACACAAGCGCAAGATCGAGGCCGGGGAAGTGTCGCGTAAACTGGTTGATTAACAGGCAATCATGACCAGTCGCATACCCAAGCGTTGTAGCGAACTTTTCATTACATCGAATGATATTGCCTTCGGGTACGCTGACTCGAACCAGGGCCACAGGATAGTTCCGGTAGAACCTGCGTTCCCACTGCCAGCGCTTTCGTGCCTGCAATAACCACATTGAAACCAGACCCAGCGCGACCACGAGGATCGCTATTAACGCATAGGTCACCATGTATTCAATCCGACACTCTGCCTTGAAAGGTTACTACCCTGATCCCAAAAAAGTACCACGATCCTCGGGCTCCAAAAAGCGCGAACCTCTCACCTGGTCTGATTGTTTGACCCAGCGGTTGATTATCGGGTCGTTTGTCGGTTCCTTCACACCTTTATGGTTCCAATTGGTCAGTTGTGTTTGGTATTATTCAAAGTTACTTATCATGCAGTTATCCCATTGATTTTTAAGAATTTAACCTTCCAGGTATTTCTGGCCGCGTTGTTAGGCGTCGGAATTGCTCTGTTATTCGGTGATGTATTCGCTGCCGACAACGAAAATAGCTTCTACCAGTTTATCCTGCTGCTGAAATCAGTATTCCTTGCGGCGTTGCGAATGCTTATCGCGCCGATGATTTTCTTTTCTCTGATTGGCGGCATTATCGGTATTGGAGACGTCATCAAGCTTAAGCGATTGGGTGGGATAACCATCGCTTACTATTTCGGAACGACCATCATTGCCATCATGCTCGGTCTGGTTGCGGTCTTTTTTATCCATCCATGGACTCAATATCCTCCCACCATTGAATTTTCCAGCCAAGTCGCCCCATCGAAAATGATCGAAGCCGGTAGTGATTCCATCGTCCTTGTTCTGCAGCAGGTGTTAAACCTGGCCTTGACTAACCCCATATCTGCCTTGGCCAACTTGAATATTCTGGGAATCGTCACTAATGCGTTTCTGATTGGCATTGCGATGGTGCTCGTGCTTCCAGTGGATGCGCCGTTGTTCAAGACGGTTGAACAGATCAACGCAGTGATAATGCAAATCCTGCGCTGGGTGATCAAGG
Organism: Pseudomonadales bacterium; assembly: GCA_029941905.1. GTDB lineage: Bacteria > Pseudomonadota > Gammaproteobacteria > Pseudomonadales > Azotimanducaceae > JAHRVQ01. Next base: position 105,035 of record JAPYTQ010000006.1, on the reverse strand, counting down.
TAATGCCCATTGGTATCTTCGCGATCCTGATGGATTTTACATTGCGCCTGAACATGGGCGATGGAAATTCCGCAGCATTTCTGACGCAGTTATTTCAATTCTCACTGCTTATTGTCATTCTGACGTTGGTTCATGGCTTGCTGGTTCTGCCAGGTATCGCCTGGTTGCTGGCCAAAAAATCTCCTGTCGAGTTGTTACGCAAAATCTCACAACCACTCATCGTGGCATTTAGTACCTCGTCCAGTTCTGCCACCCTGCCGGTTTCAATGCGCACCTGTTCTGATGAGTTTGAAGTTGATGCATCCGTCACAAGTTTCGTCCTGCCCCTGGGTGCCACCATGAATATGGATGGCACGGCGCTGTTCGAAGCCGTGGCCGCGATATTCCTTGCCTATCTGTTCGGTGTTGAATTGTCGACGGTGACAATTTTTACAGTGTTTCTCATGGCGATGGTCGCATCCATTGGTGCGCCGGGCATGCCTTCTGCTTCTATGGCTGGTATGCAAATGGTGCTGCTGGCCGTGGGCATTCCACTTGAGGCTATCGCCATACTGTTGGTCATAGAAAGACCCCTGGATACTATTCGGACGGCCGTCAATGTCGAGGGAGATATTGTTGGCGCGTTGGTGGTTGATCACTACACAAGAAAGTCTTAAGAACTAGCTTTGATCTGACAATGTCTTAATTTCGTGAGGCGTTGGCCAAGATGATGCAGATTAATGTCAAATCAAGGCTAGTTGTCGCGGCTCAAGTTGATATTCGATAACGAGTCCGAACCAAGAATCAGCCTGGCGAAATAGTGGATAAAGTCCTTGTGCTGGTTGTTGACCTGCAATCTGTTCATACTGTCGTCACCGGCTTTGGTGACGAGGTATTCGAAGCAACTGGTAATGGTTTGGTCGGTACCCAGTAATTTTTCAATTTCTTCGTTCAAAAAGTCGTGCAGATTGCTCAGGTCACTTTCATCAATGCCTGATTTTTCCGGCTGAAGTACAGCATTGCCCCATATCGTCGCGATATACACCCTAAACCTGTCCTTATCGACAAAGTCTTCGGTAATGCAGCAGGTATCAATGATCTCGTTAACCGCTGGTTCGAAACGTCTTCTTATCTCGTCTATGTCCATAGCGACTACAACAGCAATATCAAGGCTCACAAGTATACCCTGCTCCTTGCGCTGGTGCTTCATTTAGACCCTGTTTAAACTAGTTCATACCTCAAAGAGCAGTAATCGCCTTTATGCATGAATCTCGACAGCGCAAGATCATTCATATTGATATGGATTGCTTTTATGCTGCTGTAGAGATGCGGGATGATCCCAGCTTGAGAGGCATACCCATTGCCGTCGGTGGTGCATCGGACCGGCGTGGTGTCATCTCTACCTGCAATTACGAGGCCCGGGAGTTCGGCATTCACTCTGCCATGGCCACGGCTTATGCGTTGCGGCTGTGCCCACACCTGACAGTCCTGTCGGGTCGTATGAGCCACTACCAGGCTATTTCAGGTCAGATTCGGGCAATCTTTCGGCGGTATACGGAGCTCATCGAACCCTTATCCCTGGATGAAGCCTTTCTGGACGTCTCAGATTCAATCCTGTTCCAGGGTAGCGCGACCCATATTGCAGATGACATTCGGCGGGTGATCAAGGATGAACTTGACCTGACCGCATCCGCAGGGGTCGCGCCGAATAAATTTCTTGCAAAGATTTGTTCTGATGAAAATAAACCTGATGGGCAGTGTGTGGTGACGCCAGCAGAAGTCGATGCCTTTGTGCAGAAACTGGCCGTTAAGAAAATACCCGGTGTCGGCAAGGTGACACTGAAACGATTGGAGAAACTGGGCATCTTCACCTGCGCTGACATGCGCAGCCTTGGTGAGACAGAGCTGGTTCGTCATTTTGGCGGTTTTGGTGAATCCCTGTACAAGCGTGCCCACGGCATCGATGATCGGGAACTCACGACAGCCTGGGTGAGGAAATCACTTAGCGTTGAGCGGACCTACCCTCAGGATATTCCAACCCCGACTGCGGCGATGGAATCTTTTAGCAGTCTATATGACGAGCTAAGTCGCCGCCTGGAAAAACACCGTGAACGACCCATCCGAAATCAGCAGGTTAAACTCAAATTTTCGGACTTTAAGAGCACCACGATTGAACGCCACAGCCATGAACTCAACAGGGCACTGTTTGAAGAACTGCTTCCCATCGCCTGGGAACGGGGCGAAGGCAAGGGTATTCGCCTGCTGGGGCTGGGCGTTACTTTTAAAGAGACTGACAAGATTGCAGAAGAAAAACAACTTGCCCTATTCTAGTAGTCCTGGACATGGTAATTTCACCTTGAAGGACTAACCGCAAGGCAGTATGATCTCGGCTTTTTCAGCTCGGCTGGATTTGTGACCTGGTTCCGCAAGCCGAATCAAACAGTAGCTTTTCATTACCATGCGCAAGACCAAGATAATCTGCACCATTGGCCCAGTGTCAAATGATTTCAATATGCTTGAAAAACTTGCCCACGCCGGTATGGACATCGTGCGCCTGAATATGTCCCACGCGGATCACGAATCTGCCGCCGCAGTGATCAAATTTATCAAGACCCTGAATCGAAAGATCCCCCACCCCATTGCTGTATTGTTGGATACACAGGGACCTGAAATCAGAACCGGGGATCTGGTCAATGAGCTCGAACTGAAAAATGGGTCGGTGATCTCAATCACTGTCCGTGGAGACATCGACGTTGAATCTTCTTCAATTCATATTCAGTACGATGATTTGATTGAGACGGTTAGTGTCGGGGACCGAATTACCGTCGACAACGGCATTATCAACCTGCAGGTACTGGAAAAGAATGAGGATGGCACCATGACCTGCAAGGTTATCGACGGCGGCATACTGAAGAGTAAACAGCACGTTAACCTGCCGGGCATTCGCGTCAACCTACCGGCGATTACCCGTAAAGACAAAGCTGATATCCTGTTTGCCCTGGAGCACCAGGTAGACTTTATTGCCCTGTCTTTCGTCCGTGAAGCGGCGGATATCAGAGAATTAAAGGAATTAATGGGTGAGAAGGTTGGCAAGATAAAGATTATCGCCAAGATTGAAGATCAGTCCGGCGTTAAAAACCTTGACGAAATTCTTGATGAATCAGATGGCATTATGGTCGCCCGTGGAGATCTTGGCGTCGAAATCAATGTTGCCGAGTTACCGAATGTACAACGACGCATCGTGCAGCTTTGTGCAGAAAACGGAAAACGGGTCATCGTCGCCACGCACTTGCTGGAATCCATGATAGCAAACCCTATCCCCACCCGGGCAGAGGTCACGGATGTTGCCAACGCCATCTATGAAGAAGTTGATGCGGTGATGCTTTCCGGTGAAACCACCATTGGCCGACATCCCGTGCGCTGTGTCGAACAACTCGTGGATATTGCCGAAACGGCTGAGTCGGTTCCCGGACTGGATTTTACCCGCAACCTGAAGTGCCCTGACGATAAGCAAAGCATGGCAGTGACCGCCGCTGATCTTGCAGAATCACTATCAGCAAAAGGTATTGTTGTTATCACCCGGCGTGGCTACATGGCGGACTACGTCACCAACTGCCACCCGCAGACGAGAATTTTTGCCTTCACCAACGATAGCCAGACGCGACGCCGATTGATCCTGAACAGAAACGTATCCGCGTTCCGAACCGCATTCAGCAGGGATCCTGAGAAAACACTGCAAATTGCCTTTGATGTCCTGAAATCGAAAGTGGGTCTGTCAGAGGGTGACAAGGTCGTGGTGATCTCTGATGTGCTGGCTGGCACTGGTATTCAGGCCATCCAGATTCGTTATCTATAAACAATCCGTTTTGGCTAATCGCTGGTTTTATGGTCGGGCATGCGAATTCGCTGAACCATGAGCCCCACAACAATGACAACCAGGCCAATATACGTTGTTACCATGATCCTCTCCCCCAGTATTTGCTGGATAAAAAACAAGGACAAAAAGGGTGAGAGAAAGATCAGGGTACTTACCCGACTGGTATTCTCCACCAGCCTGAGAGCCCTGGACCAGAACAGAAACGCCAGACCCATTTCGAATACACCCACATAAAACGCACTCGCAACACCCTCGGGCGCAACGTCGAATGATGAGAACGCCAGGCAGATAACGAATGTAATGGGTAAAGCCACGAGAAAGTTAAGACACATCCCGAAGCGCTGGTCCCGCTTATCCTTAATATTCAGAATCCAGTAACCTGACCAGATAAATGTTGATAGAATTGCCAGTATCAAACCGGTACTGTTGCTGAATTGGAGAACATCCACGTTTCCTTCTGTTGCAATGACCAAAACACCCGCGTAACAAATAAACGCCGCCGCAAAATCGAATCTCGTTGGACGCTGTTTCAGAAATATTACCGACAGAAATGTCAGCACTATCGCCCATGTATAATTGATGGGTTGTGCAATTTGCGCTGGCAGGCGGTCATAAGCTGCGAACAGGACCAGGTAGTAACAAACCGGATTGAGACAAGCGACCAGCAAAGTAAATCGCCAGTGCAATCTGCCCACCCTGACCAGTTCAACGACGTTGCCGCTGACGAGCACAGGGATGAGCAATACCATAGTGGACGCCAGGCAGGCATAGAAGACCAGCTGGTAGATATCGAGGCTCCTGAGTGCGACTTTGAAGGCCGTGGCCACCGTCGACCAGAACAGGACTGTGATAATCGCGTACAGATAGGCTCGGCTTGTGTCGTTCATAAGAGAATAACGTTAGTTGTATTCGATCCTTCCGTTTTTCACCGAAGGCCCTTAGCATCCCTGGTATGAATTATAGAAAAAACCTTCCGGAATTACTCTCGATCGTGGCCATTGCCGCCCTGACCTCCTGTTTATTGCTCTCCGTCATTAATTAATCCCAATTGGGCCGTGAATTAGGCATCGAAGTTGGTTAGACTTGCGGCCCTTCGATTGGGCGCATTTCGCCGTTCGATCAGCCCGGACGGATAGCCAAGCGGTTAGGCACTGGTTTGCAAAACCACGAAGGCGGGTTCGACTCCCGCTCCGTCCTCCAAATACATACCTAAATTATTGTTTTTAAAGTAGTTAAGTCAACGACACAACCCCAGATACGAACTTATAGTCGTTTCGAAGTTGATTTATCGATTTGAGTTTACTTGTGGGAGTTACTTGCCAAACCGCTACAGTAGCGCTACATCCGCGGGGAATGAAAAATCACTTGGGTAACTCGCTCGGATATCCGCAAATATCTCTACTTTTGCTGTTCTACCAGATAGAACCACCACTCAGGAACTTCGTTACCAAAGACCTCTTCCATATCGTATTTTCTGTTGTAGGCAATATTCAGATTTTCAGCTATTTCTTTATCTGTTACCCGGCTGACAGCAACCTTGTATAATTTCCCTGAAATACCAAGCCTCGCTTCAGGATCTTGAGCCAGATTGTTCTCCCAGGCCTTTTTTTCTACACCATAGGAGCCAATGTAAAGCTCGCCCGCAAATACCACGCACCAGATGGTTGTCGAGTGTGGAATGCCATACCAGGGTTTTGTTTCAACATAAATCTCTTCGATTTCATCGGTGAACCCCCAGTCATCTATCTGCTGATTTACCTCGTCGCCCGAAAGCCATAGTCCTGGTTGGACATCACGTGGCTGACAGGCGAGTGACATCAACAGCAGAAAGACACACCAACTCAATCTCACAATTTTCATAGCAGGAGCCCTCAGCTGTGTTTCATCACTTCAACCAGAACCGGAAATATTATTCCACCTGATCCTGCATGTACTCCATGCCTGAACGCTGGGAGAAAAGTCGCAGCTACCTCCGGTGCAATGGCTAATCTCGCCATCGGTCCTCTATTATACGTCCGTATATACGTCCGTATATATGTTCTAAATATTCCTACATGCACCTACAACTCGAAACCTCGCCTCTTCCAATTTCACGGATGGATTATCTCACTAATGTAGATTTACACAGGCGTGTCGCACCAACATGTAAGATTTGGCCTTACAGGGCGACTAACTAATTATGTCTGAAACATTCGAGCTACTGATTGAAGCGAACAGCGGTCGTATCCGCAGTATCGCGAGGCGCTATGCTAATCCCGATGAAGTGGACGACTTATGCCAGGAAATTTCGTTGGCATTATGGAGAAGCTTTGCGCGTTTTCGCAGTGAATCAAGCGTCGAGACATGGCTATATCGAATCGCATTCAACACTGCCATGACGCGAGTTAGAAAAACCGTTCATGAACGGAAAAAAATTGAAACCTTAAGAGCCAGTCAACTAAACAATGATTCGACACCAGACGGATTTAGTCAGGCGGATATCCTGGAGAATTTCCTGGATTCTTTGAACGACATCGACGCAACTGTCTTGATGATGTACCTCGATGGATTAACCACAGATGCCATGAAACAAGTGTTGGGCATCAGCGGCAACGCTATAAATGTCAGAGTGAATCGAATAAAAGACAGATTTAACACTACCTACGTGGATGAGAGGTGACTCAAATGAACCTTGATGACTTGAAAAAAACCTGGAGAGAAGAAATGACGACACCGATCCCCGTGGACAGTTCGGCTTTTACAGCAACCGTAAACGAAGCTAAAGAACTGGATCGGCAAGCCCGTTTCGGCAGAAATGTCATTGTGGTTTTATCCATCGTTCTCACATTGTTAATTTTATTCGTTCTGTTCATGATTAAACCCGAGATGAACCTGTTGCAACAGATCAGTATGGTGGCCATGACGATCCTGTTCTGGTATCTGTCTGTTGCGATGACAAGAGACCTCAAAACAGGAAAAGAAGAGAACTGGACACTTGCTACCCGGTTGGATATCGAAATAGAGAAAATTGGCAACCAATTGAGTAGCTACAAGTCCCTCCCCATGCGTTTCCTCCTACCCATGTTCGCAGTGGTTGTGATGGGGAGCTACGGCGGATATTACCAGAGGACTGGCACCCTGATCCCCGATGCGAACCTCGCATTTTATTACGCAGGCGCCATCGTTATCTTTTGTGGCACCGCCTGGGGATACCTTAACAGTGCGAAGAAAAAGCTCTCACCCCTGCTGGACAAGTTGCTCGATTTACGCAGGCAACTGGCGGTATAACTTTTCGCTTGAACATCGTTGCCGCATTACCTGAGGTCAAGGTCCGCTGGAGCTATGAAATGTCTATTATTGTCACAATGATCTGGTGTGTTTTATGATCAAGTTTAAATATAGCTACTGGCGCAACTGCTGATACGAAGTGGACAGAGTCCCAGTTGGATAACCTCACGGTCGAGGGTCAATTTCGACTGAGAGGATTGGAAGTAACACGTCTGGATACATTTATCGATGCTGCGTTTGCGTTTGTGCTTACCTTGCTCATCATATCCTATGAGGAACTCCCTTCAGACTATACTGAGCTGATAATCGCGGTAAAACGGATACCTGCATTTGCCTTTAGTTTTGCGTTGTTAATGATGTTCTGGGGCCGACATCGAAGCTGGAGCCGTCGCTACGGCCTGGAAAATTCCAGAACTATTCCACTCAGCCTCGCACTTATCTTTGTAGTACTAGTTTATGTGTACCCACTGAGAATCATACTGGAAGCCATGTTCTTTGATCTCAGTAACGGATACCTGCCATCAGGTTTTCAGATTCAGGCTATCGATGAGCTGCGCCGGATTTTCGTGTTCTATTCCGTTGGTTTTTTTGCCATGTCCTTAATCTTAAATCAATTGTATGGCAGCGCGATGCGTAGCTCATCGTCGCTGGGACTAAATCAGTCTGAATTACGAAATACCCGGCTCAGCATGCAGTCATGGGCTGTTGCTGCGAGCTTCGCGCCACTATCAGTTCTGCTGGCTTTGGTCGTATCGGATGCCTGGATTGCACTCGCCGGATAGGTGTATTTCGGATTGTTCATTGCCATGCCAATTCCGGCGTTCCTTGATCGACGTGACAAAAAAAATCACTAAGAAAATGAATATCGTTAATTCTAAAACTTCTCTATCCTGCCTAACTCCTTCATCAAAACCGGTAATCTTTTTCAATCAAGATACCAGATCAGAACCCATACAGTTGACGCCAGGTGCACCTTGAAAGTGGTGCATCAGCATCAAATTAGCTGGACTCCACAGTTCGTCCTGAATATGAACGCGCCTGTAGATTAAAACCGTCAATTGGTTTGCGGATCAAAATTTTTCACTTAGTATCTTTTTCTCAGTGTAATTGTGCTTCGCAGTCTGGCGATTCTATCCAATCTCCTAGAAGTTCAATTGCACTGCTTTTTCTACCTCCCCCATTTTTGCATCTTATCCATAAAAATATACCCTTTACATGCTCTGAAGGATTGAGCCTGGGGCTTCAGATCGTTAAACTACGCGCCTTTCACGATCCTCTGCCCGGGTGGTGAAATTGGTAGACACGCAAGACTTAAAATCTTGTTGCCGTAAGGCAGTGCCGGTTCGAGCCCGGCCCCGGGCACCACTTTTTCTTTGCGTACAATTCTCTCACTTTGAATCACTTCTGTGATAGCACCGAGGTGCCGGACTAGGCGTCCCCATTCGACCCCGGCCCCGGGCACCAAGTTCGTGTTTGCGCAGCAAACACGAACACACAGATGAATGACTCCCGGCAACAGAACTTTTCAAAGAAAAGTTTGAGTGCCCCTGAATGAACTCACCATTCCAGCCGACTTGGTCGCAGCTTTGCGCAGCAAACACAAACTCATCGATCAACAACTCCCGGCAACAAAACTTTTCAAAGAAAAGCTTGAGCACCCCGAAACGAACTCATTTAATAATTCCAAAGACAACCTATCGAACAGGCTGGTCCAGAAAGTGTTTTTGCCTTGGCAGGGGACCCTGTATCTTCAGCTAAGCCGAGCAACAATCTTTGTTATCATCACCTCCCATAGTAGCTCGCGAACCAGACCGACGGATGAACCATGGATAACACAACAATACGAAGAATACTGGACGAGTGCCGGACCATTGCCATGGTGGGACTGTCCGGTAACTGGTATCGGCCAAGTTACTTCGCGGCCAAGTATCTGCTCGCCCATGGCTACCAGGTGATTCCGGTGAATCCAGGCTACGAAGAAATCCTTGGACAGAAATGTTACCCGGACCTCGCCTCTATTCCACAGAAAGTGGATGTTGTTGATCTGTTCCAACGGTCGGACCGGATACCCGGTTTCGTTCAACCCAGTATTGACATTGGTGCGCGTGTTCTTTGGCTACAGCTTGGTGTGGTGAACGATGCGGCTGCAGAACAGGCGCGTGCGGCGGGGCTTGAGGTGGTACAGGACCGATGTATGAAAATTGAGTACGCGCGTCTGTATGGCGGTCTCAGCTGGGCTGGAGTCAATACCGGAATTATATCGGCAAAACGACCAAGACACGTGTCCTAGCAGTATCTGAGGAGAAATACGATGAGTGACCACGAATTCGGATTCGAAACCCGTTGTTTACATGCCGGGCAGATACCCGACCCGGCGACCGGTTCAAGGGCGGCGCCCATATACCAGACTGCAGCTTATGTTTTTGATGATACAGAACATGCCGCCAGCCTTTTCAATGCCCAGACTTTTGGCAATATTTACAGTCGGTTATCCAACCCCACGACCTCGGTGTTTGAGGAGCGCATGGCATCACTTGAGGGGGGACGTGCGGCACTCGCGGTTGCCTCCGGCCTGGCGGCACAGATGACTGCCCTGTTGACGCTGCTGGCTGCAGGCGACGAACTGGTCTCGGCCAGTACGCTGTACGGTGGCAGCTATTCGCAATTTGATGTCACCTTCAGACGCATGGGCATCAACACAACCTTTGTTGACCCGGACGACCCGGAAAACTTTCGTGCTGCGATCTCCGAGCGAACAAAAGTTCTTTTTATTGAAACTATCGGAAACCCGTCCAATAACCTGATTGATATTGAGGCAGTAGCGACTATTGCTCATGACGCCGGTATTCCGCTGATGGTGGACAATACCTTCGCAACGCCCTTCCTGTGTAAACCTTTTGAACATGGCGCAGACATCGTCGTGCACTCGGCAACGAAATTTATCTGCGGTCATGGAACGTCTATCGGTGGTGTGATTATCGAATCCGGGAAATTTCCTTGGGATAACGGCAAGTTCCCTGAAATGACGGATCCATCCAAGGGCTATCATGGCATCCGGTTTTTCGAGACATTTGGTGACTTCGGATTTATCACAAAATGTCGTCTCGAGACCCTGAGAACACTGGGTCCGAGTCTCAGCCCATTTAATGCGTTCCTGTTTCTTCAGGGCCTCGAAACCTTGCACATCAGGATGGAACGTCATGTGCAGAATACAATGGCAGTGGCAGAATACCTGCAGCATCACGAAGCTATTTCCTGGGTGAAGTATCCCGGATTACCAGATAATCCCTACTTTGAACTAGGGCAAAAGTATTTGCCAAGAGGGGCCGGTGCGATACTGACTTTTGGTATCCAGGGAGGACAAAAGGCCGGGGTGAAATTTATTGAAAACGCTCAGTTCTTAAGCCATCTGGCTAATGTCGGGGATGCCAAAACCCTCATCATTCATCCGGCTTCAACCACCCATCGACAGCTCAACGACGAGGAACAGGCGTCTGCAGGCGTGACGCCCGATATGATACGAATATCGGTGGGTATCGAGTCGGTGGAAGATATTATCTGGGATATTGAACAAGCGCTGGTGAAATCCCAGAGTTAGGTCGAGACTCACCAGAGATCAGGTTCTAACGATCATTAAGCAGCTTAGCTGTTTCATCACGGTGGAAACCGTTGAATATTTTCTGCTGTCGTGCTTCGACTCCTTTGTTCTGAAACAGAAACCCGCCGGACCCGTTATGCATGCCACCATCTATTCTCAGTTCGGTGCCGGTGATATAGGCCGCCATATCTGACATCAGGAAAACAACTCCTGCAGAAACTTCGGCCGCCGTCCCATGTCGTTGCAACGGCGCTCGTTTGACGACTGATTTGAGGTTGTCCCAGGCGGATTCCGGATACCGGTCCAGACCTGTGGTGGCAATGAATCCGGGAATCACGCAGTTAACCCGAACACCCGCGGACGCCCATTCCATCGAGGACGTAAATGTAAGGTTCGAAAGCCCTGCCCTGGCAGCGCCATTGTGGCCCATACCGGCCATCCCCCTCGCATAATCCGCACCTATGTTGACAATGTTGCCGCCGGTTTTCTGCATGCTTTGACGAAACACTTCCCTGGACATCAGGAAGTAGCTGGTGAGGTTATTCTCGATCACGGCATTCCAGCCATTCAGGCTAAGATTCTTAAGCTCGGCAGGAAATTGGCCTCCGGCTGCGTTTACCAGGCCATGAATCGAACCATGCTCGGCGGCAATATTGCCTACCATGCTGACGACGACTTTTTCGTCCCTTAACTCACCGGTGTAACAACCCAGCACCTCGCCGCCATCGGCTTCAATTTCAATGCGGGCCTTGTCGAGTTTAGCCATGGTACGCCCGGCAAGAATGATCTTCGCACCAAGAAAGGCAAGCTCATGGGCAATGCATCTGCCAAGGCCACCACCTCCCCCGGGAATAAAGATCGTTTGACCGTCAAAAAGACCTGGCCTGAAACCTGATTGATACGGCATATAAATTCGAAAACCCTTATTCCTTGCGACTAGCCCTTGCGACCAGAGACCCTGACCAGAATACCTGGTATGAACTCGTTCACAGTGACGTCAACAAACCCGGCGGCTTTGAAGTAGCCGACACAGTCAGACCGGCTGTGGGTGATCCCGGTGCTGTTCGATATGACCTCGTACAAACCCCAGAGTGCTGCATCAAGTGGACCTGCTCGATCATCATCGAGCATTTCGCCGATTAAGTGCATTTCACCGGTCGGTAACAAGGCATCGTATGTCTTGGTGACAACCTGTTGAATAATGTCACGGCTGTATTGCGGCAGGTTGCTGGCCATCACCGCCACGTCACAGTCTTGCGGGAAAGCCGTGCGGGTAAAGTCACCGGGGATCGTATCTACCCTGCCGACCACTGCATTTTTTTCGATGAATTCCCTGGTGATTTCAACGACAGGTGGCAGGTCGAGCACGACGGCAGATAACTCAGGATTGTTCTGCACGGCGACAATGGAATAGGCACCGGAGCCTCCGCCCAGGTCAAGCATTCTTCTTTTTCCCGATAGGCCCACCTGCCTGACGAACCGCCTGCCAGAACCGAAGCCAACACTGGCAGTCGCCTCATGGTAGCGCCGCGCTGCCTCAACCGTCATATTTTTGTAGCTGCCAATCACCGTCGCGGACTCCTGGCTTTTCAACAATTCCGTCAGCTGCCCCCATTTACCCCAGGCGCCGCGGGTGAACATCAACCAGGGTCCGGCATAGCCCTTCTCACCTTTTACGAGGAATCGATTGACGTCTTCGGCATTTATATAGTGATCAGCCTGCCAGGTGATGAGACCTGCGGCCGCACACATCGTCATAATCCGTTCAGCATTGACAAGCCTGATTTTACTGCGACGCGCAAAAGCGTCCACCGTATTGTCGCCCTGGTGAATGGCCGTAAACAGCTCAAGGTCAATCGCGGCGAACAGACTCGCCGTGCCGATAAACGCACGGGACAGATTTTGCAGGCGAACGGTGTCGACTCGAGGTGCGGCTTTTTTATTAACCATCAGCTGACCTGAAATATTCGAACGTTTCAGGCCACGCCTCAGCATAGTCAACCAAAATGCCACCTTCATCGGTATCGTAAATCAGCGCAAGCGCTGTACGTAAGATTTCCGTTTGCATGGCTTCATCGAAGGGTTTGCCAAAGTTGTTACCCATCGGGTGATTGACGAACAGTGCCCGTGGCGGTTTAACCTGGGCAATCAGATCGCGGCCAGTGGCAACGCATACTGTGGCTATTCCGGCTTTTTCGACTTCCCGACATACCAGACCCACGGTCTGGTGATCGAGGGGTCAGGCAGGGCCTGTAACCAGAATATCGACCTTGTCCTGCTTTAGTTTCTCAATAAATGCAGGGGCCGATTCTTCGATCAGTTTTGTGCGATTGTAGATTCTGCCCATAAACCCACTCCACAGATGAGAAGCAATTTTCCCCACCTCACCGCTTGACTCCATTTCGCGCAGTCGGTCAATGGGGAGCAGACAATTCAGGTCTGACACCGCGTCCCGGGTATCGTAATAGCTGTCATGAATCTGGAAATCCCGGCTGTCAGCATCTTTGGCGACCGTATCGAGGCGATGGTCGTTGCGGGCATCAGGATTGAAACCTGGCATGGTGCAGTGGGAGACACCCCCTGAAGTCAGAAATGTTACCACCGCTTCATTCAGTGGTTTTGTGGGTTTGGACAATGGGGCTGTCTCGTTAACCGTCCAACGATACGGTGGGTTACCAAGTGAGCCGTAGTGTTCATTCAGCGAATCGACGTAGTTGATGGGTTTCACATTCCTGCTCCTGAAAAGAAGCAATGATCATACTCGTGTCGGCGGTGTAGTACTAATCGAGCCAGTGCTGTTCGATGTGTACCTGCGCCTTCAGCTGTCTTCTTTGGTCATCCCGGAGGATAAATCGGGCCACGCCAGCTTTAAGTAAAGGTACATGGACCAGAGAGTCAAACCCGCAGCGGCATACAGCAAAACATAACCCGCTTTGACTATCGGGCTGCCCAGATCCGGACCGCTGGCAAGTAAGACGATAATAGCCACCATTTGAAACACTGTCTTGACCTTCCCTACCACGGAGACCGTCACACTGCGTCGCTCACTGTATTTAGCCATCCATTCCCGCAACGCGGAGACGACGATCTCCCGACCGACAATAACCAGTGCAGGCACCGCCAGAATCGCGCTGGCGTGTACTTCAACCAGCAGTACAAGGGCAGTAGCGACGACGAGCTTGTCTGCTACCGGATCGAGGAATGCACCAAACGGTGTGATCTCGTCGAGCTTTCTTGCCAGATAACCGTCCAGCCAGTCGGTGATACTGGCGAGCGTAAAAACACCTGCGGCTGCCAGATATCTCCATTCGAAGGGTAGGTAGAAAACAACGACCAACACAGGAATCAGGGCGATCCTGAGACTCGTCAGCATGTTCGGCAGGCTTATGGGGAGTTTCATGTTACAGCGGCTTTCCAGGGTCTTTAGCTGCTGTGCAGCGTAGCATAAATGTGGTCCGCAAGCTTTCCACTTATCCCTTCAACTTTTGCCAGTTCCTCGCTACTGGCACTTTCGACGCGGCCTGCTCCACCGAAGTGCCGCAACAGAGCGCGGCGTCTTTTTGGCCCGACACCATCGATACTTTCGAGTACTGATTCCTTTCTTTTCTTACCCCGACGCTGCCGGTGGGCGGTTATCGCGAAACGATGACTTTCGTCCCGTATATGTTGTATCAGGTGTAGACCGGGGTTATCCGGTGACAATACAATTTCGTCGTAGCCAGACTTGATATTCGGCACGAACAGACTTTCCAGGCCCGCTTTTCGACCGGGCCCTTTTGCAACCCCGACCAGGATCACACCTGAGATTTGCAGCTCTTCCATGATGTCCTCAGCCTCATGCAATTGGCCCTTACCGCCATCGATAAACAGGATGTCAGGTAGTCGCCCCTCCCCTTTCTTGATGCGCGTATAGCGCCTGGTTAATGCCTGGGACATGGCGGCATAGTCATCGCCCGGGGTAATACCCTCAATATTAAAGCGGCGATAATCGGACTTGAGCGGCCCATTTTGATCAAACACAACGCAGGAAGCAACCGTTGCCTCACCGGAGCTGTGGCTGATATCAAAACACTCCAAACGCTCCGGCATTTGTTCCAGTGACAAGGCAGACTGCAGTGCATCAAAGCGTTGAGAAAGATTATTCTTGTTCGCCAGGTGACTGCCCAGACTCTGTTCGGCATTGGTTTGTGCAAGGGATATCCAGCGCCTGCGATGGCCCCGTACATTGTCAGCAATATGAACCTTGCGCCCGGTCTTTTGTGTTAGTGCACTGGCAATTAGTTCCTTTTCATTAAGCTTTGCGTTGACTATCACTTCCCTTGGGCACTCTCGCCCACCGAAACCCGACAGGTAAAACTGCGGCACGAAGGACGCCAGTAAATCAGCAACGCTGCGTTCCATTTTGACTTTGGGAAAGTAGGTCTTGTGTCCCAGCATGCGACCGCCACGGATGATCATCACCAGGACACATACTGCGCCGGGATTCATCACAGCTGCAATGATATCGATATCACCCTGGTCGCCCATAACATACTGCTGTTCCTGCATTCTCTGCAGGTGTGCTATCTGGTCACGAAATTGCGCTGCCCTCTCAAATTTCAACTGCCGGGCTGCCTCTTCCATTTCATCAGCATAGTCATCAATCAGCTTGCGGCTTTTACCTTCCAGGAACAGGGATGCATGTTGCACATCGGCGGCATAGTCCTGCTTTGACACCAGGTCGCAGCAGGGTCCTGAACAACGCTTGATCTGAAACTGCAGACAGGGTCGGGAGCGGTTTTTAAAAAAAGAGTCCTCGCACTGCCGAACCTGAAATACCTTTTGCAATATGTTCAAGCTATCCCTGACGGAATAGGCACTGGGAAAGGGGCCAAAATATCGACCGGGTTTGCGTTGCGCACCACGATGAAATGCCAGTCTTGGGAATTCATCTTCACTCGACAGATAGATGTAAGGGTAGGATTTATCATCCTTGAAATCGATGTTGTATGGTGGATGCAGTTCTTTGATCAAAGACTGTTCCAGCAACAGCGCTTCTGTTTCACTGCTGGTCACGGTGACGTCAATTTGATTGATGCGGGCAACCAGCGCCATGGTTTTGCCGTCCAGGGCCGTGGTTCGAAAATAGCTCGAGACCCTGTTTTTCAGATTCTTGGCTTTACCCACGTAGAGGATCTCCTCATCTTCATCAAACATGCGATAAACCCCCGGCCTTGTGGTCAGATGTTTGAGGAAAGTTTTGCTATCGAATGTCGTCACTTAAGGTAACCCGCCAATTGGGCTGCAGACTGTACTGCGGATTGAAACATGGATTGCGTCAAACGCCCAGTCTGGGTGTTGTAACGGCTGCAATGATAAGAATCAACCAGCCATTGTTGCTCATCCAGATCATGGACCGCGCCATGACTAAACGGATACTGCGACTGCTTTACCCCCAGCGCCTTGATAACTGAGCGATGGGCGATTTGACCGAGGCTGAGAATGACGGTTGGCATGTCTTGTTGTAAATGGAGCGTCACCTCCGGTAGAAGAAATTTCTGGCAATTGTTCAGCTCTAATGAACTGGGTTTGTTTGCAACCGGCAGGCACTTTACTGCGTTGGTGATTCGAACCCGGCTTTCAATCTGAAAATGTTTGAGTACCTTGAAGAGTAAATCACCCGACGCGTCACCATTAAAAGGGATACCGGTTTTATTTGCGCCGTGTAACCCTGGCGCCAGACCCACGATCAACAATGCGGTTTTTTCAGGGCCACTGGCGGCCACAGGCAGGTTCCAGTATTCAGGATAACGTTTTCGAAGGCGACGTAATTGCAGGCGCAGACGTGGACAGGTGCTACATTGAATTAGTGTAGTGTCCTGTATAGATGGCACTTTAAGTGCTATCTATACAGGACACTACACTACCTGCTGGCTTATGCGACCGCCTCGGAGTCGATAATGCCGTATTTAATAGCGAGCTTCGTTAAACCCACGTCGCTATTGATGCTGAGCTTGTCGAAAATCCGATAACGATAGCTGTTGACTGTTTTCGAACTTAAGGACAGGTTTTTGGCAATCTCAGGCACCCTGTGGCCATTGATGACCATGAGTGTAATCTGCATTTCACGATTGGAGAGCACCTCAAATGGGCTGGCATCCTCGGGCGAAAAAGGACGCAACGCGAGTTGCTGGGCTATGTCAGAACTGATGTAGCGCTGACCTGAGATGACCTTTCTGATCGCACGAACCATTTCCTCGACATCGGCTCGTTTGGTTAAGTATCCAACCGCACCCCCATTCATCAGTTTGGACGGATAAGGTTCGTCCTCATGCACAGATACCGCCACGATCTTTAATTCAGGATCTACTCTCAAGCAGCGTCGGGTGGCCTCCAGCCCCCCCATGCCAGGCATCTGGACATCCATAAGTACTACATCCGGTTTCAAGTCCCTGACCATATCGATCGCTTGTTCACCGCTGCCTGCCTGGCCAACAATTTCGAAACCCTCGATGTCTGCCAGCAACCGTGAAGTGCCAATACGAACAAGTTGGTGATCGTCCACTACGAGTACTCTTATCACTTATTCCTCCTTCGAAAAGTTGGTTTCCCTGAGAAAAATGAACTGCTCTAATCTGAATCTAACTTAAACCCCTTGCTGGATAAATGGAAGCCTCCATATCGCCCAAATACGCGTAGGAAAATGCCCCCCACTCATGGGCAATTGTCTTACGTCATGACTGATAATTCACGACAGATAATGGTTAAATAATGAATGACCCATTTGAGCCGCCGGGTTTACCGGCTGGCGTCAGTGAGATATTATTTAGATATCAGGCCAATGTCTTACAAAGGCGCGGTAATTTCTACCGGTGAAATGCCAGCTAAAAAAAGTCGAGCTAGAATTTTTGTCTCAAACTATTTACTCGCCGGTAAAAGCCTGGAGTCCGGTTTGCGCCCGACCTAAAATTAAAGCATGAACGTCGTGCGTGCCTTCATAAGTGTTGACCGTTTCGAGGTTCATCAAATGACGAATCACATGATATTCGTCGGAGATGCCATTGCCGCCGTGCATATCTCTCGCCATGCGGGCGATATCGAGCGCCTTGCCACAATTGTTTCGCTTCATCAGTGAAATGTTTTCAACCGGGCAATAGTCTTCATCCATCAATCGACCGATGCGCAGGGAACCTTGCAAACCCAGTGTGATTTCAGTTTGCATATCTGCAAGTTTCTTCTGTATTAACTGATTCGCCGCCAGCGGCCGGCCAAACTGTTTGCGCTCGAGGGTATAACTTCGCGCAGCATGCCAGCAGAATTCAGCCGCGCCCATGGCGCCCCAGGATATCCCGTAACGTGCCTTGTTCAAACATCCAAATGGCCCGGCGAGTCCTTTAACGTTAGGTAAAATGTTTTCTGCCGGGACCTCGCAATCAGACAATACAATCTCGCCGGTGACCGACGCTCTGAGGCTGAACTTACCTTCAATAATCGGTGTTTCAAATCCCTTCATTCCCCTTTCAACGATAAACCCCCGGATAATCCCCTCAAGTTTTGCCCATACCACGGCGACATCGGCAATCGGGGAATTGGTAATCCACATTTTTGCGCCATTCAACAGGTAACCCGCGGAGGTTTTCTCAGCCCGGGTAATCATGCTGCCGGGATCAGAGCCGTAGTCCGGTTCTGTGAGCCCAAAACAACCGACCCATTCACCCGTGGCAAGCTTCGGCAGAAATTTCTCCCGTTGGGCTTCATCACCATATTCATGGATCGGATGCATCACCAGTGAAGACTGGACGCTCATGGCGGATCGATAACCACTGTCGACCCGTTCGACCTCACGGGCGACCAACCCATAGGAGACATAATTGACATTGGCGCAGCCATATTTCTCAGGCAATGTTGCTCCGAGTAAACCCAGTTCGCCAAACTCGTTCATGATTTCGCGATGAAAGTATTCGTCCCTAAATGCCTGCTTCACTCGGGTCATTAATTTTTCCTGCGCGTAATCCCGTGCCGAGTCGCGAACCAGTCGTTCTTCCTCTGTTAACTGATCATCCAGAAAGAAGGGATCGTCCCATTTAAATCCAGCCATTTTGTGCCCTAACTCCTATTGGCGAATTGTTGGCAGCCCGCATACAATGCAGCCCCTTCACGCCGGTGATCCTGACGAGGTATTAAAAATTGCCAGGTTTTTTTGAAATAAAAAATTTTGAAAATAGAAAAAATTAGAAAGAACGTCAAAAAGTAGTCAAACAAACAAGCGCGGCATTATATAGGTTGCGTTCAACTTACAACAGCTGCTTACATCAGCTACCGACAAGAAAAACAAGGAAATTGGCTCATGGCTCTGGATCAGGAAACGCTGGATCAACTGCTTGATACCGTCGATAAATTTGTCGAGAAACGATTACGCCCGCTGGAATCCCAGGTCGGTGCGGATGACAGTATTCCCGATGACGTCATTGAGGATATGAAAGCGCTCGGGTTGTTTGGCCTGACGATTCCCGAGGAGTATGGCGGGCTCGGCCTGAACATGTCCGAAGAAGTCGCGGTGGCACGCGTCTTTGGTCATACCTCACCAGCTTTTCGTTCGGTATTCGGCACCAACGTTGGTATCGGCTCCCAGTCGCTCATTATTGACGGCACAGCGGAGCAGAAACAACGCTATTTACACAAAATGGCAACCGGTGAAGTCATCGGGTCGTTCTGTCTGACCGAACCGGAAGCAGGCTCAGACGCTGCCTCTGTTCGAAGCACGGCCAAAAAAGAAGGTGACACCTATATCATTAACGGCACAAAGCGCTTTATCACTAATGCACCCAAGGCGGATCTTTTTACCGTATTTGCCCGAACAGACCCGGCCAGGGAGGGATCCAGAGGGGTTTCCGCTTTTCTGGTCGAAGCCAGCACTCCGGGTATCGACCTGGGCAAGCCCTATCGAAAAATGGGTCAACAGGGTACCTACGTTTGCGATGTGATGTTTGATGACGTGGTAGTACCCCAACACAACCTGATCGGCGGGAAGGAAAATGTTGGCTTTCGTACCGCAATGAAGGTGCTGGACAAGGGTCGCCTGCACATCAGTGCCATCAGTATCGGTTGTGCCGAACGGCTGATTGCGGACAGCCTGAAATATGCCACCGAGCGAAAACAGTTCGGTCAACCCATCGCCGAGTTTCAGTTGATCCAGGCGATGTTGGCTGACAGTCAAACCGACACCTATGCAGCCCTTTGTATGGTGACAGATACCGCAAAGCGCAGAGATGCCGGGGAAAATGTCGCCGCACTGGCGGCGAGCTGCAAATTGTTTGCGACGGAAATGGTGGGTCGAGTCGCCGACCGTGCCGTGCAAATCCACGGCGGTGCCGGGTACGTTGAGGATTACGGTGTTGAGCGATTCTATCGTGATGTGCGGTTGTTTCGAATCTATGAGGGTACATCACAAATTCAGCAAACCGTGATTGCCAGGGATATGATTCGCAACGCAAGCAACTAGCATCAGGAAGCAATCAGCACCCTAGTGACGAAATTAGGTTAATTATTACATCTATCCCTTTGTTTTTAGTAAATATTATTCTATGCTGCCATGTCGTTGACAGCGCTTGGGTTTACACCGATAGTATTCCACCCCTTGAGGGTAATTAGAGACGAGGATCTGTTATGGCAGCTAGAGCAATTGGTTCGGGTGTAATTTCCTTTGGGATGGTTTCTATCCCCGTCAAAATGTATTCCACAGTCGATACGACAAAAGGTATACGATTCAATATGTTGCGTAAAGACGGGGCACGCCTGAAGCAACAATATGTGCATCAACTGACGGCGAATTGGTTGACCGTGAAGACCGAGTCAAGGGCTACGAATTCGCTAAAGGCCAGTTTGTGCTCTTTTCTGCTGAAGAAATGAAAGCAATGGATGCCATATCCACCAACGAAATCGAGATTGAAGAGTTCGTACCCGCCGAAGAGATCAATGCTATTTACGTTGAAAAGGTCAACTTTCTAGGCCCGGACAAGGGTGCGGCCCGATCCTATCACCTGCTGGCAGAGGCCATGCGCAAAACAGGCAAATCAGCCCTGGCCAAATATGCGACGCGTGGAAAAAGCTACCTGGTAATGATTCATCCGCTGGATGAAGGCCTGATTATGATCCAGCTGCGCCACCAGGAAGAGCTTCGCTCCTTTGAGGATGTCGAAATCCCCTCCTCTGATATTAAAAAAGAGGAACTGCAACTTGCGATCCAGTTGGTAGAACAAGTATCTTCCGATCAGTTCAAACCGGAAAAATATACCGACGAAGTAAGACACCATATGCTGGATATGATTGACAGAAAGGTCAATGGTCAGCAAATTGTGGTTTCGCCGGAAGAACAACCCGAAGCGAAGATTATTGATATTATGGAAGCGCTTAAGGCAAGCCTGAAGAATCAGGGAACCGCAAGCAAAAAACCAAAACGGGCGCCAAAGAAACAAACCCCTAAAAAGCAGGCCCAAAAACAGACGACGCGCAAAAAGGCCGCCAACTAGCTACTCCAGCTATCAGGATAACCACAATGCGCGCCCAATGAGCAGTAACCACCATGAAGGGATACTCAACTCGAGAAGTTGCCGAACTCATCGAATTGCCTGAAACGGTAATCCGGGATATTGCCCGTGGCGTTCTGGACCCAAGTCGCGGCCCTAACCAGCATTTTCGCTTCAGTTTCCAGGATATTGTTATTTTGCGGACAGCCAAGGAACTGCTCGCCTCGGGTGTCAGACGCAGCAAAATAAACCGCAGCCTGTTTGAACTTCAACGCAAACTCCCCACGAACCGTCCCTTAACCGCACTTCGTATTAGCGGCGACGGCGGTGCTGTGGTTATTCGCGATGAGGACCAGATGTACAATCCGGAATCTGGCCAGATTCACTTTAACTTTACTGTTGCCGAACTGGCCGGTACCGTGGCTCCGCTGGCCAGACAAGCCGCTGAGAATGCAGAAAGCAGCGACCAATTATGTAGCGATGACTGGTTTGACCTGGGTGTCGATCTGGAAGCCGTCAGTCCTGAGGATGCCCCGGCTGCTTACGCCCGCGCTTTGGAGCTTGACCCACAGCATTCTGATGCCCACGTTAACCTTGGCAGGCTACAGCAGGAGGCCGGTGAATATAATGATGCGGAGGCTCATTATTACAAAGCCCTGGATGCCGACCCGGATAACATGCTGGCTGCATTTAATCTTGGCACTCTGCTTGAAGACGTGGGCAGAATTCACGATGCGATTGCGGCCTACAAGAAGGCTGGATCGTTTGCAGACGCACATTACAACCTTTCCAGGCTTTATGAGCTTGTGGGCCAGCATACCGAGGCCCTGAAGCACCTGAGGACCTACAGAAGCCTGTTAGACCAGAGCTAGCGCCGTTCATGCCAACATCCTTGCGGTCGCTAAGCTGTACTCATATGATCAAATGCGAATATAAAGTGGAATCGAAAGTGGCCATTGTCTAATGGATAAGCGTGTAGAACCAAGAATAGAGAACCGCCGTATCAAGTTCTTCGTGCATATCCACGAGTGCAAAGAAGAACAGAGTATGGTGGGTGTCTCCATTGCGTGCGAGGCTATCGATTTCTCCACCCGAGGCCTGCAATTCAGTACTGCGACGGTGCTTCCACCGCATACCCTGCTCAACATCACGATTGGCGTTGGCGAACCTTTTATCATGTTCCTGTTAAGGGAGGAGATACGCTGGGTCAGAGACAATGGTGACGATATGCAGATGGGTGTGCTTATCCAGGAGGTTCCTGGCACAGACTATTCCAAGTGGGAAGCGGAGTTCACCAACATTTTTCAAAATGACGGATCCTAGGAGGCTCTCAGCCTCCTAGTCTGCACTGTCTATCACCCGCTCGTCGACATTTCGGGTAGCTTGAGGATGACATTGAGTACCAGGTGATAGGCATCCTGCATAAGATCCTCGTCCACATTACCGCTTTTATCCCTGCGAGAATGAATTCGCTTGATCGTTCTGGCATCCACCGAGTGGAGATTCAGCACGGGTATATTCTGTTTTGCGAAAGGTTCCCAGTCCCCGGTGATTGCATCCCAGCTGGACTGACTGAATTCTATTTGGAGCGCCCGGGCCGTATTTCTTGCCAGGCAACCTAAGCCTGCTGTGGAGTGTTCATCAATCACGACCGGTTTCAATCCAATGGTGTCGATGTTGATCATTGCAACCAGTGATTCTTTTTCGATTTTACGCAGCAATGCCTGCAGATAAGCAGAAGAACCCACCATCCCTCTCTCCTCTTCAGCAAAGGCAACAAATTCGAGTGTGTACTCTGGCTGATTGTGAACGAAATACTCAATCAACTGACTGGTGATCATGACTCCACTCCAGTTATCGGCAATCCCCTTGCCTTCACCCACCTTGTCGTAATGCGCTCCAACCACCACTTTATCGTCCCGCTTGCCGGGAATCAGGCAGATATAGTTGTCGTAGCGGGAGCGGGCAATATCTTGAATAGTTGCTCCAGGGCAGTGGGATTCCCAGGTCTTGAGGACGAACTTCGCCCTGGCGCGATTGTGTCCAGGCGCACTGTTAATGCCATAAAAGGTAACCGGGACGGGATCGATCAGCTCAATGTCGTTGGCCTCACAAACAGGCTTTTCCGGCATTGACCGACATGCGGTAAGCAGCAAGAGGCAACAAAGGAGAATCTTCACGGATAATTTTAGTGGATCACAGAATTGAACGTCTCCATATCGACACGAACCGCTCTCTGGCCCAGCATCGTCACCAGGCCATGTGAGCGCGTATCTCCATCATTGGTATATTCGAAACGATATTCTCTCCAGACCCGCCATTGATCGCGATTATCACGACTCATGGACAGCTTGGCCTGGTGCACCGTCTGATCGAGCAACTGAACATCGCATCGATCACATTCCCGCCGGGCAACAACGACGGCAATCTCCTTGCAACGCATAGCTGCGAGCCAATACAGACCCACAACACCGAACAAAATAATGACCAGAATTTCCGTCATACAGGATACAAACTCGTAGAAAACAACCAAATATTGTCAGGTAAATCAGTCAAATTCAATCACAGCTAAAACACGTCTAAAAACCTTAACAAAATGCCCTGAATCGCGTATATTGCGCGACTCACGGAGGGGTGGCTGAGCGGTCGAAAGCGGCGGTCTTGAAAACCGTTGAGTGTAATAGCTCCTAGGGTTCGAATCCCTACCCCTCCGCCAGCATTTTTAAAGGGCTGCAGAGAAGCACTCTAGTTAGGTACCCTCTAGGTACCCATATAGCTACCCAGTACTAACTTGCCCTGCCTGGATCATCCTGGACAGAAGATAGTCTGGGTTTTCTTTGCAGATTATACCCGCCTGGACTTCCCAGAGTTTGCTAGACACCAAATAGCGTTAAAATCTAACTCTATGAGGGGTGTTTATGAAGAGCAAGCGATACACTACGAGGTTCTCGGCCAGTATGAAAGCGCGACAGAACAGCAAGACCTATACCTGAGTATTCTGGAGGCTGTTTATGGTACTGCCAGCTACGAAACAGCAGGGGGCATGATCCGTTTGGCCGCGCTCACCAGACGGGCAGGTCATTTCGATAGCGCAATAAAACTCGCCAATCAGGCCCTTGGTATCACCCTGGAGGACGAAGGGAACCAACAACGCAAGGATGCTGAGGCGTATGTGGAACTTGGGCGGTCGATGAGCGACAAAGGACTAATGAATGAAGCTGAACAATACTATCGGGACAGCCTGAATCTCACCGATGGCAGGGCAGATTTAATAACAGTGCGAATCCAAGCTCTCAATTCCCTCTGCGGACATTTAACGAATTACAACCGCCCCGGTGAGGCTCGGCCAATATTGGAGGAAAACTTACAACTGCGCGAAGAACGCTACGGCAGACACAGTCAACAAACCATTGCGCCCAGTAACAATTTAGCTGCTACCTACCTGGAGCTCGAACGATACGATCTCGCAGAGCCGCTAATGAACCAGGTGATTAGCAGCCTGCGGGAAAGCCTGGGACCTAACCATCCTGATACGTCAACAGCAATGAATAATCTGGCTAACTTGTACGACAAGCAGGGAATGTACGAACAAGCTCGAGAACTGCAGTTCGCTGTCCTCTTAGCCTGGCAGAAATCACTCGGCGACAATCATCCCGATGTGGGTATTGCGCTGTTCAATCTCGGTAACTCTTACCTGCGAATCGAAAAGCCACAAGAGGCGTTGTCGTACTATGCAAAGGCTGAGAGTGTGTGGAAATCGAGCTTGTCGGCATCTCATCCCTACTTCGTATATCTATCACTGGGTAATTTACAGGCGTACTGGATGTCTGATGAGGCTCAGCAGGCAATGGCGGCATACCGGCTAGCGATGCAACGATCTCAACTCGCGTTTGGCAATACAGACATGATGCAGTTGGAGTTAGCTTCCGAATTGCCGGATTTTGTCCGTTGGCTGGAGACTAACACGCAACAGTAATTTCCATGCCGATTCGATACACGCTTACCGCAGCACTACCTTGATCTTCGAAATCTCGAAAACGGTATCGATCAAGCTTCTGAAAATCGGTTCGATACTCCAGGCACCCCGGCCTTCTGCACCCTCGATAATTGCAGGGACGCATCTCAGCATTCTGTAGTAATCAAGATATCTTTCATCCAGTGTTCGTATGCCTTTGTATGAATCCAGATATTGCGGCATGGATTCACCAAAGTCAGCTTCCGGCATCAGGTGATCTGCAACCACCTGCACAAGAATCATAGTGGCCGCAACATCTATGGCCGCGTCATCAATCATAAACCCCGGCCAATCCAATACAGCAGTCACTTTGCCATTACTGACCAGGATGTTTATGGGATGGAAGTCGCCATGACATATCGAGAGCTGCCTGGGCTTCGGTGGCTGATTATCGATTAGCCACTGAATGCTCTCTTCCATCCACGGTATATCCAGCCTTTGTGAATCCAGCCATTGTAATCTAGCATCCAGACTGAATTGCGCCGCTGGTATGCCCTGAGCCGCAAGCATCTGAATCAGTGTCGTTGTATCGATACGATGCAGTGTTGCGTGAGCCTCACCCAGCATTCGCGGTATGTGTTCACGTTCGGTGTCTATCATCATGGCACCATCCATATGGGACATGATCATGAAAGCACCACCAAGAATATTTAAGTCTGTGCTGGCAAAGAAAACGGCAAGAGCCAGATACCCTTGAGCCGAAAGTGCATTTTGGACAGCACTTTCGCGGATCACGGTTTCTGGGTTGCGTTGCTCCCCGTACAAACGCAGAATGAGAGGCTTCGACAATTTTTCCCCGGTACCACCGAGACAGAACTGATATGTGAAGGCATCATACCCGCCCAGAATCTGGGTTAGTGGACTCGAATAGGTAAGCTCGGTCGCCCCCAGTTCCATGCCAAGGTAGGATAGCAGTCTGGCTGATATCTGTTCGACATCGGGGCCTGATTCTTTCATCCAACTAGCTGCTTCGAATCTGGGTAATCATCAGGCTCAATTTTGTCGGTGTCACGTTTGACGCTGTTTTACCACTTTAATTCAGGTTCGATCTGACGGTCTCCACCATCTGGTGAAATCGCTTCATGACGGTGTGCTCCTTTAAGTTGCGAAATTCTCCAGCGTCAAAAAATGTACCGAAACATATGGGGCAATTCTCAAAATGTATATGGAACTGATCCTTGTCGATCATCGGGATCATGGCGGCCTTGCATTTGGGGCAATCCAGGCGTCTTTCCTGGTCATCGTTGCTCGCGCCTTTTTCACCGATATCGATTGACTCGGACCCCTTCATGACTTGCAGGTCATCCTTTTCCAGTACATCAAACCACAATCCAAAACAATCCGAACAGCGGTCGACATCTATGCCCTCGTAGGTCACTGTGTTGAATTCTGAGCCACATTTTGGACAGTTCATTTTTTCTCCTTCACCTAGGCTTGCTGACCACGAACCAGTCGCCCCGGCAGCGCGTTGGTTGCCACGCCATTTTCGTAGGTGACTTCACCGTGACAAATTGTCGCCAGGTAGCCTTCTGTGGTTTGTTCGAGTCGCTTTTTCCCCGCCGGTAGATCGTGGACCATGGTTGGGGTATGAACCTTTAGATTGTCGAAATCAATAACATTCAGATCGGCACGTTTTCCCGGCATCAACAGACCGCGATCCAATAGTCCAACCGCCGCAGCTGTATCGGCAGACTGGGCTTTAACCAGGGTCGGCAGGTCAATCAGTTCGCCCCGTATCCGGTCTCGCCCCCAGTGGGTCAGTAAATAGGTCACAAAGCTGGCGTCGCAAATCGTCCCTACATGAGCGCCCCCGTCACCCAGGCCCATCACCGTATTTTCAGCCAGGATCATTTCCCGACAGCAATCCAGGTTGGATTCTGCGTAGTTGGCGAAGGGCGTATACAGAATCTGCTCGCCGTCTTTGTAGAGCATCGCATCCAGTGTCAGGGATTGCGGCGAAACGCCCTGGCGTTCGGCTGTGGCCGCGATACTATCCCTGGGATCAGGCTCGTAATTCGGTGTATCTCCCAATACCCACATTCGCTCAAAACTAGTCAGCAGTCGCTCGGGGCCACCGGGTTTTGGATCTTCGGACAATAATTTCTGCCGGAATGAGGCGTCAAGAAGACGGTTGACTCTCTCATTCAGGGGCAAGTCCGCAATTTCCCGATAACTTGGATAGCGAATAAATGGATTCAATGTGCAATTGAGGCCTAACAGGATCCCGATTGCACGGGGTGCCACTTGCCCTTTCATGGGTATCCCGCGCTTATTGGCTTCGTCGATACGATCCAGCAGTATTTTCCAGCCCTGGGGATTGATACCCTGTGCAAGAGAAATCGTCATCGACGTACCACTGGCTTGCGTCATGGCCATCAACGACGCGAATTCTTCGTCCAGGTCCTTGAAATCGGAAATCATCTCCAATACGCCGCGCCCGGCATCCTTGATTCCCTGGCCGATACCAACCAGTTCGTTGCGCGCGGCTGTCAACGATGGAGTTGGGTCCCCGGAACTACTGCGATGGTTCAACGTGCGCGAGCTGGTGAACCCCAGGGCTCCTGCTTTGATTGCTTCGGTGGTTAGACGACGCATTTCTGCGATGTCCTCCCCGGTCGCCATATCTCGATTCGCCCCGCGTTCACCCATGACGTAGACACGAACAGCAGCATGAGGCAGTTGCGCGCCGACATCCATGTCGAATGCACGTTGATCAAGATAGTCCAGATAATCAGGGAAGGATTCCCAGGCCCAGGGTAAGCCCTCATGTAAGGCAATCCCGGGAATATCTTCTACGCCTTCCATTAATTTAATGAGCAGGTCATGGTCGGTCGGACGCACCGGAGCAAAGCCGACGCCACAATTACCCATAACGACGGTCGTCACGCCGTGATGGCTGGAGGGATTGAGGCGATTGGACCAGGTTACCTGGCCATCATAGTGGGTGTGGATGTCTACAAAACCGGGCGTGACCAGGGCACCGTTAGCGTCAATTTCTCTTTTGGCTTTGCCAGAAACCTTGCCAATCGATTCGATCTTGCCATCTTTAATCGCAATATCTGCCGTACGTTCCGGTTCACCTGACCCGTCAATGACCCTACCGCCTCTGACAATCAAATCAAGTTCTGCCACGTGTCTCTCCTGATTTATGAAGAATCTGGCATTAAACCATGCTAATCCTATTGTAGCTATGGCGCGATTCCCGGATTAACGCCGGGTGTCCTGAACTGGGGTTTTCAATCAGCGCAGCCGGATTTACTGGATCACCAGCGAACTGACAGAAATGTTGCACGCTTTGACTTCGCAGTTCACTGTCATCTCACTGCCATCATTCTGGTTCGCTAGTCTGGCAATCATATTCACGGTATACACCTGACGTTCATCATTGAACTGCGTAGTCTGCGGGTCAATGCGGGTAGCCTCAAGGTCAGCGCCAAATTCCAGTTCCAGTTGTAAACGACATAGATGGCCTGCGTTCCTGACGGATGTGATCCTCATCGCATAGCCATCCAGGTTAACCAGAGATGCTCTACCCGGGTAATGATGTTGTCCTTCGAAGTTTGTCATCCCGGTGAGCAGCGACAGCGCAATAATTATGCCTAACAGAATGAGTGCAGATTTGCAGGAGTTGGTCGTTGTGTTAGCCAATTTGAGAACCTCTTCTTCTTCTTGTGTTATCTGAACAGGTCATCACCTTGACTGTGAACCACTGCACATTCAACAGAAAGTGCGATATCCGAACAAACTCTTTACAAATACTTACAATCTCTTGCGGAAATAACCCGACGAACATCGCGATACCCACTTGAATTGCGCAGATCGTCAAAATGTGACCCATAGCGTCAGCAGCATGTGGCGGCCCGGTATGTAGAAAAAGGGCTGGGTATTTGAATCAGGCTGCGATATTGGTTAGCTTAGGTTGTCTAAAAGCAGCAGGCAGTACCCATGCAATCCTTTCGCATCAGTGAACTAGTCGATAAAGACTTGTTGGTCCATGGCGCCCTCGACCTGGATCGAAGACCGAACGGGATCAGCCCGCGACGACTGCCAGCCTGGACCCGGCCCCAGGTGCCTGCGATGCTGGATGTGATGGTAAGAATGCCATCCGGTGTTCGACTGATTTTCGAGACAGATTCCAGCGCCATAGCAATCACGGCGCTGACAACCAACATGGTCACACCCCCCGCATCAAAACGACCCGTTGTCTTTGACCTGGAGATTGATGACCACATTGCTTCCAGCTCAAATCATGCGGGCAACACCATCTATCTCGATTCAGCCGATCGGTCAAAATTTGAGCTGATCCGTGGTGGTGAAGGCTGCTGGCAGTTCAACAACCTGGGTACGGAGAAAAAACACTGCGAAATCTGGTTACCCCAGAACGCTTTTGTTGAGCTACATGACTTGCGGATTGATGACGGTGCCTCAATTGCTATCAGCACACCAGGTACGCCCCGCTGGATTCACCATGGCAGTTCGATCAGCCATTGTATGGAAGCCGAACAGCCAAGTCAGATCTGGCCCGCGGTTGCGGCAAGGCAATCCGGCGCCGTGCTGCAAAATCTTGGCTTTGGTGGACAGTGTCATCTGGATCAGTTTGTTGCCAGAACGATGCGTGACTCCGACGCGGACCTCATCAGCATCAAGACCGGCATCAATATCATCAATATGGATTCCATGCGGGAACGAATCTTTCAGCCACTGTTGCATGGATTCCTTGATACCATCCGTGAAGGCAAGGCTGATACGCCCATTACTCTTATTTCACCCATCTATTGCCCCAGTGCCGAGGACCATCCCGGCCCGACTATTCCGGACGACAATGGCAAATTTATTGTCGTACCTGGCCATAGGGAAATCCGTGAAGGATCCCTGACCTTGTCCCGGGTGCGGCAATTGATTCGGGAGGTAGTCGAGATCAGAGATGACGAGAACCTCTACTATGTCGATGGGCTTGACTTATTCGCCGAAGCTGATGCCTCCGACCTTCCTGATGACTTGCATCCGAATCCAGGAGGCTACGTTCGAATGGGCCAGCGGTATGCAGAGAAACACTTGTCAGCAATGGTCAAAAAGCACAGTCACGACTGAGGCATCATGAATACTGGCTAAATGCTTTTAGTAAACCAGAGCTTTGATAAACCAGAGCTCTAATAAACCAGAGTGTCGAAAAGATCGAAAACATGGCACACTAATGCTAGTTGCAGCAAAACCTCCCGGGGAAATTTATGGACATTGAACTAAAACCACTAACGCCACATATCGGCGCAGAAGTTCTGGGCGTGGACCTGTCAAAAGAATTGACGAATGAGGAGTTTGCCACCATTCATCAGGCCCATGTCGATTGGAAGGTGCTTGTATTCAGGAACCAGGTAATCGACCGGGAACAGCACAAGACCTTCGGTCGCAAGTTTGGCAAGTTGCATGTCCATCCGATGAATTATTCCCGCGATGGTGACCCGGAAATCCTGCATGTAAAAACAACCGCCAAGTCAACCTACACAGCCGGAGATGGATGGCATACCGATGTTACCTGTGACGAGTATCCACCGATGGGGTCAATGCTCTATATCACCGAAACTCCCGAGAGTGGTGGTGGAGATACTCTCTATGCCGATATGTACCTGGCTTACGAATTACTCTCTGACCCCATGAAGGAAATGTTAGGTGAGCTGACAGCCGTTCATGACGGTGCCATTCCATACGTTGGGTCGTATAAATCCACCCCGCCAGAAGGTGGCTATCCCCGCAATGAACATCCGGTCATTGCCACTCATCCGGAATCAGGCAAGAAGGTGCTTTATGTGAACTCCGGTTTTACCTCCCATATCAAAGGACTCAAGGCATGGGAGAGCCGCGCCATACTCGATATGTTGTACAAACACATTGCCCAGACCCCTAGGCTCACCTGCCGGGTTGAATGGAAGCCAAATACGCTGACCTTCTGGGACAATCGATGCACCCAACATCATGCAGTCTGGGATTATTACCCCGAGACTCGATATGGCGAGCGTGTGTCGATTATTGCGGACACCAGACCAGCAGCATAGGCTGGTCACATAGTTCTAGGTTCGACAACATGAGTTTGGGATAATGATCCGGCAAGAAGGAAGTGCTATTGGATTTACCGAAGGTTACCCGTCGCTACCAGAACCACCATCTTGATTCGACCCGCTGGGATGTCTACTCCCCGCGAGCGGATGATATCGTTATCACAACTGCGTACAAGTCCGGCACCACATGGACACAGGATATCTATTACCATTTACTCTATGGTCACCTGGATCCGATGCCAGCGGCAGACACCATCAATGTCTGGCCAGATGCCTATTTTATGGGTTTAGGCAGAGATGCGCTTAAAACGTGGCTGGATGGGTTCACTACCCAACGAACTATCAAGAGCCATCTGCCACTGGATGGTCTCCCCTACTATGAGCAAGTCCGTTACGTTATTGTTTGCCGAGACCCCCGTGACGTCTTCATGTCATTTTTTAACCATTTTTCGAGGTATACCGAGGTGGCATACGAGGTGATGAATGATACAGAGCTATTACGGGGTCCACCCCTGCCTGTTTGCCCGGAAGACCCACGTGAGCTGTGGCAGGACTGGATTACCAGGGGCTGGTTTGACTGGGAGAGTGAGGGCTATCCCTTCTGGTCCAACCTGCATCACACCCAGACTTACTGGGATTATCGGCACCTGCCCAATTTCCTGTTCATTCACTACAACGATATGTTGAATGATCTGGAAGGTGCCGTACGAACGCTGGCAGAGTTTGGCGGTATTCAGGCGACGGATGAAACAATCCAGCGGGTTGTTGAGCTGAATACTTTTGCCAATGTAAAGAAGCGGGTTGACGCCAGCGACGCTGAAGATCCGATGGAACATATGTTCAAAGGCGGCAGGAAGACATTTTTGTTCAAAGGTTCTAATGGGCGCTGGAAGGATGTACTGACTAGTGAGGATCTTGCTTTGTACGAAGCCGCAAAAGAACGTGTCCTGACCCCGGGCTGCGCAGACTGGCTTGAAAGAGGAAAGATTGCCCTGACAAACTAGCTCGATCTATTTGGATCTATTCAGCCGAGGCTGATCGATGCATAAATTCTTTTCGGGTCAGTGCGTATATCTCTTTTGACTGAACCGGGTTCTCTGCTCGAATAAACGGAAAGTTGAAATCCTGAATCCCCTTGTCAGCATATGGGTCTACACCGGATACCATGACAATATCGCGAAAATCGTTTCGGGCGCTGCCACCGATACCCCAGGGGAGCAGCGACCGCGCATTCATGTAGTGGTTGACCAGGGCACGACGATATCCGCTGCTCTTCGTGTTATTAAGTGATCGATGCAGGGTATAACCGTTGAAGAAGACGACAGAACCTGCCTGTACCTCGACGGCTTGTCCGGCATTTTCATCAAATGGAAAGTTGTAGGCTTCATGGGAGATATCAAAGCGGTCATCATTATGAGCCTTCATTGGCCACAGTATGCCTTCTCGCTGGGATCCGCTGTGGATCCAGAGGCATCCGTTTTTAATTGTGGCATCGTCCAGGGCAATCCATACCCCACACAGAGACCGGTCCCGAGTAGGGATAAAATACTCGTCCTGATGCCATGCCTGGCCTGGTTTACCGGCGTTTTTGGCAAATACCATCGACTGCATACATTTGACATCGGGACCAATAAGCGCATCTAAGATCTCAACGATCTGCGGATGGGACAGGGCTGCCGTCATCAAATCAGAGGCCTTGTGGGGGAAGTGAATTGCCAGGACCTGCTGCATCAGGTCTATTGACGGATCGAGGACTTCAGTGCCGATTACCCGCCCTTTTTCGCCTCGAACCAGCGCGTTTATTTCCCTGCAAAGAGCTTCAACTTCGTTACCGGAAACAAGTCCTTCGGCAACGTAATACCCTTCCCGTGCGTAAAACTGTGAGATTGATTCTAATTGACGGCGGGTGTTGATTGAAACCATATTGCTGACCCAAATATTTTAGTCGCCGGTCGAATTTAGTTACCGGTAAATGTCGGCTTCCGTTTTTCAACGAATGCTGATCGTTGTTCTGCAGCATCATGGGGTGATCGCCTCGCGAACTGCAGCCCCTGGGTTTCATTACGTAATGCGTCATGGAAATTTTTCGACATGTTCTGTTGCAGTACCCGCTTTCCCGATCGAATAGCCATCGGTGGCAACGCGCTCACCAGCTTCGCCACCTCTATGGCCGTCCCCATTACCTGGTCCTGTTCTACCAGTCGATCCAGTAAACCCAAGCGATACGCTTCTTCGCCGTTAACGTCACGGCTGGTGAAAATCAAATCCGCCGCCCGGGCATAACCGATGATCCTTGGTAGAAAAAAAGACATGCCGGTGTCGGGAGACAAGCCACGTTCCGCAAAAACAGTTCGGAACCGTGAACCGCTGTGACCGACTCGCATATCACAGCCGAGTGCCAGGCTCATGCCCGCACCTGCGGCGACACCGTTCATCGCAGCAATGCTCGGCACGCCGATTTCATAAATTGCAGAGGCGAGCCGCCCCACCCAACCCATGTCATCGAGGCGGCTGTTTTGAGAGGGTGCCTCTTCTCTCTGGGGAGCTGGCCCGCTGACATCAGCGCCTGAACAAAACCCCCTGCCGGAACCTGTAATCACGACTGCACGAATCGAGTCCGTCTGATAGATCTGTGCGCAGACCTGTTCCAGCTCATCTCGCAGTGTTGCGTTCAGCGCGTTGAGCTTTTCAGGCCGGTTGAGTGTCACGATACCGACATACTCGTCGGTCTCGTACTTTATCGTTTCGTATTCCATATGCTGGGTCCTATTCATCAGGGACTACTTATCAAAGACTACTTATCAGAGACTACGGTGAATCTTTTGCTGACCAGCCTGGCCTTCTTGTGCCAGACCTCAAACACCCACTCCCCGGTGACCATTTCCCAGCTCTCATCAAAGCCGTAGCCATGTAAGGCGGGCTCGCCAACGACAGTTTTGTAGGTTTCCCTGGATTCGAGGTAAATCTTTCCATTTGGCCGGACCAGCCCGGGTTCTGGAAACTTGATAATAGTGGTGACCTCGATAGGCCGCCCGCGGGGACGGGTGTTAATGACGTACTCAAGCCCAAAATCCAGGCCTAGAGTGGCGGGTATTTTGCTCGTGATATTGAGGAACTGTACATTTTCGACACTGTCAGCAGCAGGAGAGTGGTCGGAAAAGCCTTTACGCCGGGTCAGTTTGGACGATTGAAATATCCCGAAACCAACTACCTCGGCAGCATTGATCACAAATTCCTGACCCTGTACAACCAATGGTAACAGGGCAGTTAGCATCGTTATTATTTTTATCATTCTGATAGTCTCCACGCGCTAATCATGCGCTATTAGAAACTCTCACGCCACCTGCGAAGATTCCTCAAAAATCGTGAATCTTTGTCCCGGTTTTTTGTCCAATATTACATCTACATTGCTTCCGGGCTGTTGTAAACTTGCCCTGACTTAGCTACGGCTTGCCTTTAGCGCCTATGCCTTGCTTTTGGCTGTCTATGCCTTGCTTTTGGCTGCTATGCCTTGCTTT
>JAPYTQ010000006.1:2190-70123 GCA_029941905.1 Pseudomonadales bacterium | reverse complement strand
CTATGCCTTGCTTTTGGCTGTCTATGCCTTGCTTTTGGCTGCTATGCCTTGCTTTTGGCAGTTATAGCCGTACAATTTATTTTTTAACGAAATACAGTAAAACAAGCAGGAGATTTACATGGCAGACGCACAATTTGTAACGGATCAGAGAGCGACCGTTGGTGCAACGCACAAGGTTCTACGAAACACTTATTTGTTGTTGTCGATGACCTTGATTTTTAGTGCCACAATGGCTGGCCTCGCGATGGCCATGAATGCGCCGTATATGGGCTTTTTCCCCCTGCTGATTTCTATCGGCCTGATATTTGCCATCAGCAGAATGAAAAACAGTGCATGGGGAATTCTACTTGTATTCGCTTTCACCGGTATCCTCGGATTCTCATTGGGTCCCATGCTGAATTACTACATGCAATCGGCAGCGGGAACACAAACCGTCGTCATGGCATCTGGGCTCACGGGTGTCATATTTCTATCGCTATCCGGGTACACCCTGATTAGCCAAAAAGATTTTTCCTTCATGAGCGGCTTTTTGATGACCGGTATGTGGGTCATTATCGCAGCCATGCTGGCGATGTTCCTGGGTTCACTATTCGGTTTCTATGTGTCGGGATTGCATTTGGCTATCTCGTCAGCCGTCGTGATCCTGATGTCAGGTTTCATTCTTTATGACACCAGCAGAATCCTGCACGGTGGTGAAACCAACTACATTATGGCCACCGTTTCCTTATATCTGGACATCTATAATCTATTTGTTAGCTTGCTGATGATCCTCGGTATATTTGGTGGCGACGACTAACACGGGAGTAAATGCAAAGCCCTGGTATGAAGCCCTTGTATGGAGTCATACCGGGGCTTTTTTTGACCTGAAATGAAATTTTCCGTCGCTGTGTTTGGCGCCCCCTACAGTTCACAGGCTTCTCTGACGGCTCTGCGTTTTTCTACTGCGGTGATTGAGGCAAAACATGACTTGTATCGCGTGTTTTTTTATCACGACGGTGTCTATTGCGGTAACAGCCTGATTACCCCGCCTCAGGACGAGATAAATATCAATGAGGCCTGGTGCAACCTGGCTAAAACCCATGATACTGAACTGGTGGTTTGCATTGCCTCGGCCCTGCGCCGGGGAATGCTGGACAAAACCGAGGCTGACCGTTACGAGAAAACTGCCTGGAACTTGTCACCGGAATTTACGGTCTCGGGTTTAGGACAACTGATTGATGCCGGTTTGGAATCTGATCGGCTGGTAACCTTCCTGCCATGAAAAAGCCTGCCATGAAAAAGTTTTTGTTCGTTCTCGATAAACCGCCCCATGGCTCTGTTACTGGGCAGGAGGCTTTGGATGCAATCCTGATGGGATCGGCTTTTACACAATGCTCGGTGTTGTTTCTCCGGGATGGACTGTATCAGGTGCTGGGTGGCCAGGACACGACCCAGCTTGCGACAAAAGATTATTCTGTGACTTACAAAGCACTCGCGGACTACGGCGTAACGGGCGTTTACTGCCGACAATCGCATCTGGGAGAACGAAAACTTGATACTTCGGACCTGGCTATTGCTGTGCAGGCGTTAAGCGAAGCTGAAGTAAAACAAATGTTCGTGGACCACGATGTTATTTTGAGTTTCTAGGGAACCATGCTGTTACATACCGTAAACAAGTCACCGTACCAGCACCAGGCATTAAATAGTTGTGCGGAATTCTGCACGGCTGATGATGCATTGATACTGATTGAAGATGGCGTTTACGCGATTAACCATCCTGATCTGGCCCTGGTACATAGTTTGGGTACCCAGGTTTTTGCTATTGAAGCGGATGTCAAAGCCAGGGGATTAACAACGCTTTTCACAAGAGCCAGCGATCAATATGAACTTGTTGATTACGACAGGTTTGTCGCTTTGTGTGTTGAGTACTCCCAACAGAAAAGCTGGTCGTAGTTTACGATGAACCAGGTACCGGCAGCAATTGACAAAGAAGGGTTCTTAAGGGATCTCTCAGACTGGAGCGAACAGGTTGCGCAACAATTGGCGGACCAGGACGATATTGAATTGACAAGCGATCACTGGGAAGTCATCAATATTGTTCGCCGATACTATTCGGACCATCACATATCGCCTGCCACGCGAGTTCTGGTCAACATAATCAGGAAAAATCTCGGTCCCAAAAAGGGGCGCAGCATATACCTGATGAAGCTGTTCTCGGCAAAACCGGCAAAACTGGTTTCAAAGATCGCCGGGTTACCCAAACCGAACAATTGTGACTAGGAAGCTGAACAGGGGTGCTGTCAATCCCAGCCTATCACTTTTCGTAATGCAACAACTTCCCCGACAATAATAAGCGTCGGTGCGGTGATTTGCTGCTGTTCTACCAATTCAGGAATCGATTCAAGATCGCCAACGACCGTCTTCTGTTCCGGTGTTGTACCTTTTGATATCACTGCAATTGGTGTTGATGCTGCTCGACCATGAGCAATTAATTGCTCGCAGATCGATTTCAGACCGCCCAGTCCCATATAGAAAACAATCGTCTGGTTCTTGTGTGAAAATTCCCGCCACTCCAAGTCAACCACGCCATCGTGTGGATGCCCGGTGACAAACCGAACTGACTGGGAGTAATCGCGGTGCGTCAGGGGAATACC
Source organism: Pseudomonadales bacterium (assembly GCA_029941905.1). Classification (GTDB taxonomy): domain Bacteria; phylum Pseudomonadota; class Gammaproteobacteria; order Pseudomonadales; family Azotimanducaceae; genus JAHRVQ01. The sequence goes on along the minus strand of JAPYTQ010000006.1, from coordinate 67,490 downwards.
CGCATAGGCAGCACATCCGGATGCGGCGGTGATTCCTGGTACAACCTGGAACGAGACCGATTCCGCCATAAGACTTTCAATTTCTTCTCCACCGCGACCAAAAATAAAAGGATCCCCGCCTTTGAGGCGCAAAACCCGATGGCCCTCTTTTGCTAACCGGAGCAATATCTCGTTGATACTTTCTTGGGCAGTAGAGTCACCGCGGCCTTTTTTACCGACATACAGTCTTCGCGCGTCTCGCCGCACACGCGCCAACACCGGGTCAGAGACAAGATTATCGTACAGAACCACATCGGCTTTTTGCATTAACTGTAACGCCCTTAGCGTCAACAGGTCCGGGTCACCGGGGCCTGCACCGACGAGATACACTTCGCCAGTACTGAGGTCACCCAGGTCCTGGTTCAACGCCTGGTTGAAGTATTCAGTGGCCTGCTCTTCCTTACCCTGTTGTGCGAATGCCTCCCCAGGGGACGACAGGAACGCTTCAGTGACTCGTCTGCGAATTTCCGGGTCTGGAAACCGGGCCTTCAATTCGCTGCGCTTCTTACCCAGGAACGAGGCCAGATTGGCGAAGCCCTGGGGAATCGTTGCTTCGAGTATTTCGCGAATTTTGCGGGCCAGAACCGGTGAATGTCCACCGCTGGTAGCCGCAATAATCACGGGAGAACGGTCGATTATTGACGGAAAGATGACCGTCGACAGTTGTGCGCTATCAACCACGTTTACAGGAATCAATCGTTCTTTCGCCAATGCTGAAACGTTTCTGTTAACCTTGGTGTCGCTTGTCGCACAGACAACGAGGCAAACATCGTCCAGGTCGGCGGGCTCAAATTTCCTGATTTGGCGCTGGTGAGTTCCAACGTCAAGCAGTGCGTTAAGCGCCTCGCAGACTACCGGAGCCACGACCTTGAGATTCGCTCCCGCCTGACTAACCAGTTCAGCCTTACGAAAAGCAACCTCTCCCCCGCCGATGATTAAACATTTTCTGTCGGCGAGGTTAAAAAACAGCGGCAGATAATCCATGGCTAGAATTTCAGTTCGCCAATGCCATTCATATAGGGCTGCAGCACCTGGGGTACTCTTACAGAGCCATCTGCCTGCTGATAATTCTCCAACACGGCTACCAGGGTGCGGCCGATCGCCAGACCCGAACCGTTGATCGTATGCAGCAACTCTGGCCTGCCGGTTTCCGGATTACGCCATCTGGCCTGCATTCGCCGGGCCTGGAAATCCCGGAAATTACTACAGGAGGAAATTTCACGATACTTGTTTTGACCAGGAAGCCAAACCTCAAGGTCATAGGTCTTACTCGAGGCGAATCCAAGATCGCCGCCACACAATATTACCACCCGGTAAGGGAGCCCCAGCTTCTGAAGAATATTCTCAGCATGTAGCGTGAGTTCCTCGTGTGCAGCGTCAGAATCAATTGGCCTGACCATTCGAACCAATTCAACCTTCTCGAACTGGTGTTGCCTGATCATACCCCGGGTGTCCTTACCGTAACTACCCGCCTCACTCCTGAAACAAGGTGAGTGGCAAACGAACTGCAGCGGCATTTCTGCCGCCTCGACGATCTCGTCTCTGACCATATTGGTGACAGGTACTTCCGCTGTCGGGATGAGGTAATAGTCCCTGTCATCATCAAGTTTGAAAAGTTCCTCCTCAAACTTTGGTAATTGCCCGGTCCCGGTCAATGACTCACGGTTGACGATATAAGGAACATAAACTTCTTCGTATCCATGTTCCCTGATGTGCACATCAAGCATAAATTGAATCAAACCACGGTGCATAGCAGCGATATCTCCCCGCATAGAGACGAACCGGGACCCGGTTATTTTCGCAGCCGTGTCAAAATTCATGCCATTGCCCGCTGCCAGATCCACATGGTCTTTGGCTTCAAAGGAGAAATCCGGCACATCACCCCAGCGGCGAATCTCGACGTTGTCATCTTCGGAGTCGCCCTCAGGCACAGATTCATCGGGTAGATTAGGCACCGCCATCAATATTTCATTCAGTTCCTCCTGAACCTGATCCAGTGAGGACTTCAATTTATCAAGCTGTTCGCCGATATCGGATACCTCGGCCAGCAATGGCTGGATATCTTCACCCCGGGATTTCGCCTTGCCAATATTCTTCGAGCGTATGTTTCTGTCTGCCTGCAGGCTTTCTGTTTTGACCTGCAGGGATTTACGCTGCTCTTCGAGCCGCGAGATGGTCGCCACATCCAGGTTGAAACGTTTTACTTTCAAACGGGTAGCCACGTTCTCGATGTCAGTTCTGATTAATCTGGGGTCAAGCATAAATTCAGGAATTACGAATTAAACGGGGCGCAATATTACCAGAATCCGAACTAGCTGGTTAACTGTCGTGTGACAAATATTCCAAGGATTACCGCAACTACGCTCAGAGCTACGCTGGCTATAGTATAAATTGCCGCCGTACCGAATCTCCCGGTTTCCAGCAAGCCTACGACCTGCATGGAGAAGGTAGAAAAGGTGGTAAATGCACCCAGAAAACCTACGATGATCACAGAACGATAGACTGGTGGGAATAGTCTGTCTTCGACCAATAGCTCAAAAAACACACCGATCAACAGCGACCCGAGGACATTCACCAGCAGAATACCGTAGGGGAACTGGGTTCCAACAAGACCATTGATCACATTTCCCAACGAGAATCGTGCAACGGCGCCCAGGGCACCACCTATTGCTATGGCTACCAGCTCCGCCAAGTGTTACTCCTTTTTTCTGTAACGTTGAAAGTCGCTTTGTGTGTCCATCTTACGCAGGGCGTCCAGTTTTTCGCGTATTTGTATTTCCATGCCGCGATTGACTGGCTCATAGTATTTCCGATCCTGCAGTGCCTCGGGAAAGTAGTTTTCTCCCGGTACGAAAGCATCGTCAAAGTGATGTGCATAGTGGTAATCCTCCCCATACCCCATATCCTTCATCATTTGTGTCGGCGCATTGCGAATATGCAGTGGCACGTCAAACGAGGGTTGTGTCGCTGCATCCTGTTGAGCCAGAGAAAACGCGGAGTACACGGCGTTACTCTTTGCCGCAATCGCCAGGTAAACCACGGCTTGGGCTATAGCAAGCTCACCTTCCGGGCTGCCCAGTCTCTCCTGCACTTCCCAGGCATTGAGACATAGCTGCAACGCCCGGGGATCTGCATTGCCAATATCTTCACTGGCCATTCGAACCACTCTCCTGGCGACATACAGGGGATCACAGCCTCCATCCAGCATTCTGCTGAGCCAGTACAAGGCAGCATCGGGTGAAGATCCACGCACTGCCTTGTGTAATGCAGAGATCTGCTCGAAAAAAAGATCTCCTCCCTTGTCAAAGCGACGAAAATCAGAACCCAGTACCTCACCAATAACCTTGTCATCGATGACGTTGTCCTGTGCTAAATCCGAGGATATTTCGAGAAGATTAAGTGCCTTGCGTCCATCGCCATCGGCTGCCAGCGCTAATTTCGCCAGGGTTTCATCTGTCACCACCAGGTTGAGCAGACCGAGTCCATTGATTTCATCTGCCAGCGCGCGTTGCATCAGGCGAACCAGCTGATCGGCTTCAATTGACTTTAGTTTATATATCCGGGATCGGGACAAGAGCGCATTGTTCAGCTCAAACGACGGATTTTCAGTCGTCGCGCCCACAAATATAACGGTACCGTCTTCAACAAATGGCAGAAAAGCATCCTGCTGGCTCTTGTTGAACCGGTGCACCTCATCGACAAACAACAGGGTCTTGGTACCACTCATCTGTCGCTGCTGTTTGGCAATGTCGATGGCAGCGCGAATATCTTTGACGCCAGATAGAACGGCTGACAATGACTGAAATTGCACCTCACACACATCCGCTATCATCCGGGCGATGGTGGTCTTACCCACCCCGGGTGGGCCCCAGAGGATCATGGAGTGGAGGCTTGATGTCTCGATCGCCTCACGCAGGGGCATACCCTTGGATAAAAGATGTTCCTGACCCATGACATCGGCAATGGATCTGGGACGCATTTTCGCGGCCAGAGGCTGGTAGGCAGAGGGTTCTTCAAATAAAGACATTATCAATTATCAATTGCCGATTCATCGATTGCCGATTGCCGATCATCAATCAAATCGATACCGGCAGGTACTTGAAAATCAAATGTCCCGTCAGGGATTTCAGCGTCGATTTCCGGGCCGATGAACCTGATTTTTGTCTGCTGGCCCAGGCTGTCACGGAGCGATATTTCAACCGGGATCTCTGCATCGAATACAATAGTCAATAATTCGAATAACGAATCAGTCAGCCTGGGTTCCAGCACAAAATGCTGGGTATCATCATCTTCATAAAAAGACAGCTGGTAATTTGTTAGCAATGCCTCGTCACTATTTCCCAATAAAAGGATTGGAACCCGGGTGACATCTTTCTGCAGCGGACTGACAACCACCTGTTCGAGATCCGCATCGTAAGACCAGAAGTCAACACCATTGGATACAAGTACCTGCTCAAACGGGGTTTTCGTCTGAATCCTGAATTTTGCTAACTCATCGTCGGACAGCAGCCAGAGTTCTCCTTCACTGGACTGCACCATTTCACTGCTGGAATCGACGGTAATTTGTACAAAGGAAGTATGTAATGATCCTACCCCTGCAAGCCTTTCTTGTAACTGGTGTTGTAACTGGTCTGCCGATTGATTCCCAGCAAGACCGGGAAATGCGGTCAGCGACAAGCACAGCACAAGACCAAAGCATCTACTCAGGTGGCCCATTGACCAGTACCTCCCTCGATCCATTGCTATTCATCTCTGTCACAACCCCTGCCTGTTCCATCGATTCAATCATGCGGGCGGCACGGTTGTAGCCAATTCTCAATTTTCGCTGGACTGCGGAAATCGACGCCCGCCGACTTTCCGTCACAAAGGCGACAGCCTCATCGTACAATTCATCCTGTTCATCACCATCTTCACCTGCTGTCAGGCTCGCGTTGCCTGGCAACAGTTCATTATCAGTACGGAGATCCAGGATGCCTTCCACATAGTTTGGCCCGGCCAGTTCTTTCCAGCTTTTAACAACGCGGTGAACCTCGTCGTCATCCACGAATGCACCGTGAACCCGAACGGGTATGGGGGAACCTGCAGGCAGGTACAGCATATCACCATGGCCTAACAATTGTTCTGCGCCGCCTTGATCAAGAATGGTTCTTGAATCAACCTTTGACGATACCTGGAATGCAATCCTGGTAGGAACATTAGCTTTAATCAGCCCCGTAATCACATCAACTGAGGGGCGTTGCGTCGCCAATATCAAATGGATACCTGCCGCCCTGGCTTTTTGTGCGATCCTTGCGATTAGCTCTTCAACTTTTTTCCCAACGATCATCATCATGTCTGCAAACTCATCAATGACGACGACGATGAAAGGTAATGTTTCAATATCAGGAGCTTCTTGTGATGCTTCGTCCTCCAGCGGTGAAACCTGCCACAAGGGATCCTTAATAGGCGAGCCAGCCTTCTCTGCTTCTCTCACTTTGCGGTTGAATCCGCTGACATTCCTGACACCCAGTCCAGCCATCAGTCGATAGCGGCGTTCCATTTCTGCAACACACCAGCGAAGTGCATTCGCGGCATCTTTCATATCGGTGACCACAGGGGTCAACAGATGGGGAATACCTTCATAGACAGCTAATTCGAGCATTTTCGGGTCTACCATGATCAGACGAACTTCTGATGGGGACGCCTTGAATAACAGGGAAAGAATCATGGCATTGATACCCACAGACTTGCCTGAGCCGGTCGTTCCCGCTACCAGCAGGTGGGGCATTTTGGCTAAATCCACGACGACTGGCTCACCGGCAATATCGTGCCCCAGGGCGAGACTCAACGGCGAACTTGCAACGTCATAGGCTCTTGAAGAAATAACTTCACCGAGTCTGACAATCTCCCTGTCAATATTTGGGATTTCAATACCAACTACAGCCTTTCCCGGAATAACTTCAACAACGCGTACGCTGATCACCGCCAACGACCTTGCAAGGTCTTTAACCAGGCTTGTTATACGGCTGACTTTTACACCTGCCGCAGGTTGAATCTCAAACCTGGTAATCACCGGTCCCGGATAGACTGCAACCACCTGTGCCTCGATACTGTAGTCCATCAGCTTTATCTCCAACAGACGGGACAGGGCTTCCAGGTCTTCAGGAGAGTATCCTCCCGTCTTATCAGGGTCGCTTACATCCAGCAGGTGGAGTGCTGGCAATCCGCCCACAGCCGCAACCTTGAACAAACTACCCTGCCGTTCACGAGCGACTCGATCACTCACCTGACGTTTTTTGACTGGTGCCTTCTCAATTTTGACAGCAGCTCGATTCATGTTCCGCTCCACCTGCTGCTCGAGTGCTTCCCGACGATCTTCTGTTGATTTCCTGACCTTCACTTTTTCTGCCCGACTCGCCTTGAATTTCGATATCTGCGACTGTATGTTTCCCAGCAGTGCAAGCGTCTGGCGTCCGGTATAGTCCATGGTCCCAAGCCAGGAAATATCAGCAAATGCCGTCATGCCAATGAGAAATGACGCTAAAAGTATGAGAGTGGCACCGACATAGCTGAAGGAAGGTTCCAGTAAACTGATAATTTCGCCACCAATCACCCCGCCGCTACCCTCTCGCAGCGTGATACCGCTGCCATAGAAATGCAGCGCGGCCAATCCAGCACCCGCAGTAATGGTTACAAAGAAGCCAAACAGTCGAAAGGCCACGATTGCCCAGCTAAATTCCACCTGTCGCTGCCTGTCACGAAACATTTGCCAGGCCTGGTAAGCGAGTAGCAAGGGGAATATATAAGCCCAGTAACCGAATACAAAGAGCATCACATCGGCTACCCAGGCACCACTTCTGCCCACAATATTCGACACCGCCTCATTCGAACCGGTATAACTCCACCCCGGGTCCGCTGGATCAAAACTGAACAAGGCCAGTGAAAGGTACAGACAAAGCGCGATGACGCCGATCAAGCCTCCTTCCCGCAAACGAACGAGCATGTGGACTCTCACCGGGTTAGGGGGAGCTTTGGTCTTACTCTGAGTCACGGTTTGTTCCCAATTTATCTTTATTTTTCAAACCCTTAAATCTTATAGCCGAAGCTTTACAATTAACATCACTTTGTTCGGGTTCGTGCCTATACAACAAATGTCACTATCAGCACCCAATGCTCTGCTGTATCATTCGCTTTTTCTCCGAAAGGTGCCTATCCCATGGCCGGACCGTCACAACCAAAAGTCACTGATGAAGTCTGGAACGATGACCGGGTCAGGAGTTTTCTCGCCCTTGAACCTACTGGCGGTGATTCCGCTGACTACCATGTGTTATTAAAAGCCTATCGAGGCATGAGACCCGAAGATTTCGAACGATTCCTGAAATTCTTCGTCGAGTCAGGTCGAGATCTCGATGCCCGTGATCCACAGGGACGCACTCTCTGGCAGATTATCAGTAACCATCGCCACGGATCCGAATTCCTGGCAGTAAAACAAACGCTAAACCCTTAGGCCACCCGTCAAATTCACAAGTGAATATTTAATCATTTATTCACTTATGATGAAATCACCAAATTAGCTATCAGTTTCACCGGAACAAACATAAACATGAAAGAAATTCATCACAAGCTTTTGATTCTCGGTTCAGGTCCCGCGGGATTTTCCGCCGCCATCTATGCGGCCAGGGCCAATCTCGAACCGGTGGTCATTACCGGCATTGAAACGGGTGGCCAACTGACCACGACCACCGATGTAGACAACTGGCCGGGAGATTTTGAAGGACTACAGGGGCCGGATTTGATGGTACGGATGCAGCGCCATGCCGAGCGATTTGATACGGAAATAATCTATGACCACATCAACCAGGCGGATTTAGCCCAGCGCCCTTTTCGATTACAGGGTGATCAGGCCATTTACACCTGTGATGCGCTGATTATTACTACCGGTGCCTCCGCAAGGTACCTGGGCCTGGATTCTGAAGAAGCCTTTAAGGGCAAAGGCGTCAGTGCCTGTGCAACCTGTGATGGTTTCTTCTACAAAAAACAAAAGGTCGCGGTAATCGGTGGCGGCAATACCGCGCTTGAAGAAGCTTTATATCTTTCGAATATCGCCTCAGAGGTTGTCATGGTGCACCGAAGAGATAAGTTTCGCGGCGAGAAAATTCTCCAGAACAGGGTCCTTGAAAAAGAAAACATCCACATCCAGTGGAACCACACCCTGGACGAGGTCATTGGTGATGATATGGGCGTAACGGGTATGCGTATCACGGATGTTGGTTCTGGAGAAAAACTGGAACTGGACCTGCAAGGCGTTTTTATCGCCATCGGTCACACACCCAATACAGAGATATTCCAGGACCAGCTAGACATGGTCAATGGCTATATCACCATAAAAGCAGGTCTGGAAGGCATGGTGACCGCCACCAGTACGCCTGGTGTGTTTGCTGCAGGAGACGTTGCGGACCAGATTTATCGTCAGGCCGTGACTTCTGCGGGCTTCGGCTGTATGGCGGCATTGGATGCAGAAAAGTTCCTTGATGACTGCGAAGTCGCTTGACCGTTGCGGTCAGCATTACAGTCCCTGTCTGAACTGCAGGAAATGAAGACTGTCTCCTGGCTGGACAGCACCAGTGACGATTTCCCGCCTATTGACCAGGCGTTAACTGACCCTAATGGCCTGCTTGCGGCAGGCGGTGACCTGTCCCCCGAGCGCTTGTTGCGGGCTTATCGATCTGGAATATTCCCCTGGTACGAAGAGGATCAACCTTTATTATGGTGGTCTCCTGACCCGAGGGCTGTGCTTTATCCTGAAAAGGTAAAAGTCAGTCGTTCTTTGGCCAAACGAATTAAACGCCAGGAGTTCGAAGTCCGTTTAAATTCGGATTTCATCGGGGTCATCAGCGCATGTGCCGAAGCACGGGCATATTCCTCAGAAACCTGGATTACCGGGGCCATGATAAATGCCTATACCTTGTTGCATCAACAAGGTTCAGCCCATTCGGTAGAGTGCTACAAGGACAACTGTCTCGTTGGCGGGCTCTATGGTGTATCCATCGGGCGACTTTTCTTCGGCGAATCCATGTTCCACACCGAAACCGATGCATCAAAGATAGCCTTCGTCTACTTGTGCCGCCTGATGCAGGCGCAAAGATGTCCCTTGATCGATTGCCAGATCGAAAACCCGCATCTGGTCTCCCTGGGAAGCGAAAATATTTCCCGGGAAAAGTTCAGGTCATACCTGGAACACTACTGCGAAGAGGCAAATCCAATAAACTGGCTAAACTTACCTTCAAAGCTCTCCGACTGAGAAGCTGATAAACTGGGACAGAATTGCATCGGAGATACCCCAGGTGACTTCCTTATCTGAACTGAAGTTTTTTACCACACCTGCCCACGATTGCAGTTATCTCGATAACAAGCAGGCAATCACCCTGTTTGCTGATCCGGAAGCGCCGATAGATACACAGCTTTACTCTGCACTGTCTGCCGTGGGATTTCGACGCAGCGGTCCTCATATATACAGACCCTACTGCCAGACCTGTACCGCGTGCATTCCTGTTCGCCTGCCCGTACTTTCGTTTATGCCAAACCGGCAACAGCGGCGCACAGTTAAACGTAATCGGGACATCACAGTGACCCGGCACATCCCGACCATGCAAGATGAATATTTCCACCTCTATGCACGATATATATCGACGCGACATTCTGACGGTGACATGTATCCAGCCACTGAAGATCAATTCCAGTCGTTCCTGGTAGAGGGTCGTGAAGAAGCTTCGTTTTATGAATTTCGCGCTGAAAAAAAATTGTTAGCTGTCGCAGTGGCCGACCAACTTGATGATGGTCTTTCTGCTATTTACACATTTTTTGAACCAGACGAGGACCGGCGTAGCCTGGGTTCATTCGCCGTTCTGTGGCTGATTGAAGAGGTGGCCCGACTTAAGCTCAGGCATCTATACTTAGGATACTGGATTAAGCACTGCCAGAAAATGTCTTACAAGGCTGATTACAAACCATTAGAAACCTTTGTTAACAATCATTGGGTCATGGTTTGTTAAACTCTCCAAGGGACCTTTGGCTAAGCTGCTTTTCCGGACCGCTGAAACACTCTTTTGCTTATAAAAGGGAAATCGGGCAAAATACGCGCCTTTAATCCAGCAGTACAGTAATTGCTACAGAACCTCGAGGGAGTATGGCAAAAGAAGAACAGATTCAAATGTCCGGCACCGTAGTTGATACGTTACCGAATACTATGTTTAAGGTTGAACTGGAAAATGGGCATGAGATTATTGCCCACATTTCTGGAAAAATGCGAAAAAACTATATCAAGATCCTTACCGGCGACACCGTAAAAGTCGAGTTAACGCCTTACGATCTCACAAAAGGCAGAATTACGTTCAGGGAATAAGATACGGGAGATAAAGTAGCAAACGACTAGGCAGAAACCTCGTTGGGTTCCTCAATCTCAAGTACAAGCTCGTCATTTTCAACCTTGATATGCACCACACCGCCGCCGTTAGACAATCTACCAAACAGAATATCTTCCGCCAGCTCTTTTTTTATCTTTGATTGAATCAAGCGCTGCATAGGTCTAGCACCCATGGATTCATCGTAACCATTAGCTGCCAACCAGTCCCTGGCGGCGTCACTGATGTCAAGCAGGACTTTTTTGTCGTCGAGTTGTACCTGTACTTCCACCAGGAATTTATCAACCACGGTTTTAATGACATCACTGCTTAACGAGTCAAACTGAATGATGGCATCCAGTCGATTCCTGAACTCAGGTGCGAACATTTTCTTTAACACTTCCATGCCATCGGTGGAGTGATCCTGATGCGTAAAACCAATTGAAGACCGGCTCATTTCCTGTGCACCGGCATTGGTTGTCATGATCAGGATAACATTGCGAAAGTCAGCGCTGCGGCCATTGTTGTCTGTTAGTTTGCCGTGATCCATCACCTGTAACAACAGGTTAAACACCTCAGGATGGGCCTTCTCAACTTCGTCGAGCAATAAAACGCAGTGCGGATGTTTCGTAATAGATTCTGTAAGCAGACCACCCTGGTCGTAGCCAACATAACCTGGAGGCGCACCGATAAGTCGGGAAACGGTATGTCGCTCCATATATTCTGACATGTCAAACCTGACAAGTTCTATACCCATAATGCTGGCTAACTGGCGACAAACTTCTGTTTTACCCACGCCGGTAGGACCGGAGAACAAGAAAGACCCAATAGGTTTCTCATCTTCTTTAAGGCCAGCGCGGGACAATTTTATCGCGCTTGAGAGGGTATCGATTGCCTGATCCTGGCCAAAAATTACCATCTTCAGGTTCTTATCGAGATCTTTGAGTGCTTTTTTGTCAGAACTCGACACGGTTGCTGGCGGAATACGGGCAATCTTCGCCACCATTTTTTCAACATCCGAGACCCCGATCTGCTTCTTACGCTTAGAAGGCGGCTGCAATTGCTGATAGGCACCTGCTTCGTCGATGACGTCAATGGCCTTGTCAGGCATGAATCGATCATTTATGTATCGATCTGCCAGTTCAGCGGCGACTTTCAGGGATCGGTCCGTGTACTTAAGTTTGTGGTGCTCTTCAAAACGACTCTTCAGGCCTTTGAGTATCTGGTAGGTGTCATCAACACTGGGTTCAGTAACATCAATCTTTTGGAAACGACGCGACAGGGCTCGGTCCTTGTCGAATATGCCCCGGTACTCCTGATAGGTGGTAGAACCCATACAACGGATCTCACCTGAGGCCAGTAGTGGTTTGAGTATATTTGATGCATCCATCACGCCACCCGAAGCGGCACCAGCGCCAATGATAGTATGGATTTCATCAATAAACAGGATCTGGTTATCTTTCTCTGTTAGCTCGTTCAGTAACGACTTCAGGCGCTTTTCGAAATCACCACGATATTTGGTCCCCGCTAGCAAGGCACCAAGGTCTAATGCATGAACCGTGCTGTGGGCGATGACTTCCGGCACTGTGCCATCCACAATCATTTTTGCCAGGCCTTCCGCGATGGCTGTTTTGCCAACACCAGATTCACCAACGAGCAATGGGTTGTTTTTTCGTCGGCGAGACAAGATCTGAATAACCCGTTCAACTTCGTCGGCACGGCCTACCAACGGATCGATTAAGCCTTTGCGAGCCTGCTCATTTAGATTTGTCGCAAAACTTTCCAGCGGGCTCGCCGCCTTTTCTTCGCCGTTAGATTCGTCTTCGTTTCGATCAGTTTGCTCTGGTTCTTCGTCACCGCCCACCTTTGGTGTGCCGTGGGCAATGTAATTAACAACGTCTATCCGGTTGATTTCCTGTTGCTTCAGGATATAGACCGCATGGCTTTCCTGTTCGCTAAAAATCGCAACAAGAACACTGCCACCGGTAACCTCTTTTCTACCCGAGGATTGAACATGAAAAACTGCCCGTTGCAAGACCCGTTGAAAGCCAAGGGTCGGCTGGGTTTCTCGCTCGGTGTCGTTTTTTGGGATTAACGGTGTCGTGGCATCAAGAAATTCTTCCAGTTCTTTCCGGAACTTCTCAATATCTGCTCCGCAGGCACGAAGCACATTAACTGCCACGGCATTATCGATCAGTGCCAGTAGTAAATGTTCGACTGACATAAGTTCATGCCGCTTGGCCCTCGCTTCTTTGAAAGCCAGGTTTAAGGTTACTTCCAGATCTTTACTTAACATAGATCGTTCCTGCTGTGCTAAAAGACATCTTGGTCTTCGTAGCGATTATTTACAACACCTCTTGTCTCTTTAAATACGCTTCTTACTGGTTCGAACAATAAGATCAGTCGGCGGATTCAACCTCTGATATCAGCGGATGCTGACTCTCCTGGGCGTATTGATTTACCTGGCCTGACTTCGTTTCTGCCACATCGCGGGTGTATATTCCACAAGTTGCTTTGCCCACAGTGTGCACCGCCAGCATAATCTGGGTTGCCTTTTCTCTATTCATGGAGAAAAACATCTGCAATACCTCAATCACAAACTCCATGGGCGTATAGTCATCATTTATCATAACGACCTTGTACATGGGTGGTTTCTTTAGTTTTGGCTTAACGGCTTCTTCGACGACCGCAATGCCCCGATCCTGGTCTGGATCTCCATCCCCGTTCTCTCCCCGGAAGATGGCTCTATTGATGTTGCCACGGAATGATTGTGAACCCACTTTTTTATTCCAATGCATTTTTTAGACCAAATACCCAATAATTTACCCGGCTTCAGCCTACACAGCTGAAGTGTTAAGTATTGCCAAGCTTGAGCCTGCAATTCAACATCTATTGCAGAAAAATTGTCCTGGTTTAAACCTGCAAAACGTAAGGACTTCGAGAGAATAATCAAACCAACGCTTATAAGTTGGTGACAAATCCCCGATATTCAAGGCTAGCCCGGATGATTCATGAAGGCGGCACGTAAATATTGTTAACAATATTTATATCACCGAGTTACTGTATAAAGTCACTCAGTTTGAAATTACAGTCTGAGCCTGATCGGTTTTTGGACCGTCCGGCGCTCCGGAACCCTCCAAAACCGATCCCTTCACGAATTATCCGAGCTAGAGCCTTGACGAGTTAGCGTCAGAACCCATAAAGTAGACGAAAATTGCTCGATACGGCAACCCTGGATTCCATCTAGTGCTTTGACGAGTGTATGCAGTGAGGACAGGAGGTCGTGCATTAATGCCTACCGGACGCGTGAAGTGGTTTAACAATGCCAAGGGTTATGGCTTCATCTTACCTGAAGATGGTAGTGAAGATTACTTTGCTCACTATTCGTCGATTGTAATGGAAGGTTATAAGACCTTGAAAGCAGGTCAGTTGGTTTCTTTTGAGATTCTTGAAGGTCCCAAGGGTTCACATGCCATCAATATTCAATCCATTGAAGTGAGCCCAGATCAGGAGGAATGACCAGGAAGTTTGACCTGGCTTGGGGCACTCTTCAATGCAGAATCTAATTCTGTTCAACAAACCCTTTGGCGTCCTTTGCCAATTCAGGAAGAAAAATGATGAATCCACATTGGCTGATTTCATCAAAACCCCCGCTTTTTATCCCGCCGGTCGCCTCGATAAGGATTCAGAAGGTCTGGTACTGTTGACCAATGATGGTCGTCTCCAGGCTCGAATCGCTGAACCCAGGTATAAATTGGCAAAGACATACTGGGTACAGGTCGAGGGTGAATTCGATGAATCAGCAGCCCGGACGCTAACCGGTGGCGTACTGTTAAAAGATGGCATCACCAAGCCTGCGCAAATCACGTTCCTCGACCGCCCACGACTTGCGGAACGGATACCACCCGTCAGGTTTCGAAAAAAAATCCCGACCAGTTGGATCACCATTACCCTGACGGAGGGCAGAAACAGGCAGGTCAGGCGAATGACCGCAGCGGTTGGCTTTCCCACCCTGAGGCTGTTTCGATCGCAGATCGGCGACTGGAAGGTTGGTCATCTTATGCCAGGTGAGCACAAGATGATTAACGTTCGATTGCCCGCTATGCCTAAGCCGAGATAGTCGTCAGCCACCAGCGTCTAACTTACTTATCGTTCCACAATTGAGCGGCATCGAAGTCGGACTGTCGCGTTTCCAGCCAACGCTCGCCATCGGTGGTCTTCTCCTTTTTCCAGAATGTTGCGCGGGTTTTGAGGTAGTCGATAATGTACTCACAAGCGTCAAAAGCGTCTCCTCTGTGACTGCTGGCGACGCCAACGTAAACAATCTGGTCACCGGGATGCAGTTCACCAATTCGGTGGATTACCGTGGCAGCGATCACGTCCCAGCGATCACAAGCCTCTGCCACTATCACTTTTATCTGTTTCTCTGTCATGCCTGGATAGTGTTCGAGAAATAGCGAAGAAACATTGTCATTGTCATTAATGTCCCGGACGACACCGATGAATGTGTTAACGCCTCCCACTGCAGATGAAATACCTGCCAGGGACCGGGTTTCTGCCTGGAGATCAAAGTCTTCGCGCTGGATTTTGACCCTGATCACCATCAACCACCTGTGACCGGCGGAAAAAATGCCACTTCGTCGCCATTCTCCAGCAGTTGCTGGGCATCAACCATGGTGTGATTGACGGCGGAAAGGACCTTTTCTGCGGAGAGTAAATCCCGCCAGTTCTGGCCTCTCGACTTCGCCAGCGTATCGACCAGACCACATACCCTGCAGCCATCAACCAGATCCAGAGAAAAAACCGACTCTCCCAGGGATTCCCGCAAGCTGGCAAACAGAACGACCTTGACACTGATCATGCGCTCCAATCTCCCGAGCGACCGCCGCTCTTTTCGGCCAGGCTGATCTGGCCGATAACCATTGTTTTGTCGACCGCCTTGCACATATCGTAGATGGTCAGGGCGGAGACAGACACAGCCGTCAGGGCTTCCATTTCTACCCCTGTCTTGCCGCTCAATTTGCAGGTCCCCGTGATCAACACCTGGCTGTTGGCTTCATCGACTTCAAGTTCCACATTAATGGCACTCAATGCCAGGGGGTGGCATAACGGGATCAGGTCGGCGCATTTTTTTGCACCTTGTATGCCAGCTATTCTGGCCACGGCAAAAACATCACCCTTTTTGTGGCCTCCCTGCTGAATCAGTTTCAGCGTTTCGGGCTTCATCCTGATGACACCACGGGCAACCGCACGCCGCTGCGTCACCTGTTTATCCGTCACGTCCACCATGGCTGCCTTACCTTCTGAATCAAGGTGGGTCAGCGTCTTCGATTCGCTCATACGTGTTCCTGTCGGGAAAGCGGCTAATTATCCCATGAATTGACCGTTCACATGCACAAGCACCTCAAGTAAAATGCCTGATTTACTCATTTCATAATTTCATGACCCGATCCAAAGTTCCCGAAACAGTTATCGTTGGCATGTCAGGTGGTGTGGATTCGTCTGTCTCCGCAAAGCTGTTGCTGGATCAGGGCTACAGCGTCCAGGGTCTCTTTATGAAGAACTGGGAAGAAGATGACGGCACTGAGTACTGCACGGCCAGGCAAGACCTAATCGATGCCCAATCTGTGTGTGAGCATCTGGGCATTGAATTGCACCAGGCAAATTTTGCCGCTGAGTACTGGGACAACGTTTTCGAGCAGTTTCTGAGGGAATATCGTGCAGGCAGAACACCGAACCCTGACATTCTCTGCAACCGTGAGATCAAATTTAACGTTTTTCGCGAATACGCCGAACTGCTGGGTGCGGACTACATCGCGACCGGTCACTATGCCCGCTTGGACCATTCGGGCTCAGCACCCAGGCTGTTAAAAGGGCTGGACCCTGAAAAGGACCAGAGCTACTTCCTCCAATCCGTGTCCGCCCGGCAGCTCACTCGTTGTCTTTTTCCTATTGGTGAACTTATCAAAACGAACGTCCGGCAGATTGCAGAAGAGGCTGGTATACCTACCCATGCCAAAAAAGATTCGACCGGCATTTGCTTTATTGGCGAGCGCAGATTTAAGGACTTTCTCAGTCGCTATATCCCAGCCCGGCCTGGCCCCATTAAAACACTGGATGAGCAGATTATTGGTGAACACCAGGGCGTGATGTTCCACACGCTGGGACAGCGTCAGGGCCTGGGTATCGGCGGTGTCAGCAATACCCCCGATGCACCCTGGTATGTCGTGAAAAAGGATATACCTGGCAATACACTCTATATCGCCCAGGGGAATGACCATGACTCGCTTTTTTCGTCAGCCATGACCTGTCTGAAGATCGAATGGGTCGATGGCCTGGGACCCACCCTGCCCCGGGAACTGTGTGTTAAAACACGCTATCGCCAACCGGATCAGCACTGCCGAATAGAGCGTCATGAGGGTGTCTACAGGATCACTTTTGGAAAACGACAGCGAGCGGTAACACCCGGACAATGGGCGTGCTTCTATGAAGATGACCACTGTCTGGGGGGAGGAATCATTGAGTCAACAGAAGCTTGAAACCGATGTTAGCTTATGAAAAAAGAGTTCTGGCTCTTGCAGGGGTTTTGCAGTCAATACACCTGGTCACCATTGCAGCCAGATCCGGTATGATTACCCAGGACTCGCTGGAAAACAGCTTGAAGAGTGTCTTTGTCCAAAACCCGAAGTCATTTTCGGATATCTATTCCGGCACCCGTGACATCAGGCTTGGACTGACGTTACTCTCCGATGTTCTGGAAAATTTTAACATCAGGACCCATGGAGAACTGGTCAGATACTGCCTGGGGATCATGGCCCTGGAAAGGGGATTATCAAGACGGCCGGATATACTGAATCAGATTGGCTCAAGACTCACCGCTATCGACCAGCAAAACCGAATTGACGAATCAGAACAGGGTTTTGACAATTCAGTGGCATCCCTGGCGGAGTTGTATGAGTCAACCCTGAGTCGAATGCATCCCAGACTCAGAGTAGAAGGCAGTCGACACCATTTGCAAAATACCGCCAATGTTCAGAGAATCCGTGCTTTGTTACTGTCCGCGATCCGCTCTGCGGTACTCTGGCGCCAGGTTGGCGGGCGAAGATGGCAGCTCATCCTGTCCCGCCACAAGATGAAATCTGCCCTCTATAATGTTTTATAATTCAATGATATATGATATATATCTAACCTAAATTGAGACTTGCATGGAACTACCCACATTCACCCCTTTAACCGCCGTGACGCCGATTGATGGTCGCTATGCTGACAAGGTGTCTAACCTGCGGCCCTACTTCAGTGAATACGGGCTTATTTATCATCGGGTTATGATTGAAGTCCGGTGGTTTCAGTTTATCGCCAAGGTACAGCGTATCCCGGAGCTGCCGGACCTCAGCAGGGTTGCGAACGACTACCTGAACGACATAGTGGACAATTTTGCCATTGAGGATGCCGAGACAGTCAAGGCTTACGAACGAACCACCAATCATGATGTAAAAGCGGTCGAGTATTTTATCAAGCAAAAGCTCCAGGAAAGCAAGCTGCCTGAACTGTTGGGCAAACTGGAGTTTGTCCACTTTGCCTGCACATCAGAGGATATCAACAATCTGTCTTACGCGATGATGCTGGAAGCCTCCCGGCGTGAAATCCTGCTTCCAATTCTCAACGAACTGTGCGAACGCCTGAAGCGCCTTGCAGTGGAATATCGCAGCGACGCCATGCTCTCTAAAACCCATGGTCAGGTGGCATCCCCCACGACCATGGGAAAAGAGTTCGCGAACGTTGTGGCGCGCATGCAACGCCAGATTAAACAAATCGCCGATATTGAAATTCTCGGTAAGATCAACGGCGCGGTCGGAAACTTTAACGCCCATTCAGCAGCTTACCCTGCCCTCGATTGGGACGCGCTCGGTGAGTCATTTGTCACTTCACTGGGACTGAAATGGAACCCGTTCACTACCCAGATTGAGCCCCACGACTTCATTGCTGAACTATTTCATGCAGTATCCAGGTTCAACACCATCGTTCTTGATTTTGATCGCGATATCTGGGCTTACATTTCGATTGGATACTTCAGGCAACGCAAGATTGAAGGTGAAACCGGATCCTCAACAATGCCGCACAAGGTTAACCCTATCGATTTCGAAAATTCGGAAGGTAATCTCGGTCTGGCCAATGCGATCCTTGGTCATCTCGCTGATAAACTGCCGGTTTCCCGCTGGCAGAGAGACCTCACGGATTCGACGGTACTGCGCAACCTGGGCACCGGGTTCGCCTATAGTATCATCGCCTACAAATCGACGTTGAAAGGGCTGACTAAACTGGAGCTGAACAGGATCGCGCTGGCTGAGGAACTTGATGCCAGCTGGGAGGTTCTGGCTGAGCCGATTCAGACCATTATGCGTAAGTACGATATCGATGAACCCTACGAAAAGCTAAAAGCCCTCACGCGGGGACAATCACTCGAAAAATCCAGCATTGATAAGATGATCGAGGATCTGGACATGCCTGATGATGCAAAAGCCAGCATCCGCGATTTAACCCCGGCTAACTATATTGGCATTGCGGTTGAGCTGGTTGACCGGATCACAAAAAGCTAGGAGGCTGACTGTGACTAAATTAGGGGAAATCTGGCCGCAGCGGCGGACCGTCAAATCAGCTTTTCCGCAGCAGGTTCGCTATTCTCGGTCAGCCTCCTAGCGCCACTCTCATCTACAAAAGTCCTGTGACGAAAGTATGGTGACGAAGGAATGGTGACGAAGGAATGGTGACAAAGGAATGGTGACGAAGGATCATTGGTTCGAAGGTGCGTTCCTGGACTGGGAAGACTTTGAATCGAATTACTGGCGTAAGAAACCGGTTTCAGTCTCTCGAGTATCTGTTCAAGCAGCGGTAAATGACGGCCTCGCTGCTAATGACCTGTTCAGGTTATGTCGTAATGACCTGGTAGAATCCAGGCTTATCAGTAACATCGACGGTGAGTTTAAACTGGCATTCGGACCCTTTGATCTTGATACCTTGCCTCTCCATAGCATGTTAATGGTTCAGGGACTGGAGTCCCACCTGGCAGGGGTTTCCGAATACCTGGTGGATTCCTTCGCTTTCCTGCCGCGCTGGAGAATAGAAGATGTCATGGTGAGTTACGGGCATGAGAATACCAGCTGTGGTGCACACTTTGACCATTACGATGTATTCCTGGTACAGGTGCGAGGGAGTAAATGCTGGCACCTGGATGAAGGTAATCATGTGGATGAAGATTTGTCCCCGGCCTCTGATATCAGGCTTTTGCAGGACTTCCACGCCTCTGAAAAAATCTACCAGCAGCCAGGGGACATCCTGTACATCCCTCCTCGTACCGGTCATTGGGGAATCACCTCCTGTGATGATTGCCTGACTTTGTCGGTTGGAATTCGGAATCCGACCCTGGGGGAAATGATTTCCCATCTGGCAGATCTCGCGGGAGATGAACTCACGAGTAACCAGACGTTGGACGATTCACTGACCGAGGCAAATGGCATCGACCAGCTTACAACACGTAGCATCACCAAGAAAATGGCCAATGTACTGCTTAATCCATCTCTTACCGACCGCTGGTTTGGCGCTTTTATGACGGAATTGAAGGAGCCTGATCTTATCAGCAATGCACCGGAACAATCAGACGCAGACATCATCAGACAGCTTCAGACCCATCGCCTGGTGCAATGTCATTTAGCGACGCGTTTGGCGTATCAAGTCTCAGGCGATAAACTTAACCTGTATGTAAATGGTGAATCACTCACTGTCTCGATCTGCTCGCAAGCCTGGATCGTTATTCTTGAAGCGCAACGGCAGGTCGAATCATCAGTTATTTTGGAATCAGTACGTGAATCAGAGCAGCAGGAATCAAACCAGGACAAACGGGAAAATCTTCGTGTGCTATCGTTCCTGTTGCAGCTGGGCGCCGTCTGCATGAGTTCTGGTGAGCGAGAGTAAGCAGGATCAGAAGCATCCAATTTTGGTGAATTCATGACAACAAATTTCGAGCTTAGGCGGTTCAATATCAAAGAAGCGAGTTGGCACTCGGATCGAAATGTACTGTCCAATCTGCGCCGCCTCGTGTTTATTGTCGAGCAGAAGGTACCACAGGAGGAAGAATGGGATGGGCTGGACACCGATGCCTGGCATTGGCTGGCCACGGGCGATGATGATCGCCCTATTGGTACGGCCCGTTTGCTCAAGTCAGGGCAGATTGGCCGAATGGCCGTATTGGAAGAATTTCGCGGGCTCCATATCGGTGCGGCGTTACTCGAACAAGCGGTTGAGAAAGCCCGCCACCTGGGTTTTGAAGCGGTTTTCCTGAACGCACAGAACCACGCGCTCGAGTTCTACAGGAAATCGGGGTTTGAAGTGGTTGGGGAAGAATTTTTTGAAGCTGGTATCCCCCATCATCGAATGGAAAAGGTTCTGAGCCCTCCATCCGCCGCCAGGCAGCAGAAGATAGCGACAGGGCCAGTACCCAATGTCTCCATCCGCTACTTTGACACGGCTGAGGTTGCCTGGGAGGAACATCGCCGCGTGATCCGCTCCCTGCGCCGGACTGTCCTGGTTAAGGAGCTTGGACTTGATCCTGCGATCATTGAAGATGATACAGACCAGCAGGCAGTTCAGTTCTGTTCAACCAGCCTGGATGGACAAACTATTGGGGTTATACGCTTGGATCTCGACGGCAACATTTCGCGACTCGCGGTTGACCCTGATTTTCGCCGCCAGGGTACTGGTTTTGCCCTGCTCGAAGCCGCACTGGGTAAAGCACAACGCTTTGACCTGACTGAGGTACGAGTAGCCGCACTAACGACCCTCGATGACTTTTACGACAAGGCGGGATACTCACCACGGGGTGAAAAATTTGTTGAGCAGGGTGTGGAACACCAGCAGTATTTTCGGAGAATCGATCAAGCGGATGTGTTTCAACACAACAGGGCCGCCAGAACAGGCGACGCCTATCCCGAAGAAGGTGACGTGGTCTACAAGCTGGGCGCAGAGACACGATTTTTACTTCTGCGTCGAGAGGATGAGTTTCGTCGGGTCGTTCCCGAAATGTGCAAACAGGCGACACAAAGTATCCGGATCCTGTCTCCCTATCTAGACCACAAGCTATTTGACACCCAGGAGATGCGGGAAATCTGCTCGTCTCTGGCTCGACGAAATAAATACACCAGCATCGAAATCCTGCTCTACGATTCACATCGTATCGTCAAAAATGGCCACGTAATACTTGAGATCAGCCGCAAGCTCTCATCTTCAATCAGTTTTAAAATCGTCCATCCTGAAATGCGCGCTTCACTCAATGAGTTTGTGCTGGTGGACGGCACAGGTGTCATTTATCGGCAGGATTGTGAAGACTACGAGGGTTATGCAAATTTCAGGGATATTACCGAGAACAACCGCCTGGGACGTCAATTTCTCGCATCCTGGGAGAGCGGTTTACAGGATCCCAACCTGCGGACCCTGAAAATATAGTCGATGCCGAAGTTCTCGCAGATCAGGTATCACTCCAATAAACAGCCGTAGTTAATTGAAAAACATGCCATTTCTTTGACGTCTGTCTCAAAATACTTAGAATTGACTACTACAATAGGTAAGCAGTAAATGTGCAGGGATTGGTTCATTAGGTGTCGACACTAACATCCAAAGAAATGTCCACTAAATCAGCGACAGCGTCACGATTGTTGCTGACACTGCTGTTGCCGACACTGCTCTTGCTGACACTATGCAGTACCGTAAATGCCGATGTTTACATCTATATCGGATCGGATGGGGAACGTTTGATAACTGATCGCCCTCCCCACAGATCGGAAAATTACCAACTTATCAGTAGACGCAAGACAGTTTCAGACGCAGGTGACTTTCTGGCTGGGCGTCCAGACCTGACCCGGGTACCTGATCAGTTCCGGGGCTACATCCAGGGGGCAAGCGATCAATACAACATAGACCCGGCACTGGTTGAGGCCGTCATTCAAGTCGAATCAGACTTTGATCCAAACGCCGTTTCGAGGAAAGGTGCCACAGGGTTGATGCAACTGATGCAACAAACCGCCCGGCAATACAATGTTCGCGACCGCTTCAATCCGAGGGAGAATATCTACGCGGGTGTCAAGCATCTCAGCAGGTTGATGGATCGGTTTAATGGCGAGTTACCGCTGGCCATTGCAGCATACAATGCAGGCAGTAGCGCAGTTGAAAACTACAGCGGAATACCACCCTATCCGGAAACACGGCGCTACGTCATCAAGGTCATGAATTCCCACAACCGCTACCGCCAGACGCGGTACGGTACACCTGGGTACTAGCCGCTATCGGTCAATCCACCTTCACCAAGGCTGTCTGCGGGTCCATTGCCAGCCTGCCCTAATCTGCCCTGATCTCCGAAATGTCCTTTGCCGGGCACATGGTTAAATTCTACCCGGATGCCATCCGGATCCTCAAACAGCACAGAGTAATAACCCGGCGCGAAGCCATCCGCTTGCGGCGGATGAATAATGTTGCAATCCTGCGCCTTGACGAATTCGTAGATCGCATCCACATCGGTATTTGAACGCGCCCTAAAACAGAAGTGATGAAGTCCAGATCGATCCTGGTCAAATACCTCTTTACGCTTTTCCTCCGGGGCACCCCTGATCAGGATACCCGTTCGACTGCCAATGCAATAGACGATATTCTCGCCCTTGATCAGCGTTTTCATTTCAAGAAAGTGACACAGCTGTTCCCAGAAAGGTAAACACTTTTCCGGGTTGCTCACCGTGAGCTGAATGTGTGCAATACCGTTGACTTCAACTGTCATACCGTGAACCGTCTTTAAATGACCAGCATGTCCATGAATTTATTCACCGGGGTGGCCTCTAGTCTTTCCTGGTCGAGACACAAGTCCATGACGAGTTTGGATCGTTCAGCCGGGAATCGGGTTGAAAGCGCGTTTCTGAACTTATTCTCCAGTACCGGAATTCCTTCCTGCCTTCTACGTTTGTGCCCAATCGGGTATTCAACCGCCACCTGTTCGGTACTCGATCCATCGGTAAAAAACACCTGTATCGCGTTGGCAATGGATCGCTTGTCAGGTTCATGGTATTCAGCGCTGTAACGGGCGTCCTCGACAATTTCCATCTTCTCACGCAACGCATCAACCCGAGGGTCTGCCGCCACTTCATCTTCATAGTCTTCAGCAACAAGATTACCTTTAATTAGACCTATGGCCGACATGTACTGGATACAATGGTCACGATCTGCCGGATTATTAAGGACACCGACTTTAGAGATGATCCGGATAGCGGATTCATGGGTTGTGATCACCACCTTGTCGATTTCATCAAGTCGATTAACCACTTCTGGATGCAATGTGACCGCTGCTTCGACAGCTGTCTGGGCATGGAACTCTGCCGGGAAGGAAATTTTGAAGAGGACATTTTCCATCACATAGGATTCATAAGGGCGCTGGAATTCGAACTTGTTGCCGTTAAAAGACACATCGTAGAACCCCCAGGTTTTGGCCGACAGAACCGATGGATAACCCATCTCACCTTTCATGGTCATCATGGCCAAACGGACTCCGCGGCTGGTCGCATCACCTGCTGCCCAGGACTTACGTGAACCGGCATTGGGTGCATGTCGGTAGGTGCGTAAACTTGATCCATCGACCCAGGCGAGGGACAGTGCATCAATAACCTGGTCTTTAGTACCGCCCAGCATTTTTGTCACAACCGCCGTAGTGGCTATCCGGACCAGCAGGACGTGGCAAAGCCCGACCCTGTTAAAGCTATTTTCAAGT
The DNA here is from genome assembly GCA_029941905.1 of Pseudomonadales bacterium. Lineage (GTDB taxonomy): Bacteria > Pseudomonadota > Gammaproteobacteria > Pseudomonadales > Azotimanducaceae > JAHRVQ01. The sequence continues at coordinate 43,274 of JAPYTQ010000006.1, read as the reverse complement.
GCAATACAGCCCTGAATTTCGTGGGCTTTGATCATCGCGGTAAGAACATCCCGCATCAAAAGTGGTTCTTCGCCGTCCGCAACACGACAACGAGACAGGTAATCTGCTACCGCCAGAATTCCGCCCAGGTTGTCAGACGGATGACCCCATTCCGCAGCCAGCCAGGTATCATTGAAGTCCAGCCAGCGAATAATGGCTCCGATATCCCAGGCTGCCTTAACCGGATCGAGCTCACTTTGAGTACCGGGCACCCGGGCACCATGTCGCACCGTTGTCCCGGGTACAATGGGACCCAGGTGCTTTGTGCATTCCGGAAACCGCAGAGCCAGCAAGCCACAGCCAATGGTGTCCATCAAGCAATTACGAGCAGTGTTGTACGCCTCGCCGCTGTTTATCTCGAAGGATTCGACATACTCTGCGATATCCACCAGTTCCTGATCAGGGTCAGGACGAACGTTAGTCTCAACGTTTGCGCTCATTATTTACCTCGTTACCTTTTCATTTGAACAAATAATTTGAAACTGGCTAACCGCGTTGGTCGATCTGAGTATAGGACCGACCATCTGGCCCTATATAGTCGGCATTGGGACGAATCAGGCGATTGTTTGAGCGTTGTTCCATCACATGTGCTGCCCAACCTGTAATTCGGGACATCACAAATATCGGGGTGAATATCTTGGTCGGAATTCCCATGTAGTTGTATGCGGATGCGTGGAAGAAGTCAGCGTTAGGGAACAGCTTCTTGCTGTCCCACATGACCTTTGCGACGGCTACGGAAATTTCAAACACGGACATGTCGCCATTCTCACGGGCTAATTTTTCTGACCATTCTCTGATGATGTCATTTCGTGGATCAAAGGTTGTGTAGATTGCATGACCAAAACCCATGATGGTCTCTTTTTTGGCCAACATTTCCTGTAAACCTTTCTCCGCCGCATCCGGACTGTCGAATTTTTCGATCAGTTCCATCGCTGCCTCATTAGCACCACCGTGCAAGGGTCCTCGAAGAGAACCAATAGCGCCGGTGACACAGGAATACATGTCAGAAAGCGTCGCAGCACAGACTCGTGCCGTGAAGGTACTTGCATTGAATTCATGCTCGGCATACAGGATCAATGAGCAATTCATCACCTCCCGATGCATATCCGAGGGTGATTCACCAGACAGCATTTTCAGGAAGTGACCGCCGATGGAGTCTTCACCTGTATTTGTGTCGATTTTCGCACCGTCGTGACTATATCGATACCAGTAGCAAATAATCGCTGGCAAGGTCGCCAGCAAACGGTCTGCTGCGTCCTGTTGGTCTTCGAATGAGTTCTCAGGCTCCAGGTTGCCGAGCATGGAGCAACCGGTACGCATCACATCCATTGGATGGGTTTCTTTTGGGATAAGCTCAAGCACGGTTTTGAGTTCATCAGGAAGTCCACGCAGGCCAATTAATCGCGATTCATAATTATCAAGTTCTGCCTGTGTCGGCAACGCCCCATAGAGCAGCATGTAGGCGACTTCTTCAAACTTCGCATTAGCGGCAAGATCGTCGATGCCATAACCCCGATAGGTTAGCCCGGCACCCTCCTTACCTACTGTGCACAATGCAGTCTCGCCTGCGGATTGCCCGCGTAAACCTGCGCCACCCTGTTTCTTTTTTACCATGATGTTCTCCCTCTTAACTTTTCAATGGTCATTATTATCAGTCTTTCGTGTTCGCTCTCTTGTCAGGTTTTGTCAATTAGATCCGTTGTCCGCAAACAGCTGATCCAGTTTATCTTCGTACTCGTGATAGCGGAGGAATTCGTATAGTTCCACCCGGGTTTGCATCTTATCAATCACGTTTGCCTGTGTTCCCTCTTTACGCAACGTTCGATAGACATTAAGTGCCGCCTGATTCATAGCCCGAAACGCAGACAATGGATAAAGGGCCATGGCAATACCGGCTGACCGGAGTTCCTCGACGGTATAACCAGGCGTGGAACCAAATTCAGTGATGTTTGCCAAAACCGGTACATTGACCGTAGATACCACCTGCCGGTACATATCGAGGTCGGTCATGGCCTCGGCGAAAATTGCATCCGCACCAGCTGACTCACACAACACGGCTCGCTCGAGAACCTCATCCATACCAACCACCGCAAGGGCATCTGTCCTCGCCATAATCACAAAATCATCATCCGTTTTTGCATCGACAGCCGCCTTTACGCGATCAGACATTTCTTCCCTTGAGACGATCTCCTTGTTCGGTCGATGTCCACACCGTTTTTGTGCTATCTGGTCTTCAATATGAACGCCTGCTGCACCTGCCTTGATCATTTCCCTGACGGTTCTTGCAATATTGAAAGCGCCTCCCCAACCAGTGTCAATATCGACCAGCAATGGTAAGTGGCTTGCTGCCGTAATTCTTCGGACATCTTCCAGCACGTCGTTCAACGAAGTCATACCCAGATCAGGTAATCCGTAAGATGCATTGGCAACACCGGCGCCGGACAAATAGATGGCCTTGTACCCCTCGGATTCCGCCATGATTGCTGTATACGCGTTGATCGTGCCAACGACCTGCAGAGGGCTTTCTTCTTTTAAGGCCTGTCTGAACTTCTGACCAGCAGTAGGCATTTAACTAACTCCAATGTGGGCTTTACGGGGGGCGTTAGTATACTAAATTCTCGGCCGATGGGTTCTATAATTACCGAAGCAGTTGACTGCTCCAGAGGCCAATCTCCCGGGATCAATGGATTATTGATCCGCTTCGCTGTACTTAATAAAATTGCCTAAATTTGCGAGCTGGCGTTGTCAAAGAATGAACGCAGCTCATCATACTGGTTAGTAACGGGGTATTGTGGAAATTCGTCAACCACTTTTTTAGGCGCACGGAAGAGAAATCCCTGATCCGCTTCAGCAAGCATCGTGGTGTCGTTGTAAGAATCACCCGCAGCAAAAACACGAAATTTCAACTGGTGCAACGATTGCACAGATATTTTCTTGGGATCTGGCTGCCGGAGTTTGTAGCCAATCACAACCCCTTCGACATCGATCTCAAGCTGGTGACAAAAAAGTGTTGGCCAGTGGAGCTGTTTCATAAAGGGTTTTGCGAATTCGTAAAAGGTATCGGAAAGGATAATGACCTGATAATTCTCCCTCAACTTGTCAAGAAAAGACAATGCACCTGGCAATGGTTCGAGGGTTGCAATCACCTCCTGTATGTCACTCAACTTTAGATTATTCTCCTTCAACAACCCAAGCCGCAATGTCATCAGTTCGTCATAGTCCGGTATATCCCTGGTTGTTGCCCGTAAGGCTTCTATGCCGGTCTTCTCCGCGAAGGCGATCCAGATTTCAGGAATAAGTACGCCTTCAAGGTCCAAACAGACAACATCCATAAGATTTCAACTTCGCACAGGGTAAGGCGCCGGATTGTTTCACGGGAAACTCACAATTGGCAAGAAAAACCCGGAAAACACGGACTTGGGGTTCCTTCAAAAAATCAGATCTTGCGGGGGGTCATCCGCCCGGAAAGTGAGATTTGTACAGAACAAAGCGTCAATCTGGTTATTTATATATTTCTTAAAGAGATTTCTACTGGCCGGGGGAGTTTGCTAGTCTACGGGACTGTTGCCATCTCTTTAGTGAAACTCGCTATGAAGTCTCCCGATCACGGGCAAAATACAATTGAAATCTCTCATGCTGAACCTAATGAAATCATCAAGTTAGCGCTGGATTCTCACAGTAAAATCAGCATTTCATTTAGCGGTGCAGAAGATGTGGTTTTAATTGATATGGCCTGTAATGTCTCTGACAATGTTCAGGTCTTTTCGCTGGACACGGGTCGATTACACCCCCAGACCTATCAATTTATTGAACAGGTGAGAGCGCATTACGGACTGGAAATAGACATCCTCAGCCCGGATGCCGATGCCGTTGCAAATCTGGTCAAGAGCAAGGGTTTGTACAGCTTTTACAAAGATGGACACAATGAATGCTGCGCCGTCAGAAAAATTGAGCCGCTACGGCGACATCTGGGAGGTCTGGATGCCTGGGTTACCGGCCAGCGCAGGGATCAAAGTCCAACCCGTCGGGATGTCCCTTTGCAACAGGAAGATCAGGCCTTCTCGAACGATCAGAGAGTGCTGCTAAAATACAACCCGCTGGCAAACTGGAGCTCCGCGCAGGTCTGGCAGTATATCCGGGAGCACGATGTACCCTACAACAAGCTTCATGATCAGGGCTTCAAAAGTATTGGCTGTGAGCCCTGCACCCGATCGGTTGGCCCCAATCAACATGAGCGAGCCGGACGATGGTGGTGGGAAGAAGAGACAAAAAAGGAATGCGGTCTTCACATGATCAATATTGTCGAGTCCTGATCCCGTGCATATCACCTTTGTAAAAAAAATACTCGCGACTGGTGAACCGTGCCAGAAGTGTAATGACGTTGCACAACGATTAGAGCAATCTGGCCAGTTGGCCAGAATTGATGAAACGTTAATTGCAGATGAACGCGATCCGAATTCCCCGGGCATGCTGCTCGCCAGGGAGCTTGATGTTGATCGCGCGCCCTTTTTCGTTGTGGATAGTGGAAATGGGCAGAAGGAGGTATATACCGTTTATTTCAAGTTCGCGAAAGAAGTACTGGGTAAGGAAACTTCGACCCTGAATCAGGGTAGGGAAATACTCAATGACAATCCGGACCTGGATTTTATCTAGCAGCTGCCAGATCTATGAAAATGCCTGCTTATGGACGGGAACTAACTACTTGGTCGGTAATTCAATTTCGGCAAACAACTGCTCAAGCTCTGCGCGGTTATGCCTGTTGAAGGCTTCTTCAACGACCTCCTTTGTGAGATGTGGTGCGAATAATTCGACGAAGTCCAACATATAGCCCCGGAGAAAGGTTCCGCGACGACATCCAATCATCGTTGTGCTGCTTTCGAACAAATGGCTGGCATCAATCGCAACGAGATCATCGTCCAGTGTTTCGTCGTACGCCATCTTCGCAATTATGCCAATTCCCAGACCTAGTCGAACGTAGGTTTTTATAACATCAGCATCTGTGGCAGTAAAAACCACTTTCGGCGCCAGACCGTGGTGCAGAAATGCCTCATCCAATTTCGATCGCCCGGTAAACCCAAACACATAAGTTACGATGGGGTACTTGGCCACATCCTCAAGCTGCAGGACAGAGAATTGTGCCAGAGGATGCCCTTTCTTGACGACAATACACCGGTTCCAATTATAACAGGGCATCATCACCAGGTCACCAAACAGGTTTAGCCCTTCAGTGGCAATAGCAAAATCAACCGCGCCATCTGCAGCCAGTTCGGCAATCTGCACAGGTGTGCCCTGGTGCATATGCAGGGATACCTCGGGATATTTCGCAATAAAACTTTCGATTACACCGGGCAGGGCATATCGCGCCTGGGTGTGTGTGGTAGCCACGGCGAGGCTGCCTATTTTCTCGTTACTATACTCCTGCGCAACCTGCTTGATGCTCTCAACTTTTCTGAGAATCTCACCAGCCTTCGTAATAATCGTTTCTCCAGCGGGCGTAACGCGGGTCAGGTGTTTACCGTTTCGGGAAAAAATTTCGACCCCCAGTTCACCTTCAAGGAGGCGAATTTGCTTACTGATACCGGGTTGAGAGGTGTACAAACTCTGTGCCGTGGCAGAAACGTTTAGATCATGGTGAGCGACTTCCCATATATATCTGAGTTGTTGAAGTTTCATACCAAGCTATCCTTCCTGACCCACAGGATATTCTCTATCGATCTAAAAATATTGATAAATATTCTTTTGAAGAATAGATAATTTACCCTAAATTAACAAAATAAGCATCTTTGGGAAGACGAGAGGTTCAACTGGATAGTTTACTTTACATTATTGCTGGCGCATCTGTTGGCCTTGCGATCGGCGTCACGGGTGTTGGTGGCGGCTCGTTGATGACACCTTTGCTGCTGGCATTTGGCTTTCCCCTTCACGTTGCTGTTGGCACTGACTTGTTATATGCAGCAATCACTAAATCAGGTGGCGTTGTCGGCCATACCATCCACAGGAGTATTCGCTGGGACCTGGTATTGCTATTGGCAATAGGCAGCATCCCTGCCAGCGCACTCTCTGTCTATGCCCTGAAATACTGGTTTCAGACGCCGGAAAATTATGCAGGCATTATCTCTGCCGCGCTGGGTCTAACGCTGATATTAACGTCTGTTGCGATTATTTTCAGGTCACGCCTTTCAAACCTGGCGGGTAAGTTGACAATAGTAAACGACGCCAATCTGGTGTGGCTCACGCCCATTATGGGTCTCGTGTTAGGTGTGCTGGTAACCTTGTCTTCGGTAGGCGCTGGCGCCATCGTGACGGCGCTGCTAATGATTTTCTACCCGGCCTTGAAAAGTATTCAAGTGGTGGGAACCGATATCGCCCATGCGGTACCGCTGACTCTCTTCGCCGGGTTGGGGCATTTGTTTATTGGTAATGTCGATTTGAAACTGCTGGTTTTGCTTCTTGCCGGGTCGCTACCGGCAGTGTACTTCGGCGCGCGATTATCAAAGTACATTCCTGAAAGCGTCATGCGCCCTATTCTGGCAACCATGCTGTTTGGTGCGGGTATTAAAGTCGCCTTTTCATAAATTTGCCTTCCAACCTACGCCCCAGGTTCGTTCGAAACGCCGTGAATGACATGTCCGGTGGCAACCACTTCGCTAGCCAGTCGGCAATGTTCCGCCTGGTCATCAAAAAAAACGTCAGCACCATAGGCCAGCAGAAAGTCACTTTTTCTCATTCCACCGAGGAACAATGACTCATCGAGTCGAATATTCCAGTCCCTGAGGGTTTTGATCACCCTCTCATGGGCTGGTGCTGCTCTGGCTGTGATGAGCGCTGTTCGAATGGGACTCTCTTTGCTGGAAAACTCGCTTTGCAAGCTATGTAAAGCGGCCAGGAATGGTTTGAAGGGTCCACCGATAAGCGGCTCATCCGCCGCTTGCTGTTCATTTTGACTGAATGCCTCCAATCCCTTTGACTGGTAGATTTTTTCAGCTTCATCAGAAAATAAAACTGCATCGCCATCGAAGGCAAACTTCAGCATTCCGTGATCGTTACTGCTTTTAGCCGAAGGCAGAATACTCGCCGCTGCCATTCCATTGTTTAGTACTTCCCTGACGTCGTCAGGATTGGTCGAAAGAAACAGGTGACAGCCGAAAGGTCGCATATAACGATAGGGAGGCGCACCACTGGTAAACGCGGCGCGGGTAATGGATAAATCGTGATGTGAAATGGAATTAAATACGCGCAGCCCGGTATCGGCTGAATTTCTTGACAGTAGAATCACTTCCACTTTTTCACCGTCCAACAGGTCATTCAGGTGCAGCAGTTTTTTCACCAGAGCGAACGCATCGCCAGGGTCCAGTGCCTGGGTCTCATGGGCAATCTGGTAATCCGCATAAGCCTTCAGGCCTTGCTCACGATACACCCGGTCACTTTCTGAAAGATCAAACAAAGCACTACTCGACGTAGCAACGACAAGTTTCCACATTGATTGTTTGCTAGACATTCGTTAAAACCTTGGTTAAAACCATAACCCTGGCGGGCAGTTAGCGCTTTTGACGCCCTAATCGACCAATGACAAGCAGATGGTACAGGTGAACGACAAGAAGAAGCTAGTCTCAAGTAATTCCGATGTCAGCAGCTTTCTCGCCAAGGTTGCCCGAACACCGGTGATCACTTCCGCGAACAAGCCCGGCCGGTTGGTTTTTGCTCTGGATGCAACCCTTAGCCGTTCACCCACCTGGGATACGGCGAGCCAGTTACAGGCCCAGATGTTCAGTGAAACAGCCGACATCGGCGGACTTGAGATTCAACTGTGTTACTACCGTGGTTTTAACGAGTTTTATGCCAGTCAGTGGCACCGCAATACAGCTGCCCTGTTGCGGGATATGACCGGGGTACGATGTCTTGGAGGACATACCCAGATAGCCAGGGTTTTACGTCACGGTCTGGCAGAATCCCGATCCGAACGAATTCAGGCGCTCGTCTTTGTGGGCGATGCCATGGAGGAAAAAGCCGATGACCTTTGTAACCTGGCAGGGCAACTCGGCGTCATGAATATTCCGGTATTCATATTCCAGGAAGGCGGTGATGCCAAGGTTGAACAGACATTTCGGCAGATTTCCCGGTTGTCCGGCGGTGCATACGCCCCTTTTGACCTGAACAGTGCCCACCAGCTCAAAGAACTTCTTGGTGCTGTTGCGGTTTATGCAGCCGGTGGCCGACCTGCCCTCGAAAACTTTAGCCGTAAAAAGGGTAGCGACGTTAAACTCCTCACTCAACAACTTACGCAACAACGTAAAGGTTAGCTGATCTGATTCCAATGACGGTAATGCTCATCGTCGCGACGACTGTGTTTATCACGTTGCGCATTCTGCTTCGAAAGCAAAAAATGTCGGTGGGGCAGTTCGGGATTGCCTACCTGCTGGCTGTCGTCGGTCTTGGACTCGTTTATCTCGGCATCACGGGTCGCCTGCACTGGCTATTTGCGCTATTGGGCGGGCTTATGCCATTTTTCGCGGCTGCTCTGCGAAACGGTTTGCAGATTTTCAGAACCTATGCCCTGTTCCGAAACGCACCGGGACTCTTCAGCCGGTTTTCAGGAGCCGGTTTTGGTCAACAAACTGTCACACCAGGGCGAACATCTCAAATTAAAACCGCGTTCCTCGATATGTCCCTGGATCATGACAGTGGAAATTTAGATGGCTCTGTTCTGGCGGGACAATTTGCAGGCCAAAGCCTGTCTCAGTTAGATTTTCAACAGACGATGGATCTGCTGCAGGAATGCTTGCCAGACAATGATTCTGTGAATGTGTTGCGTGCATATCTTGAACGAATCTATCCGGACTGGGAGCACGACGATACCTCAGCCCAGGATAGTAGCACCCTGACGAACGATGATATGAATGAAACCCAGGCATTCGCAATCCTCGGCCTGGAGTCAGACGCAACGAAGGAAGAAATTATTGCAGCCCATCGACGCCTGATTCAAAAAATGCACCCTGATCGCGGCGGCTCAACGTTTCTCGCCGCACGGATCAATGAAGCAAAATCTCTGCTGATTAAATCGAAGAGCTCAAAATGATAGACAGGAATCCTGACACGAATCTCCGTGATAAGCGCTCTGTGAACAGAGCTGATATTCACTATGTTGGCTTCTGGGCGAGATTCACGGCGTTTATTATCGACAGCGTGGTTGCCTCTTTGCTGCTGACTCCCATGGCAATGACCTCCCGTAACATCGATATTGCAAAATTGAGTGCATCTGACCCGAATGAATCTTCAGCTTATCTGCAATCGCTCCTCGCACCCATGATGCTGCAGACAGTTGTTGTAGCCGCGATCATCATCGCGTTCTGGATCTTTTTTTCTGCCACTCCGGGAAAGATGCTGTTTCGAAGCTATATCGTCAATGCAGCAGATTTTGGTAAAGCGTCAACCACCCAGTTGCTGGTGCGATACCTCGGCTATTTTATCAGCCTGTTTGTGTTTGGACTGGGTTTTGTCTGGATCGGTTTGGACAAGAGAAAACAAGGCTTGCATGACAAAATAGCAAGAACGGTGGTGATAAACCAAAAACCTCTTGATACGAAAACCAAACCCTGAAATGAACAGCCGGGTACTAGAATTCAGCACGAACCTCGAGCTGGTAGAGGAAATTCTTACTGAACTCGACCTTCAGGATGATACGTCGTCCCTGTCGTTACAGCTCGCAGAGATAAAAATTGAACTGGATGGTGTCAGGGTTCATCACAATGAGGTTGATCGCGAAACCACAGTGCACCTGCAACAGATTCACCTGAGCAATATGTCCACCCGGCTGGAATCCCTGGTGCTGGATGCTTTAGGCTACTATGCACTGGCAGAACAACCCAGGGGCAGCAACGAGCCACCCATTGGTCCTGTGTACGCGCAGCAGCTGCTATCCCGCGTTAGAGATAAAACGATCAACCTGATGCAGCTCAAGGATGAGTTACACTCTCATTTAGACAAATCAGACGAGCGCACATCTCCCGGCAAACTCCGCAGACCCGATTTTAACAAATAAAAGTTTCAATATTTTAAGGTTTCAAATGCGATCACCCCATCGACTGTTTCAGATGCAGGACTCAGGCAACTGTTACAAGATCCGACTGCTTATGACTCTCCTGGAGCTTCCATTCGAGATAATCGACATAGATATCCTTAAGGGCGAGTCACGCGCACCAGGATTTCTTAAAAAAAACCCAGTTGGACGCGTCCCCGTACTGCAACTTCCCGATGGTCACTATCTCGCCGAATCCAATACAATTCTCTGGTACCTGGCTGCGGGAACCCCATATTTTCCTTCCAGCAAGTTTGATCAGGCGCTGGTTTTCCAGTGGATGGGGTTTGAGCAGTACAGTCACGAACCTTTTATCGCCACTTCCAGGTTCTGGATATCGATTCTCGGTCAACCGCAGGAATATGCTCGCCAAATAGCGGAAAAACGAGCCCCTGGGTATGCCGCGCTGGCCGTTATGGAGCAACACCTGTCAAAAAACCAATATTTTGTAACGGATAAATACACAATTGCAGATATCGCCCTTTATGCTTACACCCACGTGGCCGATGAGGGAGGGTTCAAGATGACGAATTACCCTGCAATTCGCTTGTGGCTTGATCGGGTACGAAGCTCCAAAGGCCACATCCCAATAGAGCACAGGCAGAGGTGATCAACAAGGTAAACGACCGCTGCCGGGCAGTGATTTTTGACCTGGATGGGACCCTGCTGAATACCCTCACCAGCCTTGCCAATTGCCACAACCGGGTGTTGTCGCGGATGGGATTTCCCGTGCATGATATCCATGCCTATCGATACTTTATCGGAGATGGAGCTCGACAATGCGTCGTCCGGTGCTTACCAGTGAACGAAAGATCCGAAAAGAACGTCAACGAAACATTGCGAAATCAACAATTTGATTACCAGCAAAATTGGCGAAAAGATGTCGAACGCTATCCAGGAATCACGCAACTGCTTGTCCAGCTTAACACCAAGAGAATTCCCGTTGCTGTGCTGTCCAATAAGGACCAGATCTTCACAGAACAGTGCATCGAGTACTTTTTTCCTGAGATCAAATTTTCCGAGATCACGGGGTTTTCGAAAGACACTCCACACAAGCCAGATCCACGCGGAGCTCTGCTCATTGCTGAGCGTCTTTCAATCCCCCCTGCTCAAATTGCACTGGTGGGAGACACGGCGATGGATATGCAGGCTGCAGAGGCTAGCGGTATGATCGCTGTCGGAGCCTTGTGGGGATTTCGAGATAAACAGGAACTGGTCAGCAATGGGGCACAAACGCTCGTATCGCACCCGGATCAGGTGGGGTCGGCTTTGGGGCTAAATTTCTAGGGGAGGATCGCAAGAGCGTTCCGAGTCAACCATAATCATCCATGATACGCTGATATCAATGCTAATTCTGGTAAGCGGGTGATCGGGCGAAAGTTGCAGCGTTGCAACAGCAATTTTAGATGAATTTGTTTGTTGCCGCCTGACTTCCAGTTCAACAGGAAATATGCGACGCTCGGTGTATTGTATTCAACAAGGTCAGCAAATGGATATTAAAAATAAAGTCGCCGTTGTGACAGGCGGTGCCAGTGGCATTGGCCGGGCAATGGCAAGTCGGTTTTTACACGAAGGTGCGAAACACGTGGTCATCGCTGACCTCAATCAAGCTCAGCTTGTTGAAGTTGCAGAAGAGATTGGTGCGCAAGCTATTGCGACGGACGTAGCAAACGAAAAAGACGTGATAAACCTTATTCAGCAGGTTGAATCTGAACACGGGCGCATCGATCTGCTGTGCAACAATGCGGGGATTGGAGTCGGAGGGGGGCCGGAAACACCCAACAAGGACTGGACCCGGATCTGGGAAGTTAATGTTATGGCGCACGTCTATGCCACCCGCGCTGCACTTCCGGCGATGCTACGTCGACAAGACGGTTATATTCTCAACACCGCTTCAGCCGCTGGTTTGCTTTCGCAGATTGGCAGTGCTCCCTATGCTGTTACCAAACACGCTGCCGTTGGATATGCTGAATGGCTCGCGATTACCTATGGCGGTCGCGGTATCAAGGTGTCGGTTCTCTGCCCCCAGGCAGTTCGAACTGCAATGACCGCACAGACTGAAAATGGAGGTGTCGCTGGCATCGACGGCATGATGGAGCCGGAGCAATTATGCGATTCCGTTATGGATACGATAGCCAGTGAAAAATTCCTGATCCTGCCTCATCCCGAGGTTCTGGGCTATATGCAGTTTAAAACAGCGGATTATGATAAATGGCTGAATGGCATGAAGAGACTGCAGGAGAGGTTCGGACAACAAACCTGATGCTGTGAATACCGGCATTGACCTAGGCGGTCAGGGTTCTATAATACACTGCATTACATTGTGCGCCGATTTGAGTTCAGCTTGCGGGCGCCTAATAAATACGGCTAAAGAGAGCACAAAAGCCTACTTTAGCGAACGCTGGTAGGTTTTTTTTTGCTTTCGATTTGGACGAACGGTAGTTGAGGTGTGTCATGCCCATTAGAATCCCGGATAATTTACCCGCTGCGGGTGTCCTGCAAAGCGAGAATGTCTTTTGTATTTCTAAAACCGAAGCTGCCAGACAGGACATCAGGCCGCTCAAGATCCTATTGTTAAACCTGATGCCGAAAAAGATCGAAACGGAAATTCACCTGATGCGAATGCTCGCTAATTCTCCCCTCCAGGTCGATATCGAATTAATGAGGATCGACAACCGACCCTCGAAGAATACCCCAATCGAACATATGGAGACTTTTTACAAGTCATTCGACGAGATACGTGAGACTAAATACGACGGATTGATTATTACCGGCGCGCCTTTAGGACAAAAAGACTTTGACGAGGTTTCATTCTGGGAAGAGATGAAACAAATCATGGAGTGGAGCCTGCATCATGTCACGTCAACCATGTTCCTTTGCTGGGGAGTTCAAGCAGCCATGTACCATCTTTATGGCATCAACAAACGCCTGTTGGCAAAGAAAATTTCCGGTGTATACCCGCATTATCTGGTAAAACCACTGTCTCCCATAGTCAGGGGATTTGACGATATCTTCGATGCTCCCCATTCACGGTATGCGGAAGTGGCTTCCGCTGACATCACTGCTCACGACGAACTGGAAATTATTGCTGAATCAGAGATCGCCGGTGCATACATCGTCGCCCGCAAGGATGGTCGGCAATTATTCGTCACGGGGCACTCTGAGTATGAACCCCTTTGCCTCAAGGATGAGTACGAAAGGGATGTGGCGTCAGGTATTGCACCCGCCGTCCCAGAAAACTACTTTCCTGATGGTGATCCCGACCAGGAACCTATTGTTACCTGGAAAAGCCACGGCAATCTGCTGTTCTCAAACTGGTTGAATTATTATGTGTACCAGCTAACGCCTTTTGATGAATCCATGATCGGTAATGAGTTTGATGATGCAGGGATGCTACTGCCCTAGTCCGTCGCAACTTTGCGCGATTCTTCCACCGTTTGGATGAGAAATATCGCACGTCCAACGCAGCAATACCCGACTGGTAACCCTGACCGGCAGCTACCAAACTAGCCCTCAATCTGAAACGAGGCGGTATCGGGAACTGTGTCAAAAACTATGTCAAACAGGCTTTTTACGGCACAGTCGCTAGCCCATCGATCTGACAGCGGTTTTGGCAGGCTTCGCCTGATTGCACCGCCTGGATCTTTCCTGATCAGTGGCATCCTGGTGTTGATTATCGCCTTTGCAGCCTACCTGCTTATTTCACAATCCTACCAACGAAAAACAACCGTTCACGGCTACCTGCATGCCAGTGTGATGAGAGTATCGCCTGAATTGACTGGAACGCTGACCCAAATACTGGTGAAAGAAGGTCAAACCATAACCGCCGGTTCTCCGGTCGCGGTCATACAGTCTGAAGTGTTGAGGCAAAGTGAACAGGCATCTACTTTTAACCTGCTCATTGATGCAACCGAGCAACAACTCGGGAATTTGAAGCGGGTACAGCGAGGGGAACAAAGTCAGGTTGTCGCGAAGCAGAAGGGTCTGGCAGAGTCCAGACAGCGGTTACAGAGTATCCAACAGATTCAGAGGTTTCGATTGAAGGGGCTCGGGGACATCTACGACGCAGCCTCGTCATTAAAGAAACAAGGGAACCTCTCGACATTGGAGTGGGCGCAATACCAGGACCAATACCTTGTCGCGAAACAACAACTGGAAGAAATCACCGAGCGGCTGGCACGAAACCGCGAAGAACAATCTCTCGCTGTGCTGCAACAGCAGGACCTCAAAGCCCGGCACGCCATGGAAGAAGCCGAACTTAAGGAGAAGCGAATCCACCTGATCCAGTCGAGAGACAACTGGCTGGCGAATAGTCAACAGATTGTCAAAGCCCCCATGGATGGTCAGGTGGCAGCCATATTCAAACGAACCGGTGACGTAGTGGCATTGAAGGAATCGATAATGACACTGATCCCCTCCAATGAAAAACTGCATGCCCGTTTGTTGATTCCGAGTCGGGCTATTGGTTTTATCCAACCCGGACAGGTAGTTAATGTTCTTTATGATGCATTCCCCCATCTTCAGTTCGGCGCCTATTCCGGTAAGGTGCTCTCCGTCACTGACCACCCTATTGTGTCGCAGGATTTACCGTTGCAAATTCCCGCTCAGGGAACCTATTTTCTCGCCATCGTTACCCTGTCCCGACAATCCGTCACCGCCTATGGCAAGAATGCCCCGCTGAAACCAGGCATGACATTAAAGGCAGATGTGATTCTGAATAAACGGACATTACTGGATTGGCTGTTCGAACCACTTCTGGCCGCCAAAGGTCACTATGTTTGACAGTTTGAATTTCTCCGGCAGGAAAAGGTTACCGCTGATCTTACAATCGGAAAATACAGAATGTGGATTAGCATGCCTGGCCATGTTGTCCGGCTACTTTGGGCACCAGGTCGATCTGCAGATCTTCAGAGAAAATTGCAACTTCGGACTGCGAGGCGCCAGCTTATCGAGTGTCATGCGTGCCGCGACCAGTCACCACTTTTCCTGCCGGGCGATTCGTTGTGAACCAGGAGAACTTCGCGCATTTGTTCAGCCAGTCGTGCTTCATTGGGACTTCTGTCACTTCGTGGTGTTAAAAAAATGTACTCGCAAACACGTCACTATCCATGACCCCGCAGTTGGGACCAGGAATATAAGCTACGAGGAATTGAGCCGTCATTTCACCGGGGTAGTACTTGAGCTGACGCCGAATGGTGATTTTACACCTCGAACCACGACTATTCAGCTCGGCATCAGGGACTTTCTAAAAAATACCCACGGGCTCGTTCCCGTGCTCTGCCAGATATTTGTGCTCGCGTTCGTGCTGCAACTGATTGCGTTACTGAGTCCGTTTTATACGCAGTTAGTCATTGACGAAGTGCTGGTGAAAAGAGACGTAGGCCTGTTGTTGATACTCGCGCTTGGGTTCGGTTTTCTGGTACTGATTTCAGTCATGACACAGGCTGTGCGAGGCTGGGCATCCATTTACCTGACGAGTCAGCTATCGTTTCAATTCGGTGCCAGCCTGTTCCATCATCTGATTCATCTACCGGTAGCATTTTTCCAGAAAAGACATATGGGGGATATTGTCTCCCGCTTTCAGTCACTTGCACCGATCCAGAATTTTATCACCAGCAGCGCCATAACCGTACTGTTAGACGGGATCATGGCGATATCAACACTGGTTGTGGTTTTTGTTTATTCTCCCTTACTGGCCAGCGTGGTGCTCAGCGTAATTGTGCTGGACCTGGCATCCCAATTGATCTTTTTTGCTCCCATTAAAGCCCGGGCGAACGAACAACTGGTGGCAGAAGCATTGTTGGACTCTAACTTTATGGAAACGATAAGATCCATTGCCACGATTAAACGATATGGCATCGAAACCCATCGCATCAGTGACTGGCAAAACAGATTATCAGAGACGATCAATACCGGTATTAACGTCGGTAGACTGGAACTTGGATTGAGTATTGCTGGCGGGTTGATTACCGGAATTTCCGGCATTACGGTTATTTACCTGGGTGCCCGGGAGGTTCTGGCAGGTACGATGAGTATCGGTATGTTGTTTGCGTTTATTGCCTACAAGACCCAGCTCCAGACTGCGCTTACCTCGTTAATTCACGAATTGATGACCTATCTTATGTTGTCACTCCACTTCCTCCGGCTATCTGATATCAAATTGCAACCATCTGAAATCTGCAAGCTGCCAACACGTCAATTATCCGGAGCAATAGAAGCGAAATCAATTTCGTTTCGCTACGACAAAGATTCACCCTGGATAATCAGAAATCTGCATCTTCTTGTTAAACCTGGACATCTGGTCGCAATCTATGGCCCATCAGGTAGCGGTAAGTCCACCTTGCTTAAACTTATGCAATCCTGCCTGACCATGGACGAAGGGGAATTGCATTTTGATAATCAATCATTGCATGTGGTTGGCATACACTCCCTGCAAGCCAACAGTGCCAGCGTTATGCAGGAAGATCAGCTATTTTCCGGCAGCATCAGGAACAACATTGCACTGGGTAATCATGTTGTAGATTGGCCACGTCTCGAAAATGCGGCGGAAAACGCCGGAATTCACCAGGATATTATGAATCTGCCAATGGCCTATGAAAGCCCTGCCGGTGAAATGGGCACATGCTTGTCTTCCGGCCAGGCCCAGCGAGTGTTGATTGCCCGGGCATTCTACCGGCAACCCAGGATGCTCTTCCTTGACGAGGGTACCGCACACCTTGATGGTCCCTCCGCGTTAAAGACGATGAACACTATTCGAGCTATGAACATTACCTGCATTTTTGTCACACACAACAAGGCACACCTTGCCCTGGCGGATACCGTTGTGCTTATCAAAGACGGTCAGCATCGAGTCAGTTATCGAAGCTACCCACTTAAAAAAGTTGGTTACAGTAAGAGATCAAACTGAAAACCTTCGCCGTCGGTGCCTACTTGCCGGAAGCCCATACTTTCGTACAGGGTGATGGCATGCTTGTTTTGTTTCAGCAGATCGAGTTTCAAATTTCTGCATGAAACTTTTGTTGCCTCAAGGGACAGTGTTTCTATCAGTGCCCGGGCAACACCCTGGCGTCGATAACCGGGAACCACGAACAACCCGAAAAGTGTTGCAGATGGACCCATCCACCCCATGGATACTATTCCAGTCAGATCCTCTTGATCAAACACCTCCTGGTCGAACGCCCCTAATACAACTGAATTCGGTGAGTGAGAAATGAGGCGCCGCGCCGCTTCAACTGACAAGGGCTGCTCCGCCTCACGACGGCCACGAAACCGAGGATCCTCATTTGCCTGTCTGCGTATACTGGCATAAACAATGGCGTGCTCTGTCTGGCGTCTTTTTACAACTATCATCTAGGGAATCTCTGATTAAGTACCACCCTTGACAACGGTCATCAATATCGGCGGTCCTGGTCGTAGAAATAAAGTTGTGATTTTACATCGAATTAGGCATTTTCCCGACAGGAACTGGTTAACATAGATCGAGTTATTCCATTTGACCAGAGATTGTAGCGCAGCCATAGCATGACAAATCAAACCCGGATACCGAGCATACTGATATGGGCGCTTATGCCCCTGTTGTTGGCGCCGGGGTATGTGTTTGCCTGGGGCACACAAGGTCACCAGCTGATCTGTGCAATCGCCGTTGCAAACCTGACACCGCAGGCGCATGCCTTTGTAGAAGAAACGCTGGCAATGGGTAAATACCTTGATGGCAACGAACAGCAGGACCTCGTGAAGGCTTGTACCTGGGCAGATGGTGCCAAATATGACGCGTATACAGGCAGTTATGAAAGCCACTACCTGAACGTACCGGCTGACAAAAACAGTGTCGCCCTGACCCGGGACTGTGCAGCCCTGGACTGCATCGTTGTCGCCATCCAGAGAAACCTGACTTACCTCAACCAGAAGCCTGGCAGTAACCGGGAACGCGGTAGAAAAGCAGCGGCACTGCGTTTTGTGGGGCACTATATCGGCGACCTGCACCAGCCACTTCATATCAGTAATCTTGAGGACTGGGGTGGCAATAAAATCCGGGTTACCTGGTTCGGCAATGAATCCAATTTACACAAGCTCTGGGATGTCGAGCTACTGGCAAAAGCCGGTCTGAGTTATCCATCCAGTCTGGACTACCTGTCGGCAGAACAATTCAAACTGAACGAACAAAATGTGCTGAAGTGGATGGACGAATCCTTCACCCTGGCCCGTGAATACGCCTACCTGAATGCAGACTCCAACACAATTTTCTCAGGGGACAAGCTGGGTCAGGCGTATCTGGAACGATCAAAACCTGTCGTCATTCTGCAACTCATTCGCGGCGGGCACCGATTGGCCTATCTGATAAATGCCCTGGCAGCAGGGACTCTCGATACTAATATTCTGATTGAATAGGAAATCTCTGTAGCCCAACACTCTGCCAGAGAGGCATTGGGGGTACCTGGCCGGGTGTCAATCCTGTGTTGCTTTCGCACCGCGGGTCAATGGAAAAATAAGCGCCAGCCACACAAGTGTGGCGACAAAACCAGCGGCCAGATAGTAATTACTCATCATTACACCAGCCCTCTGCAACAGCACAATCACGACCGAAGATGCGCCCTTCCCCGTTCGATACGCGAATACATCAATTATCTGTTTTGCACGATAGCGTTCGTCAAAACCAAGGGGAACGTAGAGAACCTCCTTCGCTGCCCTAAACACAGAATAGTCAAAGGCCTTAAATAGAAAAAACGCCAGACCCACACTAAACACCGATGGACTGAACAAGGCAAAACCTATTGCGCTCGTGCTGATTACCGGCATCAGGATGTGAATCCAGCGTAAGGCAACAAAACTCATCAGCAGTGGTGCAATGACAAACTGCAACAGCAATACACTCGTATTCAATGTACCAAAGAACCAACCCTGAAAAGCAGTTTCCTTATCGGGCTGGCCTTCGAATTCCACTGATAACAGGCCCTGGAATTTAAGATCCAGCACCGCCGCCACTACCTGTGACATCAACACAATGGCAAGCAGATAAGCCAGAGTATGATTTTTGCGCAACCAGCTCCATCCCATAAAGCCGGATTTCTCAGACGTTGAAACCGGCACCTCCGGTTCACCGTACAGACGGTAGGTAATATTGGAAACCATTGCGGCCGGTATGACTGAAATTGCCGCCAGCAACACCATCGTTTCTGTGCCCCATTGATTCGCAGTCATGCCAACAAGGGGGCCACCTAACGCACCACCGAGTCCCGCAATACCAGTGATGGGCCCATTGAGTTTTTTTGCATTGACCGGGGTCAGCGAGGAGTTGATATAACTCCAGTATTGTTCAATCAGCAGAACAATATACAGTTCCTTGGTCAGAAAAAGGACCGGTGTAACCACTTTGCTACCACTGATAACCAACAGGTAGCAACAGAAAATAAGCAGTCCCGATCCAAGCGATGTTACCAACAAGGTTCGCCTGGGCCCCAGGGTCGTGAGAATTCGTCCGTAGAGGGCGACACCCAGAAACACCACGACTGGCATTGCCGCCATGACCAGCGGCAAATTCTGCGCACCGTATGCTGTTTTAAACAGGACCGTGGATGCAGAACGGATAAATTCGTAACCCGCCAGGGTGAACATCGCCGAAACAGCCATTAGGGCCGCGACCTGGTATTGTTTGTTCATTATTGTTCCCAGTGGTCCGACGCCACATTATTATTTTGGCCCATGATGAGCAACTTGAATAGACCGGGTGAATGAAATTCCATGGAGCAGCAAGCCACATTGCGATAAAGTACGCGATTTTAGAAACGGTCGTATTATGAAACCCGAACTTAGACCCGCCAATCCCTGTTTTTCATCTGGGCCGACCTCGAAACGTCCTGGTTGGTCAATCAGCAATTTATCAACTGAGAGTCTGGGTCGTTCCCATCGAGCCAGCAATGAAAAGGGCAAGTTGCGTGAAATCATCGAAATGAGTAAATCCATTCTGGGTATACCGGATGATTACCTGTTGGGTATCGTGCCAGGTTCTGATACCGGGGCTTTCGAGATGGCAATGTGGAACCTGCTTGGACAACGGGGGATCGATGTACTCTCCTGGGAAAGCTTTAGCCAGGGCTGGAGAACCGACATACAGAAACATTTAAAGCTCGATGATGTCAGGGATATTTCTGCAGAGTACGGCGACCTCCCTGATCTGAATACGGTTGATAGCAGTCGCGATGTTGTTTTTGCCTGGAACGGCACGACTTCAGGTGTTCGGGTCCCCGATGCGGACTGGATTGCAGCGGACAGGACAGGACTGACACTGTGCGATGCAACATCCGCTGTCTTCGCCATGGATCTGGACTGGTCGAAACTGGATGTTGTAACCTGGTCCTGGCAGAAAGTCATGGGCGGGGAAGCCGCTCACGGCATGATTGCACTTTCCCCCAGAGCTGTAGAACGGCTTGAAAGCTATACGCCGGATTGGCCTTTACCGAAACTGTTCCGGTTAACCAAGGGCGGCAAACTCATTCGCGATATATTCCGGGGTGCCACCATAAACACACCCTCTATGATCGCCGTGGAAGATCAGCTGGACGGCCTCACCTGGGCGACCAGGATCGGTGGGCTTACTGCTTTAATTGATCGCAGTGAGCGGAATCTGGCCGTCACGGTGTCCTGGGTTGGGAAGTCAAGCTGGGCCGAGTTCCTTGCACGAGAAGAAAACACGCGCTCATCAACATCAATCTGCCTGAGGATCAAGGATCCCTGGTTCATCCAAAAAAAGGCGGATGAACAAAGTACGATTGTCAAAGCCATGGTCAATCTGTTGGGCGATGAAGGTGTTGCTTATGATATTGGATCCTATCGGGACGCACCTGCCGGAATTCGTATTTGGGGTGGCGGCACCATCGAGGATTCAGACATCGAGAAATTGCTACCGTGGCTGGATTGGGCTTTTGACACGGTAAAGAACGCGAATTAATTTAATCGGTCCGGAAAACAGGGCGCAGAAAACACGCCCTGGTCCCCTTTCCACCTTTATCTACGAGCTTGAACTACAAGTTTGAACTATGAGATTGGGCTTCTCGAAGCCAGCTTCTCTTTTTTCTCACGGCGTTTTTCTTTGAGCGTCTTTTGAGGTTTTGCTCGATCATTTACTTTTCGTTTGTCTCTGCCTTTTGCCATAAACCTTCTCCTTAAATAGCCTGAATGACTTCAAATCGAGAGGAGCTCCCATGACTTAATGGGTAAGTCCCCACGTGCTTACTCGGTTTGTTATGGAGCTTGAAACAACTTCATCGAACTATCCCCTGACGGTAATGACCGTTTCAGTGTATTGATTTCAGCGATGCTGTCAAATGAAGCTGCAGAGTGAGAAATAAATTGATTCCAGTGTGGATCTGTTTAAGACTCACTGAGGCAGAACATTCCGGTTAAAAAAAAGGCTATGGAAGACCAGCAATATAGAGAACTTATCAAAAGTTACGATCTGCACACTCTGGTCAGTGTCAGGGAACACGTTGACAGAGCACAATTCGAGAACCGACTTGAATGGGTCGAATTCGAGATTGAGCAACGCATCCAGGGAATTGGCCCTTCAACGGGACCAGCAGTCAGCTATCTGAAAATTTCACGTGACGAAAACTATGCCGGGATATTTTACCGGCTACCTGCCCTGATTATCGACTTACTTGTTGTTTACATTCCGTTCGGCCTGTTATTTGGCTTTTTACTCGATACAGGCTACTGGTACTGTGTCGCCGGATTGCCCCTGCTTTATCCCTTGTACCAGATCGGATTTACCGCTGGCGGACAACAGACTATTGGTAAACGATTGCTGGGAATTGTAGTCGTGGAACAGGATCTGGTGACTTCACCCAGCTTCGGAATCGTGCTTCGACGCCACAGCCCGGACCTGCTTTTCGCTCTTGGAATGATACTGAGCATTGTCTGGTTGATGGCGGAAGGATTTTCGCCGAACGAGCAGGCAACGACTGCGGCAAAAATCAGCAGTTTTCATTTCGCCAACGGTGTCTGGGACAGGCTGGATGACGGGTGGGATCTGTGGATTTGGAGTGAAATTCTATTACTCACCTTCGACGATCGTCGTCGCAGCTTGCACGAATGGCTCTCGAATACACTGGTGATTCACCAATCAAAGCGGGGAAACATAGACATCAACGGCAGTTTCGAATCCTCGTATTGTGACTGGCTCAGCCGTTTTCAGCATCGACTGCGACTCCATTTCGGCAGATCGAATACTGCCTCGTAGGATCGTGCTGGACTCTTCGTGTCCCATCTGCTGCAACCATTGCCGCAGAGTCCTGAGCATACTGGCAGATATAGGTCTTGCGGGTGTCTGTGGTTAAGTTCGGACCCGTTCTATGTGGTGTCAGGGACGAAAACACGACAACATCACCTGCTTTTGCCTCGATGGGTACCGCTCCCACCGGGTTGTCCAGGCATTCGAATCCAAGATCCGTCTGCCAGTGATTCAAGGTTCCCCGCTGGTGGATACCTGGCATAACCCAGGGACAGCCATTGCCTACCGTGGCATCAGTGAGTGGGACCCAACAGGTCAAATAGTCCTGGGGCTCGACAAAATTGTAGCCATTGTCCTGATGCCATGGAAATTCCCTTGGGTTGCCAGGTTTTTTGTAGACCGCCTGATCCCAGTACAAGCGTGCATCGGGACCTAACAGGTCCAGACAAAGATTCGAAAACAATGTACTGCGAGTGAAATCCCTGGCGATTATTGACCTGGCTACCAGGTGTATCGTGAAGGTCAGCTCATTGGACCTCGAAATGCCCATCTTGCCACCTCTGGATTCGAGAAATTGTTCTGTCTTCTGATCAAATGGGTCTATTGCTCCGATAAGTGCAGCAAGCTGCTCGGCAGGTATCACGTTCCGTAACAGAAAAAACCCTTCCTCGTTCCACGCCCGTGCCTGCCCGGCACTGATCACCTTGTAGGGGCCCTCGCGGTATCGCCATTGGAAATTAATGTTTTGCGGGTGTGGTTTCAATTCCATATTGGGTACGTCACCTTAAGCTTCTCAAGCCGGTTGTTGATCTTTATAGTATGACCATTAAAACAAAATGAGAAAAGAGTGACCGAGATATCAGAAGTTACCGGCGGATTACAGTTTCCTGAAGGTCCAATAGCAATGCCCGATGGCAGCGTCCTGTTGGTAGAAATTCAGCGCGGTACCCTCAGCAGGGTCACTGTTTCCGGTAAGGTAGAAGTTGTGGCTGAACCGGGCGGTGGGCCTAATGGCGCGGCTCTTGGACCTGATGGCAGATGTTATCTATGTAATAACGGCGGATTCGAATGGCACGAGCGAGGCGACCTTGTTTTTCCCGGTAACCAACCGGGTGATTATTCAGGCGGCCGAATTGAAGCAGTAGATCTGGCCACTGGCACGGTGGAAGTTCTCTACACAGAATGCAATGGCCATCCGCTTCGCGGCCCAAACGACATCGTTTTCGATGCCCAGGGGGGATTCTGGTTTACGGATCACGGTAAAAATCGGGCCAGGGATAAAGATCGTACTGGCGTATACTACGCCCTGGCCGATGGCAGCCAGATTAGCGAGGTCATCTTCCCTTTGGAAGGCCCCAACGGGATTGGTTTGTCTCCAGCGGAGCATCGTCTCTACGTTGCTGAAACCCCTACCGGACGACTCTGGGCATTTGATATTGAATCACCGGGTAAACTGGCAGGACCCAGGAAGATGATGGCTCAGATACCGGACTACCACATGTTTGACTCACTCGCTGTGGATGCTGCAGGCAACATTTGTGTCGCTACCCTGATTAATGGTGGTATTACGATTCATTCAGTCGATGGCGAATCTGCCGAGTTTGTCTCCATGCCGGATATTTTGACCACGAATATTTGCTTTGGCGGCCCGGACTTAAAAACAGCATTTATAACCCAGTCCACGACCGGCAAGCTAATTTCTACCCCCTGGTCCCAGGCCGGTTTGCCTTTGAACTTCCTGAACAAATGATGAGAAGTCTTGTCTGTTTCCTGCTGACAGCGATATTTGCGTTTACGGTCAGTGCCAAGACGGCCGGTGTGGAGAAACCCGAGGTGATGACCCGGATGCACTTCCTGATTCCCGCGGGCCCTGGAGGTGGCTGGGATGGCACAGCCCGAGGCGTTGGCGAAGCACTGGTAAAATCCAATCTCGTGTCAAACGTATCCTTTGAAAATCTGTCGGGGGGCGGCGGCGGACGGGCCATTGCAAAGCTCATTGAGACAGCTGAACGACAACAAAACACGCTGTTAATCAATTCAACCCCAATGGTGGTGAGGTCCCTGCAGAAAATATTCCCTCAGTCATTCAGAGACCTGGAACCCATTGCATCGGTTATTGCTGATTACAGTTGTTTTGTTGTGATTAAAGATTCGCCTATCAAAGATTTTGCAGATGCAGTCACCCAGTTCAAGCAAGATCCCCGCTCCCTCAAAGCAGCTGGTGGATCTGTACGCGGGAGTACCGATCATTTCATTCTGGCGCGCGCCCTGGAATTAGCGGGTGGAAACCCAAAAAAACTGGTCTACGTTTCCTATGACGGGGGTGGGAAGGCAATGGCAGGGATTCTTACGGGTGAAAGCCAGATTCTGTCCACAGGCTTAAGTGAAGCCATTGCCATGCAACGGGCGGGCGAAGTCAGAATCATAGCTGTTACTGCCCCATCGCGCCTCGATGACGCGCCGGAGCTACCGACGCTGAAAGAACAAGGTTTCGAGCTGGAATTCGCTAACTGGCGAGGTTTTTTTGCGGCGCCGGGTTTATCCCAGACACAATATAAAAAAATGCGTCAGACCATTGCCCGGTTGATTACGACGCCTGCCTTTGAGCAGGTGCGGACCCGAAATGGCTGGACTTCCCTGCACTATGAGGGTGAGGATTTCTATCGCTTCCTGGAGCAACAGGAACGGGAAATAGAAAAACTAATGCGCCAGCTGGGCTTCCTAAGAACTTAATGTGATATCTAGAATAATTAAATAAATGTTTGTTTATATTAGTAATATAAGATTAGTTGGCCTAATCTTCCTGGTTCTTTCCTGTGCTTACATCTACTTTGCAGGTGAAATTCCCCTGGACTTCTGGAGTGAAGAAGAAGTCTTTAACGCTCGTACGATGCCTTACATGATTGGTACGTGCAGCATCCTCTGCTCAGCTCTGTTGATTGCCATGCCATCAACCCATTTCAACTGGAACGCCTTGAGGGGTCTGAACTGGTTCCCTGCCGGTCTCTTACTGGTAATGCTGTCCCTGTATGGCCTGCTGCTGGAAGATTTGGGTTTTGTCATCGCAACCACCCTGCTGCTGTTGATTTCGTTCGCTATGCTTGGAGAACGCAAGATCACTAGAATGGTGTCGATATCCCTCGGACTGGCACTTGGTTTTTGGTTATTGATGGACCAGCTAGGTATTTACCTCGCACCTGGTCTGCTCGAAAGCATATTTGGGGAGCTGACTTTTGCTTGACGGGATCCTCCTCGGCCTCGCCACGGTACTCACCCTGCACAACCTGATGCTGGTGCTGATTGGATGTGCTGTGGGAACTTTGATCGGCATGCTCCCCGGTCTGGGTCCAATTTCAGCTATCGCCCTGATGATACCTGTGACCTACGGTTTTGAACCAGCCAGTGGGATGATCCTGTTGGCTGGCGTTTACTATGGTGCAATATTCGGCGGTTCAACCTCATCGATACTCATAAACGCTCCGGGCGTTGCAGGGACAGTTGCCACGGCGTTTGATGGGTATCCCCTGACTAAAAAGGGTCAGGCGGGCAAAGCCCTGGCAATTGCGGCCTACGCCTCATTTGCCGGGGGAACGTTAGCGGCGGTAATGTTGGTCCTGCTGGCACCGTTTCTGGCTGAGTTGTCCCTGGGATTCCATTCCGCAGATTACTTTATCCTGATGTTGCTGGGGTTGAGCCTGGTGTCCGCATTTTCCGCAGAAGGCGAGTATCTCAAAGCCTTGTTGATGACATGTTTTGGACTGATGCTATCAACGGTGGGTACCGACTTATCGGCCGGGGTGCAACGTTTTACATTTGGGCGCATGGACCTCATTGATGGCATCAGTTTCCTGCTACTCGCCATGGCAACCTTCGCGCTTGCCGAGGCGATCTTGATGATCTTGCGTCCGGCGGTCGAAGAATCCTCACCAATGCCGCAAACATCAGCGCTTAGGCTCTCGCGGGAAGAGTCCATAGCCATCGCACCTGCGATCGGCCGTTCCTCGGTACTGGGGTTCCTTGTTGGCACACTACCGGGTGCAGGAGCCACTATTGCATCATTTCTCGCTTACGGTATGGAAAGAAACCTGTCTAATGAGAATGAAAAACAAGAGTTTGGCAAAGGAAGTCTACGCGGTCTGGCTGCACCGGAATCGGCCAATAACGCCGCCTGCACGGGTTCCTTTGTGCCGTTGTTGACACTGGGCATCCCTGGATCCGGGACAACGGCGGTCTTGCTGGGGGCTCTGATAGCATATGGCATCCAGCCTGGACCCCGTCTCTTTATTGACGAGCCTCAGATATTCTGGTCCGTTATTATTTCAATGTATTTTGGCAATCTGGTCCTGTTGGTGCTTAACCTGCCACTCATCCCTTACATTGCCCGACTGTTGCTGATTCCAAAACCTTACCTGATACCGATCATCATGTTTTTCACCATCATGGGTGTGTATCTGGTCTCGTTTAATACATTCGATATTCAGCTGATGCTGTTTGTTGCTATCTGTGCTGTTCTACTTCGACTGCTGGAATTTCCGATGGCACCCCTGTTGCTCGGCTTTATTCTTGGGGGCATGCTCGAGGACAATCTAAGACGAGCAATAACCCTCAGTGATGGGCAAATTGATTTTCTCTGGCAACGCCCAGTAACGGTGATTCTTGTCGCTTTAACCCTGTTGGTGTTGTTTTCACCGCTGATTCGATTAGTATTTGCCAACAAATCGTTGACCAGGAAATCGACATAGGTTGCCACGCCTGGTCTTTCGATGTAATGTGACGCATCAAATCAAACCAATCCGAAAAGGAGGCTTTACCCATGATTGTCATTTTGTTAAACGAGCGCTCCCGGATGGATCACCGCGAGAAGTAAGACCTGCCTGAAACTTTGTTTCCCGGTAATTCGACGCAGAGCGCAATGAGCCATTGCACTTACAAACCTCTTGTTAAGGAAGTTATATTGCGTTGAAAACTATCAATCAGAATACATCGAACCCGGATTCAATGACCGATTCTTCACCAGCTGAAGTGTTGTCAGAGAAACCTGCCTTGGAGCAACGTTCACTTAAGCAACTCTCTCTCAAGCAATTGGGTTGGACCAAATTTTTTCAAAAACAACTCGAAGCGGGCAGCCAACTCGTCCCTGCGAGGGTCATACGTCAGGATCTGAATCGATATCACCTGATCAGTGAATCCGGGCAATTGATTGGAATTTTACCCGGTCGAACCCGACACGACACAAGCTCAAAAGCCGAGTTACCCACCGTGGGTGACTGGGTCCTCGTCACTCCCGCTGCTCACCCGGAACAAGAGCAGGATCAGGACCAGGTAGTCATACACAAAACACTGGAACGCGCGAGTAAGTTTAGTCGCAAAGAAGCCGGTGACAGATTTGATGAACAAGTCGTTGCCGCCAACATAAATACTGTTTTCATCGTCACAGGGCTGGATGACAACTTTAATCCCGGTCGAATCGAGCGCTATCTGCTGCTGGCCTGGAGCAGCGGCGCCAGTCCGGTTATCGTCCTTAATAAAACAGATCTGTGTGATGACCTGGAGGAAAAGATCGAACAGATCAATACGATTGCCATTGGAACCCCCGTCCATGCCATATCTGCACTTAACAACAATGGTGTAGAGAGGTTAAGGGCTTATGTACTTGAAGGGAGCACCGCTGCAGTGCTGGGATCCTCCGGTGTGGGTAAATCAACTATAATCAACCTTTTGCTGGGCTATGAGCACTTTAAAACCAGTGATGTCAGAGAAGCCGACAGCCGGGGTCGACATACCACAACCCACAGGGAGCTCTGTGTCATCGAAGGTGGCGGTCTCATCATTGACACACCAGGGATGCGGGAAATCCAGTTCTGGGCAGACGAACAGGCGCTATACTCAAGCTTTGAAGACATTGAGACCTTCGCAAAGGATTGTCGATTTAACGATTGCACTCACAAGTCAGAGCCTGGTTGTGCGATCCAAATTGCTATCGAGGAAGGAAATCTTGAGCAGAATCGGCTCGATAGCTTCGGTAAATTCCAGCGAGAGCTTTCTCATTTTGCTGAAAAGTTTGATGCCAGCCTGCGATCAAAAAAGAAAAACCAGCGAAAAAAATTCGCCAAGAGCATCCGACACCGACCGACCAAGCGTGACGCTTAGTACAATCCACTTATTCAGAAATGTGTAACACGAGGAGTTAAAAAAAGGCAGAAAATCTGCCCTTTTTTAATCTGTGACGAATATCACTAATCGGCTGCGGCCATCTCAGCGAGTGCCTTCAGCCGTTTCCGCTCACTGACGATATACTTCAACATCTGGCCTGAAGACTTCGCTTTTTTCTTGTCTTTTCTTGCAATGCGGAATGCCTTTGTCGCCGCACTCCATTGCTGTTCCTGCATCAGGGAGATACCCATCCAGTAGTTCACATCTTCCGGGTTCTTTAGATCACCCTCTTTCAATGCATTCCGGTAGGATTTTATGGCTTCCTCGTGGCGATCCTCGGTTGATAATGCCTGTGCCAGTCGAAAGTAGATCTCGCCATCCTCAGCGTAGTCTGTTGCCTCTCGCCATGCATCGATGGCTTTGGAAAATTCCTGAGCCATGGTGTATGACGTCGCGAGTAAACGTATGTTTTTCTCGTTCTTCTCTATGATGTCTTCATCAAAACCTTTTTCAAGAACCACTGTTGCCTCATAAGGTACTTCTGCGTTAAGCAGCCGCTGTGACAGCATAACCAGCTCGATTTCCCTGCCAAACATACCCTGGATGTAGGCGGCGTAGAACGCAGACAGGGCTTTATCATCCCATCCTTTTTCGCCGTAAAGTGTTGCGAGATGCATCCAGTACTGTTTCTTCGGATAGGTAAGAATCAACCTTTCAAGAACCTTGATGACATTGTCGTCGTCTTTAAGCTCGCTATAGAGGATGACATAGAAATACAACCAGTCTTCCTTCATGGTTTTTTCGGTCTCGATGGCAATTTCTTCTACTAGCAACGCTTGCGTTAATGCCGTTCTATACTCGCCCATCTGGTAGTATGCGGTCGCTTTAAGATAGGCGACGCCTGCATCGCGGGTTGCGTTGATAGATTCCCAGTGTTCCATATAAGATATGGATTTGCGGTAGTCTTCCCGCTGGTAGTAAAGGCGAAACAGGGCATTGGAGGCTGATAATTCCATACCGAGTGATATCTGCATTTGCGGCTGGGCAAGCACCTTCTCATAGGCTCGCAATGTGTTTGGAATGTCTTCGAGGGTATAGTAGGCATACGCCAGGGTATTCCAGAGCTGTGCTATCTCGTAAGCATTGAGTCGTTTGGGTCTCTCCAGAACTTTTAGCATCATCCTTATAGCTTCTTGCGGGTTTGCCACGACATCCGGTTTTTCCTCACCCTCAGGCACCGGAACCGCGTCCGGGTCGATCAGCAATTGCGCTTCAGAGATGGTTTTGTAAATTCGTTCCTTCAATGGCGGAACGCGCCTTTTCTCCGGCTTTTTGTCAGCCGCAAAAATACTGCTGCCAAAGGGGATACCAGTCATCTGCTCGATCACCAGTGGCGCTGTCAAAAGCAGGCTTGCGATAATAAGATATCTCATTGTCCCTCCTAACCTTCTGCCAATTCAAACACGATCCTATTCTGGACACCTGCTGTTTCAACAGGTTCCCCATCGATCACTTTAGGCTTATATTTAAACTTTAGCGCCGCTCGCGTCGCTGCACTATCAAATACACCATTGGGAGAATCCAAGCACTGTCCGGAAGAGATCGGCTTGGTCCAACCACAGTTGGAAACGACAAACACATCTTTCACCGTTCCCTGGGCAGTTACTGTAAATTCGACAATGGACCATCCAGACAGACCCCTGGCGAGTGCCCGACGCGGATAAATCGGCTGAACCTTAACAATTGGCAAATACTCGCCGTCACTGATGGCAAATCCACCGCCAGTGATGCTGATATCAGGTCCATCCGAAAGACCCGACATGGAGAAACCGGCGTTGTCGACGGAGACATTCAAATTCATGGGTGGAACGTCAGGGGGTGGCTGATCCGGGGGGGGTGGCTTTTTCGCCTTTCGTTGCTTGGTTTCTACCTCGTTAGCCTGCTTGACCCGGACAATATCAACAATTCTGCCGATCTTGTCTTCACTGATCGCACTGTCTGCACTATCGATCAGGGCTTGCATCAGGTAAAACAGCGCGGTGGTGATAAGAACACCGAGTACTGAAGAGAGACTGAACCTTATGACCATACTTCCTCCTAATTCTCTTCAGAGGCTATTGCGATCTGGGTGATACCGATGGCCCTGGCAGCCTCCATAATCGCGAGCACTTTTTCGACTCTAGACTTGCTATCAGCCTGTATGACCAGGCCGCCCTTGGGATTCTCCGCGTGAAGACGTTCCATGGTGGGACGCACATTGCGAATATCCACTTTCTTTTTGTCCATCCAGATTGAGCTGTCTTCACCAACCCCGACAAGCAGCGAGACAGTCTTCTTGGGTTCTGCTGTTTTGGTATCTGGACGATCCACTTCTATCCCCGCTTCCTTGATGAAAGTGGCGGTAACAATGAAGAAAATAAGCATGATAAACACCACGTCAAGCATCGGCGTTAAATCCGCGACCTTTTCTTCTTCTTTTCTTATTCCTCTGCGCATTTTTCTTATCTCGATCGATCAACGTCTCTTATCACAGCGGTCGCCTCAAGCAAATGCAGTCAACCTGTCAACTAATGATCCATTGTTAATGTATCTGCCATAAAGTCAGAATCTATCTGAATCCTGGAGGTCAGAAATGTATTCGCCAAAACGCCAGATAAGGTCGCGACCATGCCAGACATTGTCGGGATGGTTGCCATCGAGACACCGGCCGCCATGGAGCGTGCATTGCCACCGGAACTCATGGCTTCAAATACGGTGATCATACCCGTCACCGTACCCAGCAAGCCCAACAAAGGCAGCAACGATATAAGCGTCTTGATAAAAGGCATATTGGCACTCAGGCTCATGTTGACTTCTGATATCAGGCCTTCCCTGATTCGATGGGCGTTCCATGATTTACGCTCAGTGCGATTGTTCCAATAGGAGAGCGCTCTGCCAACTTCCTTGACGTGATCAGTCTGGATGTACCAATAGCGTTCGAATATCAAGGCCCACATGACGAAAGTCGTGGCGGCGATGTACCAGAGAACGACACCTCCGGTTTCCATAAACGTCCTTAGCGTAATGACAATTTCCATAACGACTACTTACCTTGGCTTTCCGCATGTTCTGCGATCAGGCCAGCACTTTGCTCATTCAGAATGTGCATCACCATATTACTGCGGGATTGAACAATCGAGTGTAGCAGTACGGTTGGAATGGCGACACAGAGTCCTTCGACCGTTGTAATCAGTGCCTGTGAAATACCATTCGCCATGGTCTTTGGATCACCTGCACCGAACAGAGTAATAGCCTGAAAGGTCACGATCATGCCGATAACCGTACCCAACAGACCCAACAAGGGAGCAACCATCGAAATGATCTTGATGAAGGCTATTCTGGCGTTAATCGCCGGTTGCTCTTTCAGGATCGCCTCGTCCAGTTTTAACTGAAGTGTCTCGGGATCAACCTCTTTGTTGTCATGATAAACCTTGAGTACCCGACCTAGTGGGTTACCAGAATCCGGGGTTGAGTTCTTGGTCTGCCTTCTAACTTTCGCGGCAGTAATACTCAGGGTAATAAATCGCTCAAGGGATAACAGTGCAGCAATAATACCCAGCGCAATAATTGTGTATCCGGGTATACCACCCTTATCTATTCTTTCCGTAATTGATGGTTTGAACTGCTCCATTACCAGTAGCTGGCCCTTGAGAGGGTCCACTGCAAATGCCACCATGCCGCTGTTGGCGTCTTGAAGCGCTTTGGTTGTGTTAACGAACCGGTTCGCAGGTTGGGTTGGAAGTTCCTTTATGATCTTATTGTCTATGTCGTAAACAACGTACTCGCCGTTACTGACCAGGTTCCAGGAGCCAACCCGAACAATTTGTTGTTCAACCACGTCACCGTTCAACTTGTTAACTTCACCTGTGAAACGGGTTATCTTGCCGGATTCTGTCATCTCGCGCTGGATCTCAAACCACAAGCGCTCGATCTCTTCAATCGTTGCGAGCTTTGAACTCTTACCCATATCCTGAGCAAATTGAGATAGCCATTCGGTTCGACCCGGATACTCGGCGCTGACTATCGAGCCTTCAAATACACCCTGGGTATCCCCGCTCACCTGCTGCAACACGCCGAAAAGCTCACGCAGGGAACCGAGTCTTTTCGACAGGATTTCCTGCAGCGCGGCAATTTCTTTTTCGTTCTTTTCAAATTGATTCTCGAGTCGCTCACTGCGATCCTCTTCTTGTTTCTGCTGGCGTCTGGCGCTCGTCACCGCTTGTTGTTGTTTTGCTTTGCTGGAGATAAATTCTCTCTCGCGCCTGGCATTGGTATCACGATTTATCAGCTTACCTTCTTTCACCATTTGCAATAGTTCGGCAAGACTCTTGGCTTCAATCTTGTCATCGGCTGCCTTGATCGGTGCAGAAAGCACCAGTCCGAGGGTGGCAATAATCAATACTAGCTTTTTCATTATTATTCTCCCGGGGCGGCTATGGGTAATGGAAATAACACCATCGATTGGGTCTTACGCGCAATGCGTAAACCATCCTTGATGCCTGCGGTGTACTCGTCCCCAAGAACTTTCCAGGTGCGTGACTCATTGTCCCATGCGCCACTGATGGCGCTGTCAGGAGTCTGGAAAACCAGTGACACACGACCCCACTTCAAGACGTCAACCTGACGCTCCTTGCCGTCGAAGTTAATGACGTCGGTGTAGGCTTCTACGGTTGTGCCGTAGGTATTCTCGACCTGATAAGCCTGCATAACCTGGCTGAATTTTTCAGATACCGAAACATCTGCTCTGTCCAGGGTCTCTTTCAGGAACTCAATTCTTTCACGCCGCTCCGCCATCAGAAAGGGGAGATCAAGCTCGACGAATTTCTCAAGATTATTGATCATACGTTCAATTAAAGGCGTTATCTGCCGCTCTACCACAGTCACATTGTCAATTGACTGGTTGAGCTCGCCCATCTCCCTTTCCTGATTCCTGATCAGACGTTCCTGCTGCTGATTGTAAACACGCAGGCCATCGACAATTTTCATGACCTGCTTAAATTGAGTTAGCAAATCACGGGTGTCGTCTGTCAGTGAATCAATCTTCATCTGGGACTTGCGGCCATCCACGGTGGTTGTCGCTCGTGTACCCAAAACTTCGTCCAGGGTCTGGGCAGACACTTGGATACTAACCACAGACATGATGCCGACTGCTAACGCAAACAGCACACGCCTAATCTGATGTTCTTTCATGCTGGTACCTACTTGGGATTGTTGCTCTTATATGTTCTGAATGTCTAAGGACTCAACTCATAATTATTATTTATTCTTATTCTTCCTGGTGCGAGTAAGCCAAGTCGATGACCGCGACAGAATGTAGAAGCCACGCGGTTTTGTCAAGCTGACAGGCTGCTATTTTTCACCCGTATTCGCCGCACGGTGAACGCTAGAGTCAACAGGCCTATATTCTACTCTGTAAACAACCAATATCCGAGCCGCAGATTTATCTCTCTTTGTAACGAACATTTGATACAGGTTAACGTCACGAAACGACTTTTGGGTTAGGTACGAATTTAATTGAGGTGATCGCCAAAAAACGTGAGTGTCCTTTGCAACGCAAATTCTGAAGCGGGTTTATCAAAACTGGCTCTATGATCGCAGTTGAAGCCATGGTCCGCTTCATAGATATATATCGCAACTTCAGGATGCGCCTCGGCCACTTTATCAACATCCGACAATGGAATGTGAGCATCGAGGTTACCGAAGTGCAGTATGGTCGGTACTTTAGGAACCAGATCGAGGCTACCGGCGATGCCACCGCCGTAGTAGCCAGACACACATTTAATTCCATCCAGTTGGCAAGCACACTTCCAGGCCAGGAACCCTCCGAAGCAATAACCAACGACTCCCACATCCCCGTACTGCCCTAGATAGTCAGCTGCTGCCGCAAGATCGAGGTCTGTCTGTTCGGGTTGCAATTGTTTACGTGCCAAGCCAGCACCCCGGGCAATACCCTCATCATCATATCCCAGCTCAACCCCCTTCTCAGCCCGATCAAATATCGCAGGTGATATAGCCACATACCCGTTTTCAGCATAACCGTCACAAACTTCCCGGATATGCCCGTTGACACCAAATATCTCCTGTATCACCAGGACTGCGCCTTTTGCCGTCGTCGATGGTTTTGCGAGATAGGCGTCCAGTTGGAATCCATCCTTGGCATTCAGTTGAATAATCTCTCCCATGGTATTCCCCTTTTTTAGTTTCTTTTTATACTGTGTTTTGGATGAACGTATCCGGTATCTCTTCACTACGGGACTCTGACATGACCACGGCGCGTGAAAATGGGCCTGTCAGGTAGGCTTTGGCTACCTGCTGTACATCTTCGACTGTGACGCGCAAAAAGTTCTGCCGCATCTCCTGTCGGTATTCATTCGATCGACCAAACAACTGATTGTGAAACGCCTGTCGCGCTTCACCCGCTGGTGAGGCCGGAGCATCAATGCCACTGATGACACCCAGTATCGACTCTTCAATTAATTCGAAACCAATATTCGAATTCATCACCCAATCGATGGACTGCTCGAATGCGTCGAACGTGGCCATCAAATTAGGATCCCGGTAGGAGTAAAATCGGAATATTCCATTTGCGGCATCGTGACCGGCGCCACCGCCATAGGCGCCACCCTGTTCACGGATAGTCCGATGCAAGTACCCATTTCGTAACACACCGGCCAGTATGGTGAGGGCCGCAGCATCTTTATGATTCTCTGCAACCGTGGGATAAGCTGTGGCGCAGAAATTGACCTGGGTCGTTGTCAGCCATGCCTGATCCTGCGGCGCTGAATCGAATGGCACCAGTAATTTATCCGGTGCAGAAACGGAATTCGAATCTCCCCACAGCCGATTTAATTGCTCCAGCGCTTCAGATTTGAATCCCGATTCACATACCAGCAACAACTGGGTTGATGTGTCCCGGATAGATTCATGCAGACCACGCAGCACCGACACAAATTTATCAAGTTGAGCGGGATTCTCCAGATCTTCGTCCAATTGTTTCAGTTTCCGAACGCCCTCGAGGCCACTCAGGTGATGATTGAGTAATGATACCGGGCTGAAATAACTGGCTGCCGCAGACATGGCCAGGGTGTGCCCGCTGCCGGTAATCGAAGATTCCCGACGTATTTTTGCCTGTTTAATCAGGTCCCTGATTCGATCCACCTCATTGAAGTCCGGCTGGGAAAACGTCGCCTTTAACATGGCCATCATGGCTTTGCTGTTGCGCTTCAGACTGCGGCTGGAGAAAGTCACAAATGCATCAATCTTGTCAGGGTGATCGAGTTCACCGCGAACTGAAGAGAAAGCGTTAACGCCGCCGGATATACTGTGCTGGATATGCTGTGTCTCCAGATAGCCACGGCCACCGGAACCCAACTCCGTCACCAAATAGGTGAAAAGCGGTAAGCGAGTGAGCTGCTCAGCCGTCAGTCGAGGCATATCGCTAACAATCTGGTGGTAGACAAGGCCGTTAGTGCTGGCATCATAGTGGGTCACAACATGACGGTTGGCTGTGGAAATTTTCGTGCCGACTGGCATCTCGTACTCCAGGGGAATGTCATCCAGGCCTACCTTGGGCAATACTTCAATCGGTTCCTCACTATTCTGCCTTTCCTGCAGGTCTTTCGTCAGCTCAAGGATTTCCTTAATCTGGGTCTTCGAGAGTGCCTGCTTTTTAACGCGAAGCCTTTCTTTTTCCGCCTGGCGATTTTTCTCATTGAGTTCTGCATCAGGATACAGACACAAGCGCACGCAATGCCGGTTGTCCAGCAACACTTCCCGGACAAGTTCCTTGATAAAATCAGGGCGGTCAATTTGTTCCTTTAAATTTTTCAGCACCGGATCAAGATCCAGCAGATCAATGGGATCACCACGATGAATCGCAGCAGACATACAGGAGAAAATCAGTTGCAGGCCGAACGGTAAACCGTCACCGCCAATTTCACGGTGACTTAACTCAAGTTGATGCAGACAAGCCTCGAGTTTTTCTCTTGGTATACCTTCCTCCGCAACCTTGGTAAGGGTCCCGAGAATCAGTTCTTCAACCTCATCTGCATTCGTCAATTCGCTGCCTTCCAGGCCACAAACGAAACTCATCTCGCGATTCGTTTCCTCCAGACCGCACAGAGGAGACGGCGCTCCTCCGAGGGAGGTATTTTCCAGCGCCTGCCGAAGTGGCGAGGCTGAAGTGTCCAGCAAGACATCAGCCAGTAAATTGCATTTCAATAATAGCTCGAGATCCGTATTCGGACCCAGCAGCCAGGCCATGACTATATGGGTCCTGTTACTCAGTTTACTGGCATCATCTATTGCATAAGGTTCACTGGCACGAACCGTTTGCGTGATTCTTTGCTCTGGTTTGACCTCGATTTTTACATCTGAACGCGAGAAGCGAGACAGCGCTTTTGTTTCAAATTCCGCTTGTAAATCACAAGCCTGCATATCGCCGAAGGTCATAAAAACGGCGTTGCTGGGATGGTAGTGGGATTTGTAGAATGCCAACAGCTGATCGTATGTAAGTTCCGGGATAAATTTCGGGTCACCACCACTGTTATAGTGGTAAGTCGTTGTCGGATAAAGGTGGGTTTTCAGACTGTCATACAAAACAGAAATCACAGAGCTGGAATCACCTTTCATCTCATTGAAAACCACTCCCCGGTAAACTAGATCGCTAGTAGGATCATCGGGCACCTCGAACTCGACTCGATGCCCTTCCTGGGCAAAATCCAGCGGATCAAGCCGGGAAAAAAACACCGCATCCAGGTAGATGTCGAGTAAATTATGGAAGTCCTGCTCATTCTGACTGGCGAATGGGTACGCTGTATAATCACTGGTCGTAAAAGCGTTCATAAAGGTATTCAAAGAACGCCTGATCATCAGGAAGAATGGATCCCGAACCGGGAAGCGTTCGCTGCCACACAGGGCCGTATGTTCCAGAATATGAGCAACCCCACGCGAATCCATCGGCACTGTCCGCAGTGCCAACATGAAGACATTTTCTTTTCGGGGGATCGCCAGATGGTAGTGTGCAGCACCTGTTTTTTTATGTTCGAATTCGTAGACCGTTAAATCGAGGGTGTCTACCCGACGGCTCCTTTTCAATTCGAAGGCAGGATGCGACTTTACTTCTGTATCGTTAGCTGAACCATTCATATCAACCTCTTCATACTATGCTCTTCATACTAAGTGATGCCCGCCATCCAGAATGATATGCTGCCCGGTGATCACCGAGTGCCCTTCGAGAAAATAGACAATTGATTCAGCGACGGTTTCCGGCGTACAGGTGACCTGCAGGGGTGATCGGCTTTCCAGTGCGCTCTTCACCTTTTCGTAGTTCTCCCCCATCCCCTGCGCCAGCCATTCTCCCTGGATGAAACCCGGACAGATCGCGTTAACCCGAACCTCGGGGCCCATCACACGAGCCAGGGATTGCGTCATCGTTAACAGGGCGCCCTTGGAAGCTGCATAGGCAATCGAGCTACCGACGCCTCTCACACCCGCAATGGAGGCAACGTTGACGACGGAGCCTTCACCATGTTCACGCAACGCTGATTCTGCAGCGCGGACCATCTGGTAGGGACCGACAACGTTGACACCGTAAATATGAAAAAAATCATCCTTGTCCAGACCATCCAGCTGGTTGTGCGGAACAAATTTCGTCGTCCCGGCGTTGTTCACCAGGCCGTCAATTCTTCCCCAGCGTTGCAGCGTTTGCTCTACCATTGATTTACAAGCCGCATCATCGGCAACATCCGCCTGGCAAACCAGGGTTTCAGCGCCCCGAGTCTCACACTCGGATGCAACTTTTTTCGCGGCTGCCTCGCTGCTGGCGTAGTTGATAACGACATTGCAGCCCATACCAGCCAACAATTTTACCGTTGCTGCGCCAACACCCGACGAGGATCCGGTTACGATCACTACTTTGCCTTTCAAATTCATAATGTCTTTTTCCGTTCTGGTTTCAGTCCTGTTTCAATCATTTTACCTGGATCTTTGATTGAGGGTTCTCCCGATGGAATTTTTCCCAGTACTTGTCAATTTCCTGTTTCATTTCCTTATGTAGTACCAGCATTGTAAAGAGATTAGGCAAAGTCATAAACGCAATCGCGACGGCTGACAACAACCAGACCAGAGAGGTATCTGCAACGGCAGCGACGAAGAAGCCAATAACGTATGCAACCCGGTAGAAAATCACTGACCTCACACCAAACAAATACGTCATCGCTCGATCACCATAGTAAGACCAGGCAACAGCGGTACTGAATGCAAAAAGAACCAGGCCGATTGAGACTACGTAACGTCCGTATTCCCCCAGAAACCCCCTTGAGAAAGCCTCCATCGTGAGGTCGACAGAATGAACCAGGGATCTGCCCGTTAAGCTGATGTTGCTTTCGACTTTTCCATCGGAGACAAAGACAGTGCCGGAAACCGGTTCACCGTCCAGCCAGTATCTGACATTCTCCGCAACCGATCGATTGTGGATGACTGTGAAACCGGTAGAAATCGCTTTGCCCTCAAGCACCTCGATCTCACCATCGAAAACCCGAACCGGGTCATCAGCGGATGTAAAACTCAGATGCCGAAAAAGCATCTCCCTCTGGGATTTGTTCGATT
Source organism: Pseudomonadales bacterium (assembly GCA_029941905.1). Lineage (GTDB taxonomy): Bacteria > Pseudomonadota > Gammaproteobacteria > Pseudomonadales > Azotimanducaceae > JAHRVQ01. Next base: position 4,134 of record JAPYTQ010000006.1, on the reverse strand, counting down.
CAGAGTAAAAACCAGCAATGACTTCGGTATCAAATGTCTGGAAGCTGTTTTCAAACTTTTCGTTCCAGACGCCTGATGACAGGATAACGAGCCCGGTTACGGTACAGATGACAATTGTGTCAATGAAGGGTTCGAGAATGGAAACCATTCCCTCGGAAATCGGCTCGTCGGCTTTTGCCGCAGCATGGGCGATGGGTGCCGAACCCTGCCCTGCTTCGTTGGAAAACAAGCCTCGGTTCACACCCCGATTAAACGCATAGGCAAATGTTGCCCCCAGAAACCCTCCGGTAGCTGCGGACCCGGAAAACGCATCCGAGAACACTGCGACGAACGAGGGGATGACCTGGTCCAGATGCGCACCGATCACCATCAGGGCACCGAACAAATACACTACCGCCATAAACGGTACGATTTTTTCTGCGACTTGAATAATGCGCTCGATACCGCCAATAATCACTGCACCCAGCGCCAGCGCCAGCACCAACCCGGTTACCCAGACCGGAATACCAAATGATGCCTCCACGCCATTGGCGATATTGTTGCTTTGCGGCAGATTCCCAGTGCCAAAGGAACTGATCACCGTCGCAACGGCAAAAAAGACCGCCATCCATTTCATATTGAGGTGGATCGCATCGCGACCAGGAACCTTGATATTCAGATTGAGTTTTTCCATGACATACATGGGGCCACCGACAATATGGCCGGAAGTATCCTTCTCTCTATATTTGTGGGACAGGGTTACCTCGACAAATTTAGTGGTCATGCCAAGGAAAGCAGTCATCCACATCCAGAACAGTGCCGCCGGACCACCGAGATAGATCGCCAACGCAACGCCACCAATGTTACCGGTGCCCACGGTACCGGAGATCGCAGTCGTCAAAGCCTGGAAATGGGTCGCATCACCTTCTGCATCCGGTTTGTCGAATTTACCCCGGACGATACGCCAGGCATGAGCAAAAAATCGGATCTGCGGGAATTTAAGGTAAACGGTCAGGAACAGGCCGGTACCCAGCAGCAGGAATGGAAAGTACTGGGCTGAGCCCAACAGGCCATCAAGCCAGTTCAGGGAATGTGTTATTGTCTCCAACTTTTGAGCGCCTTGATCTGATGACAGAGAGGCGCAGACCTTATCAAATAAAATCTGGGCTGGATAGCAAGGACGCTGGCGTCGGCACATGTATCCTGATGGGAATGTCACCATCACCGGTTTGATGTTCTTCAATGGCCGTGTTCAATGAACGAACATCTTCTGCGGCCAGCCGCAGTATCATGGCATCAACGATATCGTCTCGCGCAACCTCTTTTCTTGGGTAGGCATCCAATGCATGCCGGTACTCAAGCCTGGTCTGGGGCCTGTACCGTGACAGAGTTTCCAGGCGTTGCCGGATACCTGCCGGTTTTTTCTTTGAGGTGTTCAGTACAGTCCCTGCAAACATGCTGAAGGTGAGTTCCGGGTGGGACTCACCGACGATGCTGACTGCATGGGGAAATGCCTTTAGAAATCGATCCATTTCCATAATCTTTCGGCAAATATTCCAGGCCTGGCGGGATATCTTCTTTCCATAGTGGGCCAGATTTTCTTCGCACGCCTGGACATAATCTTCCGCATAAACCGCCGCTTTGCATGGCACAGGAAAAACACTGGAAGACTTGCGTCCCAACAATGACCGCATCACAGGTTCTACTCGCCTGGGGATGTCATTGGTTAAACCGATTGGAATATCAACCAGGATGCGCTGGGCATTTGAGTGCTCATTCCACAGCGATGCAAGATCACGATACAAGCCGTGCCCATAGCATTCATCACAACGCCAGGTTGCGAACCAACCCGCTCTGCATCCGTCGACGCCGACGAATTTCATCAATGGCTAGGGCTCATGGCTGTTTATGGGCTCATGGCTGTTTATGGGCTCATGGCTGTTTATGGGCTCATGGCTGTTTATG
>JAPYTQ010000006.1:0-2090 GCA_029941905.1 Pseudomonadales bacterium | reverse complement strand
GGCTCATGGCTGTCTATGCGCTATCCAGGCGCAGTGCGCTCATGCGCTGACCTCTCGCATGGTGACAAATTCTTCTGCGGTCGTTGGGTGAATCCCGACAGTCGCATCAAACACTGCTTTCGTAGCACCAGCTTTCAATGCGATGGCGATACCCTGGATGACCTCACCGGCCTCGGCGCCGACCATATGTACCCCGATGACTTTATCGGTGTTTTTGTCGACGATGATTTTCATCATATTTTTCTCGTCGCAACCAGACAGGGTGTGTTTCAGCGGCCTGAAGTTTGATCGGTAAATATCAATATCATCATACTTCCGGCGGGCCTCGGCTTCAGTCAATCCGACGGTACCTATGTTCGGCTGGCAGAAAACTGCTGTCGCGATACCGTCATAATCCATTACCGTCGGCTGCTGAAGGTACTGGGTCTGGGCAAACGCCATGGCTTCTTTGATTGCCACAGGGGTTAGCTGAATCTTGTCGGTCACATCACCCAGGGCGAAGATATTCGGCTCGGATGTCCTGAATTCATCGTCCACAATAATGGCGCCATTGTCACGACACTTGATATTGACATTGTCCATGCCGAGGTCACTAACAGCGGGAGATCGGCCCGTGGCGTATAAAACCAGGTCGGTTTCTATTTCATCGCCCTCCTTGAAACACACCTTCAGTGAACCATCGGCATTTTTTTCAATATGCGATACATTCGAGTCGAAGTGCAGGTTGATATCTTTTTTAGCCAGTTCCTCCGCAACAGCCTGGCGTACATCCTGGTCAAAATGTCTCAAGAATAGAGGCCCTCGATAGGACAAATGACTGTCACAACCCAAACCTTTAAATATCCCTGCAAACTCCACGGCAATATAACCACCGCCAACCACCAGTGTCCGCTTTGGCAATTGTTCTAAAAAGAAAGCCTCATTGGAGGTAATAACATGTTCGTTGCCGGGAAATTCCGGCACCACGGGCCAGCCACCGGTTGTTATCAGGACGGACTCTGTCGAGACTACCTTGTCTCCGATGGAGACATGGTGTGCATCGACAATTCGCGCCCTGCCATCAAAATGTGTGACACCCGCGTTGTCCAGCATCCCAAGGTAAATTCCATTCAGGCGTTTGATCTCCTGGTTCTTGTTTTCCAGTAACGTCGGCCAGTGAAATTCCGCGGCAGTCTTATCCCAGCCAAAGCCTTGCGCCTGCCGATAATCCTCATTGAAGTGTGAAGCATATACGAACAGTTTTTTGGGAATGCAACCGACGTTGACACAAGTGCCACCCATATACTTGTCTTCAGCAGTGGCTACCGACGCGCCATAGGCAGCACTCATCCGTGCGGCCCTTACCCCACCGGATCCAACACCAATAACAAAAAGGTCAAAATCGTAGTCAGACATCTCAGGACTCCTTAACATCAATGCTGGTAAGCTAACACACACCATAGCCCGCAGCAGTCACATGGTTAAATTTAATTTGGTGCCGTTCAAGCCAGGCATCGGGGTCGAGATCCAGGGCTCGATATCGATGCAGGACAATGCAATAAACCTGACCTTTCATCTCGATGGTGACATCGACAAGATTCAGTGGCCTGCTTTGTCGTTGTCACCAAAACGCACCATGGGTTTATGGCAGGCGACCTGTTTTGAACTGTTTGTGTCCAATCCAAATGAAAATACCTATCACGAATTCAACCTGTCTCCCTCAGGCGACTGGCACAGCTTCAGGTTTTCTGATTACCGCATCGATATGGCCACATCTGATCGGTTGCTCTTGGGCACCATGGAACAAAGCAGGAACATTGATCGAATAACCCTCGATGTGAGTATTGAGTGCCTGATCCCCGGAAATATAACCAATTTATTTCAGGTCGGATTAGGTGCGGTACTGCTTGACGAATCAGGTCAACAAACCTGCTTCGCACTCAGTCACGAGGGACCGACGCCCGATTTTCATTGCCACCGATCACATCTGATTAAATTATCTATTGACTAATTTCAATCCTGACTTAGATTGATGAATCCACCCGGGGAAGACAAATGACGTTTCAATTCGGTATCGACCACCTCCTGGCATCGCCTGAGGAGTTGAACAC
>JAPYTQ010000005.1:200182-211710 GCA_029941905.1 Pseudomonadales bacterium | reverse complement strand
CGCCGAGTTGGGGCCGCCGAGGCGAGCCGAGAAGCCGTCAGTTTATGGTAGACGGAGTACTAACTTACCAAAAGAGAATATTCATTTTTCCATTTTCCGGGTTGTTTCACATTCAGGCGACTAACATAATCCTCTTCCCCACAGCAATGGCTGTCGTGACCAAGCAAAACACTCACTAGGAGCGATCATGATCACAGTACACGGAGTTTCACTATCACCTTTTGTCAGAAAGGTCCTGCTTACCCTCGAATACAAAGGCATTGAATATTCACAGAATCCAGTGTTTCCAGGTTCAGATGATGAGGATTTCAGGAAAATCAGCCCTCTGGGGAAAATTCCGATACTGGAACACGACGGCTTCACGATTCCTGACTCAAGCATTATTTGCCGGTACCTCGACCAACAGTTTCCGGACAAACCCATTTATCCCCAGGACCCGCAGCAACAGGCCCGTGCCTGCTGGCTGGAGGAGTTTGGTGATTCAAAATTAGTCGATGGCTGCGCGATCTTGTTTCGCGAACGAATGCTGAATCCAAAGTTTTTCAACAAACCGGGTGATGAAGAGGCCGCACAGGAAGCCATTAACAACACCCTGCCGCCCCTGCTTGCTTACCTTGAATCAGTCGTGCCGGAGTCAGGTGTCCTGGTCGGCGATCACATCAGTGTCGCAGACATTGGCATCGTGACCTGTTTTGCCCAGGCGGCATATGGCGACTACCAGGTAGATGCAGCATTGTACCCCCGGCTAAAAGCTTATCTGGACCGAAGCTTCGGTCATGAGCTTCTTATCAAACGACTGGAAGAAGAGAAACAGATGCTGGGCTAGCCATTGCGTGCCTTGATCCGGTTTCTCCTTCGCGACAGGGCGCAAAAGACATTCGATGAATGGGACTCGGCCCGTGTATACGAAGGGCTGCCAGGTGTGCCGCGGTTGGATAGCCCTTGTGTTTCGCTAAACCATATTTAGGGTAGATTTTATCCAGGGCTTTCATTTCCTTGTCCCTGGCTACCTTCGCAATAATGGAAGCTGCTTTAATAGAATTATGCTTACCATCACCCTTCACCAACCACTCTGAGGGGCAGTAAAACCCTGGTGTGCGATTACCATCGACAATGGCAAAGTCGACGGTGACACTCAGATTATCCACCGCTCGCTGCATCGCAAGAAGACTGGCTTGCAATATATTGATATCGTCGATCTCTGCAACATCAGCAAAGGCAATACTGTAAGCCACCGCTTTGAGTCGAATTTCTTCGTCCAATACCTCGCGCCGTTTTGCGGTCAGCATTTTAGAATCTCTCAAACCCTCAATAGGTTTGAATGGATCCAGTACGACTGCAGCGGCATAAACAGCGCCCGCGAGCGGCCCCCGTCCCACCTCATCCACACCAGCGACATGCTCAAGCCGGTACATGTTGTTCGCCGATCAATTCAATAATCGCCTTTGCCCCGACATCACCCGAGTTTTTTCGCAAGTCGTGATGAATTTCATCGAATTTTTCTATTAGCGCTGCGTCCTCAGAATCAAGCAACCTCAATACCTCATTAGACAAGGCAGCAGGCGTTGCCGCATCCTGAATAAGCTCAGGCACCAGAGCCTGCTGGCTCAAAATATTAGGTAGCGCAAAAAATTCAGTCGTCACAAGGCGGGAGATAATGGCGTAGCTTAATGTCCCCAGGCGATAAGACATGACCATGGGTTTCTTTAACAGCATTGCTTCGAGTGTCGCAGTGCCTGAATTCACCAAAACAACATCCGCAGCCTGCATCACGGTCTTGGCATCGCCCAGGGTAACGGTGACAGGCAGGTTTTTATCCTGCTTGAAAAGCAGAAGCTCTATTTGCGCCTTGCGCTTTTCGTTTGCTGCAGGGATGATGAACTCAACCCCGGGTTTTTGTTGGAATATATTGTCGGCCGCCCCGAGAAAATCAGCGCCCGTATACGCAACCTCGCCTCCTCGGCTACCTGGGAGAATCGCCACCAGGCACGTGCCTTCTGAAACACTATACTTTTGTCGGGCAGCCAGTTTACCCACTTCACCGTCGTCAAACCCAATCTCGTCCGCTTTTGGATGACCGACACAAACCGCCCGGATATTATTTTCATGATAGATTGGCAGTTCGAATGGATACAGGGTCAACATCAGGTCAACTTTTTTGGCAATACTCCTGATTCGCCCTTTGCGCCATGCCCAGACTGTTGGGGAAACATAGTGCACTGTTCTGATACCGCGCTTCTTAAGCATCCCTTCAAGCAGCAGATTGAAAAAATTGGAGTCGATACCTATGAAACAGGCAGGCCCAGCTTTGAGCATTCGGCCCCTGGTCTGAAGCAGAATTTTAATCAGCTCGGGCAAACGTTTTAATGGATCGACAAACCCGTTGACAGACAACCGATCCATGTCAATCCAGGAATCCAACCCCTCCCTGATCATGGCGGGCCCACCAATCCCGATGAATTCGGCATCAGGGTCACGCCGTTTCAGGCTTCGAATAAGATTGGCGCCAAGATTGTCACCGGACGCTTCCCCTGCAAGAAAGCCGTAAATGGACACTAGTAGTCCTTCAAGGTGAAATTGCCATGTTCAGCGAGTCGGGAAGCGTTTGGCCGCAAGGCGCGCCTCGAAGGGAATGGCGAGTCCTTTCCGAGAGGTGCAACACCGCGGACGAACGCTTCCCGGCTCGCCCGAAGGGAGCGACCGAAATGATCCAATGCGGCGTTGCAGTCCTTGGAAAGGACTCGCCATTCCCTGCGCACTGCGCCTTGTCTTGAATCATTTCGGTCGCTCTGAACATGGCAATTTCACCTTGAAGGACTACTAGTCCCAGGGTCTTCTTAATCCAAACATTAAACTAGCCAATCTTCTGTTCCGCACAAGTTAAAAACGAAGAGCAAACCAACTGGTCTCCAACGAATGCCTTCCCTGTAGATTTCATCCAATGCGTGCGCAGATTAACGATCTCTATTTCAAGCCTGAGTTGGTCACCGGGCAAAACAGATCGTTTAAATTTCGTTTTATCCGTCCCGGCCAGATAGTACACATACCCATCTGCCAGTGTTCTGTTGCGGCTCTTGAAAGCCAGTACGCCGGACGCCTGTGCCATCGCTTCGACAATCATAACACCGGGGAACACCGGGTTTCCCGGGAAATGGCCAGTAAACTGTGGTTCATTAATGGTGACATTCTTGATGGCAACGATGCGCTTGTTTGCTTCAAATTCGATAACCCTATCAATCAACAGAAAGGGGAACCGGTGAGGCAGGAGTTGCATTATTTCGGTGACTTCCATCGTGGCTTCCATCGTGACTCTATCCTAATATTTTTATTTAGTTTGCCTCTCAAGCGCTCTTATCCGCTTGAGAATTTCGTCGAGCTTTGCAAAGCCAACGATGCTGCGTTTCCAGGATTTACCAGACATCAATCCAGTACCGGACGAGTATCTGCCTTTCTCCGTGATTGAACGACTCACCAGGGACATGGCGGTAACTTCTACCTGATCAACTATTTCAATATTATCCACGATACCCACAGCACCACCAATCAGACAGAAAGCGCCAATTTTTGTGCTACCCGCAATCGCCGTGCATCCAGAGATTGCAGTGTGATTACCAATGGTCGTGCCATGGCCCACTTGCACCTGATTATCCAGCTTTACACCATTGCCTATGGTTGTGTGGTTCAAGGCACCCCGATCAATGGTGGTACCAGCGCCAATTTCGACATCGTTACCGATCTTTACAGTATAAATTTGCGGAATTTTCACCAGGACGCCATCGGCAGGTTCAAATCCAAATCCATCGGCGCCGATCACAACACCACTATGGATGATCGCATTTTCACCAATGCTGACGCCATGATAAAGGCTCACATTGGCCGCCAGCCTGCTGTTTGCACCGACGATGGTCTTCTCGCCTATGAAACATCCCGCCCCAATAACCACGCCCGCATCGAGACGGGCACCTGCTTCGATGACAGCATGGGCACCGATGGTGACTTCACTGCCGTAAGTCGCTGTACCTGAAATCACTGCTGTCGGGTGAATCGTCAGGGCCGGCAGCGGAGTTTGATCAAACAAGGCTGCAATTCTGGCCCAATCCAGCCTGGGCTGGGCAGAAAACAGCACCGGAATCATACAGTCTTGCGCGTCTTGTTCACGAAGCACCACGGCCGCTGCTTTGCAGGTTGCCAGATATTTTTTGTGACCTGGATTAAACAGGAAGGTGAGCTGATCAGGCTCGGCATCCAACAAGTTGGCTATGCCGCTAATTTCGATAAATGCATCGCCTTTAAGTACGAGACCGAGTCTGCTAGCTATGTCTCCTAAGGTGAGAATCAAGACGCACTATTTCTTCTTGGATGAGGCATCAATCTCATTGAGTTTTTCGGTCACCTTGCGGGTAACATTGTACAAATCACCAACATACAGCAGTGCCTGTCTGGGCAGAATCAGATCGTAATCCTCTTTCAGGACAATTTCTTCAATTGCTTTTTGTACCTTGGCGTCGATGCCTGCAAACAGTTCTTTCTGGCGTTCTTCTATTTGACGCTGCAACTTCTGTCGCAGGTAGACAAAATCATTATTCTTGGACTCGATTTGTTGCTGCAGGCGCCTTTTCTCTCCTTCACTCATCACGTCAGCGTCTTTCTGCGCACGTTGCAGCATGGCTGCAGCATCAGACTGAATTTTGCGGATCTCGTCTTCTTCACCTTTGAACTCGGTCTGGATTTGTTGCAGTAACCGTTTGGCTTCTTCGGATTGTAAAATTGCGCTCTGAACGTCAACGATGGCTATCTTGACTTCAGCGAATACGGTTGGTGCAGTAAAGGCCAACGCGAAGATCGCCAGAATTGCCAGAATTCGTTGTTTGATATGCACAGGTATTCTCCTCAAGTGCTGGATTTATATCGAGTTATTCTAATATTCGAGTATTTCTCGAAGGCGCGATGTTGTCACATACCATCTTTCGATTCAATCTTTTCACGCCGTTTTGACCTCGTTGTGGCCGGAAGGTTCTTATTAGACGGGGATAAGGGTGAATTCAACTACATCGCCCGGCCCAATTCGAACTGAAATGATTCGGTTTCATCGCCAGGTTTCTCGTTCAATACATGGGCAATACTGAAGCTCAGCGGGGCGAAACCAGTGATCCAGGTGACTGCTAAACCGACGGTATAACGGAGTTCACCGTCCTTGACACCGGTACAAATTGTACTGATTTCCAGACAGTCAGTATTAAAAACATTACCGCCGTCAACAAAAAATACCGACTTCATTTGTCGCTGGTCTTCGATAAATGGTAACGGGAAGATAATCTCTGCATTAAAGGTGATGAGGGTGTTGCCACCAATTGGATCAGGGTCATTAAACTGATCATTGGGCGACGGCGTAGCCCTGGGCCCCAAAGAGTTGCTTTCGTAACCCCGTACCGATCCAAAACCACCTGCATAGAAGTTTTTGTAAAATGGATAAGTCTCTGTGCCGCCAAAAGAGTTCCCATAGCCCAGGTTGGTGGCAAGGCGCAAAGTGAGTGCCCGGGTCAGGGGAAAGAAGATCTGGCCAGCGTAGTTAATCCGATAAAACTCCAGTTCACTGCCGGGTACCGTCATCTCAAACGAAAACGTCTGGGACTTGCCCCCCGTTGGAAGTAATCCACGATTCAAAGCAGACATGGAATACGCGGCCTGTAATGTGAACAGTTTAAACTCGTTACCTTCACGGGCCAGGAATTGGGAAATTTCCTGGGCTGGGAATATGCCCTCGGTGATATTGGTATCTTCGTAGCCGAAGCTGAAATTTACCCTGGAAACTTCGCTGATCGGGTACCCAAAGTTCACACTGACACCCAGAGAGTCGGTGGAAAATCGCGCTATATTCCGTTCGTCAAAATCACTTTTGCGATAAAAAACCGAATAACCACGACTTACACCATCGACAGTGTAGTAAGGATTGAAATAGGAAAAATTGTACGCTGTTTGAAAGCTGCTGTGATTAACCCCCAGGTTAATACTGTTACCCGTCCCCCAGATATTGTTCTCCTGATAGCTGGCGCCCAATATCAATCCAGTATCTTGAGCGTACCCCAGGGTGCCGGATATTGAACCAGAGGGTTGTTCCTCTACGGTATATTGAACATCAATCTGATCTTCGGTGCCCGGGACAGCGGGAGTTTCAACGTTGACCGCCCGGAAGAAACCTAACCTCTCGAGCCGTACCTGTGAACGCTCAATAAAAGCGTCGGATGCCCAACCCCCTTCCATCTGGCGCATTTCCCGGCGCAACACCACGTCTTGGGTCACAGTATTGCCTGAAAAACTTATCCTGCGAACATAGGCGCGCTTCCCCGCATCAACAAACATTCTGATTTCAACAGTATTATCCTCGTCGGACGGAACCGGTTGCCCACTGGCATTGGCGAACATATAGCCCGCATTACCCAGTGCACGAGTGATTTGTTCCTCGGAGATGGTCATTAACTGCCGATTGAAGATCTGCCCCGGCTGTATGTACACAAGGGCGCGAATACTCTCTTCGGGAATGTCATGGAGTTCCCCCGCAATACCAACCTTCGAAACTGTGAACTGCTCACCTTCAATCAGGTTAACGGTGATGTAGACATCTTCCTTGTTAGGGGCAATCGAGACCAGGGTGGAATCAACCAGAAAATTTAGATATCCGCGGTCCAGATAATAGGATTCCAGGGTCTCCAGGTCGCCGGTCAACTTTTCTCTGGAGTAGCGATCATCCTTGGTATAGAACGAGAACCAGCCTGGCAAACGAAGTTCCAGAAGCTCCAGCAGTGTTTCATCGTCAAATACCTTGTTGCCAACAATGTTAATATGTTTGATACCAGCAACATCACCTTCAGTAACATCGATAAGTATCTCTACCCGATTTCTAGGCAGTGCACGAAGCTCGGTTTCAATGCGGGCGCCATATCGCCCCTGGGAGACATACTGCCGTTCTAGATCAGTACGAATATGTTCAAGCGTCACCTTCTTGAATATTTCACCCTCCGACAGACCTGAGTTACCCAAACCCTCGAGCAGGGCATCAGTTTTAATCGCCTTGTTGCCCTCAATTTGAATCGAATTGATCGTGGGACGTTCAGTCAGCATGATCACCAGGACATTACCATCCCGACCTACCTGAACATCGTTGAACGAACCTGTTTTAAACAGATTGCGAATAACCTCACGCAGATCTTCACTTTCAAGATCGTCGCCGACATTCACAGGTATTGCGGCAAACACGGTCCCTGCGGAAACACGTTGCAAACCCTCAATTCGAACGTCCGAGACAGTAAACGCAGAGACCTGAAAACACATCACCAGGGCAAGCATACCAAATAAGCTTCTCAATTCTTTCATAAACAACAAAACCGTGAGGTTCTAAAGCCTCATTAGATCATTATAAAAAGCCAATAACATGATACTGACAATAACGAACACACCCATCTGTAAACCCCACATCTGGATACGTTCCGGCACTGGACGCCGGGTGATCAATTCCACCAGATAATAAAGCAGATGACCACCGTCCAACACCGGGATGGGTAACAAATTTATCACGCCCAGGCTAACGCTAAGCAATGCGATAAACGATATAAAATTGGTTATACCTGATTGGGCAGTCGCATTGGCAACCTGTGCAATGGTGATGGGTCCACTCAGGTTCTTGGTAGAAATCGCGCCCTGAATCATCTTCTTGATTGACTCTAGAGTAAAAACAGTCACCGACCAGGTCTTTTTAACGGCAGGGATCCATGCTGAGTAAAACGGATAACTCACTTCTCTCCGCATATTTTCGGGCAATTCAACTGGCAGTCTCGAGGCACCAATGAAACCGATCGTCTTGCCCCCACGTTCTATCGATTTGGGCATGATTGTTAACTCGATGACCTGACCATCCCTGACTACAGACAGGACCACGATCTCACCGGGATGTGCCTGGATCTTCTCAACAAAATCTGCCCAGTTGGAAACTGATTCACCGTCAAAAGCCAGAACCTTATCCTCGACTGCCATTCCCGCTGCTTTGGCGGCACCGTCATCAACCAGACCGCCGATGATTGCTGGAATGGGCGGGTAGTCTAAAACCAGTCCCAGGTCATTGGTTGGATAGGGGTTTTCTGCCTCCGACAACCACTCCACGACGCCAATCTGGTATGTCGCAAGCGAGTCGTTACTACCGGCTTCCCTCACTGTAATCTGGATTTGCCCGGTATCGCCAATGCGGCCAAACAACTGCATATTCACATCAGACCAGGTAAGGGTCGGGTTTGCGTCAATTACGACAATTTCCTGTCCGCGTTCGAGCCCGGCCTGACCTGCTGGAGAATCAGGGTCGATTTCACCCAGCAGTGGAACAACACCGGTAATGCCGACCGTGAACAATAGCCAGTAGGCTGCGATTGCCAATAGAAAGTTCGCGATGGGGCCCGCAGCGAGTATCGCTATCCGCTGTAACACCGGTTTGCGATTAAACGCCAGGTGTTTTTGATCATCAGGGACAAAGCCCTCACGTTCGTCCAGCATTTTGACATAGCCACCCAGAGGGATGGCAGCAATAGCAAATTCTGTACCCTGAAGCGGCTCATTGCTGCGTGTGAGAATTTCCTGCTCCGGCGGTGGAGGCACATCAGCCGGTGGTTTGCCGCGCTTCATAATAATAGGTTTACCAAAACCGACACTAAATCGAAGCACATGGACATTACACAGTCGTGCCACCCAATAATGGCCGAATTCATGGATCGTTACCAAAATCGAGAGCGTAACGATGAGTGCCAGGGCACTCTGTAAGAACTCAATCATACTATTCCCATCTCATCTGCCAACTGCTGCCGAAATCAAACATCACCACCTATTACACTATGACCGACTGCGAAGCTTCATGCTTTCGAGTGCTTTTGATCTTGCTTCGGCATCCACTACGATAATATCTGCAATTGTTGATACTGCCTCGCCCTTTGTCTGATTTAATACCTGATCGATAATGATTGGGATGTCCGTAAACTGAATAAGTTCACGTAAAAATGCATCAACGGCAATTTCATTGGCTGCATTAAGCGAAATCGACAGGCTCCCAGCCCCCTCCGCAGCGGCTTCCGCCAGTTCCACACAGGGAAAACGCTGACGATCGACGGGCTCAAAGTCAAATCGACCCATGGTAAGCAGATCCAGGCTATCGACGCCGGAACTTACCCTCTCCGGCCACGCCAGCCCATGTGCAATGGGTGTTCGCATATCCGGATTGCCCATTTGCGCCACAACAGAGCCATCGACATATTCCACCATGGAATGAATGATCTGTTGTGGATGAATCACAATCTCAATACCGGATAACGGCACGTTAAATAACCAACGAGCCTCAATGAGTTCCAGGCCTTTATTCATCATCGTCGCTGAATCCACGGATATCTTGCGGCCCATACTGAAATTCGGATGTCGGCAGGCCTGGGCCACAGAAACATCAACCAGTTCCGGTATTGGCGTTCTGAGCAGGGGACCGCCGGATCCGGTCAGGAGGATCTTGCGGATCCCCTCCGCAAACCCTTTTGCACCGTTCGCCAGGCATTGGTAGATTGCATTGTGCTCACTGTCAATGGGTAACAGTGTCGCACCATTTTCTTCGCAGGCCCTGGTGAAGAGTGCACCAGACATCACCAGGGATTCCTTGTTCGCCAGAAGCAATTTTTTACCACTGGTCGCAGCAGCCATGGAGGATTCCAGCCCGGCAGCACCGACTATTGCTGCCATCACAATGTCGACCTCTGAACGACTGGCAACCTCGCACAGACCCGCCGCGCCTGTTAAAACTTCTGTTTTACAACCCTCATTACAAAGTCTTGCAGATAGATCAGCCGCGCTTTTTTCATCCCGCATCACGACAACGCGTGGCTTGAATTCTTTACACTGGTCAAACAATGCCGACACGCTGGTGTTAGCTGTCAGGGCGAATACCGAATATCGACGGGTATGCCGCCTGATCACATCCAGGGTGTTTTGGCCAATGCTGCCGGTCGATCCGAGGATAGTCACGCTTTGGATTGCCGCAGTCGTCATCAGGACCACCCAAACACGACGATAAACAGTGCAAAAACAGGACCTGCAGAAAGCAGACTATCCAGACGATCCAGCACACCACCGTGACCAGGGAGCAATCCACTTGAATCTTTAATACCCCGGTTGCGCTTTAACATGCTTTCAACCAGGTCACCCAGTACAGAAACCATAATGATCACCACGCAACCCACAAGAAAGATAACACCCCCGATGGACTGTAAATCCGGTCTGCCCAGCCACATCAACATGGCAACGGCGATAAGCGTTGCGAACAGCAAACCACCGCAAAACCCCTCCCATGATTTTCCCGGGCTGACCTTCGGCGCAAGCTTTTTGCTGCCAAAAGCTTTGCCAGAGAAATAAGCACCAATATCTGCGCCCCAGATTAAAAAGAACAGTAAAAGAATCAGGAAACTGCTGTCGGTAGTTTGTTTTAAAGTCACCATGGCGACATGCCCGGGAACCAGACAGAAAACCCCCATGAGACTGATAGCAGCCTTAGAAGACCACCAGTTGGACATTTGTGGATAATTCACAACGAGAACGAAAGCCACCAGCCACCAGATTACACCGGGGATTAGCAGCAGTTCAGCACTGACAAAGGATGACGCACCCATTAGCAAAGCAATAAACAAGGCGTACAGATAACGATTTGAACCTTCAAATCCGGCAAAATTGGCCCATTCCCAGGCCGCAATCGTCAGCACCGCGCCTATAAACACGGTAAATGCCTGGGTCGGAAGAAAAAAAACACCTCCGATAGCGATGGGGATAAGAATCAGTGCGGTGACAATTCGCTGCTTTAACATCGTGGCAACCCGCCTAAATCTCCATCAGATCAGCTTCTTTAGCCACTAACGTGTTTTCAACTTCTTTTATGTTTGCATCTGTCAGCTTTTGCATCACGTCAATAGCGCGCCGTTCTTCATCTTCGGAAATCTCTTTCTCCTTTAGAAGATCCTTCATATCGGAATTTGCATCCCGGCGGATGTTGCGTATCGCCACCCGAGCGTTTTCAGCTTCATGTTTCGCTATTCGAGCCAGATCCCGACGATTTTCCTCTGTCAGCGGCGGCATCGGCAGTCGTATTTTGTCACCACTGGTGGAAGGATTTAATCCAAGGTCTGATTTTAATATCGCCTTCTCAACGACGGGAATCATCGGTTTTTCCCAGGGCACTATCGCCAGGGTACGGGCGTCTTCAATTGTGATGTTGGCCACCTGGTTCAATGGTGTGTTATTGCCATAATAATCGACTAAGATTCCGTCGAGTATTCTCGGATGCGCCTTTCCCGTTCGGATCTTGGCAAACGCGGTACCAAGGGATGCCAGGGACTTTTTCATCCTCTCTTCAGCATCTTTCCTGATTTCTTCAAGCACTTTTATCCCCTGTTAAATTTGCTTTCGTCAGAGCCTTCAGCTCCCAATCAAAGCCTTCCGCTCCCAATCAAAGCCTTCCGCTC
>JAPYTQ010000005.1:179757-200082 GCA_029941905.1 Pseudomonadales bacterium | reverse complement strand
GCTCCCAATCAAAGCCTTCCGCTCCCAATCAAAGCCTTCCGCTCTCAGTCAAAGCCCTCAGCGCCCAATCAAAGCCTTGAGCTCTCAATGAGTGTGCCTTCGTTATTGTTCACAATCGCGTTAACCAACGCACCGTTCTGCCCCATTGCAAATACCCTCAGGGGCATATTATGGTCTCGAGCAAGTAAAATAGCCGTTAAGTCCATCACACCGAGTTGCTTTTCCAGCACCTCATCATAGGTTAATTTGTCGTATTTTGTCGCACCAGGGGTTTTTAATGGGTCAGCGGAGTAAACGCCGTCAACTTTGGTCGCTTTCAGGACAATATCCGCCTCGATTTCTATGCCACGCAAACAGGCCGCAGAATCAGTGGTGAAAAAGGGATTTCCGGTTCCGGCTGAAAAGAGCACAACATCACCCTGTTCAAGATGGCGAATCGCCAGACGGCGATCATAGTGTTCGACGACACCACTCATTGGAATAGCTGACATGACAACGGTGTGAATTCTTGCTCGTTCGAGGGCATCGCGCATCGCCAGCGCATTCATCACCGTCGCCAGCATGCCCATATGATCACCCGTCACCCGGTCGAGACCGGCTGCATTAAGTGCCGCGCCGCGAAATAAATTACCGCCGCCGATCACCAGTCCAACCTGGACGCCGATACCAACAAGCTGGCCAATTTCGAGCGCCATTTGATCCAGTACTTTCGGATCAATCCCCGCACCTTTAATACCTAAGGCCTCGCCGCTGAGTTTAAGTAGAACCCTGCGATACAATGGGGTGCTTTTGCCTGGCATGAAAAACGTCGCCCTGATGTTTTATTAAGCTTCTTTTAACTGGCTGGCAACTTCTGTTGCAAAATCGACTTCTGCTATTTCGATTCCTTCACCGACTTCAAAACGTGTGAATTGTGTAATTGTCGCACCTTCTTTTTTTAGAAGTGCGCCGATTTTAATATCAGCGTCCTTAACGAAAGGCTGGTCCACCAGACTGATTTCTGCCAGGAATTTCCGAATTCGACCCTGGACCATTTTTTCAACGATTTCCGGCGGCTTGCCACTTTCGTTGGCTTGAGCCACGTAAATATCCTTTTCTTTCGCAATTACGTCTTCGGGCACGTCATCTGCCTGCAGGTACTGTGGATTAACGGCGGCAATATGCATCGCAATATCCCGGCCCAGATCTTCAGAACCGCCATCCAGGCTGACGAGGACACCAATCTTTCCCGTGGTGTGAATATAACTGGTTGCATTCCCTTCGACGACTGCTGCACGGCGAATAGAAATATTTTCACCAATTTTTTGCACCAGTTCTTCCCGCACTTTCTCCAGACCATCGGCGAGCAGCTTTTCGACGTCAGATTCCCTGGCCTCAAATACCGCATTGGTCACGGTTTCGACAAATCGGACAAAATTCTCATCCCGTGCTGCAAAATCGGTTTCGCAATTCACTTCAACCATGATGGCGTTACCATCTTCACTCCTTGATCCTATGGTTCCTTCCGCGGCGGTTCTACCGGCTTTTTTTGCAGCCTTCATACCGCTGGATTTGCGCAGGTTTTCGATTGCCAACTCAGCATCGCCTTTAGCCTCAACCAGCGCTTTCTTGCAATCCATCATACCCAGACCAGTACGTTCTCTTAGTTCTTTAACCATTGATGCTGAAATTGCAGCCATGATAATTTTCCTCATACTAAAATGGGGACAGCATCTGTCCCCAAAATTGATAACACCTACTCTTTTCGCCAGTCTTACTGACCGATTTTCTTACGGTTATTCCTTGGGAGCAGGGGTGTCAGTATCGCCGTCAGCAGCTGCCTCCTCGACTGCTTTTTCAGCAACCGATGTCTCTGTGGTGTCTGCAGTCGGTGCCTGTGTTTCAACCGCTGGTGTTTCAGCTGCAGGTGTTTCGGCGACCGGTGTTTCAGTTACGGGTGCTTCAGCTACGGGTGCTTCAGTTACGGGTGCTTCAGCTACGGGTGCTTCAGTTACGGGTGCTTCAGTTGCTGGAGTCTCAGTCGCTTTTTCAACGGTATCATTTGCAGCCTGATCCGTGACCTCAACAAACTCATCCACGCTTCTTGGCCCCTCAAACTCAGCCTTGCCTTCCGAAATAGAATCCGCTAATGCCTGTACAAACAAGCGAATGGATCGAATGGCATCATCGTTGCCGGGTATAACGTAATCCACGCCTTCAGGGTTACTGTTGGTATCAACGATCCCGACGACGGGAATACCTAGTTTATTGGCCTCGGTAATCGCAATTCTTTCGTGGTCAACATCAACAACGAACAACACATCAGGTAGTCCGCCCATGTCCTTGATACCACCCAGACTTCTCTCAAGCTTGTCCAGCATTCGCTGTCGATGCAATGCTTCTTTTTTAGTGAGCTTCTCGAATGTCCCATCTCCCTGCTGTTCCTCGAGATCACGCAGGCGCCGTATTGACTGCCGAATCGTCTTGTAGTTGGTCAGCATACCGCCTAACCATCGCTTGTCCACGTAGGGCATGCCACATCGCTCGGCCTGTTCTTTGATGACCTTGCCGGCACTTCTTTTAGTGCCAACAAACAAAATTTTGTTGCGTTTAGAGGCGACATTGCGCACATAAAACAACGCCTCATCCAATGCAGGTACAGTTTGCTCAAGATTAATAATGTGTATGTTGTTCCGGGCACCAAAGATGTATTCGTTCATCTTGGGGTTCCAGTATCTGGTCTGGTGACCAAAATGTGCACCTGCCTCAAGCAGGTCGCGCATGGATACGCTAGACATAACTTCTCCGAAATTGTTTTGGGTTAAGCCTCCATACACCCCATCATCCAACCCTTTCCCAGCGTTTGTGACTGCTGCTGCATCGAGGGCACCCGAATGATGTGTCGGTATATGTGAGAATTTTAGTTAGTTCCTGCCGGGTAATCCCAGCAGGAATGGTTCGTCAATGATCTGGTTCCCCCAGACCGGCGCGCTTTATAACATATCTGCCTTTGAATACCAATATCTTATCTCGGGAACAGATGAAGACAGGACAAATATTCGTGCCGAGGCAGGTACGCTTTTTCTGGTATAGTTCGATCCACTTTTTTTGACCCGATTCCAACCCAAGACTCCAGCGAATGTCCATAGAACTCAAATCAGAGGCAGATATCGAAAAAATGCGAATTGTAGGCAGTCTCGCGGCTGAGCAACTCGAAATGATCGAGGAACATATAAAACCCGGTGTTACCACCGGTGAGCTGGACGGAATCTGTCACGACTACACCATCAATGAGCAGCAGGCGATTCCGGCACCGTTAAATTACCGGGGTTTTCCTAAATCAATATGCACATCCGTTAATCATGTTGTCTGTCACGGTATCCCCAGTGACGACAAGACCCTCAAGCACGGCGACCTGATTAATATCGATATCACCCTGATTAAACACGGCTTTCACGGGGATACCAGCAAAACCTTCCTGGTCGGCAAAGCCGGAGTACTTGCCCAGAGGCTAACCCGGGTTGCCCAGGAATCTCTGTACAAGGGAATAAAACAGGTCAAGCCAGGCCATCACCTGGGCGACATCGGCCACGCCACGCAAATCCATGCGGAGAAAAACCGTTTTTCTGTTGTGCGCGAGTATTGCGGCCATGGTATTGGGACTGTTTTCCATGACGAACCCCAGGTTTTACACTATGGCAAGTCAGGATCCGGTATCGAGCTGAAAGCCGGCATGGTATTTACCATTGAACCGATGATAAATGCGGGAAAAGCTGGCGTGAAATTACTTTCCGATGATTGGACCGTAGTGACGAAAGATCACAAGTTAACCGCACAATGGGAACATACCATTCTCGTCACGGATTCTGGGTATGAAATCTTAACCTATCGTCGAGATGACACGATAGATCGCTGCGGTTGAGCCTCATGCTAAATTTACGTCCGGTGACAGAAAGCCTCGAGTCCCAACTCGAGGGCGCAAAACAAGTCACTCCTGTGTTCAAAAAAGCGTTGCATGAGCTCAAGCAGAATCTGGAAAAACGATTCTACGACGGTGAAGAAGTTGAACCGCTGATTCACGAGCACACAACCTTCGCAGATCTTGTACTGCGATTGGCCTGGCAACGTTTCAGCTGGGATGAGAATCTCACCAGCTGGAGAAAAACCAGAATTTCACTGGTTGCCGTAGGTGGTTACGGTCGCGGCGATCTCCATCCCCATTCTGATATTGACTTGCTGATACTGCTCGAAAGAAATTCTTACGGTAAACACCGTTCCAACATACAAAGTTTCCTGACCCTGTTGTGGGATATTGGTCTGGAAGTCGGTCACAGCGTTCGTTCAGTCAAAGAGTGTAAGGTCCAGGCGCAGCTCGATGTCACGGTGGTTACTGCCATGATGGAAGGTCGAACAATCTGCGGCGACACCGATTTGTTTGATCGCGTGAAACAGTCAACGGACCCCAAAAAAATCTGGTCTCAAAAAGATTTCTACCGGGCCAAAACGAGGGAACAAACCGAACGCCATAGAAAATTCGATCATACTGAATATAGCCTGGAACCCAATGTCAAAACTTCTCCCGGAGGGCTCCGGGACATTCAAACGGTGATGTGGATCGCCAAGCGGCAGTTCGGTCCTGTCAGTTTTGATGACCTGGTGAGCCTCAACTTTCTCACGGCGACCGAGCACGAAATACTCACCCAGGGTGAGAGGCTCTTATGGCGGATTCGCTACGGATTACACCTGATTACCGGCCGTGACGAGAACCGGTTGCTTTTTGAGTACCAGCAAAAACTCGCGAAGGTATTCGGCTATGTCGACAGTGACCAACTGGCTGTTGAACAGTTTATGCAGGCTTACTATCGGACCGCCATGACCGTTAATGCAGTGAGTGAATTGCTCCTGCAACATTTCGATGAAGCCATTATTCGATCCCGTGTCCGAGACAGGATCATTTCTATTAACGAACGATTCCAGATTAAAAATAATTACATCGAAGTGACCCGGGATGATGTCTTTGATAAATATCCACCAGCTCTTATGGAAATATTTTTTCATATTGGCACCAATACAAATATTGAAGGCACACGGGCTGAGACTATCAGATTGATTCGGCAAAACCTGGGCCTGATAGATGAAAGCTTCCGCCACAATCCCGATGTTACCGGGATGTTCCTTCAGATCCTCAAGTCCTCGACTCGACTTTCATCCCAATTGCGACGCATGGAACGGTACGGAATACTCGGCGCCTACCTGCCTGAATTTGGGCGGATTATTGGCCAGATGCAGTTCGACCTGTTCCATATCTACACCGTCGACGCTCACACACTTCAAGTCGTCAGGAATATGCGGCGATTCAGGTACAAAAACCAGGAGCAAAGATTTCCCGTGGCGGCTCACATTTATCCGCGCCTGCCAAAAATCGAACTACTTTTTATTGCCGGTCTCTACCACGATATTGCCAAGGGTATGGGTGGAGATCATTCGCAACTTGGTATTGATATCGCCGCGGCATTTTGCAAACGCCATCATCTCGGCACCTGGGACACTAACCTGGTTTGCTGGCTGGTTGAGAACCACCTTGTCATGTCCAGCACGGCGCAGCGCAAGGATACTTCTGACCCGTCGGTGATACACGAGTTTGCCTTGCTGGTTCAGGATCAGGTCCGCCTGGATTACCTTTACGCGCTCACGGTCGCAGACATCAATGCAACCAATTCGACCTTGTGGAGTAGCTGGCGGGCTTCCCTGATGCGCCAGCTCTATGTGGAAACCAAGAAATCCCTGCGCCACGGCCTGGAAAATTATGTTGATCGCGCTGCCTATATCACCGATACCCAGGATCATGCTATCGAACGGCTTGAGGAACATGGTTTAGACAGGGAAGAGATTCTGGAAATCTGGGGGGGTGTGGATGATGAGTATTTTGTCCGAGAATCAGTCTCAAACATAGTCTGGCATACCTCGGCGATTCGCAACCACCAGTTGAACGACGGACCACTCATCCTGATCAGGGATGTTGCAAACCGCAGGGATGATGAGGGGGCGACGGAGATATTTATCCATACCAGGGGTATGGATCGCCTGTTCGCCTCCACCGTCACTGCCATCGGCATGTTGGGGCTTGACGTCGTCGATGCTAAGATTGCCAGCAGTGATAGCGATTTGATCTTCGACACATTCGTGGTACTGGAGTCTAATGGCAAACCAATTGGACCTCTGTCGACTCGACAAGAACAGGTAAAAACCCTGCTAATGCAGCACCTGATCCAGATGGAACGCGTCGAGATACCTGTCCGGCGCAGAACGCCCCAATCGCTGAAACCATTTGATTTCAGACCTGAAGTTACCCTGAGCCATGACAAGCAAAACCAACTGACGATTCTGGAAGTGGTCTGTCCCGACCGACCCGGTGTGCTCTCTATCATTGCCAACATTTTTGTTGACCTGGACATCCATCTTCACAGTGCAAAAATCTCTACCCTGGGAGAGCGTGTTGAAGATGTATTTTATATCACCAGTAACGCCGGTGAAGTGATTGCCGACGAAGAAACGCTGATCGATAAACTTTGTACGGAACTGGATGAACATATCACCCAGAGGAATGCAGAGTGAACAACCGACTGGATACTCTTCACCTCTATCCATTTGAACGCCTGAATGAATTGCTAGCCGGTGTTACTCCGAGTTCGAATCACAGTTTCATTCCCCTGTCACTCGGTGAACCAAAACATGATACTGCGGATTTTCTAATCGACTTGCTGACTGATGAGCAGATTATTAAAAACGGCGTAGGTACCTATCCGCCAACCAGAGGCACTCAAGAGCTAAGAACAGCGATCGCTGACTTCATTAATCAGCGCTTCAATCTCACTGAACATCCTCTGGATCCAGAATCCCATGTGTTACCAGTCAATGGAACAAGGGAAGCACTGTTTTCATTCGCACAGGCAGTCCTGGATGATCGCGATGATTCCGTGACACTCATGCCTAACCCTTTCTATCAGATCTACGAAGGTGCTGCACTGCTGGCAGGCAGTCAGCCGGAGTACATCCCTTGTCACGTGGATTCACAATTCCACCCGGACTACAGCCAGGTCAGCGAGGAAACCTGGCAGCACTGCAAATTGCTCTACATCTGCACGCCTGGCAATCCCGCAGGCGCGGTGATGAGCAATGCGGATATGCAATACCTGATCAGGCTTTCAGACACCTATGATTTTGTCATTGCCTCCGATGAATGTTATTCTGAAATTTACCTCGATGAGAGCAAACCCCCGGCAGGACTTCTGCAGGCTGCGAGCGCAATGGGTCGAGCCGACTACAAAAACTGCATGGCTTTTAACAGCCTGTCGAAACGTTCAAATCTGCCCGGGCTGAGATCCGGTTATGTGGCCGGAGATGCGAACCTGATCAGCCGGTTTCTGTTGTATCGCACCTACCATGGTTCGGCCATGCCGGTACACACCCAACAGGTGAGTACAGCCGCATGGCAGGATGAGGAGCATGTGCGTGCCAACCGTGACCTGTATCGCGCAAAGTACACCGCCGTGCTGGACATCCTGGCACCAGTCTGGCCCATGGAAGCACCACCGGCGAGTTTCTATCTATGGCCAGAAACACCCATCAACGATCTGGACTTCACAAAGCAGCTACTCGAACACACCAACATTAAAGTCCTGCCTGGCAGTTTCCTGTCCCGCACCGTGGATGGTGTAAACCCGGGCGAGAATCGCGTCAGAATGGCACTGGTCGCCACAGTCGATGAGTGCGTCGAAGCAGCCAACCGAATCAGGGAATTTGTTCTGCAGCAAGGTTATTTTCGATAGATCCAGGAAAAAGTAGCACCTACCTAAACTAACCGTGACAAACCAACACTGGAATCAAAGCCAATTTGGTTCGCCTCACAAAACGTTGAGTTATCAGGTTTACTCAATATGAAACCTAAGTAAAAATTATTCAGATAGTAGATCTTAGGCGGTGCCTGCCCGGCATTTACCCAGATTCACCTGCTTTCTCACACCAAAGAAGTCATAATAAGCCTTTATACTGATCGGACAACTTCATTATGGCTAACCTGTTTAGCTTTGCATTTGGTATTGGTACAAGAAACTACAATGGGCAGTGGCTCGAAGTTTTCTACCCGGTGCCTGTGTTTAAACCCACGACTGCTGAAGTCGACAGTATCAGCGAAATACTTGGTTACAAGGGTGGTAACAGCAACGTTGACCTGTCTGACGAACTGATCGGAGGTCTTGCTGATGTTGTACAGGACAGCCGACAACTGGAAATTCTCGGCATGATGCAACAATCAAACCAACCGAGAGTTGCCTGCCTGCTTGAAACTGACAGTGCCATTACCTCAACACCCGAGGCCTATTTGAAACTGCATTTACTCTCTCATCGGCATGTAATACCCAATGAAATAAATCTCGAGGAGATCTTCGCCCAACTGCCCAATGTTGCGTGGACCAGTCAGGGCGCCGTAGACCTTGAAGAACTTGTTGATAGACAACTGAAGGCTCGAGCCAATGGCGAGGTTCTGGAGGTCGGCTGCGTCGATAAATTTCCCAAGATGTCAAATTACGTAGTCCCCAGCGGTGTGCGAATTGCACACACGGCACGGGTGCGCCTGGGTGCATACCTGGGAGAAGGAACCACCGTCATGCACGAAGGATTTGTTAACTTTAACGCCGGTGCAATGGGACCAAACATGATTGAGGGGCGCCTGTCACAAGGGGTCACTATGGATTCCGGCAGTGACTTAGGGGGTAGTGCCAGCACCATGGGTACCTTGTCCGGCGGCGGGAAAATTATCCTGTCACTTGGCAAGGATTGTTTACTGGGTGCGAACGCGGGAACAGGGATTCCTCTCGGGGATCGATGCACCATCGAAGCTGGTTTGTATATCACCGCTGGCACCGCCGTGCAGATACTCGACGAAGACAGGAATCCGGTTAAGATTGTTAAAGCCCGGGAACTCGCCGGGCAGAACGATATGCTGTTTATTCGCAATTCCCTGACTGGGACAGTGGAATGTCGCACCAACCGCAATGCGATTGCGCTGAACGAATCCCTGCACGCGCACAACTAGATCGAAGCAGTATCAGACGACTATGGGTGACAAGCAGACAATGCTGGATCTGACGAAGCAGCTGATCCAGGCAGAATCAATTTCGCCGTCAGACGCCGGGTGCCAGACGCTGATCAGTCAGCAGCTGGTCGAGATGGGTTTCGTGGTGGAGCATTTACCTTTTGGCGAGGTAAGCAATCTCTGGGCATGCCATGGAGAAGGACCTCCTTATTTTGTATTTGCAGGGCACACCGACGTTGTCCCACCGGGTCCCCTGAGTGATTGGCAAACACCACCGTTTAAGCCAACGTTGATTGGAGACAAACTCTTCGGCCGCGGTTCCGCGGATATGAAAGGGTCCCTGGCTGCAATGCTTACAGCGACCAGACGATTTCTGGCGTCATTCCCCGGGCATTCAGGCACCCTGGCATTTCTTATCACGAGCGACGAGGAAGCTGATGCCATCAATGGCACCCGTAAGGTGATCGAGGAATTACAATCACGTCAAATTGATCTCAACTGGTGCCTGATTGGTGAACCTTCCAGCAGTCAAAGACTGGGCGATGTGATTCGCACGGGTCGGCGTGGTTCATTGCATGCCAACCTCAGGATTATCGGCATTCAGGGCCATGTTGCCTATCCAGACGAAGCTCGAAACCCAATTCACAAAGCGATGCCTGCACTCACGGAACTGGTGGAAGAAGTTTGGGATGAGGGCAACGAGTACTTTCCTCCCACTTCAATGCAGATATCGAATATCCACAGCGGAACCGGTGTCACCAACGTCATACCCGGCGAATTGGAGTTACTCATTAACTTCCGCTTCTCCACGGAGTCAACCCAGATTGATTTACAACGACGTACAAAAGCGATCCTGGACAGACATGGCATCCAGCACGAAATCAGCTGGACGCTGTCCGGCGATCCATTTCTAACCGTCGGCGGAGAGTTAATAGCTGCTGTCCAGCAATCTCTCAGAGACATCATGAACATAGAAACAGAGCTGTCAACTTCCGGTGGAACGTCAGATGGTCGATTTATCGCCCCGGCAGGAGCACAGGTCGTCGAGCTGGGTCCTTGCAATTCAACCATCCACAAGGTCAACGAGAATGTGTCGGTTGAGGAATTAGCCCAGTTGGCCGATGTTTATCAGCAAATCCTCAATCGGCTTCTTTGTCATTAGCACCTATATCCGTAGCATCAATGTCCACAGTACTTATGTCCACAGCACCACGAGGCTCTCAGCAATGAGTAAACGATACCCGGACCTTGAGATCTATATTCATCGCACCGAGACCGATCATGTACTGCGCTGGCTTGCGGAGATATTTGAACTAAAACAGTCCAGGCCGCTAAAGGATTCAATTATCTGCAACCTCGTGGGCGTGACCGGCAAAGAAATGGAGTGTGTCATTCTGTCAAAAGCAGCCAGGGGCGGGTATACCTCGGTTTGGTTCAAATCTAATGAAACAAAGTGGGATACGGACAAAGATTGCGCTGTCGATGCCTTCGACTTTTTTGCAAAAGAAATTCGCTGTAGCGCAGGCGGTTGGCAGGGCGAGGACGAGGGCGGCTGGTTTCGTGTCACCGACGAAGGTGTCAAAACGGCTAACTGGCTTGCATAAACGCTTATGAAGTATTTTATTTTATGATTATTTTATGAAGGTACTATTGTATTTCGTTGCCGCACTTTTGAGTTTCATCATTTTTATGGCCGTATTAACCCCCGCTGCTGTTGTCTGGCGTTTAATCAGTGATGAAGTATCGATTCCAAATTTGCAGGTCTATCAAGTGAGTGGAACACTCTGGAACGGACAGGCTGAGCTTAAATACCGGCAGTTCCCCATCAGCTCATTGCACTGGGAGATTGATCCCCTGTCGCTTGTTTACGGAGACATTGAGCTGGAGTTCCTCATCTCGGGAGATTCACACGAGTTCAGTGGTGAAGCGCTCCTGGGCCACTCGAGAGTCGCCATAGTCAACCTGCGAGGCACTCTGGGCAGTCGCTACATCAACGACGTCAGCCGATCCCAGGGATACACCATCTCCGGTGAATTCGAGGTACGCGATGTCAACCTTGCCACTGACTTCAGGTTGTTCAATGACGCCGGGGGCCGTGTTTACTGGTCTGGCGGCAGAATTGTGTCACTAAACGAGCCCGGCACCAGAGTATGGGACTTACCCTCCCTGGAAGGTGATCTGGATCTGGTCGATTCTTCGGTAGAGCTACTCATCCACCGCGAACAGGCAAGTGTGGTCGATATTCGGCTGAAACCCGACGGATGGATGTCCGTCACTATCAAAGGCAGGTTGTTGAGTCTGGCAAAACTCCCGTTACCTTCTGCTACAGGCATGCAGGACACTGTGCTAGAGTTTGAGGAAAAGGTCTTCTGGCCCAGGAAATCATCCGGAGAATACTTTGAGCACGATTGAACTATTCAATCAACACAATAAGACACTGGTGACAATCACCAGCGTTGTACTCGTGATACTAATGAGTCTGATAATCGCAAAAGCAGTCTTGTTCTTTGTCGAGGCAAGTGTGGACAACCAGATAACCCCGGGACAAAATATTGCTCAGCCCAACAAAACCGCTAACAGCCAGGAAAATTACGGTCTGGGGCAATTGAATCTATTCGGTTCAGTTGAAGAAAGAGCCGCTCCCGTCGTCGTTGATGCGCCAAAAACCAGCCTGAACCTGGAACTCCAGGGCATTTTCACAAACAAAAATCCAACGCTTTCGAGCGCGATTGTTGCGCAGAAAGGTAAAAGTGGTGAATTGTTCAAAATCGGTGACCAGCTTCCCGGAAACGCCATTCTCAACGCGGTACTCGATGACCATATTCTTCTCAAGAGAGGTTCAAGAATCGAAAAACTTACGTTTCCTGACAGCTCTCTGAGCCAGTTCTCAACCCCGTGGACTCAGCGCTCGAACAGCCGAGGACGGAACTCCACTACACAACCGTCAAACTCAGCTCGATTACAAGAGGTGAGAGACAGAATCGCGAAGCGATCAGAAGAAATTGCCAGGAACCGAAGCAGCAGCAAGGCTCGAGGAGCTGACTTCAGAAAAGAGATCAACGCATACCAGGAACGGCTCGACTCGGATCCCCAGTCAGTCCTCAATGAGTTAGGCATTGTCCCTGTTAGCAAAAGCGATTCGAAAGGTTATCAAATAGACTCAAAAATCTCCCAGACGTTCTTGCGGCAAGCCGGACTCAGGCAAGGGGACGTCATCCTGTCCGTGAACAGCCGCCCCGTGGGCAATATTTCCAATGACAAGGCACTTATCAGCCAGGCTATCGCTGCAAAAAAAGTTCGCGTTGAAGTTCAACGCGACAGCAGGCGATTTTTTATTACCGTCCCCATTCCACAGTAGCCCAGCGGATTAGGGTAACATGGCATATTTCTTACGAGGTCAGTTAAGTTTGCTTATGTGTCAATTTCGGTGCTGGTTACTTCTAAGTCTCCTGATCATTGCATTTCCCAATGCCAGTGCCCAGGACGACAGTACCTGGAAGATTAATCTTAAAAACGCTGACATCCGGGAGTTTACAACCCAGGTTTCAGCCATCACTGGCAAAAGTTTCATCATTGACCCCAGGGTAAAAGCACCGAATGTCACGGTGATATCCAATATTGAGATGAACAAGGATGCGATCTATGAACTGTACCTGAGTGTCTTGCGAGTGCATGGCTATGCGGCTGTCACATCCGGAGGTGTCATTAAGATCATTCAGCAGGTGCTTGCCAAGCAAAGCGGGAATCCCCTCGACTTTGACTCGGCCATCAGGGGTGAAGAACTGGTCACCCAGGTGATTCCGGTGAGGAATTCCCCCTCAACAGAGCTGGTCAAGATATTGCGACCCATGGTGCCCCAGTACGCAGTCATTGCCCCGCTGTCCCAGCCTAATGTCCTGATCGTCAGTGATCACGCCAGCAACATCGCCCGGCTAACCGAGATAGTGGCCAAGATAGATATCGCTGACTCAACCAATGTAAAGATCGTGCCTCTGAAGGAAGCCTGGGTCGAGGATATGGTGGCATTACTGGAAAAACTGGCCCCGGAACAAATCGGTAAAGGTGCCAAAGGACCCAATCGAGTCACGATTGTCGCCAGTGAACGCACCAACAGCCTCGTGATCAAAGCGGAACCACAAACCATGAGCAGGATTGAGTCTCTGATCACCGATCTGGATGTCCCGGCGAACCGGGCGGGTACCATTCAGGTCGTTCGCCTTGCCCATTCCGATGCCACCCAGCTGGCAGACATACTCAAAAACCTGGTCACTGATTCGAGCGCCGGTGACAAGTCCAGTCAGAATATTAAAACAAATATTCAGGCTGATGCCGCCTTGAACGCCCTGATCATCAAAGCCGACCCGACGACCATGGCTGAACTGAAAGATATTATCAGTCGGCTTGATGTCCGACGCTTGCAAGTCATGATTGAAGCGGTGATTGTGGAGGTCAGTGAAAAGTTCAGCCGGGACCTTGGAACAGAGCTGGTGGTCGGTAATAATTCCGGCAGCACCATACCCCTGGCAGCCACAGCGCCATCTGGCACCCTGACGTCCATTATCCGCGCCATTGCGACCCAAGACTCAGCGAATGTGAATCTCGGCACCGACCCAACCATCATTGGCGGTAAAAGGAGCACCTCAGGTACCAGCTTTGCTTTTCTTATCAGCGCACTGCAGGAAACCGGTGAGGTGAACTTGTTATCGACGCCCAGCATCACCACCATGGACAACGAGGAAGCCAAAATTGTTGTCGGTCAAAGCGTGCCTTTTAGAACCGGTTCTTCAGCCACGGGTAGTGGTGGACTTATAAACCCCTTCACGACCATCGAAAGGGAAGACGTCGGGTTGACCCTGCAAGTCACTCCGCACATCCATGATGGTCAGCTGATTCGCCTCGAAATTTACCAGGAAGTATCTGAAGTGGATGACAGTGGTATCACCATCGGTACTACCGGTGCGTCAGATATCATCACTAACAAACGTACAATTGAAACCACAGTGCTGGTGGACGATGGCGACGTCATCGTTCTTGGAGGTCTTATCAGGGACAGATCGATTGAGGGCGAAAGTGGTGTACCGTTGCTGATGAATATTCCGTTTCTCGGCTATCTCTTCAAGAGAACCACACATTCCAACGAGAAGCAAAATCTGCTGGTCTTTATGCGCCCAACGGTTTTAGCTACCAGCAAGTCCATCATCGAACAGACAAAGCGCAAGTATACCGGTATATGGGAGGTCGAGATCACCGGACGCGATCCTCTTGACGCCATAAGCGATCTTTTCGATGGCAAGCATTAGACATGTTATTGTTGCGAGTGCAGAAAGAAAAACGGGCATAACCACGATGCTGGCTAAGCTGAGGTCATTTCAATTTAGCGTGGCTCGCAGCATTTTGTTTACCTGGATTCGGCCTACCATTCTTGGCTGCAATAGAAACCATCTCGAACTCCAGGCCGACGACATCGTCTGTTATGTCATGCCTTTCAAGTCTACAGCAGATCTGCTGGTGTTGGACCAGGCCTGCCGCAACAGCGAGCTACCGAGACCTATCGAGCCGATCAGTGACATCGAGTCACGCGCGTTCTTTTTCCTCGGTCACACGGAGGGCAGGATGGGTAGAAAAACCCTCCGGCAACAATCTGCCCGCATGGGGCGTTTACTCGAACATCAATCCAGTCTGGCTACCTCTGTCAAGATTGTCCCGGTTTCGTTTTTTTGGGGGCACCAGCCTGATCGCGAAAAATCCATCTTCAAACTATTGTTCTCCGATAACTGGACCGTCACCAGCCGCTTCAAGAAGTTGTTAGCTACCCTGTTTCATCCTAATCACATCCTGGTCCAGTTCAGCAAACCTGTAAGCCTCCAGGAACTCACAGCCGGTGTTACAGATCCTGAAAAACAAAGGAGAAAGCTGCACCGATTGCTGAGAGTTCATTTCAATCGGCAACGACAGGCAATTATTGGCCCCGATCTTTCCCATCGCCGAACACTGATCAACTCCATGCTCACAAGTCCAGCGGTGCTGCAAGCCATTGAAGAAGAAGCCCGGGAAGAGGATAAGACCCAGCAGCAACTCGAAAAGAAAGCCATGGCCTACGCCAATGAAATTGCTTCACATCAATCCTATCGGGTCATCCGGTTTTTCTACGGATTGCTGCGATGGCTGTGGAACAAACTTTATGAGGGTATCGAAGTAAGCCACATCGACACCGCAAAACAGCTGGCGGAGTCCCATGAGGTCGTTTACATTCCCTGTCATCGGAGCCATATCGACTACCTGCTGCTATCCTACGTTTTATATTTAAACGGCCTGACGCCCCCTCACATAGCAGCTGGAGAGAACCTGAACCTACCGGTTGTAGGCCCGTTGTTAAGAAGAGCTGGTGCGTTCTTCATGCGCCGAAGTTTTGCCGGTGACGCCCTCTACAGAGCAGTTTTTGACGAATACATACACCTGATGTTTACCCGGGGATACTCGGTTGAGTACTTTATCGAAGGGGGCCGTAGCCGTACCGGACGGACCCTCGCACCCAGAACGGGTATGCTCAGTATGACGGCTCGCAGCTTTCAGCGGGATTCATCAAAACCAATTGCATTTCTACCGGTGTATTTTGGATATGAACGTATTTTGGAGGCATCGACTTACCTGGCCGAACTCACGGGGAAGTCGAAGAAGAAAGAATCCATCTTTGATATATTTGGAATATTCCGCACATTCAA
Source organism: Pseudomonadales bacterium (assembly GCA_029941905.1). GTDB lineage: Bacteria > Pseudomonadota > Gammaproteobacteria > Pseudomonadales > Azotimanducaceae > JAHRVQ01. Next base: position 184,287 of record JAPYTQ010000005.1, on the reverse strand, counting down.
GCATGCCTTTGGCAAGGTGGCCGTGAGTTTTGGAAATCCGGTAGAACTGGACAAGTTTCTTGATCAGCATCTGCCGGGTTGGGACAATCAGACCAGCGGATCTCCGGCAGATGACGCAAACTTTTCCCGGGCCTGCTCCACACTTTCCATATTGCTTGCCTCACGAATTAATGATGCGGTAACCGTAAACCCGGTAAATCTGGTCGCTACCGCTATTTTGTGTACTCCAAGGCAAACCATCGAACAACATCGACTGGAGAGTCAGGTTAATGTACTCAGGACCTTAGCGCGTGCGACAAACGCTGGTACGGCGGTGACACAACTCAACTGCAAGGACATCATCAGCCAGGCTGAAAAAATTACCGGCATCGAGAGAAATCAGCACAAATTCGGTGACATTTTACGTGCGCCAGCAGAAATGGCTGTATTTCTGACCTACTATAGAAATAACACGGTCCATGTATTTATTCTCGCCTCCCTGATCGCCCGGGTCGTCCAGTTCGAAACGACCGTTACAACAACAGAGATCTGCCGGGTCTGTGAGGGTTTGTACCCCTATCTCCAGTCAGAACTCTACCTGAGTTGCGATGCAGGTGACATTCCCAACCGGTGTATTCAAACACTGGATATCATGTCAACACTAGATCTGCTTAGCATTGAAAACGACGGTGTCCTGGCACCCGCACCAACAACGGATGAGTACGCCAGCCTGATGGAGCTTGGGGGAATCGTAGAGCCCACCCTGGAACGATTTCATATTGTCATCGCCCTGTTGCAGAAATTCTCACAACAAAGTAAGCAGCCGGACTCTTTTGAAGAGACTTTTGAAGAGAGGTTTGAAGATAAGTTTCAGGGGAAGCAGCAATCAAAGCAGGTTCTGGAAAAATCTGCTGCAAGCATTGCGCATCAACTGTCCGCAATCTACCGCATCAATTCTCCCGAATTTTTTGACCAGTCTTTATTCGCCCGGTTTATCTCTACCTTAAGTGATCAGGATGGCATAGTAACTGAGGGCAACAAAATCTCACCAGGACCAGGTCTGGAACCCTTGAATTTACAGATAGAGAAGTTTCTCGACAACGATGTTCGATACAACGTCATGAAGATCATCAGCCAGATGGATTCAAAAAGACATCAAAGCGATTCGATTTCGCAGACAAGCTGAATGCAGGCTTAAAGTCGCCAAATCCTGCTCCGGAGATCGGGCGTTTTACGACAACCCTTGGGCATCGGGATTGCAGAGCCAATCGCACCAACTCACTGGCGTCTTCGTCCTTACCGATAAATTTCTGCAGGATCTGCATCCCACCCTTCACCCGGGCACTTTTCCTTCTCGACGGGAACATCGGGTCAATGAATACCACATCCGGCGCTTCGACAATATTCTGCAAGTAATTGACGGCATCATTCTTAATCAGCTTCATCCGTGCGGTTATTTCCCTCACTTCGCCACTGGCTGAGGTCAGGGCTTGTTCAAGCAGCATCGCTACGACCGTGGAACGCTCGAACAGTGTCACTTCACAACCTTCACTCGCCATCAGGAAACTGTCGATACCCAACCCTGCAGTGCAGTCCCAGACCGTTAACCCCGGCCGCGCGCCGACTGCCTTTAGCAGCAATTCCTTCTTACCGCCATGGTACCGGCGATAGTGGAGTTCAGAGGATAGAAAGTCGACCCTGAGAGGATGTTGGGAAACAAGCACATCCTTTATTCCGTAGCCATATTCATCCTTTACAAGTACGAATCTGCTCATTGCCGGGGTTTCGCACTTGCAACCTGTTCGCGCAGGTATTCGGGCCTGGCTTGTTGAGCTGATACTGAAAGACCACGATTGTGCCGATCAAGTCCCTGATCAACCAGATCCCGTCCCGTTGGGTAAAAATTCGGGTAAATATCCCCAACAGTAACCTGCACGCCCTGCTGCAACCGGGTCTTCAATTGCCAACCGCTACCGATACCTATCCAGTTTTTATTCTTCTCCTGCTTCGGCACTTCATCAGCTTCGAACACGCCTTCTGTACCATTGCCGACGGCAAAGCCGTCTTTAATTGAATAAGAGCCAAAATAGACTTCCTGCTTGCGGGCGGTCAGTGCAACGATACTGTGCTTATGACCATTAACTCGAAAAGCATTTTGTGCCAGGCATGCCATACTCGAGATTCCCACCACGGGTATCTCGAGCCCGAAAGCAAGACCTTGAACAACACCGATGCCGATCCTTAATCCGGTGAAGGAACCAGGACCCTGGCCAAACACGATCAGGTCCAGTTCGCTGTTTGCCAGCTTAGCTTCCGACAAGAGGCGAACAATTCGAGGCAGGATCACTTTGCTATGGGTACGCTCAACAATCTCGGCATCTTCAAAAAGCTGCCGGCCAGTTGAAACTGCAAGAACACAGGCATTTGTCGATGTATCAATGGCAAGGACATTCATGGGAATTTCTTAGGGAACCTCTGATTAAGATAAGTTCATCATGTAGTCAACGGCCTGTTGCTGGCTTTGTATCCACTTCATTTGGGGTAAACTCTGTTTTAGTATTTTACCGTAGCTTCGGGTGTTTATTCTTGTATCTCCCAGAACAAACAGCCCGCGGTCCGACTCCTGCCGAATTAGCCGTCCAAACCCCTGTTTCAAGGAAATTGCCGCTTCTGGCAGGGTGTATTTTCTAAAACCATTTTCACCGGATGATTCAATGGCGCGCAGTTGCGCCTGAACCATGGGATTATCTGGGCTTGAAAAAGGTAACTTATCAATCACCAGGCAACGTAAATCGGCACCTTTGACATCGACTCCCTCCCAAAAGCTCTGGGTTGCCAGCAACACGCAACGTGGTATTTCCCGGAATTTTTGCAACAACAACTTTTTTGGCATCGCGCCCTGTTGCAGAAAAACAATGTCGGCTTCCTGCTGTAACAGTTCAGCCGCCAACCTCAATGCCCGATGACTGGTAAAAAGGAAAAAGGTTCGGCCGCTAGATGCCCTGATTAAGGGGAGTGTCGCCGCCAACAAGCCTTGAGTGTGACTGTCATTACCGGGATCAGCCAGATGCTCGGGCACATAGACCTGCACCTGCTGCAAGAAGTCAAACGGAGATTCAAACTTCTTTTCAACCACGTTGCCGATACCAAGTGAGGCTCTAAAGTGATCAAAAGATTCAGCAACGGACAAGGTGGCGGAAACAAACAGCCAGCTTCGGTTGGCATCTTCAATCAGTGGAGCCAGATGTTGCGCGATGTTAATCGGGGAAAGATGTATCATGAACCCGGACCGTCCCCCGTCAAATACCTGCCTGTCGATCCAGTGCGCATATCCATCATCACCATCACGACCCTCCGTTAACAAGGTAAATAAATCCGCCAGCCTCATGGCCCGTAAGTAACAGTTGCTGAATCCTGCACTTCGAACCGAAGTATGTTGTAGATGTCGAATAAGGTTGGCTAGTGTCACATCAACATCTTCGAGAGCATCCCGGACACTGGACTTATGTAACAACTGGTCAAGAGTCAGCTCAGGCACGTCGAACGTTCCCACCAGATCTTTAACCGATGCTTCAGCCAACCGTGCCCGGCGGATTAACTCCGGGTCATCATTTCCAAAAAGACCCTGTTCTGCCAATACATCGCGAACCAGTTCGAGCAGTTGCCAGGTACTGATCCGCTCTCCAAAAAACGTTCGGGCAACGTCGGGAACCTGGTGGGCTTCGTCAACAATGATCAGTTCCGCTGACCGCAGCAGCGGACTCAGGGAATCTTCTTTCATCGCTGCATCAGCAAACAGAATGTGATGGTTAACCACCACCAGGTCAGCTGAATTTGCCTGGGCTCTCGCCCTGTAAACCGGACATTCATCAAAAAAATTACACTCCGATCCCAGGCAGTTGTCTGTGGTACTGGTAACCAGTGAGACGACCTTACCGGCGCCACCTGCATCAAGTAACTCCGTTAGATCACCAGTTCTGGTTTGCTGTGACCAATCACTAACCCTGACCAACTCATCAAGTACCGCACTCCCAACATGCCTGTTGATGCTGGTGAGGTTTTTATGCAGCCTGTGTGGGCACAAATAGTTTGCCCTGCCTTTTAAAAGCGCTGTTTTTATGCCAGGTTTGCGATTGACCAGCGGTATGTCCTGATAGAAAAGTTGATCCTGGAGATTTTTGGTGCCCGTGGAAATAATTATCCGTTTACCGGAAGCGATGGCAGGCAACAGGTAGGCAAAGGTTTTTCCCGTGCCGGTGCCTGCTTCAATGATTCCATGACCGGGTCCGTTTATCACCTCTTCAATCAGCGCCGCCATCTCCATTTGTGATGGCCGGACGACGAAGTCAGGTATTTTTTTAGCCAGCTCACTGTTTACAGTAAGCGGTTCGAATCTGATTTTTGTCAAACTTAACCTATTTTTTTTCTCTTTAGACCGGGTGATAAACGGTTACAATGCGTCACAGATCCACTTTGTGAAAGCAGAGCCAATTCATCAAAGCAGAGCCAATTCATCAAAGCAGAGCCAATTCATCAAAGCAGAGCCAATTC
>JAPYTQ010000005.1:172226-179657 GCA_029941905.1 Pseudomonadales bacterium | reverse complement strand
CAAAGCAGAGCCAATTCATCAAAGCAGAGCCAATTCATCAAAGCAGAGCCAATTCATCAAAGCAGAGCCAATTCGATGTTAACCTTTCTCACACGACGAAAGAATTCACCAACATGAATAACAATGTTACTGCCATTTTACTTGCCGGTGGCCAGGGACGTCGAATGAAAAATCAGGATAAGGGTCTGGTCGAATTTGATGGAATACCACTCATCCAACATGTACTCACGAGGATCCGTCCACAAGTTGAGACCATTGTGATCAGTTGTAACAGAAACATTGATCAGTATGAAAAATTCGGCTTCCCGGTTGTTACAGATTCCCTTCCTGATTACCCCGGTCCTTTGGCGGGTATACTATGTGCCGCTGGCAGAGTTACCACGCCAGTTTGTTTCATCGTCCCTACCGATATGCCTTTTCTGCCCATGAATATAGTCTCCCTATTACTCGACAATATGGATACCCATCAGGCAGTTACAGCAGAAGCCAACGGTAAACTTGAACCTCTGGTATCACTGGTGCTGGTAAGCGCCCTACAGACTATTTCCGATTATCTGGCATCAGGCAGACATTCTGTAAAAGGATGGCTGCAGTTACTGGAAGGGATCGCAGTGCCTGTCAGGGAGACTGGCAGGGCTTTCGAGAACATGAATTCACCCGGGGACTTATCTCGTAAAACCAAGGCCCCGTAAACCAAGGCCCCGGAAGATCCAAGGCTAAAACACAGTAAAAACCACTTAAAAGCCCTTAAATTAAGGGCTTTTTTTTGCAGTTGCAGGTTTTACTTCTTTTTAGCAGCCTTTTTCCTGGCAGCTTTCTTCTTAGCTGCTGGCTTTTTCTTGGCGGCCTTTTTCTTAGCAGGCTTCTTCTTAGCTACCTTTTTCTTCGCAACCTTCTTCTTGGCTACCTTTTTCTTGGCTACCTTTTTCTTGGCTACCTTTTTCTTGGCAACCTTTTTCTTGGCTGCTTTCTTTTTAGCTGCCGGTTTCTTTTTAGCTGTTACTTTTTTCTTAGCAACTACTTTTTTCTTGGCAACTTTTTTCTTAGCCGCCTTTTTCGCTTTCTTTTTTGCAACCACGTTATCACTCCTATTCTTACGTTTGGAAAAATGAACCTAACATCAGTACAGCAATTTCAGTAGCAGCTATATCACATCTCCTCGGCAGTTGTGTTAGACACTTTTTTAGCATTTTCTTAACACTTTTTTTAAACACTTTTTAAACACAGTGAAGAATAAATGTATACAGTTGAAATTACGTAACGAAGTTTAGAAAAAAAAATTTCATATTGCGAACCTTTTTTTTAAAAAATTGTAACTTTTTCAATGTTTTATTCGTTTGAGTTAAAAAAGTTCTAAGGATTTTTTTGTCAGTTCTTCACTGAATGACAAAAACAACAGCGACACTTACCCTTGTTCATCGCTGTAGTTCGTAACTAACAACATTCAAACTATCGCACGTTTTCGATTCAAACATGACCCCTTTTATGCCAGGTATACTAACAACGGTCACAATGCGACATAGTGACTATTTTAACGAGCTCAGGATGTCGAAAATTTTACTGCCGATTACTTCACTATCACCCATTCCATCAATTGCGCGATACACCAGATTACAGCTCGAAACAGAAGCCAATTGCTGATAAAAATTTACTAATGGCTCAGTTTGCGCACGATAAACCTTGAGCCGCTCCATAATCGTTTCTTCCTTGTCATCGTCCCTTTGAATCAGGTCCTCACCGGTCGCATCGTCCTTACCCTCGATTTTTGGGGGGTTGTAGCGAGAGTGATAAATACGCCCCGATCCTACATGAACCCGACGACCACTCAACCTGGCAATGATTTCATCATCGGGAACCTGAATTTCTATCACAGTATCAATGTTAATTTCCAGATCGACCAAAGCTTGTGCTTGCGGGATTGTTCTCGGAACTCCATCAAACAAAAAACCGCGGATACAATCTGGTTGAGTGATCCTTTCCTTAACGAGATCAATAATAATGTCATCCGTTACAAGCAAACCTTTACCCATGACTTCTTTAACGCGCTTGCCTAATTCTGTGCCTGCTTTTGTCGCTTCTCGCAGCATGTCTCCGGTAGAAATTTGCGGGATTGAGAACTTATCTGTTACCAATTGAGCTTGCGTGCCCTTACCCACGCCAGGTGCGCCTAATAAAATGATATTCAAGAAATACTCTCCATGGATTATTTAATGTATGTAGCAATTAATTCAAAAATCGAATTGATTATCACAATTTTTAGGAACCACACTACGCTACAGTCCGACGAGCGGTGATGACGTTAGGTAGCTGCTCAATCTTTTCCAGGGTCCGCAATAGTTCATTAAGGCTGGTGATTTCCATCACCATTGTCAGCGAAACTCGATTGCTGAGTTTATCTGAAACAGAATTCATTGCGATCACATTGGTTTGTTGTTTTAAAAAAACTCCCGTAATGTCATGTAACAGACCGGCACGATCATATGCATCAACATCAATCGTCACAGGGAATGTGTGTTGCACATTTTCCTGCCAGTTCAGACGCATAAGACGTCCGTAGCTGTCTGCCCTCAAAGCCTGAATGCAGTCCTGACGATGAACATGGACCGTATTACCATCATCTATTACACCAACAATGAAATCCCCGGGAACCGGTTTACAACATTCGGAAACAATATGGGCAAAGTCACCCATTCCCGCAACCAGGGGCTCACCCATCGGCTTGTGTTCGTCTTTAAAGCTGAAGTTAAGCTGATGTTTGGCACCATCGAGTTCCAGCACCCTGGTAGCAGCCTCAATGACATCCATTGAATCGATATCTCCACCGCCAATCGCGGCAAACAGGTCATTTTCCTTCTCGTAGCCAACAGCATTGAGCAGTCTTGGCCCTCGTACCTGTTCAATCCTCAGATGACGAAGTTCATCCAGCAGTAGCTTTTTCCCGTCTTCAATATTCTTGTTTTTGGTTCGATTGCCAAACCAGCTTTGAATTTTTACCCTTGCGCGACTGGTTGAGATGTATCCAAGATGTTCGTGTAGCCACTCCCGCCTTGGTTCAACTTCATCACTGACGATGATTTCGATCCTGTCTCCGGATCGCAGCTCATGGTTCAGGGGTACAACGCGACCGTTGATTTTCGCTCCGCGACATTTATGGCCAACTTCTGTGTGCACTCGATAAGCAAAATCAATGGGTGTGGACCCGGGCATCATATCAATCACATGGCCATCCGGCGTGAACACATATACCCGGTCAAGGCTCACTTTAGATAGTAGTTCGTCGGCCAGGCCGGAAACGTCACCAAGTTCTTCCTGCCAGTCAAGAATTTGCCGCAACCAGGAAATTCTTTCTTCATAGACTGAAGGTTCATCGGCGTCATCTTCGACAGTTTTGTATTGCCAGTGGGAACAAACGCCAAATTCAGCTTCTTCGTGCATCTCATGGGTTCGGATCTGAATTTCCAATCCTTTACCTTCCGGACCTATGACGGCAGTATGCAGCGACCGGTAGCCGTTTTCCTTCGGTGTCGCAATATAGTCATCAAATTCATGGGGAACATTGCGCCACAAGTTATGCACGACACCTAACACCCTGTAGCAGTCATTAACCTCTGGCACCAGAATACGAACCGCGCGCACATCATAAACCTCGGTGAAAGATATGCCTTTGTTGCGCATCTTTCGCCAAATACTGTAGATATGTTTCACACGACCATCTATGTCTGCTTCTATCCTGACGAGTTGCAGTTTCTGTCCGAGAGTTTCAATAACGCGCTCGATATATTCCTGACGATCAGTGCGTTTTTCATCCAGGAGCGCCGCTATACGTTTGTAGGCTGTGGGCTCGAGATAACGAAACGCGATGTCCTCAAGCTCCCACTTGATGTATCCAATACCCAAACGATGGGCGAGGGGAGCATAAATTTCAAAAATTTCCCTTGCCAGCCGGATCCTCTTTTCCGGTGAACTTTTTTTGATGTTTCGAATGGCGCAGGTTCTTTCTGCCAGTTTTATCAACGCAACCCGGACATCGTCGACCAATGAGACGAGCATTCGCCTTGCCTGCTCCAGCTGGTCCGAACGTTCTCCCAGGAGCGGTTGATCGGAGCTTAATTCGATGTTGCTTATCGCTGCCATGCGTAATACACCCTCGACCAGCCCGGCCACCTTATCGCCGAATGTTTTCTTGACATGATTTAGGGTAATTTGATTTTCGCGGACAGCTCGATAAATTAACGCTGCTACCAGACCATCCTCATCCATATGAAGTTCAGTCAGAATATTTGCCATGTCGAGGCTGGTTTTATAGCTGCTTTGGCCCTCTTCCCAGACACTGTTGGTCGAGACGGCTTTCTCTTCCGCTTGTTGAGACAGATCACAGACCTCACGAATCCTCGCGAGATTCAACTCTGGAATCTTTTCTGTGAGTTGTGCCAGCCATAGTTCCAGGTTGATACTGCCATCAAAATGCAGCGGCTGTTCCTCTCTGACTTTAACCATAGAATAATAAATTAACTTTGTGAAAAGCAGCCGATGGATTCAACGTGGGTTGTATGTGGAAACATGTCTATGACTCCTACGCCTTCAAATCGATACCCATTGGCAACCAGAAAAGCGGCGTCTGAGGCAAACGTCACCGGGTTGCAGGAAACGTACACTACCCTTTCAACCGGATGTGTTGCAAGTTTTTTACAGACCTGCAAAGCTCCGCTCCGCGGGGGATCCAGGAGCACCTTGTTGGCCTCCTGCAGGCCAGGTATTTCAAGGCCTGCAGCGAACAGGTCCTGCACTTTGAATTGACAATTGAAAATACCATTCTGATACGCATTTTCCTGTGCTCGATCAATACTGGCAGGGGATGATTCTACCCCCGTTACAAACGCGGCTTTACGCGCCAGAGCCAGGGAAAAATTACCAATTCCACAGAATCCATCGAATACACGGTCAGATAAGTTCAGCGCCAGCAAGTCAATCGCAAACAACACCATTGCACGATTAATCGAATGGTTTATCTGGGTGAAATCCAGTGGATGGAACGAAAATGACAGGTCAAGTTCCGGTAATTCGTAAACCAGTCGCTCATTCTCGTCAGCTGGAAACAACTTGTAGACACTCTCGGCGTTACCCGGTTGCAGGTAGATGTCGATTTCGTATTTAGCAGAAAACAGCCGGAATAACTCAAGGTCTGTCTCGAGCAGTTCTTCCAAATGTCGAAACACCAGTGCCACTGACCTTGTGCCCACCGCTACTTCTATCTGAGGTATGGATCGCGAAATAGAAAGACTGGAAATCAATTCGGATAGTTGTGGCAGCAGCGCCGAGACCGGTTCCCGAAGCGTATGACAACCAGGGACATCAGCTATAAATGGTTTCATTTTTTCTCGAAAACCAACCAATACCCGGTCCTTTTTCTCAACAAACCTGACTCCAAGCCTGGCTTTGGAACGGTAATGTTCGACGGGTCCCATAAGGGGCGAATAGAAATGCTGCGGTTGGGTATCGCCAAGTTCCTGTACAAGGAGGCTCTGTTTATGTGCTATCTGTCTCTGTGTATCAAGGTGCTGCAGACTGCAGCCACCGCAGATATTTGCGCCGGGACAGGGAGGCTCAACCCTGTCAGCGCTCGCGTTATGGACCTCAATCACCTTTGCAAAAATTTTCTTTTTCTTCACGGTGATGGGTAAAGCTGTCACCACCTCACCCGGTAGCGCTCCGATAATGCGGAGTTGTGGATCCCCGGTTATTCCATGGCCATCGGCATGCAGTCCAGTGATTTCCACGCGGAAAGGTTCAAAGGGTTTTTTCATCCTATGAAATTTAACGAATCATCAGGAGAACACGCCAGTTGACAGGTATCGATCACCCCGGTCACAAATAATGGCGACAATGACGGCGTTTTCTACTTCTTCGCTCACTTGCAGAGCAGCAGCGACAGCCCCACCGGAAGAAACGCCACAAAATATACCTTCGACTTTCGCTAAATCCTGCATGGTAACCTCCGCGAGACCCTGTTCCATGTCTATGATTCTGTCGATATCCCTGTTGTCATAAATGCGGGGCAGATAGGCGGCTGGCCATCTTCTTATACCTGGAATCGCTGAACCTTCTACAGGCTGCAGGCCGATGATTTCAATTTCCGGCTTCACTTCCTTGAAATATCTCGAAACACCCATGATGGTGCCAGTCGTGCCCATGGAACTCACAAAATGAGTAATGTTTCCGTCAGTCTGGCGAATGATCTCTGGCCCGGTACCATCATAATGTGCCTTTGGGTTGTCTGGGTTTGCAAACTGGTCCAGCACAACCCCTTTGCCGTCGGCCTGCATCTCGAGGGCAAGATCCCGAGCACGTTCCATTCCCTCTTCCTTGCTTACGCTAATGAGTTCAGCACCATATGCCGTCATCGCGGTCTTTCTTTCATCACTCATATGGGCAGGCATAATGAGTACCATCTGATACCCCTTTATTGCCGCTGCCATCGCCAGGGCAATCCCTGTATTGCCGCTGGTGGCTTCAATCAGCGTATCACCGGGCCGGATATCTCCCCTGGCCTCTGCTCCATTGATCATACTCAGGGCGGGTCTGTCTTTAACCGACCCTGCTGGATTATTACCTTCCAGTTTAACCAAGATGGTGTTGGTGGTATCGCCAGGCAAGCGTTGCAATCTCACCAGGGGCGTTTCACCGATGCAGGACTCTATTGTCGGGTAGTTTGTCATCTTATTCTTGTAGCATATCCCAAATGAATTGCGATGATAGGAGAACCGGGCTGATTCATATAATATCAGCTTAATCTAACCAAATTCATTTTAGGTATATGTCTCTACCGGCAAAACATGTCCAGACACGATAAAGAACTGTTTTTTCTTATCACCTTACCCGCGTTTATTACAGGAAGTTTCCTGTTCTGGTTTGTACTAACCACAACGGGTGTCAAACAGTTTACAGTTGCCATGCTCGTATTGTCGCTGCTGATTCTTACCACCAGCTTTACCTATCGGCAAATTCGCAAGAACTTTGTAGATCCTGTCATACAGCTCAATCAAGAACTGGAAGAGCCGGACCTCAGGCTGGATCCAGATAACTTCATTGACGGCACCCCGGTGCAGAATCTTGCCTCAACCCTGGAAGGAAAAAACTACCAGTTGCAGAAAAGTTTTTCCGAACAACTGATAGCCGCAAACGATATCCGGATACAGTTGCAACACACCATTCGAGAACTGGAAGATGAAAACAAAGCCACAAAAAATTCACTTATCCAGTTCAAAACAACCACCCAACTCGAACAACAGTGGTCGCAGGTTCTGGCCCACCTGTCGGAATTGCCTCTGTCGTCAATGATCGGCTATGTCAATCGGTACACTCAGCAGGTGGTCGACACTCAACAGGTGGTCGACGCTCAACAGGTGGTCGACGCTCAACAGGTGGTCGACG
>JAPYTQ010000005.1:140673-172126 GCA_029941905.1 Pseudomonadales bacterium | reverse complement strand
ACTCAACAGGTGGTCGACGCTCAACAGGTGGTCGACGCTCAACAGGTGGTCGACGGTCAACAGGCACTCGACACTGACCATAACAAAGGGCTTTCTGAAAGTCTGGGAGAGCTGGAACGTGTTGCCAGACAAATAGTATTTCTGAATCGTGAATTGCAACAATACAGTTACGCCGGAATGCATAATATTCAATTCAACGTCCATCAGATTGTTGATGACACTCTGGCTTTACTGCACCCGATGCTCGAAGAGCGTGGGATTCTGCTGTTTCCTGTTTTTGATGAAAAGTGTGCTTTCGACTTTGAAGGCAAGCCAGAAATAATAAGTGCTTTGATGTTTAACTTTATACTCACACGAATCCTGATGCGCGAGACACACGCCATCTCTGACGACATCTCTTACGACATAGAGCGGGCGAAAACACTCATGCTCCAGGTGAACTTCAATGAAACAACAGGCCTGGTATTTGACCTGTCACCTTTGAACCAGACTGATTCCAGGCCCAGTTTACCTCGCCTGGAACAACTCATAGGTTCCACGGCTCTAAACATCGAAGCTACAAAAATGTCCATTCCAGTCACCGCGACCATGATTCCCGGTCAGCGTGCAAGGCAAGGAACTACCGCGCGAATCGTCGTTCAAAACCATATCCAGCAGCACAGCATCGAAAGTCGGTTATTCAATCTGGGAGTAGAAATTTCTGAAAATGAAAGCACGCCTTCAATCTGTGTCATCGGCTTCGAGCAGCATGAGGACATTACAAATATCACCAACAAGTTAAATCCACAGACGAAAGTCCTGCTGTTAAACAACTCAACCCTTTACAAGCAGGAGAACTGGTACCAACTCAGGAACCCAATTGATCACGTTCAACTGACCCAGACAATCCAGGCCCACACCCGCAGAATCGAGGAGAATTATCGTTTGCTCATCGTTGATGATTATGACGCGAACCTCCAGCTGCTCACCATGATTTTGGAGGAGATGGGCCACACTGTGGTCGCGGTTAACAACCCCATGGACGCCATAACCAGAGCGAAGCTGGAACAATTCGATCTGATTTTCATGGATATTCAGCTGCCCGGAATTTCAGGCACGCAAACCAGCCGAATGATAAGAGAACAAGGCTTTACCGGGCGTATCATAGCCCTGACAGCACACTTATCGGAGCAGGAGACAACAGAGATTCTACAGTTTGGGATAAATGACGCGCTATTGAAACCGGTTGATAAAAAAGCCCTGAAAAATGTTCTCAACCGCTGGCTGAAATCAACCGATGACCCTGCTGAAACAAGTATTTCTATTCACGACTCGTTGCATGAAAACAATCAGCCGCGGGAGATATTTAGTGAGCGACTCGCACTACGCCGTGCTAATCATCGCCCTGACCTTGCCAACGAGTTGTTGCAGCTGTTGATGGACTCCCTGCCGGACGATCTCGAGAGCCTGAACTCTGCATATACAACCCAGGACGCGGAGATGTTCCGCAGGCAGGTTCATAAGATTCATGGTGCGAGCCGGTACTGTGGAGTCCCTCGATTGGGACGGGCCATAGAGTCTCTGGAATCCCTGGCAAAACAGGACCGGATGTTGCAATCCGACGCCATCCGTCAGGCCCTGAACGTAACTAACGGTGAAATAAAGGCGCTACGGGAATGGTACGTGAATGTTGCGAAGCCTTTTAATTCTCAAAGTTAGCCTTGATCTGACAATATTATAATTTCAAAACAGTGAGAATAGTTGGCTCGGTATGATGAATCTGCGTAAGCCCACTAACAGTGCGGTTACAAAGGTAGACCGTCCTGGCCTCGGCGGCCCCACCTCGAGTCTGCGGCACTCGACCAGGCAATCCTGAGTTACCAAACTCGTGAGACATTTATCAAGATGATGCAGACAAATGTCAGTCAATATCAGTTTTTTTGTTTTGTCCCTGAATGATACATCTCAAACAACTCACGGCTCTTGAGAGGCTTGCCCCCCAACAACACGGCGAACGAAACCTGGATGATCTTTTTCGCACAGGAATCAACCTCAGGTATGGACAGATCACCATTTGAGATGGCTAACAGGTTCTCTCCCTTGTATGAGGCGTTTTCGGTATCGTGTACGAGCTCGTGAAAGCCTTCATCCGGTACGTACCGATAATAACAACCGGGCTTTACCGGTTCACCTGACATAGCATCAATTCCGAAAGTGATCCCATAACCCAATTGCCTGAGTAACGTCAGCTCAAAGATTCGCAATGATGGTGCAGACACACCGGCGGATACCAGATCCAGCAGCAGTGCCTGGTAGGCGTGAAATAAAACCGGTACAGGCTCAAACTTGCCAAGCAGGCGTACCAGCAGTTCATTGACGTAAAAGCCGACGAGCAGACTCTCGCCTGAGAGCGGATCAAAGTTTCCTGCATCCAGCTTGGTAACAGTCTTTAGATCACCGCGGCCAATATAGGAAACCAGAAGTGGTGTAAAGGGCTGGACCACTCCGGTTTTCTTTTTCCCGCCCCTGGCGCCTCGAATGACAGCAGTCACCCGGCCTTCTTTTTCCGTTATAAAATCAGCAAGCAGGCTGGTATCCCGATATTTTCTGGTATGCAGAATGTAAGCTGGAGTGAGTTCGGCGTCACGGCTAAATGTCGTCATATCCCAGACTCTTTAGTGCCCGCTCATCATCGGACCAGCCTGACTTGACCTTAACCCACAATCGAAGCATGACCTTTTTATCCAGCAGTGCTTCTATATCACGTCTGGCATCTGTTCCAATGCGTTTTAACTTACTGCCCTTTGCGCCTATTATAATTACTTTCTGGCCATCCCTTTCGACAAAAACCGTTGCATCAATATGAAGCGTTTTACCCATCTGTTTGAAGTTTTCTATCTGGATAGTGACCGCGTACGGAATTTCTTCACCCAATTGACGCATTATTTTTTCCCGGATAATTTCTGCGACAAGGAAACGTTCACTTCTGTCAGTAATCTGCTCATCGGAAAACAAAAATGGCCCGTAGGGCAACCTCGATTCCACTCGCTCTTCCAATGCCTCAAGGTTATCACCGTTTTCAGCTGATATCGGGATAATTTCAGCATCTGGAAACATTTCCTCTAAAGTGGCGATATGTGGCAGTAGCGTCTTTTTGTCTTTAATCAAGTCAACTTTGTTGACTGCCACTATGATCTGCCCGGCAGCATACTTGAGGCTTTCAAACGCAACCTGATCATCAGGCTGCCATTGTGTTCTGTCAGTCACAAACACAATGACATCGACGTCGCGCACGACACTTCTGGCACTACGATTCATATATCGATTAATAGCGCGTTTTTCTTTGCCGTGTATGCCAGGGGTGTCTACGTAAAGAAGTTGGGCATTTTTCGAGGTCTTAATGCCGAGTAACTGATGCCGGGTTGTTTGTGGTTTTTTTGAGGTGATACTCAGTTTCTGGCCCAATATGCGATTTAGCAAGGTCGACTTGCCGACATTGGGACGGCCAATAATCGCAACGTATCCGCATCGGGGATTCGTCTTTTTAGCGGTCATGGTGTTCTATTCCAAGATTAACCAGGGCTACCGAGGCAGCGCTTTGTTCGGCGACACGGCGACTGGTTCCCTTCCCTTTCGCGGCTTCAGCCAACAATTCTACACGGCACTCAACGTGGAAAATCTGTTCATGGGACTGGCCTTCAGTCTTCACTACCTGGTAGTCCGGCAACGCAGCCTGTCTGGCCTGTAAAAACTCCTGCAGACGGGATTTAGCATCTTTGAACGACTTCTCCAGGGATAGAATATCCAGGCGGCTGGCAAACCAGGCTACGATACGTTCTCTGACAACATCAAGATGGGCGTCGAGAAATATGGCGCCGATGACCGCTTCCAGCGTGTCGGAAAGAATCGAATCGCGTTGAAACCCGCCACTCTTGAGCTCACCAACCCCCATAATCAGGTAATCGCCCAATTCAAATTCTCTCGCGATTTCAGCCAGGGTCTGGCGCTTTATCATCTTTGCCCGCAAACGACTGAGCTTGCCTTCCTGAGCGGCCTCAAAACGCAGGTAAAGATCTTCTGCAATCACGAAATTTAAAATGGAGTCACCGAGAAACTCAAGGCGTTCATTGTTGTTGGAACCATGGCTGCGGTGTGTGAGCGCCTGGGTCAAAAGATCACCTTCTGAAAACGTATAGCCTAAACGTCGCTGAAGTTTATCAAATGTAGTGTCCTGTATGGATGGCACTTTACGTGACCTCAAATGCATAAAAATACATAACAAAGATGTCAGTAAATCAAGTCAACTTCCTTGTCAAAAGAAGCAACCAGGTCAATATTCTGTATTAAGGATACCCGGACTTCATACTCCAAGGTGACTTTAGTGCCTCGCTCTGTTGACTCGATCGTTAAATTTTCTGAGAGGGGGAAATTGCGAATCTGGTTAATCCTGAGCTTCTTGTCAATGGCAGTTATGATGCCTTTTTTATTTCTCTCGACCATGCCAGGCTCTTTAGCCAGCTGATCGAACACTTTGGATATGGCGTAGTGATCCATATAAAGAGGCAACAATTTGACACCGCCGGTAATAACTAATCCAAACATGAGTACCAGGATCATCCATCCAGCTAATCCGATACCGCGCTGACGATCAGGAAAATTCATAACCTTTATTCGCTCCTTTGAACCGATTCCCCTGCATTTCTGCTTACTCGATCCAGCCGTTGTGAGAAAAATCCGGGAAATTCAGACCCGGTTCCTTATGCAACCACACACCAAAAGCCTTACCAACGATGTTCTCTTCTGCAACCAGACCCCAGAACCGACTGTCACTACTCTGATCACGGTTGTCACCCATCATGAAATAGTACCCTTCCGGGATGACCCATTCCTCCACCCGGTCATCACGGTAACGGTTGACATGAATCAGGTGCTCCACACCGCCGAGTACTTCCTTGTAGACCAGGTAACGCGGATTGTTAGCCGGGATCCTGGCAACAAACTCCTGGGGCTGCTCTTCGCCATTAATTGTCAGTTTCTTGGCATCGTATCTTACCCTATCACCCGGAATACCCACGACTCGTTTGATGAAATACTCATCTTCATGAGGAGGAATAAAAACCATGACTTCGCCATTTTTCGGATCGTCCACCGGGATAATTTTTGTTCCCAGTACTGGCAACCTGATTCCATAGGCAAATTTGTTAACGACGATAAAATCTCCAATCTTTAGCGTAGGAATCATTGAGCCTGTGGGGATCTGGAATGGTTCAGCCAGAAATGAACGCAGCAGCAGCACAATAAGTAATATAGGGAAAAAAGATATCGAGTACTCGACGACTACTGGCTCTCGAAGAATTTTCGCCACGGCTTCTTCCGACTCTTCCTTCAGCTGCAGTTGGATGTTGTCGGCAGCCAGAACTCGTTTCGGGCGTAAAACAAAGACATCAAAGACCCATATGATTCCGGTTATACCGGTAGCCAATACGAGGAATAACGGAAAATTAATGCTCATTTTTCAACCTTTAGAACAGCCAGGAATGCTTCCTGGGGTATCTCGACACTGCCGACTTGCTTCATTCTCTTTTTACCAGCTTTTTGTTTTTCCAGCAGTTTTTTCTTGCGGGTGATGTCACCACCGTAACACTTGGCTGTAACGTTCTTCCTTAACGCCTTGACCGTTTGTCTGGCAATAATTTGCCCGCCGATTGCTGCTTGAATAGCCACATCAAACATTTGCCGGGGGATCAGTTCCTTCATTTTTTTAGTTAAGGAAAATCCTTTTGTACGCGCATCGTCTCGATGCACAATCACGGCTAACGCATCCACCTTGTCGCCATTAATCAAAACGTCCAGTCTGACAAGGTTAGCAGTTTCAAAATGATCAAAGCTGTAGTCCAACGAGGCATACCCACGGCTGACTGATTTCAGTCTGTCGAAAAAATCCAGCACCACTTCATTCATCGGTAAATCGTAGACAACAGAAACTTGTTTACCCACGAACTGCATATCTTTTTGCACCCCGCGCCGCTCAACGCACAGGGTAATAACACTACCCAGATACTCCTGGGGAACCAGTATGTTTGCCGTCACAACGGGCTCACGCATTTCCTGAATCGTTGAGGGATCCGGTAATTGAGAAGGATTGTCGACCTTTGTAACATCTCCATTCTTGTTAACAACCTCAAAGACGACCGTCGGCGCAGAAGTAATCAAATCCAGGTCGTATTCTCTCTCAAGGCGTTCCTGAACAATTTCCATGTGCAACATTCCCAGAAACCCACAACGGAATCCATTTCCCAGAGCTTCTGAGCTTTCAGGTTCATAAACCAGGGAAGCGTCATTGAGTGTCAATTTTTGTAGTGCATCACGGAAGTCTTCAAAATCATCAGCACTGACGGTAAACATGCCTGCAAATACTTGCGGTTTGACTTGCTGAAAACCCGGCAGGTTCGGCACATCAGGCGTTGCTGCCAGGGTAATTGTATCGCCCACCGGCGCACCTTTAACATCCTTGATACCGGCGACAACAAACCCGACCTCGCCAGCTTTCAATACCCCGGTTTCCTGTCGTTTAGGTGTAAATATACCAGCAGAATCGATCTGGTGGGTCTTGCCTACGGACTTCATGATAATTTTATCTTTTACTGAAAATTGCCCCTGGGTAACCCGCACCAGGGAAACGACGCCCAGGTAATTGTCAAACCATGAATCGATAATCAGTGCCTGGGCATCCTGATCCCGGTTTGACAGCGGGGCTGGAATCGTCGCGATTATTTCTTCCAGTAATTCTTTGATACCATCGCCACGTTTCGCGCTCACCCTAACTGCGCCGGTTGCATCGATACCAATAATTTCTTCAATTTCCTGGCATACGGAGTCCGGATCTGCCTGGGGCAGATCGATCTTGTTCAATACCGGCAGGACCTCAAGACCCTGCTCGATAGCCGTATAGCAATTCGCCACGGATTGCGCCTCGACACCTTGTGCAGCATCAACTACCAGCAATGCACCTTCACAGGCAGCCAGGGACCGGGAAACCTCGTAACTGAAATCCACATGCCCGGGTGTGTCGATCATGTTAAACTGGTACTCATGACCATCATCAGCCTGGTAAAACAAAGTTACACTCTGGGCTTTTATGGTGATACCACGTTCTCTCTCGATATCCATCGAGTCCAGAACCTGTTCCGCCATTTCCCGTTCGGACAATCCGCCACAGATTTGTATAAAACGATCCGCAAGGGTCGATTTACCATGGTCAATATGCGCGATAATGGAAAAGTTTCTTATGTATTCTGGTTCTGGCATTAGTTCATTTTAACCAGTTCTTGTCAGGAAACAGGAATTTGTGAATGTGAAATATGGGTAAAACTGACCAGGACGCCGGTCAGTACCGTCTCAAGCCGTGGCGTAAAAACCGCAAAGCGGTGCAGTCTATAGGAATAACAGCCGCAACACCAAATATACGCCATTTAGGCCGGAAGGCCGCAGATACTCAGACTCTTCCGACGAGGTGCATGGAATTCCGGCTACTCAGGGATTTTGATCACCAGGAATTCCGGTGTCTGGTTCCGTACCACCCGAATTGGAATAGCCTCTCCAGCAGGTAACTGTTGAACCATCCGCTGCAACTGCGCGACCGAGGTAATGCTCTCACCATCCAATGTGGTAATCACATCCCCCTGTTCGATTCCAGCTTTACGGGCAGGGCCCTGGCCTAATATTGTGACCAACACGCCCTTGTCGACGCCCAGGCTCTCAATCGTTTCTGGTGACAGGTCTTCGACACCAATGCCGAGACGACCGTAGGTTCTCCTTTCTCTTTCACCTGGTAGTCTTTCCTGCGGAGCAGGTAGAAGCCCTACTTTTACTTCAATTGTCTGCATTTTGCCGTCCCTGACAATTTCAGCATCTACTACTGTATCCGCCCTGATACGACCTACTACGTGGGGCAGGTCTGATGACAAGTCGATTTTACGACCATCAAATTCCAGAATGATGTCACCTTCCCGCAATCCACTTTGTTCAGCTGGACTATCGAGCAGAACTTCGGTTATCAATGCACCCTGGGCTCTATCCAGTCCGAATGACTCAGCCAGGTCGCGATCGACGCGTTGAATCAGGACACCCAACCAGCCACGGGAAACCTCGCCCTTGTCTTTCAATTGTTCAACCACTTCCATGGCAACATCAATTGGAATAGCAAATGACAATCCCATAAATCCGCCGGACCGGGTGTAAATCTGTGAATTAATACCGACCACCTTGCCTTCAAGATTCAACAGGGGACCACCGGAGTTTCCCGGATTGATCGCGACATCAGTCTGTATATAGGGAACATAATAACCAACCTCATCGAGCAGGCTTCTGCCTTTGGCGCTTACTATTCCTGCGGTGACCGACAATTCGAAACCGAAGGGGGATCCAATCGCCATCACCCATTCCCCAACCTGAAGATCCTCGGAACTGCCAATCTCAACCGTCGGCAGGTCCTTTGCATCAATTTTCAGTAGTGCCAGATCAGAGGAAGGGTCTGCTCCGACTAATTCAGCGACCCGATATCTGCGATCACCCAGAGCCACACTGATCTCTTTCGCATCTTCAACCACATGATGATTAGTCAGGATATAACCATCAGAAGATACAATGAACCCTGAACCACGAGAAGGTCGGGGTGCCCTTGGCTGACCGTCCCTGAAAAAACGCCGTAGGAAATCAGGGACGTCACGCTCGTCATATCCGTCGAGTCGTGGCGCGCGTTGTTCGCGAACGGCTGTAATGTTGACAACCGCCGGTGAAACTTTTTTTACCAGATCAGTAAATTCAGGGAACGACCTCGCATTGGCATCAGGTGCCAATAAAATGGCCAACGTCGTAACACCCGTCAGCATCAGGCGGCTCACGCTATTCAACAGGTGCGTTCCTGGCTGAACTGCTGACTGAACTGTTTTTAACATCTTTCTACCTCATTAATAGTCAATCTTTGCACCGAAAACGTCCTGCAGGCAATTATGCCTATAGCCATGCCAAGAACAGAAAACACCACGGTTATCAGTTCAGTTAGCCATTCTTCAGCTAACCATAGTTGATTTGCCAGAGTTGCACCAAGTAAGAATCCGATCAATGGAAGCATTAACGAGTTAAATAACAGCCATAGCTGGTTTGGACTGCTCATTGATATTTCCACATGGGTTGCAGCCTGGCAGATGTCGGTCTGCTCCGGCAATCGAATCAACTGAGCCTGTTGACAATTATTACGACAGGAATTACAGCTTGTTCGGGGAAACTCGACCCAGAGACCGGACAAGTCCCGGTCTTTGATCCGCCCCACGTAGTTGGACATAAACGAACCGGCGATCAGTATATTACTGGTTCTATTGACTCAGCCACGCGTCTTGCAGTTGCTAGCGGAATTTCGCCAACCACCGTAATCTGCTGCGATGAGCCTTTAATCGTACGGGTGAACACGACGGTCCCACCTACTGATGTATGCATGTCACCCAGATTTGACTTGCCTTTACCTTCAAAAAAAACTGACAAGGTAGCGATACCATCGGAAAAGGCCATTCGATTTGCTGCGGGTGCATTCACCGGTCGAAACCCGTTCGGTACCCATGCAACGTGGAAGTCTCTCTTCTGCGGTTGCATTGCCAGTTCCCGATTGGGCGGGGTTAATAAATGCTTGATGGCGTCCTCAGGAAGCGACGAGGCAAATTGCTCAAGTTCAATGTCGTGTCCAATCTCGATTTCGGTAAACTGGAACAGCTCCAGAACACGACCGCGATTGACTAAATCGGATCTCAGTAGCAGACCGGTCGCTTCATCCAGCCACAGTTGATAGCCGTAACGATCCTGATTATGGGGAGTGATTTGCAATTTGATTGTCGGTCTGCCTGCCATTCTGTCAGTACCCACCAGGGATAAGCGGTACATCGACTGGTTTGCCTTCAGACTCTCACTAAAATGCTGTGAATAAGGTCCCATCGGCACCCCATGGGACAGGTCAAACTTGGCACCAGGTACGTGATAGCAAACAATTTCATCGTTATCCCTGATGATTTCGCGTTCTTCACCACTCAAGCTGGTCAGGCGTTTGAATTCCCTGCCATCTTCAATGTGGTGCACAACCTGAATGGTATCTAACTGGGACCCCCGCAGGTAAATAAATGAGCCTTTATAAGTTTCATTGTGCAATGCAGAATCCATTTTCTCCAGCCATTCACTGGCAGAGAGACCGGCACCCGTCGTGGCGTCAGCACGGGAAACAGGAACCGCGAAACTCACACTGATGATTGCCAGGCTGGCTGCGTATCCCAGCGCATTTTTCACAAGAAAAGTGGCCATTGGAAATCGATTGAAGCCTGACATCTCACAGGTTCCCGTCGGAATATACTTGAGGGAAGCTCATGTCGAAAACGCTTGTGGAAAATACTGTCACTCATTAAAAATTCGAAACCTCTTCCAGCACTCAAATCGCAACACTTAAATCGACAGTTCTGGGAGATAATAGTCTTCCTCATGTCGACTTGCGACAACTAGTTTTTCTTGGCCGGCTGTTTGAAAATTACCGTTCGCTCATTAGGATTCATACGGCTGCGATCATGTTGGTTCAGATACTGGCGTAATTGCCTTTGCTTATCTTGGTCAAGTTCTCGCAGCACCGTGAAATCTTTCTTGCCCGCGCTAAAAGCCTCCTGGGATCGGGTAATATCTTTCAGATCTGCAGATGCGGTTTGAGCATCAATACCAGGCGCCTGCCTGAATGCATCTCTCACATTGGAAGGGTTGATAACGACATCCGCCTCGTTATCAGCGTCTGCAACCTCAACGCCACCCCGCGATTCAGTCATTGAGATATTGAACCCGGCAAACACTGCAACCACCATCGACGCGGCTACTGCAAGCCCCAGTGCCGGTTTTGCCCAGTTTGATCGGATAATGCCTGAAGCGGTCGACCGGGACAGGGTACCGGAGAATTTTGGAACAGTTTCCTGGTCAATTGCGGCACAAATCCGGCGGTGTAATTCCAGATGTTGAGCGCTGTTAAGCGAATTTTCGCCACGAACCACGGTGCGAATGGCCTGGTAGGATACAAATTGTTCTCGAATAGAAGGATCATCACTGTACTGACGCAGTAAACGATGCAACTCGATCTCGCTGATTTCCTCGTCTACCAGGGCTGAAATGGATTCTTTAACTTTTTCTGTCACTTATTTTTCACCCTGTAGAGCATAGTTTCACCCTGTTGGATATACGTTTCACCCTGCATGCGGCTCTTTGTCACTGTCTGTGTAAGCTTGTTTGCCATAAATTATCTATGTTACTTGTCTGTCATGCTTGTTTGTCACTACTTTTTCGTCATCAAAGGTCAATTGCCGCAATCTTCTTTTCGATCGCTTCCCTGGCCCGAAATATCCTTGATCTCACCGTACCGACGGGGCATTCCATAATCTCTGCAATTTCCTCATAACTGAGACCTTCAAACTCCCTTAAAGTTATGGCAACTTTCAAGTCTTCAGCTAGATCATCAATAGCCTTATAAACTACCGCCTCCAACTGGTCGGTTGCAAGACTATTCTCAGGATTCTGAATGTCGGCCAGCGCACCTGAGTTTTCCTGAAATTCTCCTTCATCGATGTCTACATCTGTACTCGGAGGTCTCCTTGATCGCGACACCAGGTGATTCTTCGCTGTATTTATGGCTATCCGATAAAGCCACGTGTAAAACGCGCTATCTCCTCGAAATCTCGGTAACGCCCGGTATGCCTTAATAAAGGCCTCTTGCGTCACATCCTGAACTTCATCCTGATCCCTGAGATAGCGACTCACCAGAGCAACAATTTTGTGTTGATACTTCAGTACCAACAGATCATAAGCTCGTTTATCTCCGCGTTGTACCCGTTCTACTAATTGCTGGTCCGTCTCCTTTTGAGGTATCACATCAATCCCCAATACAGCTTTGGACTTTATGCAGGGTCGAGCTATGAATTGATAGACACCTCATCGACACAATAGTTCGCTCACTCACCCTTTTTATACAAATAATTACGTAAAGCTATATAAAGTTCTGAAAAACCTTCAAAACAACGTCAGTTTCACCGGAGAGCGCCTGATTAACGTCTCAATCAGGGGCTCTTGGTGTGCATAATACCAATGCCATTGCTTACGAGGCAAACTGCCAACCGCTCACCCTTCGTCTTCTCCCGCAGGCTGCCAGGAGAATGAAACACCATTTCCCTCGGTCGCTCTATTTAGGTAATCTTGGCGCCCATTTTGTCGCATTAGAACAGTCAAAAACCGGTGAATACAGAAACTCATACTCATGACGTGCTGATTATTGGCAGCGGTGCAGCCGGAATGACCGCCGCGCTGAAGCTCCCCCAGGCGTATTCAATTGCCATGTTGTGCAAGGATGTTGCCAACGAGGGATCCACCTACTATGCCCAGGGCGGAGTCGCGGCGGTGCTGGACGAATATGACACGATTGAATCTCACATCACCGATACCCTTGATGCCGGGGCCGGACTGTGTCATGAAGACGTAGTCCGGTTTACAGTTGAACACAGCGCCGAGGTCGTCAACTGGCTGGTTGACCTGGGCGTTGAATTCGACAAGGAAACCCAACCCGACGGCAGGCAGGAGTTTCATCTCACCAAGGAAGGCGGGCACAGCCACCGGCGGGTGATTCATGCGGCGGATGCCACCGGCAGAGAACTCGCCTCAAAGCTCGAACAGGGTTTGTCGACCCATCAAAATGTCGAAATATTCGAA
The DNA here is from genome assembly GCA_029941905.1 of Pseudomonadales bacterium. Lineage (GTDB taxonomy): Bacteria > Pseudomonadota > Gammaproteobacteria > Pseudomonadales > Azotimanducaceae > JAHRVQ01. The sequence goes on along the minus strand of JAPYTQ010000005.1, from coordinate 159,376 downwards.
AAGTACGTGGCCGTCGACCTGATCACCAAAGATCGAATCGGACAGCCCGGTAATGCCTGTATTGGGGCTTATGTGCTTAACCTGGAAAGTAGCCACGTCGAACTCTTCCGCGCCAGATATGTCATCGTCGCTACGGGGGGCGCCAGTAAGGTTTACCTGTACACCAGCAATCCCGACACGGCGTCCGGTGACGGTATTGCCATGGCCTGGCGAGCGGGTTGTCGGGTCGCCAACATGGAATTTAACCAGTTCCATCCCACCTGCCTTTACCATCCAGAAGCGAGGTCTTTTTTAGTTTCTGAAGCGCTGCGTGGCGAAGGCGCCACGCTCATACTGCCCGATGGTAGCCGATTTATGCACAGATTCGATGATCGTGCAGAACTGGCCCCCAGGGATATTGTTGCCCGCGCCATTGACCATGAAATGAAACGCCTGGGTTGTGATTGTGTTTACCTCGACATCAGTCACAAAGAACCTGAATTCATCAAGAGTCACTTCCCCACAATCTATACGCGCTGCCTTGAACTCGGTATCGACATTACACAATCAGCGATACCGATTGTGCCTGCGGCTCACTACACCTGTGGCGGCATCGTCACGGACAAATCAGGCCTGACTGATATCCCCAATCTCTACGCCATTGGCGAGTCCAGCTTCACCGGTCTGCACGGCGCAAATCGAATGGCGAGCAATTCACTGTTGGAGTGTATGGTGTTCGCCATCGAGGCGGCCAAACATATCCGCACCAATGAGGTCACCTGGGAGGATTGGAAGATACCTCACTGGGATGAATCCCAGGTCACCAACTCTGATGAAGATGTGGTTATTTCACACAATTGGGAAGAGTTAAGGCGCTTTATGTGGGACTACGTTGGTATCGTCCGGACCAGCAAACGATTGCAACGGGCCAGGCGTAGAGTCCAGTTGCTAAATCAGGAGGTGACGGAGTATTACAGTAATTACCGAATCAGCAGCGACCTGATCGAACTACGAAACCTGATGAAAGTGGCTGACCTGATTATTCAATCGGCAATACAGCGAAAGGAAAGCCGCGGATTGCACTTCACCCTTGATTACCCTGAATTGAATGAATTTCCCGCTGATACAGTACTGGTGCCACCTCGATTCGGATAGCAGGTTAACCGGCTATTCAGCCTGGAAACTCAGCCCTGAAAACAATATAGCAGGAAGTAAATTCGGCTTCGCCTGTGATCAAATTCAGAGAGGCTGTCAGGCATTAGAACCATCGGATAGAACCCGGCCTTGTCTCGAAAGACGGCGACAACCAGCCATGGCCAAACCAATACCTCGCCACTTTGACGCACCTGCCTGGTATCCCCATTAACCAGTGTGATCTGCCAATGATTGGAATCTGCCTGAATTCGACTGATTGCCAGTGGATGGCGCAGTACCGACAGGCGGCCAAAGTGAAGCAACGAGATAGCTGCAAACAGCACAACCATGAGTTCAAGCCAGAGTGGCTGCTGGACCAAAAAAACACAAACAACAGCCAATCCGTGGACAATCAACATCAAACCAAGATGCAGAAAGGAGGGTTTGCAACGAATGTCCAGATTATCCATGCAGATCATCCATGTCGGTCCCACGTCTGGTGTCGCACGGTATTCTCCTGGTAATGGTTCAAGGCTGGACACGCGCCAGGATAATCTTTACCAGCTCAGCCATCCCCGGATCAGAAGGTGATGCCTTTTGACTGAACCATTGCAACAGATCAGGATCATCCTGCTCTAACAGGTTTTCGAAGGCTCGTTGCTGTTTCTCTGGTAAATCCCGGTAGGCTTCATCAAAAAATGGTAGCAGCAGCAGATCCAGTTCCAACATCCCTCTTCTGCTGCGCCATCTCATTCGATTTAGTTTTAAGTCTTCTGGCATTAATCGTTTACCTTGCCCTCATAATAGGCTATTCCAAAAATTATACCTTTTTCAATTCCTGAACAGGTAAGATATAAACCATGGATGAACTGCTTTCTCTCTCACGGTTCGGTTTTCTTTCGGTTACCGGCAAAGACGCGACAAAATTTCTTCAGGGTTACACCACCTGTGATCTTGAAGTTCTGGACCCGGGGGAAGTTCGTCTCGGAGCAATTTGCAATATTCAGGGACGAATGGTGTCAAATTTTTACGTCGTGGCTATCGACGACGGTTATCTGTTGCGAATGTCACGTAGCCTCGTATCTCCGACACAGGGATTTTTGAAGAAATACATCGTTTTCTCAAAAGCAGTAACCAGGGATCTGTCTGACAGTTATCACTGCTATGGTCGCATGGAATCCATGGCAGGTTTCCCACCAATACCAGGAACGTTCTCTGTCATTGACGACGACAAAGTCATTTGCGTTGATGGGACACGGTATGAAATCTGGACAGGCAAGTCGAGGAGTGCAGCTGATGACATTTCACCCTGGATTGCAGCAGATATTATGCAGGGACATGCCTGGGTCGATGAGCACTCGGCAAATAGCTTCATACCACAGATGTTTAACCAGCACGAACTAGGTGGAATCAGCTTCGACAAGGGTTGTTACCTGGGCCAGGAAATCGTGGCACGCATGCAGTATCGGGGCGAGCTCAAGAAACGCCTGCATCGGGGTCATGCGAGGCAAACCACAGCCATCAAAAATGGTGATAATTTACTCAACAACGCGAACAGATCAGTGGGGACTATTGTTACCAGCCAGGGGCAGGAATTTCTCGCAGTGATCCAGACAAAATCTACCGATGACGGTCAGTATTTCCTGGCTGACCAGACCGCTTTGACGGTCGTAGACCTCGCTAATGCCAAGCAGGGCCTTCAAGTGTCAAGCTTAATCTGATACAAGCTTGTAAGTCGCTCTGACCAGCTGTATGCCAACTTCTGCTGAGCCACCGTTGTTCAGTGTCCAGCAGGTACCGAGGGTGGCATCAATAAATGCGGCCCGCGCCAAATCGGTGATCCCGTAGCCCAGGATTTCGCCGAAAACCTGATATCTCGCTAAAAGCAGTTCGCACAAATCATCAACGTGCGCGTCGATAACTCTGGAATCACCCTGCAGCTCATCCTCAAGAAAGTTGTGCAGGAACCTGCCACACTCGAGTATTTTAGGTCCAATAACACCTTTTGGATCGATCGCTACCCAGCCTCTTTGAGTGTCCAGTAGTATGTTTTCATGGTGCAGGTCCCCATGAAGCACATAGCGCTGCGGTGACCCGGACTCCAGATAAGCAAAAGCCGCTTCTGCGGCAACCAGATAGTCAAGAAATTCAGTTTCTTCGGGATACTTTTCCCGAAACTCGCTGAATCCTCCCTTTATCCAGCGGTCAAACGTCGGCAAATCAATATGCTGTGATATATCTCTGGTGCCAGGCGCTGAATCTGGTTCTGAATAACGCACCGGAAGATTCTGCATCAACTCGATAGCTGACTTTATTTCGTTCTTGTCATTGCTAATGTCATTAGCGCGCTGGCGCAAGGTGGTACCGGGATCGAGCCGCTCCAGCAGCAGGGCACCCAGTGTTTCGTCTGCATCAAGAATTTGAACTGCTGACCGGCCCCGATAGAATCTCAGCGTCTTTATCTCGGTTAGCTGTTCTGGATGGGGGTGGCCAATCTTGAGGACCCGTGGATCTCCGGTTACTGACTCAGCCAGATAGATCATATTGATGGGCAGACCGATCGTTACCGACTCCTTTAACACCAATTCCCAGCGTTCCACAAAGGTCTTAAGCAAACCGGGATAATCGGCAATCCATGCGGGTCCGGATTCCGGAAACTCCTTTACAATGGCTTCCCGCCTTGACGCCGGTAATTCATAGCCAACCATTGGCTGGTCTATTCCTGCCCTGTAATTGTTAGGTAAGGTCTCAATCCCCGGCTCATGTGATCTTTGTGAAGATCTTTTGAATGCTGGAAAAATCAATTCTGCCGTTCCCGTCTTTGGCGTGATTGACATACAGATTCCTTGCCAGTGACCCCATGGGTGTGGACGCGCCCTGTTCCAGGGCAGATTCCATCGCCAACCCCAGATCCTTGACCATCAGGTCGACCAGGAACCCCCCCTCGTAGTTGTTGGAAGCGGGTGCCGCTGCCATGACGCCGGGATAGGGGTTATAGACCTGCAATGCCCAATTTCCACCGGAGCTTTCGCGCATGATCTCAGATAGCACAGCAGGATCGAGGCCGTTATCAACACCCAGTTGCAAGGCTTCGGCCGTACCTGTCATCAAGACCGCCAACAGCATATTGTTACAGATCTTGGCAGCCTGGCCAGCCCCCGCTGTCCCCGCAAGAAAGATATTCTTGCCCATCGCTTCAAGGACTGGCCGGGCTCGTTCATGCGCAATCGGCGTGCCGCCAACGATAAAAGTCAGTGTGCCTGCGACAGCGCCACCAACGCCTCCGGACACCGGGGCGTCAATCATTTCTATATTTTTCTCAACAGCCGCCTCATTTACTTTTCTTGACGATGAAGGTGCAATTGTACTGCAGTCGATTACCAGGGTTTTTGGCGATATGCGGTTTAGCAGACCCTCATCCCCCAGATACAATGATTCAACGTGTGCTGACGCGGGTAACATCGAGATCAGGACATCGACATCAACCGTCGACTCGGCTGCTGTCTTGCAAGCCTCCGCTCCTTGCTGAACGAGATTCTGCAGTGACTCAGGCACAATATCGAAAGCCTTTACCTTGTGACCGGCTTTGATAAGATTACCAGCCATTGGCCCACCCATATTACCTAACCCAATAAAGCCAACTGTGGCCATGTCTTGCTCCTTAGTCTATTCCGCCAGATCCTGCATGGGATGCTGAGTCCACGGTTCGTAAAAATGCTCCTCAACCCATTCGTTGGGAACTTCACCCATCACCCCATGATACCAGGATGGTCTGTTATCTTTCTCAATCAGTAGTGCACGAACGCCTTCAGCAAAATCAGGATGTCGGCTGCATTGCACCGCAAGGGTCAGCTCCAGCTGAAACGTTTCCTTCATGGTCATGCTTTTGGCACGCCGAAACTGTTCAACAATGATATGTGCTGTCGTGGGGGCACCACCGTCAAACGTGGCAGCGGCTTTTTCAAGCCAGTTATCACCTGTCAATCGATCCAGGGAATCCCGGAAATTCGCAACCGGATTTTCACTCGTAAGCGCAGCTACAACAACATCTCGAATCAATTCCTCATGGCGTTCCAATTGTCCATCCGGGAAATCACTGCTTCTGGATTCAAAATTCGCAATAAGATGACTGAGTACTGCTTCAGGATCACCCGACCAATCCTGTTGCCCTAACTGATCGATGAAATCCCGCTTGTATTGATGATTAACCAAAAAATCAATCAACCCCACCTGTTTCGCGTCCCGGCCATTGATGCTACTGCCCGTCCAGGCAAGAAAATAAGCCCAGTGTTCCTCCATGCGAGAAAAGGACCAGGTCGCCCCGGCATCAGGAATCAACCCGATAGTAATTTCTGGCATGGCAATACGTGTTCTTTCTGTACCGATCCGATGGCTGCAAGCCGACAATATGCCAAGCCCGCCGCCCATGACAATGCCATGACCCCAGACGAGGGTGGGTTTTTTGTAGGTACGAATTTGATAATCGAGGCGATATTCCTGTTCAAAGAAGGCATCGCAGTATGGACAAGGACCACCCTTATGTTCGACCATATCGTGATACAAGGCCTGAACGTCACCGCCTGCGCAAAAAGCCCGATCACCAGCACCTTGAAACAACACAAATACGATGTCGTCATCTTTCTCCCAGTTGGCAAGTTGTGGCGCCATCAATTCAACCATTTTCAAACTCAGGCTGTTGAGGGTCTTTTCGATGTTGAGTGTTACCACACCCGCGGTTTGGCCGTTTTTTAATCCGAATGTTTCGAACAGGACTTCATCTGACATTTTTTAAATCCATTTGCATAACCATATTCAAACTAGGCGTTTTTCCATACAGGTTTTCTCTTTTCAAGAAATGCAAGTACGCCTTCTTTCTGATCCTGAGTGTCAAACAAGGCAACAAAAGCATCGCTTTCATCAGGATAGGCATCTGTCATCGACCCCGAACGAGCCGATTGAATAAGTTTCTTACACGCAGAGACACTGGTTGGGCTCTGATTTTCTACCTGTTTGGCCAATGACAGGGCTTTCTCCAGACTTTCACCTTTCTCGACAATCTCTTCCACCAGGCCAATCCTGAGTGCTGTCTCTGCGTCAATCCGTTCACCGCAGAGCACCATTCGTTTTGCCCAACCTTCCCCGACAAGCCATGCAAGATGCTGGGTACCGAGCCCCGCCGGGAGCAGACCCACAGTTGCCTCAGGCAAACCCACTACCGCATGGGATTCGACAATGCGAATATCACATGCCATGGCACACTCAAGACCGCCGCCCATGGCGAATCCGTTAATCGCCGCGATAGAAACTCCCCTGAATTTGCTCAGGGTTTCGAAGGCACCACTAAATTTTGTTGCAAGTTCCCGGGCCACGGCCTTGTCGCCTGAGGCAAACATCTTCAGATCTGCCCCGGCCGAGAAAAACTTTTCCCCCTGACCCGTGATCACCAGGCTATAACACTCGGTATCCTGACTGAGCTGTTCAACCAGTTCTCCCAACCGGGGCAGGCTTTCCTCGTCCCACGTATTGGCGGGTGGAGTGTTTATCGTAATCACGGCTGTGTGGCCCTTCATTTCGAACAACAGTTTTTCGCTCTTTTCACTCATTCCATTTCCCAAAAATTATCGTTTCTTGCGACTAGTTCATGTGAACATGTGTTTATCGAACCGCTACTAACCTACTGTATCAATTCCACGTCTGCCAGTGTCAACAAGCGACGTGAAATTACCAGCCTCATGATCTCATTGGTCCCTTCCAGTATCTGGTGCACACGGGTATCACGGATATAGCGCTCAAGGGGATATTCCTGCATATAGCCGTATCCTCCATGCAACTGGAGTGCCTGATTACAGACCTCAAAACCCACATCGGTGGCAAACCGTTTCGCCATGGCCGAATAAACTGCAGCTTCGGGGCTCCCCTGATCCACTTTGAAGGCTGCCAATCGAACCATCTGCCGGGCAGCCACCAGCTCAGTCACCATGTCGGCCAGCCTGAACTGGAGCGCCTGAAAATTGCTCAATGACTCGCCAAATTGCTCTCTTTCCAGCATGTAGGCCTGGGTCCGATTCACCGCCGCTTGCGCGGTACCAATAGAACAGGTCGCAATATTGATGCGACCACCATCCAGCCCCTTCATCGCGATCTTGAACCCATCACCTTCATTACCGAGGAGGTACTTCACTGGCACCTCAACATCTTCGAAGGAAATTTCCCGGGTTGGCTGGCTGTGCCAGCCCATTTTTTCAAGATTAGCGCCGTAGCTGATACCGGCAGAATCAGCCGGAATCGCCAGGGTCGAGATACCCTTTGCTCCCTCCTCCCCGGTGCGAACCATGGTAACGAGTACGTCCGTTTCTCCAGCGCCGGATATAAACATCTTGCTGCCGTTGACAATATATTTGTCACCCGTCAAAACCGCTCTGGTCCGCAACGATGCAGCATCCGAACCAGCGCCAGGTTCCGTCAGGCAATAGCTGGCCAGGTCATCACCTGAGATGAGAGAAGGACAGAATTCCTCAATCGTCTCTTGGCTGGCGAAGCTGGCAATCATCCAGGTAGCCATATTGTGAATAGAGATAAAGGCGGTCGTCGATGTGCAACCCATGGCGAGTTGTTCCAACACAATACTGGAATCCAGTCGGCTTAGCCCCAGCCCACCGATATCCTCAGGGCAATACAAACCACAGAAACCGAGACTGCCCGCCAGGGAAATTACTTTTTTAGGGAAGACCTTGCCTGCATCCCAGTTCGCAGCGTTGGGTTTAAATTCTTTGTCGGAAAATGCCCGGGCAGTTTCCTGAAATGCCAGTTGATCCTCGCTGAGGTCAAAATCCATAACCAGTTCCGGGAAAAGGCCTAATTACTTCAGCGAAATCGTCATATTGTCCGAGACAACAGCATCGCTTGAAAACCATCGTGCAGTAATGGTCTTGGTTTCTGTATAGAACCGCACTGCCTGTTTGCCGTAGGCGTGTTGGTCGCCGTAAAAGGAGTTTTTCCAGCCGGTGAACGAGAAGAACGGCAACGGCACAGGAATAGGAATATTAATACCCACCTGGCCCACCTCAATTTCGCTCTGGAACTTTCTTGCAGCCCCACCGGAGGAAGTGAAGATTGATGTTCCGTTACCGAAGGGATTGTCATTGATCGTTTGAATCGCCTCATCCAGGCTCTCGGCATTAAGGCCGACCAATACCGGGCCGAATATTTCATCGGTGTAAATACTCATCTCACGGGTAACATCACTGAATAGTGTCGGACCAACCCAGTTACCATCCGGCAAACCGTCGACGGTACAATCACTGCCATCGAGTACACAATTGGCACCCTCGGACTTACCTTTTTCGATATAGCCAAGCACCCGGTCCCTGGCTTGTTGACTAATCTGGGGTCCATACCCGGCGCCATTGTCATCCCAGGCACCTGGTCGAACTTTGGACATGGCCTCGGCCACATCAGGAATCCAGTTCCTGGCATCGCCGACAAAAACAGCAACCGAAATCGCCATACAACGTTGACCTGCAGCACCCACCGACGCACCGACCAGGGCACTGATAGTTTGCTCCTTATCTGCATCGGGCATAATGATCATATGGTTCTTGGCCCCTGCCATGCATTGAACCCGCTTTAGGTTGTCAGTACCCAACCGGTAAACATGCTGCCCCACGGGTACAGAACCAACAAACGATATCGCCCGGGTATCCGCATGGGTTATCAATGCATTAACCTGTTCCTTGCCGCCGTGAACGATTTGAACCAGGTCCTTCGGGAATCCCGCCTGATAGAACAGTTCTACCAGCAGATTGGGCGTCATCGGATCCTGCTCCGACGGTTTCAAGACAAATGTGTTTCCGCAAGCCACCGCCAGGGGAAACATCCACAAGGGAATCATCGCCGGAAAGTTAAACGGTGTGATACCAACGCACACGCCCAATGGCTGAATCAAACTGTAAGTATCGATACCCCTGGCGACATTTTCGGAGGTCTCACCCATCATCATTGCGGGTACATTACAAGCCTGCTCAACGACTTCAATCCCGCGCCATATATCTCCCTGGGCATCGGCAAAGGTTTTACCGGTCTCCTGGGACAGCACCTCCGCAATTTCATCCTGCTTTTCTTTCAGAAGCATTTGATACTTCATCATAAAGCGGGCTCTTTCCGGTGCGGGCACCAGACGCCAGGTTTCAAAAGCTGTTCTGGCAGCCGCAACAGCCTCATCAATTTCTTCCATGGTGCAATAAGGCGCGTCCACCAGGACCTCCTGATTCGCAGGATTGGTCACCGGAATCGTCTCACTGCCTTTACTGTTACGAAATCCACCATTGACATATACGTCCAGAATAGCAGCCATTTTTGTTGCCCCTTAAAATAAAATATCCGTGCATGATATATAAAGCACCCATGCAGTGAAAGAACTGCAAATGGGCTTAATGAAATGTGCGTGAAACGTCAATATTACGAGTTGGTCCAGTCTATCGGAGTCTGGCCGGTATTATTCAGAAAATCGTTACACCGGCTAAAATGCCTGCACCCGAAGAACCCCCGGTGAGCTGACAATGGTGATGGATGGGGCGCGGTTAAAACCAGGTGCCTGTCATGGTCAATCATTTGACCTTTCTTTTGAGCGTAACTGCCCCATAAGAGAAACACACAGTTTTCTCGCTGGGTCGCAACAACTTCGATGACCTTGTCAGTGAACTTTTCCCAGCCCTTCCCCTGGTGGGAGGCCGCCTTGTGTTTTTCGACCGTCAGTACGCTATTCAACAGCAATACCCCCTGGTCTGCCCAGGCCGTTAAATTCCCGTGTTGCGCAGCCTCTGTGGTACCCAGATCAGATTGTATTTCCTTGAATATGTTGACCAGGGACGGCGGAATCCGGATCTGTTTTTGAACTGAAAAACACAACCCATGTGCCTGCCCGGGCCCATGATAAGGATCCTGGCCTATTATTATCACTCTGGTCTTATCAAGGGGGGTTGAATTGAGTGCATTAAAATACTCGTTGCCCCTGGGATATGTAGTCCGCCCTTTATCTTTTTCGTCAACGAGAAACTGGCGCAATGATTTCATATACGGCAGGTCAAATTCATCCCCAAGATGATTGAACCAACTGTCATGCAATTGCACCACTCTAAGAGACGCAGACGGTACGTCAGTCATCAGTTTCTGGGGCGCATATGGGGAAATAATATAACATCACGGATCGATGACGAATCAGTCAGCAGCATCACCAGCCTGTCTATGCCAAGCCCCTCTCCAGCGGTAGGAGGCAGGCCATACTCGAGCGCGGTGATATAGTCGTGATCAAAATGCATGGCTTCATTGTCCCCGGCTTTTTTTGCTGCCGCTTGCTGTATAAATCGATCGGCCTGATCTTCGGCATCGTTTAATTCGGAGAATCCGTTGGCGATCTCCTGGCCCATACAGAACAATTCGAATCTATCTGTTATCTCGGGATCGGCATCATTTCGTCGGGCAAGCGGTGATACTTCCGTGGGATATTGAGTGACAAAAATCGGTTGTTGAATCTTGTCCTCGACGGTGAGATCAAATATTTCGGTAACAACCTTGCCATGACCCCAGGCATCATTCAATTGGACGCCCAGACTAACCGCCAGGGCTAACGCTTTTTCCGGATCTTTCAATTGATCCAGCGAGATATTCCCATTAAATTCAAGAATCGCATCAATCATACTCAACCGTTTGAATGGTTGCGCAAAATCCAACTCGACGCCCTGGTAGGTGAATTTCGTGGTGCCCAACACGAACTCTGCAACCCCCCGGAAAAGTTCCTCCGTAAGATCCATCAACTCATTGTAGTCGACGTAAGCCCAGTAAAATTCAAGCATGGTGAATTCCGGGCTGTGTTTGGTATCCACACCTTCATTACGAAAGTTTCGGTTAATTTCAAAAACCCTCTCAAAGCCGCCAACAACCAGTCGCTTCAAGTTCAATTCCGGTGCGACACGCAGGTACATCTCGGTATCCAGGGCATTGTAGAAGGTCACAAACGGCTCTGCCGTCGCGCCGCCTGGCGTCGACAGCATCATTGGTGTTTCGACTTCCATAAATTGACGATCTACAAAATAGCGTCGGATGTAGTCGATAATTTGAGCGCGTTTGACAAACCGTTGCCGGGTGTCCTCATTCACCATCAGGTCCACATACCTTTGTCGATAGCGAAGTTCTGTATCTGTCAGGCCCGCATGTTTATCTGGCAGAGGCCGCAAAGATTTTGTGAGCATGCGGATCCCTGTGGCGTGGACTGACAGTTCACCTTTGTTTGTTCTCATCACCGTACCACTAATGGCTACAATGTCACCGATGTCCCACTTGTTAAACTCAGCGTAAGATTCCTCTCCCACGTCACTGAGGCGAATATAGGCCTGAATCCTGCCCGACATATCCTGTAATGTTACAAAACTGGCCTTGCCCATGGCACGGCGCAGCATAATCCTGCCGCAGATCGTTGCACCAATCCCCGATGCGGCCAGCTCTTCTTTGCTCTGCTGTTCATGAGTTTCATGCAGCTTTGCCGCGAAGTCTGTGCGTCGAAAGTCATTGGGAAAGGCATTTCCCTTTTTTCGTAACTCACCCAACTTTGCCCTGCGCAGGGCAATAATTTCGTTGTCATCTGCATTCGTTGGGTAAGTTAAATCTTGATCGTTTGACATGGGTGTTGCTTCTGATTGGGTGAGTATTACAGACCTTGTTTCAGGCTGGCTTCAATAAACTGGTCAAGGTCACCATCCAAAACAGCCTGGGTATTGGATGTCTCAACGTTGGTTCGCAGGTCTTTGATGCGAGCCGAATCCAGCACATAAGATCGTATCTGGCTGCCCCAGCTGATATCGGACTTGTTGTCTTCAATTTCCTGCATTTCAGACAGGCGTTTTTGCTCTTCCATTTCATACAACTTTGCTTTTAGTTGTTTAACGGCCTGGTCACGATTCTTGTGTTGCGATCTCTGGTTCTGGCACTGAACGACAATACCAGAGGGAATATGAGTCAGGCGAATGGCAGAATCTGTCTTATTCACATGCTGACCACCGGCGCCACTGGCGCGATAGGTATCTACACGCACATCCGACATATTCAGCTGGATATCGATGTCGTCGTCCAGTTCTGGCGAGACAAACACTGACGCAAAGGAAGTATGGCGTCGACTGCCTGAATCGAACGGGGACTTTCGTACCAGTCGATGAACCCCTGTCTCGGTTCTCAACCATCCGAATGCAAATTCTCCCTCGAATCTAACAGTCGCCCCCTTGATTCCGGCAACATCTCCATCCGAGACTTCCATTACTTCTGTTTTAAAACCTTTTGCCTCACCCCAACGAAGATACATCCGAAGCAGCATACTGGCCCAGTCCTGTGCTTCAGTACCCCCCGAACCCGACTGGATATCAAGATAGGCGCCGTTCGGGTCCATTTCACCAGAGAACATGCGGCGAAATTCAAGCACTTCGAGACGCTTGTTGAGGTGATCGAGATCTGCTTCAACCTCTTCAATCAGGGAATCGTCGCCTTCTTCCCGGGCCAGGCCGATCAGGTCGCTGACGTCCGACAATCCGGTATCCAGCTGATCAATGGTGTTAACTATTGATTCAAGCGAAGATCTTTCTTTACCCAGCTTCTGGGCATTCTCCGGGTCATCCCAGACTTTTGAATCTGCCAGTTCCAACTCGACTTCTGCGAGCCGTTCTTTTCGCAGTTCATAGTCAAAGATACCCCCTGAGAACGTCTGTGCGCCCAGCAAGGTTCTTGATCAGTTGTAATAATGGATTCACTTCCAAGACGATCAGCCTGAATGATTGTTGGCGAAAAGATCGCGCATTGTAAACGAAGTCAGAGCCGTCAGCCAATTAAGAGCCGGCAGCCAATTAAGAGCCGTCAGCAAATCAAGCACCGTCAGCCGGAAAACCGTTGCCACTGCTGTTCCAATTGTTCGCGCATCGCTTCCGGTGTTGAATTGTTATCGATTACCACGGTTGCCTTTGCGGTTCGCTCTTCGTTACTCAGCTGTGAGTTCAGCCTGCTTTCAACGGCCTCGCGCTCGAGCCCATCTCGCGAAATCGATCGTTCGATGGCTGTCTCCCGGTCCACCACGACCACCCAGATTTCGTCACCAATATCGTCCCAACCCGCTTCAAACAGAACCGCAGCTTCAAGCACGACTGTCGCATCAGGGTTGAGCGCTTCGAAACAGGATATTTCCAGCTCCGCTAACCTGCGTATCTCGGGCCAGACAATATCCGTGAGTTTCTTCAACTCGTCGGGCTGGCCGAATACCTTGCCACCCAGTACCTTCCGGTCTATTTGATTCTCGTCAGTGACGACATCTTCACCAAAGGTGTCAATCACCTTCCGAAAAGCCTGCGTACCCGGGTCGTATGCCCGATGACCTAACCGATCGGCATCGATAATGTCTGCACCGTGTTCCTGGAGGAATTTCGATGCGGTGGATTTCCCGGACGCCAGACCACCTGATAAACATATAACTTTCAACTGAACTCCTAGTACGAATAGTAAAGACTCGAGCGGTGCCTGCAGCCAGATGCTTACAGCCAATAAATAAAAGAACCAGTGCCACAGCTGATAATAGAGTGCCACAACTGCTAAAAAAAATCACCCGTACAAATCATCACCACTCTTAGGTAGACTTTGGTAATCGAGTCTTAGGGGAAGGTCAATGAGCCAACACAGAGACGCCGCTATCGTCGGCATTCATGAGTACCCGTCACGGGCAGTCGAAGGTGAAGTTTCAGCGTTGCAGATAAAGGCAGAAAGTGCTGCCCGTGCGTTGGAAGATGCCGGACTGAACTGGTCCGACGTGGATGCAGTTTATGACGCCGGTGACGGTGGCGGAATGAGCGGGCTCAATATTTCCGAGTATTTTGGGCTAAAACCCAATGTTATTGATACCACCGGTGTTGGTGGGAGTTCATACGAATTCCATGCGGCTCACGCAAAAAGAGACATAGCAGCGGGCAAAGCAAAGGTGGCCTTGTTAACTTACGGTTCGACGTCCCACAGTAGTGCCCGGGCAATCGGAGTTGGTGGCCGCGGATTCGGTAGCGCACACCCAGCAGACAATATGGACACCTTCGCCGGAATGACGCTCATTGCCAACTATGCCATGGTGGCCCGACGCCATATGCATGAGTATGGTACAACCAGCGAACAACTGGCAGAGATTTCTACGGCTACGCGGTATCACGCCATGAGGAATCCTGAGGCAGTCGCCGCCATGGAGGACCTGGAATTTCTCGATATCCGCGAAACCACCATCGATGACGTCGTTAGCTCAAGGATGATTGCTGACCCGCTTCATTTACTGGAATGTTGCATGATTTCCGACGGTGGCGGCGCCGTGATCATCTCCTCAGCCGAGGTCGCGAAGGATTGTAAAAAATCACCGGTCTGGATCCTCGGGGCAGGCGAGGCAACCAAGTACCCCGAGAATGGCGGAGATATCACGACCAGTGCAGCAGTACAATCTGCGCCACAAGCTTTTGGTGAAGCCGGTGTAACCCCAGGTGAAATTGATATCGCCATGATCTACGATTCATTTAGTATCACTGTGCTAGCGCTACTCGAAGATCTTGGCTTTTGCAAAAAAGGTGAAGGTGGCAGCTGGGTCCAGGGTGGGAAACTCAGGTTTGATCAGCCCGGTGGCCCCGCGCTGAATACCGACGGTGGTGGTCTTTCCTCCAACCATCCGGGTATGCGCGGAATTTTTCTGCTCATTGAAGCAACCAGGCAGTTGAGGGGTGAATCATGTTCCCAGGTGCCAGATGCAAAACTCGCAGTCGCTCACGGCAACGGTGGAATGTTAGGCAGTCGACACGCTGCCGGTACGGTAATTTTGGGAAGTGACTAGGAGGCTGACTGGGCCTCCTGGTTTATTCTACCCAGCCCAGCACATCCCTGACAACAGACCATCGACTAACAGCTTCACCGTCTACCTGACCAAGAATCCAGGTCTTGTAGGTTTTATCGAAGGTTCCGTCAACTTTTCTTAGCCCTACCCAACTATCGACATAACGTAGCAAATCAGCATTTTCCCAACTGACTGCATAGCCCGTGGGATAACGGGCCTTTCGGTCGTATACCGCAACACCATAGTCAGGGTAGAACAAGGTCCAGGCCGACCCTGCTTCGGCGCTGATCATCAAGGCATCATAAGTACCCGATTTTTGTTTAAAGAAAAGCTTGTAGTTTTCAATCGCCACGAATTTCATTTGAGGAAAAACCAGCCTGAACCTGGCAATCAGTGCATCGTCTTCTACGTAGGCTACAACAATAGGTTCGGTATTGAGAATTTCTTCAACACTGTCAAAATCCTTAACCCGATGATCAGCTAACACCAGACTTCGAGTTAATTCCATTACCGGCGTTGAAAAGCCCACCCGTTGCATCATGTCGGCATTGATCAACAATCCCGACATCGCCACATCAAAAAAACCTCTATCCAGGCCAATTTCGTATTTACCTCGCCTGAACGGCACAAACTCAATAACCACGCCCATATCCTCTGCAAGTCTGTTGGCGATTTCCACGTCAAAACCAACCAGGTCCCCGAAATTGTTGTAGTAGGAAAAAGGCACATTGCTGGGTCGGTAGCCGACACGTAAGACGCCTCTTTTTTTTACTTCTGCCAAACTGGCGATCGGCCTTTGTTCATCATTGTCATTTTTAAACTGACGCAACACGCGGGTGGGGACCTGTTCGGCAACCTGCATATTCGCGATGACCTCATCCGTCTGCTTATCCTGATCAATGACATAGTCCAACCCAACTCGCGTAACCATCAGAACCGCAGTAACCACGACTCCCAGCCCTATACCCAATCGGAGTATCCGGGTGACTGATATCTTCACTTTCCCTAAAAATAAACTAATGGCGAGCAACGTCAACACGAACAGGTTCATGACTGCCACCATAGAACTGACTTTTCCGGTCAAAAAACCCGACATAACAAAAAACTGAAACAGATCAGAAGGCAAGTGCACAAGATCAAGCATAAACGGGATGGCGACGTAGACATCACCAAACAGCGATAGTAATCCACTGACTGCCAGCGATGGCAGAAGCTCGGCTTCGACAGGTTTTCCAGAAAACCATCCGGCAAACATAACGAACAATATGACCGTAAATTTTCCGATATTGGGAAAGGAGTAGGCGATAGGAACCAGGATATCGATCATACTCCTGGCTTCATCGTTAATTGTCTCTCGTTCAGCCAATACCCGCTTACACTCTTCAGTGACCACGGGCAAAATAATGAATATGTTTCCGGTCGCAAAAGCTGTCACGAGTGCAGCTCGCGTTACCCTTAAAACGTCCTTGTAAGGAACAGGTGTCAGAACCGCTACCACCCAGGGCAAGACCCAAAATGTCAGCAGCATACAAAGCACAAACATACTCACCAGATAAACCTGCATACTGGCGAACTCTTCCACCCCCATGGTTCCCGCAGCACTGGCAGACATGGCGAAAATGCCGAAAGGCAACACCTTTAGTAATCCGTCAGTTACCCTGGACAGGCCAGTGGATGCTACATCCATGAAGTTAATAATTTCGCTTTTATTATTCATACCGATCAACGCCAGACCCAACGCAATACAGAACAAAACCATAGCTGGTACAGATCCTTCGGCCATGGACTGGAAGGGATTCGAAGGAATATAGAGTTTGTAATAGTCAACCTGAATCGGTTCGGCTATGGAACTGGTACTAAAAAAGCTCGCGGACTCGAGTTGCGGAAAAACCACAGGCATCAGAAACACAACGGCCAGCCCCAGTAACCATAGCAATAACATGATTACGCCTGCCTGACGGAACAGCATTGACGCATCTTCTTTGGTCAGTTTCCCGATCCCACCGATAAGCGAGACGACGATGTACGGGTACACGGTCATTTGCATCAATAGAATGACGGTATTGCCGATGATGCTCATCCAGCCCACCATCTCACCAAAAAAAAGACCGACGGCAATGCCCATTGCCAGGGCCAGCATCATCTGGGCTGACCGGCTCATAACCGGTTTCGATTTGATGATGTTGCCGTCAACCGACTGATCCTTCATTGCTTGTGGTTCCGGGGTCATCACCATTTGGAACCGTCGACAAAACCAGCTGTGCCTTTTTTACCAACGTACAGGGATTCCAATTCGGTGGCGGGTCGATCACGTCTGACATTACGGTGAGGGAATCGGCCGAACATATGGATAATCTGAAAATGTTCCACCCCCTTTTGAAACGCATTTAGAAACTCATAAGGGTGGTTGGGGTGCTCGTTGATAGCCTTCAAAAATTGCAACGACAGTTCCTGTGATTCCAGATTTTCGTGATGCATCAGCGGATAGACCACAAACATTTTTTGATAACCGGTAAAGTAATATTTGTAGAATCGCTCTTCTATATTGGTTTTTGCCGCCGTTCGTGACAGATGGTCGTGTTCATAAGCCTGCTCCGTGCCACGAAACATATTTCTTGTGAATTGATCTAACAGGATGACGTAGGCAAGATTCTCATAGGGATTGCGCTCAATATCCCAACCCAGCTCCCCTGCAATCGCCAGGTGAAAGGTGTCGAGAAATCTTTCTGTGATTATGCGGTCTGTTTCCCTGCTACCCTCTGCACCATCAGGACCATGGGGAAACCACTTGTCATTATAGCGCCCCTTACCCTTTTGTTGCATATCAGCTTCCCATTCTTCAAACCAGTATTTGAGTATATCCATTGCTCTGGGATCGGATTCGCTCAGGAACTGCTTTTGTTTGACGGACAGTGCAATGTTGGTGTCAGCAACAACAGCGGATTGAACCCCGACCAGTAAATAAAACAGCAACAACAGGTGCAGGTTTTGGGATAGATATTTCACAGTACGAGCCTCGTTTTTCCCACTATATCGTAACGACTGTGAAACTGCGCCGCAGGAACAACTTATCGACAGGCAATGTTGAAATTCCCCGCTATCTGGTGGATAGTCAAACATAATTCCTGCGGCGTCATGATTTTGGTGAAGCGTTGGAGAAAACGTTTGGAGAAAGGTTTGCAATGAATAATACTAAACGACCACTACCACGAACAGATGAGTACGATACCCAGCGGTTCTGGGAGGCAACAAAAGACAAAGAATTCAGATATCAGCAGTGCGATAGCTGTGAAACAATCGTCTTCTACCCCCGACGTCACTGTACCGGTTGTACCAATGGTTCCCTTGCCTGGAAGGTGTCTGCCGGTACAGGTACAGTCTATACCTTTAGCGTTGTTCGCCAGAGCTATCACCCCTTCTTCCGTAATCTTGTGCCTTATGCTGTTGCCTGGATCGACCTGGATGAAGGGCCACGCATTCTATCAAATGTTGTCGGTGTTCCGCCTGAAGAGGTTGCCATAGGCCAACGCGTCCAGATTGAATGGGAGGAGCATGAGGAACTAAATATTCCATTGTTCAAGCCTATGGTGGCTTAGCTCCCGGAACAGCGAGCAACAAGCCCCTATGCCTGCCTCCCGCATCAACTCACTTGAAGCACCTGATGAAGCACTTGATGAAGCACTTGATGAAGTAACCGCCAAAACG
>JAPYTQ010000005.1:36762-140573 GCA_029941905.1 Pseudomonadales bacterium | reverse complement strand
TGAAGCACCTGATGAAGCACTTGATGAAGCACTTGATGAAGTAACCGCCAAAACGCTTTCCCTGGCCGGGTTTATCTCAAAAGACTTATCAAAAAATGGCTTCAGACGAATGCATATCCTGGTGCCACAAGTGCGCGGGCTGGTGAAAAAAGGGTATTCCTTCTACGACGCGAGCCCTACCAGTATTGTTAAACGGTGGGACCAGATCTGGAAGCACTCGCAATGGTACGAGGTTGCCCATCAGGCACTGTACTACTACCAACAAAGGATGCTGCATAGCGCTATTACCCGATCAGAATTTTCCAGAATCAAAACCTGGATCAACAGATGTGACTGCTGGTCACACAGTGACGACCTCTCGAAAATCTACGCCCAGGTGGTGGAAGACAACCCATCCTGGATTCTGCCGTTGTATGAAACCTGGAACCGTGCAAAGTCCCCATGGAAACGACGGCAGTCCGTTGTCGGACTCATTGAATACAAGGCAAAGCGCAAGCATGTTTTGCCTTTTTCAATCCTGATCCGGTTCGTCGATCCCTTGTTACAGGATGAAGACTATTATGTTCAAAAGGGTGTCGGCTGGACCTTGAGGGAGATTTACAATGCGTACCCGGACAAAACACTGGACTATATCAAGGCCAATCTTGGTTCGTTAAGTGCTATTGCCTATTCGAGTTCAACCGAAAAACTGGACCGCAAAACCAAGGCGGGCCTGAACTCAACTCGAAAGTCTCTGAGGACTTCCTGAGGGCTATTCAGGTGACTGCACCCGATTGATATTCTGACGCAACCGACCCCGTGCCCGACTGATCACACGATCATAGTGCAAATAGGGTAACAGCAGCGCATCACAGATCTCCGGTTTGGTCTGTTGATCAAAGTAGCAACGAAGCAGTATGTCCCTGTCGCGTTCAACCGCCAGTTTTTCAATTGACTGGAGAACCAGTCGGCATTGTTGTTGACTGCTATATTCGGATTCCAGTTCAGGCTGGGTATTTACGACACTGTCAAAAACGCCCCTGAGTTCCAATCGGTTATCGGATTTTCGAAGCCAGCCCAGGTACATAAATTTCGCGGTCTGATACAGGTAACTGGCTAGTTTCTGAGGTTCGTCCAAAGTTTCACTGCGAAGTTTTTTTAAAACAACAATCAATGTTTCGTGAGCCAAATCCTCAGCGCAGGCTCGATCTTTCGTGTAACTCTCGAGCAGGGTTACGATACCTTGCCGGTATCGACAGACTAATTGTTCCTCAGCTTTTTTATCACCTCGTGCGATGGCCTCGACGAGAGACTTGGGTTCAGCTTCTACATCTGGTTGGGTCCGGCCCATGGAGTGTCCTTTTATAATAATTGTTAACAAGAGAACTGATCAATTTTTATGCCAACCGAATATATCGAATGATTTCAATCGCTTGGTAAATACAGCCGGTTGGGAGGTGTCAAAAGTGTCCAATTAATCGGACAGGGCTGTCCGACTAATCACACACCTTAGCGTGGCGAAGTCGGAAATTACCCGATGAATAATTACTTCACTTTCCGAAGCAGGCCAAAGGAATTGATCAGGTTATTGGCTTGTGATCGAGACAGGTTGAGGTCTCTGGCGGTTTGGCTGATATTCCAGTTCGTCTCGAGCAGACTCTTTTCCAGCAGTCGCCGTTGAAACTGGTGAGTTGCAGTATGAAAATCATGTGTCTCCAGCTCTTCATAAAGTGTTTCATCATGATCTTCATTAGAAGTTTCATCAGGCAAGTCAAATGCAGTAATTTCTGAACCTTGCTTAAGCTGGGCATAAATACAGGCTCGCTCAACCACACTCTGGAGTTCGCGAATGTTTCCAGGCCAGGAATATTGAATTAGCGAATGTTCGGCTTCAGGAAGCATACGCATGGTAGCGAACCTATGCTTTTTACAACAGTCGTCAATAATGTGTTCTGCAAGCAGCACAATGTCTTGTTGACGATCTCGCAGACTCGGTAGTACCAGTTCAAAGGCATGTATACGGTAATAGAGATCCTCCCGAAAAGTCTGGTTGGCAATCTTCTCTTGCAGGTTCGTGTTGGTCGCAAGGATCAGACGGACATCCGATGAGTGTACCTCTGCGGAACCCAGTGGATAGTAGTTTCCAGACTGGATAAAAGTCAGCAGCTTCGCCTGGGTACCAAGCGCCAATTCTCCGATTTCATCGAGGAATAGCGTACCCCCATCTGCAGCGGTAATTTTTCCCTTGACGGCTCTGGTCGCCGTGGAGTGGCCTCCCGGGGCAGAACCAAAAAGCTCATTCTCCGCCAGTGACTCAGGCAAAGACGCACAATTTATCTCGACGAATGGCGCGTCCTTTCTGTTACTGTTTTTGTGGATTAATTCTGCCAGTTGCGTTTTACCTGTCCCCGTCTCTCCCAACAACAAGGTGGTGACCTCCAGGGTCGATATCATCATTGCCGACTTCAACAGTTCGGCAAACTTGTCGCTTCGCCCAATAATGTCCTCAAGTCGATACTCCCGGTGCAGGTTTGCCATCAGATTCGAGTCTTCAAGACGTTCATGCTGTTTCAGCAACTGATCCAGCAAAGGCGAAACATGCAGTGTAAACAATTCGGCATCCAGGCGGATTTTCTCCACATTGGATTTGAAATTAGGATCACCCTGCAGATAGAGGATGCCTTGCGTGTGATCGCCAAAAAAAGGCACGCAAAGCACAGATTCAATATTCAGCCGCTGTACGCTTTCCAGCGTATCAAAACGCGGGTCAAACAGCGCAGAAGGGATAAGCACTGATTCTCTTGTTCTGATGACTTCAGCAATGATGCCGCTGGAGATGGTTTTCTGCAGGTTAGCTATTTCGTCATCAGTCACACTGAACGACTGGTAGACACAATGGTTATTCTCGTCGCGAACTTCCAGGTAACCCTGGTCAGCATCGGTGATGCCTGCAATAAGCTGTAGCGCCTCTTTTAATATATCCCGGAGATCTTCCTCATTACCCAACTTGAGCAGCAGGTGGTAGAAATCTCGCTGAAACTGGATTCGTACTTTGTCCATTTAGCTGTTTCCTGTCAACAAAGTCTTTTTTTCAGGCAAATCATGATCCTACTTAATATAGTTAGTTCATAAATCAATCACCGAACCAAGGAAGCAGCACCCACAAATCTGCCCACGGACAAGGTCTAGCTCTCTTTAAGCCCTTGTTTGTTATACCCGAACCTCATTACAACCAGGTGTGCCACACCAATCAGCAACGGAATCAAACCGAACACAGCGGCTTCCAAACCGTCGTCGAATGCCAAACCAGCTGTTAACGGCAGGCCAATAGCCATCCAGATCAGGCCTTTACGGAAGTCAGATCGCGACCCTTCGATCTTGTCGAGAACTTTCGCGAGTTCCGGATTGATATCGCCCGTTTTTTCAACGAGCCTAAGAATCGTCTCTAATCTTCGACCTCTGCCGAGGTAGGACAGATAAAAGATAGTGACGATACTACCAAAGACAACCACCACACTTATTATACCCAGCAGCATTTCCATAAGATTTACTCCGCCAACGGATTAATGATGCGGCGCTCTACAAACCCGTTGATATGTGCGCTGAGAAAGTCAAATGCAAAATCGATTTCCTCTGCGGGTATTTCCGGATGCAAGCCCGGGTTGGCGTGAATCCGTTTATCGGTCGAACTAAATCTATCAAATATCTTTAGGTATCCGTCGCGCTGAAAGAGTTCATCTTCAAGCTGCATTAGAAATAACAACGGGCAATCGACCTTCTGCGCAGCCTCGAGCATTTCTTCTTCATGGGGAAAGTTAGACTGCACTCCGACCAGGCCAAGCGTTGCAACAGTCACATCCGATCTTGATGCGACAAAAGGAATGCCAAATATCGAACCCATGGAGAGACCGAAGTACGCCAGTTTGCCCCCACCAACTTCTGCCATTGCCTGAATCATCTCTACAGCACATGACCACTCTTCTGTCATTTCTACCAGACTTTCTTCCCGTTGAAATTCAGGGAAGAACGCGGTGCGGCCACCTTCACCAACCTGGCGCAAGCCGTGAACTGGTCCATCCAGTGACAGAACCGGGATCCCTGTTTCATCGACAAATCGACTGGCAAGATAACAAATAGGTGCCTGGTACCGGTTTCCCGACGCACCATGACCGAAACACATCAATGTACTGCCGCGCACGGGAGACTCAGGCAGCCAGATCGCGCCGGTAATATCTCGTTTTCCCTGACGGGTAATTCTGAACTCACGGGTAGGCACACCCTGGTCATCTGAAGCATGTTTCCATTTTATGTCAGGCATTCGACAGTCCCCGCTGTTAATCACTCAGTTCAGCAATAATATTGAGAATGGGAAGAATAAACCAGCTTCCTGGCTTTGGGGATTTTTCGGACCAAAGTATGTTTCGATTTGCCGGGTTACTCAGCTATATTGCTTCTGCTTCAACGACACGCGAAGCGGTTGGTGGGAAAAACGCATTATTCCGCGACACCATTCACAAGAATTTAGAAGGTGCCTGGTACTTTCGAAATGGTAATGGAAAGGAGATTCCGGAAGCCGCGGGCGTGCTCAACACCCTCGGAAAAACGTGTTCGACCAGCTCAATTGTAGCGTCTCCGCGGATGTACAAGGAGTGAACCCTACCAACTGTGTTGGCTTCAGGCATCTAAAATGGGTAACAAGCTGCATCTACTAGCCATAGTGCAGGAATTCGGTCAATCTGTGAGTTCACTCAGATGCTTGGCATCACCGTGATGACTTTGGATAAGGTACGACCCATTCTTTTTGTAGAAAATTAATCCATCAAGAAATTCAACATCACCTACCTTTGCCGCTTGCTGGCCTAACAGCCTATCGCGAAGGGTATAGATGGTCATGTCATGAGAAACCAGTATGTCGAGTTGTGGTTTTCTTAGGGGTGACTTGAGCTTCTCGACACTCACACGAGCGACCAGCTTTGCCGCATAGTCGGCCGGGATCATGACATCTGCAGCAACATCATTGTTGAACCAGCGCTCCAGGAAAGGTACCAGCCCATCAGCCTCTCGCATGGCCATATACATTTTCATTTGATCCAGAACATAAAACACACCCAATGCCTCAACCGTACGGTTTCGACTGAAGTGACCACCTTTACTGTCATGACCGGTCAGGATCAAGTCTGCGGTTTCAATGCATCGCTGGGCAGGGCTGGAGTAACCTCGAAGCATCAGCTGTTTTGGCAGGGCCTGGCCGAGTCGGGTTGAAAGTTCGCGACCTTCATCGGTTAACGGATTAAGTAAGTCATGTTTACCTGGCGCGAACTCTCTTGCAGAATGCCGCATGAGCAACACACAGTGCTCAACATCGTCGGAAAAAACCTGTTCGACCAATTCAATTGTGGCGTCTCCGTATATCGCCATGCGTTTCCTTATCAGCAATTTAGCACGTCGCGAGAATAACCGATCTATGGCACAACTGGAAAGTTTCAGACACTGACTACATTTAGAATGGGAAGAATAACCAGCATCCTCAGACGAATTTCCAGGGCTAATTCCCCGCGAGCCATCTACCGTGTCTGAGTTTCATCAACGCTTCCACAACTGCGCTCTTGATGCTCGCTTTCCACCTGCTTGCAAAGGCTGCTGACAATGGCTTCCAGGTCTTCGTTTTTCTGCTCCAGTGTCGCTATGCGCCGGGATTGCTCTTCCATTGTCCGTTCGTGTTGCGTATCGATCACCTCAAGCTGGGACACTCGCGCCCTTAATCTCCTCAGATCCACGACATCTGATTCAACTTTACTAAGCCGATTAAGCAACTGGTAATAGCGGGAATCCTCTGAAGCGCCCACCGGGACAGAAGCAGAAAACAATAACGCGGCAATACTCAATGTGGTTATCCGTACCATAAGTCAGTCTCCGTTTTAAGAACGATGGAACGCCCAATATGGGAGTTTCAGGCAAGTTCGTCCAATGTCAGTTTGAAACTCGGGACAAAAGTAGCGAGAAAGTAATTTACCTCGTCCAATCCCAATGCTTCCACGGTTACCTTAAGCTCCTTCTCGGCTTGAGCAAATTCCTGATTACCAGCCGTTAGTTCTGCCAGGCACTTGAGATAGGCAGCCAGCTTGTCAGCAGCTTTCACTAATTCATGAAGCTCCCGCTCGCTTTCATCCTCCTGGAAGAGGCCAAGAAAGTCGGCAGTTAATGCCTCGGGTACCATGGAGACTAACTTTTGACCGGCAGCAGCTTCAATTGATTGGTAGGCTGTCCTGATTTCAGGATTAAAGTACTTGACGGGTGTGGGTAAATCGCCGGTGAAAACCTCGCTGGCATCATGATAAACAGCCAGCAGCGCTGTTCGCTCGGCATTGATACTGCCATCAAACAGCCGATTGCGTATTACGGCCAGGGCGTGGGCGATCATTGCTACCTGTTGACTGTGTTCCTGCACATTTTCCGCATAGTTGTTGTGCATCAGACTCCAGCGCTGGATAAATTTCATTCTGGACAGATAAGCAAATAAGTGACTCATTTCGAAAAAACCTCAGATGTCGGTTTGCTGTTCTGATTATCCATTTCCATCGAGAAAACCCCACCTCCGTGAGGTAGAATACCGAATTAGCGATCAGCAAATTTCCCATGAAACCACAAGCCATCCTGTTTGATCTCGACGACACCATTCTTACCTGCGAAGGCGGCGATCATATGAAGCTGTGGAGGCGTAGTGTTGAGACACATATCCACAGATTCCCGGGCTTGGATGCGGAGGACTTTTTCAAGGAAATAAGATCCGTTGCTGACGAATTCTGGAGCGATCCCGTTCGACATCAAAAAGGACGTTTGAATATTCGCATCGCCCGCCAGAATATCGTAAAGCGTGCTGCAAGAAATCTCGAATCTTCCAACGACGAAGCATCTATTCTGCTGGCAAACGACTATCACAATCACCGTGAGTTTAATGTGGTGCCTTTTGCGGGCGCGCTGGAAACTCTTGAACATTTCAGCAAGCACAAAATAAAGACAGCACTGATCACCAATGGTGGGTCCGAAACTCAACGCAGCAAGATTGATAAATACAGCCTGGATAAGTACTTCGATTTGGTTTTAGTTGAAGGTGAATTCGGCCGCGGAAAACCTGATCCAGTGGTTTACACCCATATCACCGATCAGTTGGGAGTTTCCCCCATTGAATCCTGCATTGTTGGTGACAACCTGGAATGGGAAGTTCGTGTACCAAAGACACTGGGGTTTTATACAATCTGGAACGACCATCGCTGCGAGGGGTTGCCAGTGAACAGTGACTCAAATCCCCATAGGATCGTAAACCGCATCCATGAGCTGATTGAGCTATATCCCTGATCAGAAAATGGCCGGGGCAGCGAAAGTGAGCGTTCCGCTTCCAGCTGTTTGCTATAGTGGAAAGATTCAAAAAAGTAAAAAATGAAAATCCAACAGGAAAGACTCAAATGCCGGAAACGAAAACCCAAAATAGAAGAGATCCACGATTTGTACCCATCGAAGGTTCCCTCAATTTTCGGGACTTTGGCGGCTACCACACCAAAGATGGCGGCACCGTGGCTAAGGGCAAGCTGTTTCGCTGTGGCTCTCTCTCCGGTATTCCCGAGCAGGCATTTGATGATTTCGCACGACTCGACGTCGGCGTAATTTGCGATCTGCGGCGGGAGGATGAGGTCGCCATGGGCGGCGCGCCTGCTGACCCTCCCTTTAACTGCCGGGTACATATTCCCATCGCTCCGGGGAGTTCACCACAACTTAGAGCAAGCTATGAGGACCCTGACCAGAACCACGAACATCGAATCGCATTTATGAAAGAAATAACCCGCGAGATCGCACGAGACCATGTCGAGTCCTATACAAAGTTGTTCGAGGAACTGATGAATGTTGAAAATGGTTTTCTGCTGCATTGCTCTGCGGGAAAGGATCGCACCGGATTCGGTGTCGCGATGATTCAGGCAGCACTGGGAGTATCAGAGCAAGACATATTCTCTGATTACCTGCTCACCAACGCTGCGACGGAGTTACTGGAGCGGATGATGCCCAATTTTAATGAACGCTACGGCGGTCGGGTCGATCATCAAAGCCTGAAAATCATTGCCGGTGTCAGGTACGAGTATCTCAGGGCCGCATTGGATGAAGTGATTTTGCAGCACGGATCAATCGGCGGGTACCTGGACGTCGTCGGGCTCGATCATGTCGCCAGAAAAGAGCTGAGAGCGAGACTGGTAAGCGATCCCTAAAAATTGCCAATACCATTGTATTGATTGATTGCCGGACACTCAGGCAGGGATTTCAACGGTCGCGGTACCAAAAACCCGCGTCTCACCCTTCTGATTCGCCACGGTGATATCAATTTCCACCAGTTTGTCTTCTTCGTTAATATCAGTGACGACGCCGGTAATGGTATGTTTTTCGTCGGCAATCACCGCAGCCCGAAATATGGTATCGATTGCACGGATTTCTGCACCGGGCGCCCAACTGTGAATCATCGAGACAAGATAACCCTGGCTGAGAATCCCCGGCACCATCGCGCCAGGCAGTCCTTCTTTTCTGGCGCCTTCATGGTCCGAGAAACGTGCGCTACCGAAGCCCCAGCCGATTAATTTTACAAATTTCTTAACGGTGTCCAATGACGTATCCGGTTCAAACGCAGGCAGGTCTTCACCAAATTCCACGTCAGTAATCGATGAAATCGGCATTAGCTTTTCTCCCGCATAACGGCGCGACTATCTGCATTGGCCAAATGGGTACCCTCAGCATCAAAAAATTCAATTCTGCTGACTGTGAAAATCATTCGACCCGATCTCCCGGTCTTGGTGTAAATGTCATGCAGATGGGTTCGACCTGTCAGTGGCTCACCGGGTCGAATCGGCTTGAAACACTCAACGCCTTTACCTGCGTCCATGCCAATACCCAGTCTCGGAAAATCTACCGGCATTGATCTTCTGCCACTCAAGCTCGCAATATAAGTGGGGGGCGCCTGAAAATCCTCATGATCAGGATTGAGAAAACGTTCAGCCGTTTCACCACAAAGCCGTGCATATTCGATTGTTTGTTCGGGTTTAATCTCAAAAATCTTCTCGTCAAAATCCTGATTGAGGTATTTCTGCCTCAGCTCTTCAATATCCTGGTCCACTCGAATTCTCTCTTTTAGATTAATACAGTACAAGTTCAAACATCTGATTTTACGCTGACACTTTCAGGTTTACCGCCTCAAACTCACCGGCTTTTAAGGCGGTAACCAATTCATCCATGTTGTTTATCTGGTGCGAAAAGCGGGTCGCGCAACGTCCCACATGGCTCACTATATGTGAGTCACTGCCACCAATGCCCTGATAACCGAGTTTTTTTGCATTGTCGATGGCAATCCTGTCTTCCTGGTCGCGGCTGCCGCCATTGTATATTTCAACGATCGTAACGCCTTTGGGAATACCCAGGTTCTCTGTGTGGGCAAACATACCAACTCGGGGTCTTCCCGGGTGGCAGGGCGCGGCAACGGCACCGTGGGCTTTACTCACTTCGAGGACCATTTCGAGGGACAAGTGCGTGTTGGAAAAATCGAATGCATTTTGCAGGCCTTCGGTGACGCCAAATACCAGTACATGGCCATATTCGGTTTCTACTTCGGCGCCCTTCAAAATGATGAGGTCGAACTTATCTGCCAATGCAGAGTAGTCCGACTCATCATCAAACTGCCGGTGCTCGGTCAACACAAAACCATCAATGGGAATATTCTTGGCCTTGATCCATTGACAGTAGTTTTGAACTTTCGCACGTCCATCGTCTGATTTAATGGAATGAGTGTGTAAATCCAGTAACAAAATGACCTCTGGGGATTATTTTCGATTCGGACGACAAACTGCCACAGCCATCCTAGATGTGCAAGTAAGTCCATGTTTGAGAATGATAATGCAGAAACAGCCTGAATCCCGGCTGTCTGGGCTTTGAGTTTTTATATGACCGACAGCACCACTGGTTGCGCGGTTTCCAGCGATTCATGAGGCTCAAGCCCTGACTGGGTAATCTGGAAAATCGACGCCGATACCTGCCCTTCGGATACATCGAGATAACCCATAGTCCCCATCCTCACAGACTGGTTCCTTGGCAATGTCGGCGATCCGGGGTTAACGCAGAGTAACTTACCGACCTGGTACACACCCTCGAAGTGGGTATGGCCAAAGATGACCACATCCGGGGTTCTGTCAAAGTGGCGAGCGACATATTTATTGATAATTTCGGGTGATTTCCTCAATGGGGATGGAAAGTGATGAATAAGACCCACATGCACCCCTTCGAACTCAAACATCCAATTGTGTTTCAGTCGTTCATCGACAATTCCAATATCACCGTTGCCGATGGAGACATAGGTTGGCGCAAGCTTTTCCAGCTCATCCACAATATCCAGGGTATGCAGGTCCCCGGCGTGCAGAATACAATCGACACCAGACAGTGCATCCTTTGCCTGGGGCCACAGGTCCGCCAACGAACCGGGCATGTGTGTATCGGCAACAAGCCCTATCCGCATGCTTCGACACTCACGGGGATGCCCGTCATAAAGGCCTGGTTACTGAGTTTTTCGAAACTACCGGGGCCTGAAGGCAAGAGTTCATTGGCATTCACACCGGCATATTTCCTGGCTACATTCATGCGGGTTCGCTCATGCCCCCAGCCATGGGTAATGGCGACTGTGCCAGGTTTCAGTCCGTCATCCAACACGACGCTGGCCGTGATCGAGCCATTCTTATTTTCAATCGTGGCCATCGATCCATCTCCAAGATTCCGGGCCCTGGCATCATCCGGATACATGTACAACGGGTTCTCTT
Organism: Pseudomonadales bacterium; assembly: GCA_029941905.1. Taxonomy (GTDB): domain Bacteria; phylum Pseudomonadota; class Gammaproteobacteria; order Pseudomonadales; family Azotimanducaceae; genus JAHRVQ01. The sequence goes on along the minus strand of JAPYTQ010000005.1, from coordinate 129,756 downwards.
TGTGAATACCCCGTTTCAGGGATTCAACGTTATGGAACCAGCTGTTGACCATATAATTGGTCCTTCGAGAGATCATTTTTAATGGGCGTTTATCTTCAGGTTCACTACCCTGCTGCTCTTCCAAAATAGAAGTAAATATAGCTTCACAATTATCCAGCGATTCAGCAAAAATGTCCGGGCAACAGTCAATTCTGCCGGATTCAGTCTGGATCCAGTCATCAAAAAATCGACCCGGCCGACTGGCGGGCAGCACAACCGTCTGGTTGGGTAGATCCCTCAACCTGTCCACTGACACATCCGAGTGCTTCAGCATGTGATCGGTTCGACCGAACAGATTAGGCATATCCGCTTCATCCAGGACAGAGTCAAAACCCTGGGCCTGCTCAATACGCGCCAGAATCCACCATTCCGGCTTGCGCTCGTATTTTGGTGGGACAATAAAATTCGTGTACTGAACAAAGGGCTGGTGTTGCAGACCCAGCCCACACATATTGATATCTTCCCTTTCGTACATACCGGTTGCCGGTAGTACATAATCCGCCAGCTCTGCCGTGGCGTTGGGGTAGATATCAATTACAATCAACAGTTCCAGACTTTCAAAGGCTTCCCGCAATCTGCCATTGCTGACCGACAGCATGGGATTGCCTGAGATGACCACCATAGCCCTGATTGGGTCCTCTTCCGCGAGAATCATGTCAGCCATGAGGTTTGCGGGCAGCGTGCCGCGTATCCTGCGAATTTCACCATAGGGGCTGTCAAAGAATGGGCTTTCACCCTGTACCCTGCCTGCTTTTGCTGCAGGATAAAATCCCAGTGAATAATAGTTACCACCCGGCCTGTCAAAATTTCCTGTCGTCAGGCTAAGCATAAACAAAAGCCAATAAGCTAACGTGCCCTGTCGGCCCATATTCACGCCGGTGGACATATAAACTGCCGCTGAATCTGCCTGGGCAAATTCATCGGCGAGTTGTTTTATTTCAATGGCACTGATGCCAACGACGCTGGCGACCCGTTCCGGGGAGTACTTGCCAACAAATTCCCGTAGCTGCACGACATTGTCGCCATGCTGATTCAGATATTCCTCATCAAACTGATCGGTTGCATCAAGGTGGTTCAGCATGGCCGCCATCAGGTAGACATCAGTGTCCGGGTTTACATGAACGATCTCCCCAATCCCCTTCACCGTTTCATTGATACGGGGGTCTACAAAGCGGATTTTTGTGCCACGCTTTTTGGCTTCCCTGAGTGCTTTGACCGGATCCGCAATCGAGATAAAACTCATATGGGATACCCGTGGGTTCGAACCAAACAGCAGCAGAAAATCTGTGTGATCGATATCCGGTACGGGGTGAATCGTACTCGAACCAAAGATGACCTCACTTCCGGCAAACTTATTGGTGCAGTCCTGGGTGCCAGAGCTGAAATTGGTGCGTATTTCATTTTTCACCATGAACGATCCAATCGCGGGTCCTGCAAGAGAATTGAATGCCAGTGGATTGCCGCTGTAGGATCCGATGGCCCGACTACCGTATTTTTCCCTGATTTCTGCTAACCGGGAGGCAATACCATTGGCAGCCTCATCCCAGCTGATACGTTCGAAATCATCAGCGGACTTTTTCAGGGGAAAAGAAAGCCGATCCGGGTCATTGTGAATATCCAGTGTGGCAAGACCTTTATGACAGGCAAAGCCCCTGGTCACAGGATGATCACGGTCGGGTTTGAGAGAAACGATCTGTTCATCCTCAACTTCTGCAATCAGTGCGCAGGATGGTTCGCAGACGCGACAAAACGTGCTGATCTTTGCCATTTGGGTTTCTCCTTTGTTTTTCTTACGAAAACTCATCAACAGGAAACCATCTATTACTATCGCCGTCAATGATCCTCTGAGCTCACTGCACATGACCCAGCGTCACAACCCGGCTCATTCCCATCAGGTTGGATGGTTCACGTGATTTGTACACAGAGTTGGAAAATTGGCATTTTGTTTGATCTATGGTAGAAAGGCAGAAGTAATTTCTACCATTAAGGAACCCCATGTCTCTGAACATCAAGAGTGCTGAAGCAGATCGCCTGGTTGATGAAGTTTCCAGGCTGACCGGCGAAAGCAAAACCCAGGCAGTAATCGAATCTTTGAGACAACGACTTGCCCGTGAGCATCAACGCAGGGATGCAAGTCGATTAGCGTCCGATTTACTTGCAATAGGTGAGAAGTGCGCGACATATGAAGTGGTTGAGCCAGGGAGCCATGGAGAACTTCTTTATGATAAGAATGGGTTACCCCGTTGATTATCGATACATCCGTCCTGGTCGCAATTCTCTTTAATGAAGCCGATGCAGGTTTATATGCCCAGGCGCTGGCTATGGCTGAACATCGGCTGATATCTGCTGCCAGCTATCTCGAATCGGGAATTGTGATTGACCGACAGAAAGGTGCGGCGGCAGGTCGGCAACTCGATTCACTCATCGTTCGCGCCGAGGTGAAAGTAGAGCCAGTGACCAGGGCCCAGGCTGATATTGCGCGTCAGGCCTACATGGATTTTGGCAAAGGTGCTCACCCGGCAGGACTCAATTTCGGTGATTGTTTCTCTTACGCTTTGGCAAAATCTCTTGGCATGCCGTTGTTATATAAAGGCCAGGACTTCTCACAAACGGATATCGAGTCTGCGCTGTGAGAAAGCCGCACTAGTCTGGTACTAATTCATAGCTAACTCCCGGATTCAGTTTTCAGACCAGCAGGCCCTATCCCGGGCTGACCGGAGATGGGATAACTTGCGCGCCAAAACCCACGCTATAAAATCAGTTTAGATCTCACTGAAAATAAACGGTTACCAATAATGAAATGCATCATCTTTTGCAGCTGTCTCCTCATCATGGCCGGAACCACACCCGTAAATGCCAGCGAAATGGCCGATGAATCCAGCAATCCAAGGAACTACCTTGTTCTGGCAAGTTTCAGGGATGCCGGTCAGGCTGTTCTCTTTGTGAGCCAAATGACCCCACAAGTGGATAAACCAATTAAGGTCACAACACTGCAAGCAGATGGGCGAACAATCTACCGCGCAATGATTGGACCATTCGATAAAAAGTTAACGCGAATTCAGAATCAGTATTCCGGTTTTGGACGTGGCGGAATCTGGTGGTTGAGCGCAAATGCAGGTGAGTTAATGCAATTCAATTCAGAAACTTCGGTGATGAGGGTTGTAGTAAGTGAACCTGCGATAGTCGCAGAAGCTGTAGTCACAGCAGAACCTGTTGCAGTTGAGCCCATCGTCACGAAGCCTGTCGGCGTCGAACCAGTCGCGGAAGAGTCAGTCGTAGAAGAACCTGCCGCAGAAGAACCTGTCGTTGCCATTAAGGAAATCAGGTCACCCATGACTGTCGCGCAACACCTGGAATTTTGTGCCGTAAAAGCGAATCTTGCCACGCGTAAAGCGCAGTGTTCAGATGACGACATTTACGAAAAGATGGTTAAGTATGTCGAACTGTTAGGCGTGACTGAGTGGCAGTAACTCACCTACTGTAACACTGCACCTGGTAGAGAACGGCGTCTGTATTGCACGGACCAGTTTTCGGATGTAAGAGTGAGTCATATCAACACTCTCCAGGTCTCAAACTGAGTATTGGGAAAAGATAGAGACCTGACTTTCCTACCCTGCTGTCACGATTTCAATACTGACACCATCAGGAGCAGATACATAACAGATCGGATTCCCCGGTGTAAATTCCCAGGGTTCGACGACAAAGACAGCACCTTTCGCCCTTATCTCTTCGCAGTAAGCCAGCAGGTCACCGCGATAGCTAAAACCGAAGTGGTCCGTTCCCCATTCATCATGACTTGAATAGCCTTCAAAATCCTGCATCAGTTTTGTACTCACCGGAGCCTCGCCGGGTCGTTGACCTCTTATGAGCAAAGTAATACCACCCAACTCGAGTCTGACCTGGGGCGCATCGCGAACCTGCCGTCGTCTGAGAATCGTTGCCCCCAACACGTCCACATACCAGTTTGACGCAGCTTCAGGGTCTTCGCTGATCAAATGAATGTGATCAAACGTAAGAAAGTTATCTGACATCATATTACTCCTGGTTGTAAATTAACTCTGTTCCAAATGGTACTTTCCTAAGATTCCAAAAAACAACTGTTAAAGATTCGTAACGTCAGCGTACTCACCAAGATGTTCCAGCAGCAGGCGCGTCACGGTCTCTGACGCCTGTTGGGGAACATAGTTTCACACTCTCGTCGAGAACTTCAAACCGATAAGGTCCTCTCACGTATCGTGCATTGGCTTCGGCAACCTGCCTGCTGATACGACTATTTACAGCCACGAGAACGAACACTCCGAAGATATTATTGCGGCACCTGGACCGGAGCAGGAAGCATTAAAGGTTATCAATGCTTATCAAAATGCATGGAACCTACGTGATTTGGCCACAATGGATGCCACATTTCATTTCCCCCATGTTCGAATCGCCAGCGGAACGATCAAGGTGCTTGAAGAAAGTGGTTTTAGACCTGTTAACTTTTTTGAACAGTTCGTTGAGAACACCGGCTGGCACTATACCCTCTGGGACTATCGCCGAGTCGTACAGAGCACCGATAACAAGGTGCATTTCGCAGTACAGTTCAGCCGATACAGGGAAGACGACAGTTTAATCGGCAACTACCCATCCCTGTGGGTCGTATCGTTAATCGATGGCAAATGGGGCGTACAGGCTCGCTCGAGTTTTGCACCTTAACCCTTTGCTTCTTAACAGATGTAATTGAGTCGCGGGTCATTCGGAAAAACCCAGTCGTCACCAATTACCGCGGGCACGCGCAACTCAGGTGGAATGTTGTCAGTGCCGATCATTTTGTCGGCGGACTGGTGCCAGTAATATATCCGTGCTTCCTGGTAACTAAGCGGTACTCCGCTAAATCCATAGGACTCCACAGATTTTTGGATCCAGGCGCCAAATTCAGTATCTTCTAACAATACCTGAATCAGTTTCTCACCATCGTTCTCGGTCCACATATCGGGTTTTCGACCTTCACCCCAGTCAGGGGCAAATGTCCAGGTCTCCAGTCGCGACTTGTTAATACCGTTGGGCCAGAATAATAAGGGTGGTAAAGCGTAGGGACTCAAAGGTGAAACCCAGTTTGGAAAGATTCCATAGGACTGGGTACAGGTGCGACCAATTTCCCCAACTGTCTCAAATTCTGCCACGTCAGGGTTTCGCTGTTGCATGATGCCTTTCATTTTCTCTGGCCGGGGCGCGATCATTCGCCCATGACCATTCGGATAAAAGCTGTTTACATTACGTCGATCATCGAGGATAGGTGCGACAGTGGTCGGGTGAATATTCTTAACATGATAAACTTCAGTATTGGCCTCCATGGCGATCTTCCAATTGCAGTCAAGGTCAAAAACATGTCTTGCCGCCAGGCGGCATTTGTCGAACTGGAATTCCTTCCACTCGGTGGCAATCGGCCCGAGCCAGTCCATTAACGACATTGCATTTTCGTCAAAGTTGACGAAAATCAGATTGCCAAACATTTCACAGCGAACGCTCTTCAGCGAGCGACAGGAAAAATCGAGGTCAGAGAAATCTTCCGGATCACGGACGGACAAAAGCTCGCCCTCATGGTTATAAGTCCAACCGTGATACTTGCAGGTTAAGCGAATTTTTTTACCGCTGGATTCTGTCACCACAGGTGCGCCGCGATGCCGACAGGTGTTATAGAAAGCATTGATGTTGCCAGTCTCCGAATGAACAACAACAATCGGCTGCCCAGCCTGCTCCCACAGAATAAAACAGCCGGGTTCAGGTATTTCATCGATATGGGCGGCGAGCAACCACGACTTACGCCACAGGTGCTGCTTTTCCAACTCAAGGAAGCGTTCATCGGTGTATCTGCCACCGGGTAAATCAGGCAGTTGAGGAAACTCCGCTGGCGGCGATGTTCGACTCGCCTCGTATTCCATGAGTTTTCTTAAGGTCGCTATTTCTTGATCGTCCATACTGTTTCCGATTCAATCAAACACGCGTCTGGCTACACCTGAAACGCTATACCTGAAGCGCTAGAACTTTTTTCACCACGGGAATCTCAAGCATCCGGTTTCTGTGCTCAAGTACTTTTGGAAACCGGGTCGGGTCGACCCTGTCTGCTTCTAACCATTGCGCGATCGTAAAAAGATAAATGTCTGCGATGCTGTATTCTTCCCCCATCACCCAGGGTCCTTTGAACATTTCGCTCTCAATCAATGCAAAAGAATCGCCAACGACCTGGGGCATCTTTCGTTTCATCTCACTGATGGCAGCTTCATCATCAACCCATCGGTAGCCTCTCACACCATGCGCATGTGCCACGTGCACGGTGGAGCTGAGGTAGGCATTGAATGAATGTATGCGTGACATCGCGAAGGCGTCGTCCAAAGGTGCAAGTTTAGCTGCCGGACAGGTCTGGCTGATGAACATCAATATCGCCGGGTTTTCGGTCAAAATCCCGCGCTCTGTTACCAGCGCTGGCACCCTGCCTTTCGGATTGATCGCCAGGTACTTATCCTGCCGCTGCTCGTCGGTTTCAAAGCCAACGCGAACCGGTTCATAGTCTGCACCTGCCTGTTCCAGCGCAATATGTGACGCCACGGAACATGAATTTGGAAAATAGTAGAACTTGTACACCGATGCTCCCCTTCTCAGTCCTAGTCCGGTAAACCCAGCACCCTTTTGCTGATGATGTTCATCTGAACTTCGTTAGTACCCCCATAAATAGTCACTGCCCGATCACGAAGCCAGCCCCGGGTGGCGTCCAGTTCGTCGGCAGTAAAACTGTCACCTTCCCAGCCGAGACCCGATGAACCACGAAGTTCTGATTTCAACGCCGAGCCTTCCTTTGACAATGTGGAACCGACGAGCTTGAATATTGAAGTGGTAGCACCCGGTGCCTTGCCTGATCTGCTCTCTTCAAACACCCGCTGAACCGTTAGCTGCAATGATTTTTCCATCATCGTCTGTTGGGTGATTTTATCCCTGACACCGGCATCTACGACTTTACCGTCAGATTCTCCCAGGTACATTTTTGCAATATCGGCATAGGCGTTAACCGGTTTGCCTTTTTTCTTCGATCGTACAGGCGATGCAGAGCGTTCGTATTGCAACAGGCGTTTACCCACGGTCCAACCCTTGTTGAGCTCACCCACCAGGTCGTCACGCTGGGCCAGCGCATCGTCAAAAAAGGTCTCACAGAATGGTGATGAACCGGAAATCAGTTGAATCGGTTTTACACTCACCCCGGGTTGATCCATTGGCAACAACACGAAACTGATTCCATCGTGTTTTGCTGCATCTGGATCTGTTCTTACCAGGGCAAACATCCAATTTGCATGTTGCGCCCCGGAGGTCCAGATCTTCTGCCCATTAATCACGAAATGATCACCTTCCATGACGGCTTTGGTTTGCAAACTGGCAAGATCGGAGCCTGAACCGGGTTCACTGTATCCCTGGCACCATCTGACTTCACCCGTCACAATCTTTGGCAGATGGCGCTGTTTTTGTTCTTCAGTGCCAAATTCGAGCAAGGTCGGACCAATCATGGACAGCCCCATACCTGCAGCGGCAGGCAATGCCTTGATCGCTGCCATTTCTTCCTGGAGGACCCGGTTGGTGTCATAATCCAATCCACCGCCGCCGTATTCTTCTGGCCATGTTGGCGCAGTCCAGCCCCGTTCGGCGATACGATCAAGCCACAGTTTTGCATCAGGAGTATTGTAGATCTCAAACGCATCTTCAAAATGCACTGCCCTGTTGCGCATGCTTTCAGGGCAGTTTGCAGCCAGCCACTCCCGGGTGTCGCTGCGAAAAGTCTCCAGGTCCATCATTATTCCCCACTTATCTCTTTTGTATTTACGTGTTCCGTGATTAAACGCCATATGGCAGTTTGATGTAAACAAACTATCGGCTATTGCCGGTACCGGCATCAGTCTCCTACCTGTTCGGCCATTCTGCCTCGCGTTTCTCCAGAAAGACCTTGCCACCTTCTTTTCGATCCTCGGAGTTCATAACACGGGTTTGTACATAGTCGGTAATGTGGTCAACTGCGGCATAGTCCAGTGATGAGGCGCGAACCATGGATTCTTTCATCCCCTGCACGGCAACCGGACTGAGCTGGCAGAACCGGTCCGCGATTTTTTCTGCTTCTGCCATCAACTGGTCCGCCGGAACAATTTTGTTGATCATGCCAACGTCGTACGCACGCTGTGCACTAACGCGCTCTGCCAACAGCAGTAATTCCGACGCAATCGCCCAGGGCATTATTTTAGGAAACCACGCGCAGGGAATTGTGGCGATACCCCATTGTGGTTCCGGCAACCAAAAAGATGTGTCTTGCGTCGCAATCCTGATATCCGTATCAAGCGCAATCCACATGCCATAACCCACCACATGACTATGGAGTGCAGAAATAATGGGCTTGTAGACCTTCTGGGTCTGGGTGATATCAGGAAAATCGCCCGTGTAGCTGTACTTCTCCGGCGCACCACCGGAAAGATCAGCACCAGCACTGAAACAGCGACCATTGCCGGATAATATCGCCACTCTCAGTTCATCGTCATCGCGAAAATCCACCCATGTTTCAGCCAATTCCCGGTGCATCACATCATTCATGGCATTGAGTTTTTCAGGCCGGTTCAGGGTCACATAGGCAACCTGGCCTTTTTTCTCGTAAGTGATAGTCTCCATCGGTATTCCCTTAAATTTCCTGATTCTTCCAAGTCTATCAACTAATCGATGGGTTGCGCGAAGAAAGCCACTCACCGGGGCTATCAAGCAGGATTGGGAACAATTCTGTCTCTATTGACTAATATCAATACTTACCCGACCGCTAAGGCGCATACTATGAAAAATAGCCGAAGGGAGAGCAGCTATGCTTGGTGTAGACAGGATTTTGGTAGCGATTGACCATACAGAAGGCGCGATCGTCGTACTCGAAAAAGCACTGGCACTGGCCACGGCTTCGAACGCCGCACTCGAGGTAGTTCATGTTATTTACGAAGGGATAGTGGATATCCCGGTTAAGCAGGTCGAAAACAATCAGGAACTCAAGACTTTCCTGATGCAGTCGGCTGAAACCTGGCTGGAAGATCAGCTGGACCCGATTCGAAACAAGGTTAAATCACTTGAATCTGCAACCATCTGGAACAAGGATAAATGGCACGGCATTCTCGCTGCAGCTGAAGAAAGCCGGGCAGACCTGATCATTAAAGGCGCGGACCGGGCTGACGAATTTGGAGTCAAGATTCGAACACCACAGGACTGGAATTTACTCCGGCATTCAGAAATTCCGGTCATGCTGGTAAAAGATGTTGCCTGGGTATCAAGTCCGACCATAATCGCTGCGGTTGATGCCCTTAACGAAGATCAATTTGCTCTCAGCAAACGGGTCCTGGTTGAAGCTGCACATCTGGCCTCGATCCTGGAAGGTGAACTGACCATCGTGGTTGCCTATCCACTGGTTGAAGCCTGGGCGGAACCCACCGCCATTATGCTGGACTTTGAGAAACTTCAGGCTGAAATCGAACAAGAAATAAAAATCAGCATGAACAGACTCGTTAAAGAATCAAATGTCGATTACAAGTACCTGCAGATATCAGAAGGCGGCCCGGCCATGCGAATCAGGGATAGCATTGAAGACAGCCAGGCAGAGCTTCTTGTTATGGGTACGGTGGGTCGATCCGGGGTAAAGAGTTTCGTCATTGGTAACACCTCGGAAACGATTCTTACACATACACATTGCGATGTAGTCGTGCTTCGATAGATCAAATCTGGAACCAATCGTGGCAATGACAATGGAAAAACACTTATCCATTCTTTGTCTTACTCTTTGTCTAGTCGCAGGCTTAACGGCTTGTGGCAGTGACCCACTGAAAGACTATGATCCTGCGACACCAACTACACTACACGATCTCTCAGTGGAAGACAGCGGCTACCCACCGGTCCAGGTCTAAAGGGGAAAATATCTCGCTGAACTACTGGCTTGCGGCACCTGCCACACCGATGGAGCGTTAATTGGTGAACCTGATATTCAGCGCATTTTTGCGGGTTCCGGCATTGGCATTGCCTATTCCAACCCCTTAACCGAAAAAAACCCCGGTGTCGTTTATCCCGCCAATATCACCAACGACATTGAAACCGGTCTTGGCAAATGGGAAGACGATGAGATTGTAGAGGTGATCCGTACTGGTATCGACAATCATGGTCGCCGTCATCTGTCTGTGATGCCCTGGCCGGGTTATTCAAGGATGACCAATGAAGATGCCACCGCAATTGTCGCGTTTTTGCGCAGCCTGAAAGTCGTAAGATATAAAGTCCCTGACAATGTCATCCCAGGGGAAAAAGCTACGGCTCCTTTCGTTCATTTTGGCGTGTACCGAAGTAAACGCTGAGGCGTACAAGATTCTTGTGGCTAATGATAAGAAACCAAACGAAGACCAAACGCCGAAGCAGTTGCCCAATCTGTGGCTAAATGCACTTATCTGGTTTCTATTTGCGATAGCGATTTCCTTTTTCTTACGACAGGGCGATGGCCCTGATGAAATCCCTTATTCCCAGTTCAAACAAGAGATACGCGATAGTCAGATCGAATCTATTACACTTCGTGGTAACGAGATCATTGGCGTGTATCGGTCACTGGAACTGGGGCAGGAAAAAATATTCACCACAACCCTGCCTGCTATTGCAGACGCTGATCTCATTCCATTGCTCGAAGAAAAAAAGGTGGTCGTTAAGGTCCAGTCAACCGAAACGTCACCGTTGCTTACATTTCTAATCAATGTTATTCCGTGGATCTTCCTGATTGGACTTTTCCTGGCAAGCCGACGGTTTTTGGGAAAGCAGTTTCTACCGGGCGGCGGCGGCTTCACGAAATCCAGGGCAAAACTCGCTCAAGCAGACGACATCCACACCCGCTATAGCGATATTGCCGGGCTCAAAGGTGCCAAAGATGACCTTCGGGAAGTCATTGAATATCTGAAAAATCCTGAAAAGTACGAGAAACTGGGAGCGAAAATCCCGAAAGGCATACTGCTGATGGGGCCACCCGGTACAGGTAAGACCATGTTGGCCAAAGCCACAGCCGGTGAAGCTGGTGTACCCTTTTTTAGTATCACCGGTTCAGAATTTGTGGAAATGTTCGTCGGGGTGGGCGCTTCAAGAGTCAGGGATATGTTTCTACAGGCTCGTAATGCTGCACCCTCACTGATATTCATCGATGAAATAGACTCCGTTGGCCGGACCCGTAGCGGTGTGTCAGGTATGAACAACGACGAGAGCGAGCAGACCCTGAATCAAATTCTCGCAGAAATGGACGGTTTCAAGGAGGAAGAAACCGTGGTTGTACTCGCCGCGACGAATCGGCCGGATGTGTTAGATCCGGCGCTACTCAGACCCGGTCGATTTGATCGCAAGGTCGTGCTGGAATTACCTCAAAAACAGGCACGTGAAGCGATTCTCAAGGTCCATACACGCAAGGTACCGATTGCGGATGACGTTGACCTTGAAAGCATCGCCCTCGGCACCGTCGGGTTTTCAGGGGCTGATCTGGCCAACCTGGTCAATGAGGCAGCATTACTGGCGGCTCGACAGGAGGTGGAGGTCGTTTCACACTCGGAATTCGAGCAGGCAAGGGACAAGATCATCCTTGGTGAACGCAGGGAGGCGCTATTCTCAGAGGAAGAGAAGCGCAGGACCGCTTATCACGAGGCAGGTCACGCACTTACCGCCTTCTATATGCCTCACGCAGATACGCTCAGAAAGATCACAATAATACCCAGGGGCAGGGCGCTGGGTATGACCGAACAGGCACCCGCTGAAGATATGTTGAATTTCAGCCAACACTACCTTGAAGACAGGCTGGCAATCCTGTTGGGTGGTCGAGCCGCAGAGAACCTGGTTTTTCAGGAAGTCAGTTCCGGTGCGGCCAACGACCTGAAAGAAGCCACACACCTCGCACGTCATATGATCTCGGAGTGGGGGATGAATGAGAATCTGGGCCCGATCACATTTAGTGAGAGCGAACAAAACTTCCTCGGCAGAGAATTCACGCCCTCACGGGAGATCAGCGACCACACGGCTGAGATGATCGATGATGAGGTAGCGAAATTAATTCAGACCAGCGAGAACAGGGCAATTGAGGTGTAAAAACTACATCGCAGCAAGCTGGATGACCTGGCGAACGCACTACTGGAGCACGAATCCCTGAATGCCGACAGCATCAAAACATTACTTACCTAAATAGTCCTGGGTACCTCACTTGTACTTGTAGTGATCCGGTACCCATACCTCGTACTTGGATTGCAGAAAAGCAACCAGGTCGATCAGCTCCTGTACCGACATGACTTCATTGTAGCTTCTCATCTTCGACTCACCGGAGTCAGTCATGGTGGACGGATCGTGAAGTCTCGACATTTTGTGTGACGGGTTGATAATCGAAGTCACCAGATCGCCATAGGTTTTCACATGGGTGGTCTCACCACCCAATTTAACGTGAATCTCGCCTTCACTTGCTGCGCCGTTCCAGGCCACGTCATCAACACTATGACAATCGTTACACTGCAATAGTATAAAGGTGGCCTTCCCGCTTTCGACACTGCCTTCCGGCAAATTGAATCCCTGGCTCTGGAAGTTACAAGCCCCGAGAAGGAACGTCCCAAAAAATAGTAATATAAGCGTGCGTGCTCTTTTCACGATCAGCACTCCATGTGTTGCAGGTCATTTCACTAACAATACATCGCGGCCATCAACGGGTCAAAATCATGCTACCGGTATTCGGCGCACTTTAGCGCCTTGTCGCTTGTGCAGGGACACATGCAGAACGCCACCCTTGTACTTTGCCGTTGCCCTATCTTCATCCACCAGACACGGCAGTGGAATTAACCGTTCAAAACTCCCATAGGCTCTTTCAGTGACGTGAAACCTGCCTTCCTTACGATCAGACTGGTAGTTTTTGGTACCTCTGACGATAAGCGCCTGATGATCAATCTTGATTTCAAAATCATCCGGGCTCATTCCTGGCGATTCCAATTGGACCTCAATATTGTTGTCGGTCTCCTTGACATCAGCAGACAGAACACCCCAACGAACCGATTGTGTCGCGGGGATAACGTCTTTCTGGTCATTCTCCTTGGATGGCGCAAAATAGGTTATTGAATTTCTGGCTTTTTGCCACAAGTGTTGCCAGCCGTCAGAGATGTTACCTAACGTATCTCTTAAGTTGTGTGATAAATTGTCGAAAGTACTCATTTGATTTGCCTCCAGCTGGGGTTATCTAGTCCAGGTTCTCGACCTGAATATTCAACTTGTCAGAATTTACTACTTTAGGGATTGAAATTCGCAGAACACCTTTGTCCGCTTTCGCGCTGATGTTATTCGTGTCAGCTGATTCCGGTAAGGTAAACTGCCGCAAAAAATGACCGCTTGTTCGTTCACGGCGCTTGTATGATCTCTCGCCGGACGCCGAATCAACGACCCTTTCTCCACTGATCGATAGTTTGTTCTGCTCGACGGTGATTTCGAGATCATCGGTATCGACTCCCGGAATGTCCGCCCAAAATGTTAACTCTGACTCATCTTCCGTAATATCAATGTCCGGTACCCAGCCGTGAGAATCCATAGCAGCATTGAAAGGCCGGGACGAATGTATATCATCGTAGGTTCGAAATAGCCTGTTCAGACTCGGGAATGGGAAATATTCTGGTTCGTTCATGTTCGCCTCCTGTTTGCACTTACATAAGACCCAACGAATATTTTTCAAGGGTTTCTTACAAGGCAACTGTACAAGGGAATCTCCCGGGGCGAATTGATCGTGGTCATTTAACCCATCGATCAGATTCACTATGATAATAGCGGGCGACAGGTATAGGAGAAACACTGTGAATACCAAGCAAATTGAGAGTAAATTGATCGTTCTGAAGAAGGTTATATCTGAAAGGGTCATGCGCACTCACCATCATATCTATGAACGGGATAAGCCCGTCAGTGCCAAGTTCTCCGATCAATCTGTAGAGCTCGACAATCAGGCGCTGGTGATGGCTCTCGATGTTGAAGGTAGAGAGGAGCTGATTCAAATTGATCATGCACTTAATCGTCTTGAGGAAGGTACTTATGGGACCTGTTTAGTGTGTAATAAGGAGATTTCTTCCGAGCGTTTAGATATCCTGCCGTTCACGTCTACTTGTATAGATTGCGCAACATAAGGAGTGGCCAACATGTTTGATCCAAAAAAGCTGTTAGTTGTTATTCATCTGGATGAGGCAACCTATCCTGCTCTGGACAAGGCTTTAGCGATTGCCAGGTCGAAGGATGTAGAAATAGTTCTGCTTTCCTGTGAACACACGCAATATCTGGTCGAGGGCTACTACTTCGATTCAGCCGAGGTCACACGATTGCGTACCGAGTATTTGCAGGAATGCAAAGAGCAGCTCGAAAAAATCGCCAAACCGATGCGAGAGAACGGATTAACAATCACCACCCTGGCGCTTTGGGCTTACCCGGAGTATGAAACTATAGCAAAGCAGGCACTTGAACTGGACGCAGATCTTGTTATCCAGCATATCGGGCGTCACGGTGCCCTGTCCAGAATGTTCCTGACACATACCGACTGGCAACTCGTTCGTACCTGCCCAAAACCCCTGTTGTTAGTTAAAGAACACGCCTGGAGTTCGGCACCAAAAATTATTGGCGCGGTAGATCCAAAACACGCGCGTTACAAGCCATCTGGTCTCGACCACAAGGTTCTTGAGTTTTCCATAGATCTGGCAAAGGTATTGGCTGGTACCGCCTATGCACTGCACGCCTTTCACCCAGTTGCGTTATCCGGCGTGTACCCGGACCAGGCTGAAGCCGATCATGAAATGGCCTTTAATGAACTGATGGCAGATTTCAGCATCGACAAGGATAGACAACTGCTGGTCGAAGGCGCACCAGAAATAGCACTATACGAGACACAGCAGGATCTGGATGCTGAAGTCGTGGTAATGGGAGCGATCTCCCGCAGTTTCTTCAACGACGTATTTATAGGTAATACGACTGAAAAAGCCATGGACTATTTGAAATGCGACGTCCTGACGCTGAAACCGAACGATTTCAAGATGCAGGGTAACTAACTCTGGTCAAGCATTGCCACCACCCCGCCATGTCCGGCAGGAGGGCCAAACGAGAACTGTTGATATGATGGCCTGCCGCTGCAGTTGGTTGTTGAGCCAATATGGCGACAAAAACAAGTATCAGTAATTCGGAAGTCATACATCAGCAAAAATATCGTAACCAGTGGAAATAATGCGAGTCCAATTCGCGCTGGGGAGTACATGAATAATCTGACTCAAGATAGAGGACAAGAACACTAGATTTAGGTGGCAAGACGACAAGGGGGGTGAAGCCGTGTCGGACACAGATTCATTGACTTACGACAGTAGCTTTCGCTGTCTAAGTTAGGTTATTCAAGAGTATTCATAGTATTCGAGGAGAGCATCAGGGCAACCAGGAGTTTTAACTGTGTTTCATCAAGCCGTTCCCCAAAAGCGGGCATCACGCCATTGCGACCATCCGCAATCGATGCTTTTATTGCTCCAACATTTCCGCCATAGAGCCAGATGTCATCTGCCAGGTTGGGAGCACCCAGCGCTGGATTACCTTCTCCGCTTGTGCCATGGCAAGCGATGCAGAACTGATCATATTGTGATTTTCCTGGATGACTGGTCTGTGTCCCGCTGGTAAGTGACAACACGTACGCTGTGACGTCATTCACGCCCTGGTCACCCAAAACCTCACCCCAGGCAACCATAATGGCATTTCGACCTCCTCGAATAGACTGTTCAATCTGTGCTTCGGACCCGCCCCATTGCCACTCGTTATCCACCAGGTTCGGGAAAAGCGAAGCCTGTCCCTGAGCCTCATAGCCGTGACAGACAGCACAGTTACGATCGAAAACGCCCTGTGCTGAGGCCATCGCTTGTGGATACCCGTGTATCGCCTGTACTTCCATTTCTGCCAGAGCGCTTCGACGTTCACCGAATTCCGCACGAAAGGCTTCCTCGTCCTTAACGACCTGGCTGCCTGAACTCCAGTTGAGAATTCCCTGGTAGGACCCGAGCCCTGGAAACAACATCAGGTAAATCAGGGAAAACACGAGACTGAGAAGAATCAGCCAGAACCACCACATCGGTGCTGGGTTCGCACCCTCCCTGAGATTGTTATCCCACACAATGTCTTCATGGTGTTTGTCAGCTTCGGATTGGGGGAAATAAATGCTGTACACCAACCAACACAAGACACCAAGGCTGACCAGCGTCAGTACTACGATCCATCCTGCCCAGAAGCCTGTCGGTAATTCAGTCATCAGTGTATTCGTCTTCAAGCGGAATCCTGGCAGCTTCGTCCGCTGCTTCCGCAGTTGATTGCGTAAAAACCCAAACTGCGAGGCCGCACATAAACAGCATGACGAGCATATCACCTACGAAAAGGAACCAGGTCATGTTGCGTCCTCACTGAGTGGCACAAACCGATACATCGATGCGTTCATTAGCGTTCCGCTCCGTGGTCGTCAACCATGCTCTCATCAAAACCGGTACCGAGCATCTGCAAGTAGACCACGAGCGCATCAACCTCCATCAGGCCTTCAAGCTGCGTCGGTGCTGCTTCAATATCTGCATCGCTATAAGGATCACCGAGACGTTGAAGCGCCTTCAGGTTCGCCTGGATATCGCCGGTGCTGGCTGCAGGTCGCATCGCAAGCCAGGGGTACCCGGGCATGATGGAGTTCTCCACCACCCGCCGTGGATTGATGAGATGAACGCGTTGCCAGGTATCGGAGTACTTGCCCCCAATCCGCTGCAGATCCGGACCGGTTCGCTTGGACCCCCACAAAAATGGCCGGTCATAAACAAACTCACCCGCACGGGAATAAGGCCCATAGCGTTTGACCTCCGCCAGCAACGGTCGAATCTGCTGTGAATGGCAAACACTACAACCCTCGCGGATGTAAATGTCGCGGCCAACAAGTTCCACCGGGCTATAAACCCGCGTATTCCCGATGGGGGTCTTCAACGAATCCTGGGTCAAACTGGGGACAATTTGCACGAGGCCGCCGATTGCCGATACGACCAGAATGCCAAAAACCAAAAGCCCGGCGTTGTTTTCCAGTCTTTTATGAAGGGATAAACCACTCATTGCGCTTCACCGCTCACCGTCACCTCGGGTGGTCTTATTCGCACCGTGGCACGACCTTTCATGGTCATGACCAGATTAAAAATCATCAGCAGGGTGCCAAGATAGAAGGTCAATCCGCCAACAAGGCGCAACAAATAATATGGCGGCATACTTGCCATAATATCTTTGAAGCTGAAACTCGGTTCACCGATCTCGTCCAGGCTTAACCACAACAAGCCCTGGGATACACCAGCACCCCACATGGATAAGACATAGAGCATGGTCCCCGCAAGCGCCAACCAGAAATGCACATTGGCCAGGTGCACGCTGTATAGTTTTGCGTCCACGAGTTTTGGTACAAGATAGTAAAACGTACCGAATACAATTAAGGCGTTCCAGCCCAGTGCGCCGGAGTGAACATGGCCGATAGTCCAGTCGGTAAAGTGGCTGACAGCATTGACGCTTTTTATCGCCATCATAGGTCCTTCAAACGTTGCCAGCCCGTAAAACGCCAATGACAGTACAATAAACTTTAGCGCCGGGTCGGTTCTGAGTTTCTCCCAGGCACCGCTGACCGTCATTATGCCATTGATCATGGTTGCCCAGGAGGGAGCCAGCAATATCAGGCTCATCACCATACCGAGGTTTTGCACCCAGTCAGGAATCGAGTTGTAATGAAGATGATGCGGACCCGCCCAAATGTACGCATAGGTAAACGACCAGAATGCGACCACCGAAAGCTTGTAACTCCAGATCGGTCGATCTGCCTGTTTCGGCAGAAAGTAATACAGCATGCCAAGGAAACCCCCAGTCAACAGAAAACCTACAGCATTGTGACCATACCACCATTGCACAATGGCATCCTGGGCACCGGCATAGACCGGATAGGACTTAAACAAGGTCGCAGGCATCGCCAGGCTGTTAACGACATGTAACATCGCTATGACGATGATCAGCCCACCGTAGAACCAGTTTGATATATAGATAGGTTTGATACGACGGCGGGCGATCGTCGCGAAAAAGACGACACCAAAGCTGATCCAGACAATCGCAATGGCAATATCAAAAGGCCACTCCAGTTCCGCATATTCCTTTCCTGTATTCATACCCGCCAGTAGAGACAAGCCCCCGGTTAGTATGCAAACTTGCCATAGCATAGCCGTCACCCAGGCCAATCGGAGCGTCGGCAACGGTACATGGCAGGTTCTTTGAACACTATAAAAAGCCGTTGCCATCAAAGCTGAGACGCCGAAGCCAAAGATAACCGCATTGGTATGCAAGGCTCGAAGTCGACCAAAGGATAACCAGAATTGTCCAAAGTCAATCTCTGGCCAAATTAACTCCGCTGCAACATAAACTCCGGCACCCATACCGAGCACCGCCCAGACCATTGCGCAAATCACAAGGAAACGCACAACTCCGTCGTGGTAGTAAACGTTGGTTGTGATCTGTGGGGTCCGGGTCATATGTTCAGGCGCCTATCGAAGGGCCCAACCCATTTGTCCAGAGGACAACCGTTACCCCCAACAAGGTCACGAAGCCGACAAGCAGCCAGCCAACCAGGGAAGACGCCATCAGCATGCCGCGCTCTTGGTTGATATTCAACGCTACCGGTAACCCAACATACAACAGGTAGATGACCCAGATTAGGACGGGAATAAACACCAGCAGGTTCACAAAGACATGGGGATATAAATGTACAGCACTACCGACTGTGACAGGTACCGCGAGGATCGTCACCATCGCCATATGTACACCGAGAGATTTGCGGGCACCATAGGTTTCGGACATCCATTGAGATGCGAAAGCGGTCGACACAAATGCGGTAAGCAAGACCACGTAATACAGGGCACTCACTACTCGCAATTCGGTTTCAGCCAAGATCAATGGATTCGCAGCGCCCAGGTCCCAGCCATAGCGTGAACCGCCGATATAGGCAAACAAAGGTGGCAACAGCGCAAACCATATCAGGTACCTGAAAAAAACCCGGTAAGGCGACGGCTCAGCCCGTGCGAGGTCTTCGAATGCCTCTCTTGGCCGAAACAGAACCTTGAGAACCAGTGGGCTGACATTGCTGGTTTGATTGTTCATTTTTCGTTCTACCTTGAACGGAATAGAAAATAAACCGGTTAAGTGACGATGTCAACACGGCTCTGATATTGCTCCAAGTCCACCGGTCAGGTTCATGATCTGTGCATGTGTCTCTTCATTGGAATCCAGGCAACAATCAGCGCTACGTTCTGCGGCCATATCACGAGCTTCAATAGTTCCGCTGGTGTTTTCCAATCACTGAATTGTCGCTAGAACAACGCCTGATTGCGACCAACCAACTAGGCGCGCAAGACCGCCAAAAAAATAGCCAGCAACAGGAAGCGAAATCGAATTCAGGTCTGCTAGATGAAGAATATAAGTAGACTAAATCCCCTTTGGTTACTGTCAACTAATCTTGTTAAGCATCCCTGTGTTGCCTACCACTAACATGCGCAGGCGAAAATCCGTCGTCTCCAGAGCAACAGGCACTTCGAAGGTTTTGCCTATCCAATTTCCCATTTGATTCTCGCTTTTTGGTCAAAATAGACCTTTTCTTGACCGAACTTATCCTGTACAACGTCGCCCCACCATAGACGATCTACACGTTTTTTAGAGACAGGAGCAATTCGACTATGTCCGATGAAACCAAGGACACACCTGAACAGGCTGAATTTCGCGCCCATTGCCAGAAATGGCTAGCCGAAAACCACCCTGGCCAACCCCCGGTTCATATTCCCCAGGGCGCACTGGAACTCAGTGATCCAGACGCAATGGAGTGGCTGCAGCAATGGCAAAAATCAGCCTATGACGCTGGTCTTGTGGGTTGTGATTACGCAAAAGCAAGTGGCGGTGGTGGCATGACGGATTGCCAGTCGATCGCCAACCAGGAAATGCAGCGGGCGAAGACGCCGTTTCTACCCAATATTATTGGCATGGGCATGGCGGCGCCTACGATCTATTTTCACGCCCGGGAAGAGGTCAAAGAGGAACTGCTGCCGCGACTACTCTCTGGCGAAGACATCTGGTGCCAGGGATTTAGTGAACCCGGTGCTGGCTCAGACCTGGCAAATCAACAAACCTTTGCTGAAAAGAAAGGCGACTCCTGGGTCATCAATGGCCACAAGGTCTGGACATCCCTTGCTCATTTTGCCAGCTGGATGATCCTGCTATGCAGAACCAGCAAAGATGACAAATATAATGGCCTGTCCTACTTTGTTGTGCCAATTGAATCTGTCATGGGCAAGGGCGTCACTGTTCGCCCTTTAATCAAGATGACAGGAGAAACCGGATTCAATGAAGTGATATTCGAAGACCTGGTGGTTGAAGACAAATACCGCCTGGACGAGGTCGGTGCCGGTTGGAAAGTTGCTATGACGACGCTTGCCCATGAACGAGGTGCCGGTCTGCTGGTTACCCCATCAGCCGGGGGTATGGTGACAGCGGAAGAAAAAGGCGCCGCAGTGGGTAGTGCCAGCTCTTTGATTGACCTTGCACGGCAGTCTTATCGAAACGGCAAAACGGCCGCCGATGACGCGGTAATTCGTGACGCTGTAATGAAACTCATCATTCGTCAGGAAGGCTTCAGGCAAAACCAACGCCGCATTGGGGTAAAGGCACTCAATGACCACCCCATGCGCCTGCCGTTGCAGTTCAAACTCGTAGCGACAGAAATAGGCCAGGATATAGCCCAGCTCGCCTATGAAATCGAAGGTGCGGGCAGCAGCCTGTATGTCAACGACGACAATGCACCCGCTGGTGGTCAGTGGCAGTTAGCCTATATGAATAGTTTCGGCATCACGATCGCCGCCGGTGCGAACGAAGTGCAGCGAAACATTCTCGGTGAACGGGTACTCAACATGCCCAAGTCCAAGTAAGGAGTATTCCAGATGACGCAATCAAAAAACTTTGGCTTCGGCGAAGACGAGGCAATGCTAAGAGACGCGGCGCGAAAATTCTTTGCTGATAACTGTAGCGCAAACAAGATTCATACCCAGGTGGCACACGATTCCAATATCCATCGGGATATCGAGTGCATCTGGGACAGGTCCCTATGGCAGCAGATCTGTGAGCTGGGCTGGACCGCAGCATGTGTTCCTGAAGCTGCGGGGGGTATTGGCATGCCTGTCGTTGCGGTCATTGCCCTGGCTGAAGAGGTCGGCAAAGCAGCATTTCCTTCTCCCCTGCTGTCCACCTTCAATGCGACCTTTGTATTGCGAGAATGTGATTCCGGCAATGCAACAACAGCGCTGGGAGAAATCGCGACGGGTAAGTCTGCAACTCTCGCCATTACCAACAAAAGAGGTTCCTGGGAAAGTACAGATACTGATGTTGCCCAGGTCGATGGAAAATTGAATGGCATGGCTTACTTTGTCCAGGATGCTCAAAAAGCGGAAACACTCGTCGTTGCCGCAAGCTCGAATGCTGGCGTTGGTTTGTACCTGGTCGACGTATCAAGCACTGGCCTGACAATTATCCCTGATGGCATTATTGATCTCACCAGGGATCAGGCAAGAATCGAGTTCGTCAATGTGGATGCTGTGGAAGTGGCTGCTCCAGGAACGGGTCCCGCAGCGGTTGAAAAAGCCATGCCAGCCATTTTGTGCGTCACAGCGGCAGATATGGTGGGCTCTGGCGAGTGGTTGTTACAGACCACGACGGAATACGCTACCACGAGGGTTCAATTCGACCGGCCGTTGGCGTTTTTTCAGGCTGTTAAACATCCCCTGGTCAACGTCATGCTGGCTATAGATGCCGCAAAGTCACTGACCTACAATGCCGCCTGCGCCATTGATGAAGAACCTGACAATGCCGAACGCCTGGCGCGGATGGCCAAATCTGCCGCCAGCGACATGGCGGTATTTTCCGCCAGCCGGTCTGTACAGTTTCACGGCGGTATCGGATTCACCTGGGAGTGCTTCGTGCACATCTTCTTCAAACGTCAAATGCACAACCATGTTCTGTACGGTGATGGAAAATATCAACGAAGCAAGCTGGCAGATTTGTTGATGGGAAACGCTGCATAAGCCTTTTTACCGCTCGACTATGGGAGTTAAGTAAACTGCCCCGGAATTAACGTGGAAACAGTTTGACAAGCTTCTGGTTTTGGATCATATAATTAGCGTACTAATTAATAGCATCCTATCTATATGAGCGTGAAGGATCTGAACCAGACATTTACGGCACTGCTGTTTAACGCCCGGAATCGAATACGGTTTGCCTTTGATGACAAGTTCAAACCACTTGATATCACCGATGCAACCTGGCGAACCCTGTACTTTCTTCGACAGAGTGGCGACGGCGTGCAGCAAAAAGAACTGGCCAACACGATGGGCATCGAAGGCCCCAGCCTGGTAAGGTTGTTAGATAATCTCTCGGAAAAGGGTTTTATTGAGCGAAGATCTGACCCCAACGATCGCCGCAGTAAAACGATTCACTTAACCCCCGCTGTTGAACCTCTTTTAGCACAACTGGATAAGAACGCAGCAGACGTGCGCAGGGAAATCTTCGAAGGTATCGATAAGCAAGACGTGCAAACCTGCATCCGTGTCTTCGAACAGATCCTGGCGAGGAGGTAGCGTGGCCGACTCAACAGCACCTGCTGCATCACGACGAATTCTTAACCCCACGAATGTGATTGCATTTTCATTGCTGTTCTTTTCCAGCATCTGGCTGGCCTGGTGGTTTTACGACAGGTCGAACTATGTCTATGTCAGCGATGCGCGTATTACCTCGACGATGATTTCCATCAGCAGCCGAATTCCGGGTTGGGTGGTTGAATTTACTGTCTCGGAAGGATCAAGGGTGAACGTGGGTGACGTATTGGTGCAAATAGATCCCCGTGATGCAGAACTGAGGTTAGCAGAAATCGAAGCCAGCCTGAGGACGATGAGGGCAGAATATGACCGGCAACAGAGTCAATTGGAACTCGCCGAGCGCCAGGTCAGCTCCAGATTCAAAGCTGAGAAATCGAAACTCAATGCCGTTTCTTCCGGGTCGTCCGAAGCCAGGATTGAGCTGTCGCTGGCAAAAAGAGAATTTTCCCGGGCAAAATCATTGTTACAGGAGAACATGATATCGGAAGGGGACTACGACAACCGAAAATCTGAACTGGACCGGGCAGCACAATCGTACAAACGAAGCATCGCCGATACGGAAACCGCCAGGGCAGAGTTGCTACTTTCAGAGGCAAACCTTTCTGAACTGGATGTGATAAAAAAGGAAATGCAGATTATTTCTGCCCGGGAAGCAGAACTAAGCATTCAGCGAGACCGACTGCTCAATACCCTCAACGACCACACCATAAAAAGCCCAATTACCGGCGTCGTGGATGAATCCTTCGCCAATCGGGGAGAATACGTTTACCCGGGGCAACGAATTCTAATGATCCACAACCCGAATAAAATCTGGATCAAGGCAAATGTAAAGGAAACTGAAATCCGCCATCTGCGCCTCGGATCATCCGTTAGAGTCGACGTTGATGCCTATCCAGGTAAAGAATTTCGCGGCACGGTGAGGAACATTGGTAACTCTGCAACCAGTCAGTTCGCACTCTTACCCAGCCCGAATCCAAGCGGGAATTTCACCAAGGTCACCCAGCGGCTGGAAGTTCAGGTTGATATCGAAAGCGGCAACGATCTGCTCAGACCGGGTATGATGGTGGAACTAGCCATTGACGTGGCCAACTTCACAGATTTCGTTGATTCAAATACAGCCGTTTCAAGAAACTGAGCCGACATGGCCTCCTCAAGAATTCCCGAAGGCATCGAGGCAACGCCACCCATACTGGCAATGTTTGAGCAGTTTGGGCCGAAGTACGTCTGGTTTGCCGTCTTCACCTCAATCCTGGGATCATTTGCCACCCTGCTTACAGCAACAATAATCAATGTTGCCATACCCGAAGTAATGGGTGCCTTCGGTATTGGTCAGGATCGTGCCCAATGGCTGGCGACGGCTTTTCTTGCCGCTGGCACGGTCACCATGCTGCTGACCTCCTGGTGCATTCAGGCATTAGGGGTGCGGCTTACATTCGTTTCGGCGATGATCGTATTCCTTTTAGGCTCCCTGCTGGGTGCGGCTGCACCCAATCCCGAAGTACTCATCTTATCCCGGGTTATTACCGGCGCTGCGGCTGGCTTAATCGGCCCTATCGCCATGGTCGTAAACTTCCAGATTTTCCCCGTCTCACAACGGGGTTTCGCAATGGGCCTGTTTGGTATCGGCGTTGTCCTTGCGCCCGCTTTAGGCCCTACCCTCGGTGGTGTACTGATCGATAACCTGGGCTGGCGATATGTTTTCTTTATGGCAATTCCATTTTCAATTGTCAGTATCCCTCTAGCCCTAGTTTTTATGCCGGAGCGTGACGAGGGTGCGACGATTCCCAGGTTCGACTGGGTCGGGTTTTTGTTGGCATCAATATTTCTGACCAGCTTTCTCACAGCTTTGTCGAGTGGTCAGCGGGAAGGATGGTCTTCGACTTATATCGTTCTTTTAGCCTGGATCACCTTCGCGTCACTGGTCCTGTTTGTCTGGTGGGAAAGTATTGTTGAATCCCCGATGCTGGAGTTAAAACTGTTTTTAAGAGGGCGCTTTTTTGCCGCCTCTATCGTCACCCTGGTGGTGGGTATGGGGCTTTATGGTTCAACTTATCTTCTGCCGATCTTTCTACAAACCCAGCAGGGGATTATGCCCACTGATTCAGGGTTGCTTATGCTTCCTGCCGGGCTGGCGATGGCTGCATGTTTTCCCATCGCCGGGGCGTTAAGCGATCGGTACGAACCAAGACTGGTCATCATGGGAGGGCTTGCGCTGTTCGCAATTTCGAGTTGGCTAATGCGTGCCATCGATTTAAACACTGCCTATGTTTCCATCATGACCTGGGCAGTGATTGGCAGGGTCGGGCTCGCTATGGTCTTTCCCAGCCTGAATGCGGCGTCACTTGGCTCTCTGCCATTGTCGCTCTTGAGCCAGGGTTCCGGTGCTGTTAACTTTCTTCGCCAACTCGGCGGTGCTTTCGGGGTGAACATGCTCTCCATACACCTCGCACAACGCAGCGCTGAGTATAGTCACGAGTATACCCTGACCCAGGTATCATCACCTGCAACCCTGGCAATGTTGAGTAACGTCCAGGACATGATGTTCGGCCAGCACTTCGGTTTTGTTATGCAGTTTCCCGTATCCTTCGGTTTTCTCTCAAGTACAATCTATAGCCAGGCAATGGATATGGCATTCAGAGAAGGATTTATGATTATCGCGGCCATTTTTGCGATATCCCTGATCCCGACATGGTTTATGCGCGCCGAGCGACCGGCCTAGTCAGTTAGTACTCTATTCAAGCACCCGGTCAAGAGAACGAAAACCCCTCATAGCCTTTTTCGGAGACCTGGTCACAAAGTTCACGATAGGGCCCAACGCCACCGGCGTAGGGCATAAACACTCGCGGCTTACCAGGAATGTTGGCGCCAAGATACCAGGATCCCCCTTTGGGAAAGAGGGTCGCGTTCGCCACTTCATCCACATGTTCTACCCATTTCTCCTCAGCGGCTAATTCAGCTTCAAAACGATTTAGATTATTCGAGCGCATATGGTTAATAAAGTCGGTAATCCAATCAACATGCTGTTCAATGCTGACAATCATGTTACTCAGCACAGACGGGCTGCCAGGCCCGGTTATGGTAAAGAAATTGGGAAACCCATGAATACCTAGCCCCAGGTAAGATCTTGGGCCTGCTTCCCATTTGCTGCCTAAACTCAGCCCACCGACACCTCTGATATCCATCGCAAGTAACGTACCCGTCATGGCATCGAATCCGGTGGCCAAAACGAGCATGTCAAATTCGTACGAGCCGTCGCGGGTTGTCAAACCCGTTTCTATCACTGTCTGGATCGGGGAACTCGCCACGTCCACCAGTTTCACGTTGGCGCGATTATAAGTTGCATAGTAATCTGAATCGACGCAGATTCTCTTGGTGCCAATGGGGTGAGTCGTGGGACAAAGCAGGTCAGCAATATCCTTATCTTCGACGATATTGCGTATCTTGTTTTTCACAAATTCGGCGACAATATCGTTAGCTTCCTGGCTGACCATAGTGTCAATGTAGGTACCCAAGAAACGAGCACCGCCAAATTGCCAGAATTTCTCTAACAAGGCATGTGCTTCAGCTAACGGTACTGAGGTAATCAAAGTCTCCGACATACTACGGAATTCATCAGGAATCATCAGGTCACCAAAACTTGAAACCCTGCCATGGCGATAGTCATCCCGATGTTTTCGATAATCCTTCTTATAGTCCGTTACCCAGGCAGCATCCAGCACGCTGTTGTGGGCCGGTATGCTGTAGTTCGCAGTCCTCTGGAACACGGTCAGCTGTTTCGCCTGTTTTGCAATCACCGGTATTGCCTGAATCGCCGACGAACCTGTACCAATCAATCCGACACGCTGACCTGAAAAGTCAACTCCTTCATGCGGCCACTGGCTGGCGTAGTGGGTCGGACCTTGAAATCTGTCGAGCCCTGAAATGTCCGGAATCTGTGGCGTCGACAAGCAGCCCGTCGCCATGATACAGAATTGTGCACTCACCTTATCGCCCTGTCCGGTCTCGACAATCCAGCAATCACCCTCGTCCTGATACTCTGCAGCAATGACGGGTGTGTTTAACTTGATATTCGGCCACAGGTCGAACCGATCAGCGACATGATTAATGTAACGAAGTATTTCCGGCTGGGTTGCATATCGCTCTGTCCATTCCCATTCCTGCTCCATCTCTGCAGAAAATGAGTAGGAGTAAGCCATGCTTTCTGCATCACATCGCGCCCCTGGATAACGATTCCAGTACCAGGTACCCCCCACGCCGTCCCCGACTTCAAACACCTGAACGTTCAGTCCGTGACCTTTCAATTTGTGGAGCAGATACAACCCGGCAAACCCGGCACCTACGACAACGACATCAACATGGGGAATGCTGGAATTCGACAGACTCATTTCATAATCTCAATAATGCTTAGCCTGATAATCTCGTAACGAGGTGCAGTTTTCAATACAAGGTCAGACATTGGGCCGATCGAACTTACCGAAGCCAGTGAATCGATTCACCATCCGAACTCGCTGTATATCCGGTTTCGCTTGTATTCTTTCAAGGCATGCAGGATGTAAGGAATAGTATTTTCAGGCAGGGAACCAGATGAGAACCAGGCCAGCTCTTCGCACTTGTCCGGCTCCAGATTTGTGGGTTCACCCTGATACCTGAGAGGTTTGAAGAAGAACGAGAGCCGTTCGGTTTCTGATTTACGGTGAATAATATGGACCAGTTGCAGATCTTCGGGCGCGATGATCAACCCTGCTTCTTCCATTGCCTCACGAGCCATCGCTTGCCGGGCGGTTTCAGCACCGTCCATATGCCCGGCGACCAGGCTGTACTTACCGTCTTCATAGCCTGTATTGGCTCGTTTAAGCAAAAGAATTTCACCATCACGTTCCAATACCAGATGTACTTCGGGAATCAGTCTAAATCGATGCATCGGTACTCTTTCATACGTGCTTCATACCTGCTTGTCATGCCCGCTTGTCATGCCCGCTGGTCGTTCCTTTTTCTTTTTCTTTGTTTTCTTCTTGCTGATCTTGTCCTTTTGTCCCTTTTTATTTGGTGTGGTTTCATTCCCGATCGACTTTAGCGGTTTCGTTCGCCCCTTCGTCTCAAGTTTCTCGAGCCGGGAAATGTTTATTCGCCGACCACAAATCCAGGTTTTCTTAAGATCACGGAACACCTCTCGCGGCATCCCTGTGGGCAGATCGACATAACTAAACTCCGTGTGTATATCGATATGGCCAATATGCTCAGCGTCCAGACCCGCTTCGTTGGCTATTGCGCCAACAATATTACCCGGTTGCACTTCATGGTCACGGCCCACCTCGATCCTGAAACGTTCCATCCCTTCCGGCGGTTTAGATTTCGATTTTAAGCTCGAATCCTTCCTGAAACGTTCCTTCTCGGGTCGTTTCCTGCTTCTGGGGGATAAGTCATTTTTTTGTCTGGATTTTTCGGTAGCTGAACCTTTCCGGGTTCTTTGTCGTACCACCTTCTCTTCCAGTACCAGAGAACGGTCGCCCATCGACATCTTGGCCAGAGCGCCAGCAACTTCCAGGGCAGGAATGTCGTGCTCCTGCTGATACTGCTCTAGTACCCCTTGCATAAACTCCAGTTCACCAGCTGCCAGTGTGTCAGTGATCTGCTGCTTAAAGTTAGCAATTCGCTTGTTATTAACCATCTCTGTTGTCGGCAACTCGAGAGGCTCAATTTTCTGCCGGGTGGCCTTTTCGATCGAGCCGAGCAAGCGCTTTTCTCTGGGTGCGACGAACAGAATGGCATCACCTTGCCTTCCGGCGCGACCGGTTCTGCCAATACGGTGGATATAGGCCTCGGTATCATAGGGAATATCATAATTGAACACGTGGCTTACCCGCTCAACATCAAGACCCCTGGCTGCAACATCCGTGGCCACCAGAATATCCAGATTACCCTTCTTCAGACGATTGATGGTTCGTTCTCTATCTTTCTGTGGCATGTCGCCATTTAGCGCTGAGGCTGCGTATCCCCTGGCTTCCAGACGTTCAGCCAATTCAACCGTCGATATTTTGGTACGCACGAAAACAATCATGGCGTCGAATGTTTCAACTTCAAGGATCCGCGTCAGGGCATCCAGTTTGTGCAGGTTGCTCACCAGCCAGTATCGCTGACGAATGGTATCTGCTGTGGCAGTACGTGCTTTGATCGCAATTTCCTGTGGATCTCGCAAAAAGCGCTGGGCAATGTTCTTGATCTGTTGCGGCATAGTGGCGGAAAACAACGCCATTTGACGCTGCTGTGGAATTTGTTCCAGGATCCATTCAACATCTTCGTGGAACCCCATGCGCAACATTTCATCAGCTTCATCGAGCACCAATGCCCGCAGACTATTCAGTTTGAGATTGCCCTTGCGCATATGATCCATGACCCGCCCCGGCGTCCCCACCACGACATGCACCCCACGCTTCAATTGCCTTATCTGGCCGGAGTATTCCTGCCCACCATAGATGGGTAACACGTGGAAGCCTTTAAGGTGTGCCGCGTAGCGTTGGAACGCCTCTGCAACCTGGATGGCGAGTTCACGGGTGGGAGCAAGCACCATGACTTGCACCTGTTGTAACTTAAGATCCAGTCGCGCCAGCAACGGCAATGCAAAGGCTGCTGTTTTGCCGGTACCGGTCGGCGCGTGGCCCAGCAGATCCAACCCTTTCAACAAGTGAGGTATTGTCTGGGCCTGAATGGGTGAAGGCGTTTCGTAGCCCACATCGTCAAGGGCCTTCATCAATGGTGCGGGAAGATCGAGGTCGCGGAACGTTGTAACTGGTGCGTCAGATTTTGACATGGAGGAGTCCAGTGGGGAAATGGCTTGCATCGGGATGGCAGGGCGGCGAGTATACTGGTGATATCGCCTGAAATCCAACAAAAGCGCTCAGAGCAGGTTGATTGCAACACCTTGGGCCGGGGCGAATAATCACCTGGATGAATCAATTATTGAAGGAATACTCATGCTGAAACGCCGGCGATTAATGCAAGCCGCCGTCGCTGGTGCTGGTTTATCTTTACTGCCGTTAACAAAGGCAGCAGTAGTGCCAGCAACGCTACAGAGCCAGTTACAGGAATCAGACCTGATTTACCTCACGCCTATTCAATCCAACGGCATGGAAAGCAGTTGTCAGGCTGAAATCTGGTACGTTTGGGATGGCTCTGATATCTACGTCTGTACAGACACCAGGGCATGGAGGGTAAGAGCCGTGGCAAAAGGTCTTGATCATACAAGGATCTGGGTTGGTGATCTTGGCAACTGGAAGCGAACCGATGGAAAATATAAGTCACTGCCGAAAATAGAAACAACGAGCAGCATTGTTACAGATACATCGGTTCATGCTAATGCACTGGAGATGTTTGGAAAAAAATATCCAATTGGATGGATCAGATATGGTTCGGAGTTTACGGAAGGTTTAGCGGATGGAACACGAACCCTGCTTAAATATCATCCTGCATCGGTTTAGACAGGGCAGCCTGCAACGGCTCAAACTGCCCACCCTGGGCTGTCACCCAGGCTCATCGCTGTCAGGGAGGAAATAGTCACCTTCCCCAATTTCAGTTCCGTCTGCGAGCTGTACCAGTTCAACGACAATTCGGGCATCGGCTGAGGCCCGGTATGTGATTTTCACCTTCATCCCGACCTGTAGCATTTCGAAGGAACCGAAATTCGAACGGACCATTTTTACTCCTGGTAAGTCATAACCGTTGGTGCCAGCAAACCCGTATTGATAGCCGCTGATGATTGCGCTTTTACCGGCAATATCCATCTCCATAATGACGCCGGTTTCTGTCAGGGTGTAATCACTCGCTTCAATCTCTGCAATGGATGGCCGTGCCATGACCATCATTGCCATCAGCCCTGTTAATAGGATTATTCTGTTCATTGAAAACCTCTTGGTTAATTGGAGTTCCGTCGTTCCCAGGATATTCGACCTGTATTGTTCGACCTGTTGGTATCCGTAAACCTGACTTCCAGGGTCTGGTCGCTGAGTTGCGTCACACGGTTCCCACCAAAAAACGTTGAATCCGTGGGTACATTTTCCTCAAAAAACACGGTAGCAATCTTCTCGCCAATGACCGTCAAATCATCCGCATTAACAATGCCATCTTTGTTGGTATCGAACACACCGAATTCCCGACTGCAAGCAAGGTTCCCCGTGTGCGGACAGAAAGCATTTGCCGCACCACCAGCCTCGGTGGAACAGCTGAGCTGCGATTTGGGCATCACACTGTTTACAAAGACAATCCCGCCTTTCATCTGGATGTTTCGTATCGCCTTTTCGCCCGGAAATTGCGGCAGTATTCCGCCACTCGCCGGAACGTGGTCGAAGTTAATGTACCATCCGGACTTAGTGGCGTAGTCAACCGGATTTTCGGATAAAACCCGGCCCGCACCGACGTTGGCGTCTCCGCTTATCGCAGTAAACTCCTGCTCCACCAGATCGCTCTTGAGAACGGTCGTGTTTCCTAAACGATCCCAGACGCCGTAGAGGCTTTGTATCTCTGAATTCGTATCGTCACCTTCGAAAATATAACTACCTGTGCCGAATATCACGATGTAACCACCGCAAAGTTCATCGACCTTTTCTTCCTGCGCGTTGTACGCATAGCAGTTCGCCCCTGAAAATACCGTTGGATGAGTCGCCACCAGCGGTTGGGTTACTATAGGCTGAGGGTCCAATCCATAGGTGGCCTGCGCGATCAGGGTTGAATTCCAGTTCGAAGGGTCCGGATCCCTTAAATCGAATCGGTAGAGGTTGCCAAACCTGTCTCCGGCGTAGGCGATGTCCATCGTGCCATTACCATCAAGATCTATCCCTCGCGGCGTACCCAGGCCATTTTTTACCGTAGTACTCAGCGCCGGTGTCTCAATCTTGACAAAGTCGTAGGTCCCAACTGTACCGTTGCATACGATGGGTTTATCCGGATGACACCAGGTACCATCAGTTCCACCACCGACAAACAGTACATATAGAACTGCCTTACCACTGGTACTGTTGTAACCATTACCAAAAACCGCCACCCATTCATTATCCTTGGCCGCCGTGGTGTCGCTAACATTGCTCATCGAAATAGTGGGTGTACTATAGGAGAATCCTATATCACTGATGGGAAAACCAAGGGGATCGAGCAACGTGCCCGTCGTCGGGTGAACGTCATCTTCGTCGGTAAACTCCCACATCACTACTTCACCTGCATTCGCTTCCGTTACTGCGTCCGGGTCAGTAACATCCAGGGCAAAGTAGCCCTTACCGCCACCTCGATAGCCCCCGATAAGGATGGTTGCCCAATCCTTATCGGGGGCTATGGTTCCCGACCTTCGATTTGGATCAACAAAAACATCATTGATCGCAACGGACAAATCAATGGAATAGCGGTGCGCATAGTCTGTGCTCAATAGCTGTTTTACCCGCTGGCTGTAGTCACCAGTAATGATCTGGTCAGGCATAAAGGCAAATATTTCTTCGCCATCGTCGGCATCGAATGCATGCAGCATACCGTCATTGGCACCAATATAAACCGCGGCCCGGCGGTTCTGCTTGTCCGAGGCAAATGTCGTATAGGGTTTGGCAATCGAATAAGGCGGGGCGATGCGTCGTGTGAAGGCAGGCGCACCATAGTATACGGGCTTTGAATTCACCACATCGCCCAACCTGCCCTTGATGCTCGGACGCTCCCTGAGATTGCCAAATGGTCGCTCGCTGGAAGCATCGCCGCGTAGATAATTAATATGCTTGGCTATCTGGGTGTCAAACTCCACCGAATTCTCGGCCATCAAATCTGTCGGGTCATCTTCCAGTGCCAGTTTCTGTTCTGACGTCAGGTTCGCAAACCTGAATGGAATACCGCCCGCGCCACTGGCAACTGTTGGATCAAAAGACAAAATATTTCTCAGGGAGTAGGTCTTCGATGGGTCATCGAGCCCACTGGCGGCACTCCAGACCTCGCTGCTCAATGTTCCATCTGCACTAAATTCCTGCGCGATAAGGTCGCCGGTGTTTTCCCGGATATTATAAAAGGCCCGATAAATGAGTGCGCCTGCCTGGACTTCCTGGGAATTAAAACTGACGGCACTGGCACTACCGATGGCCTGGGTAAACTGTTCGAAGGAGGCCGACAGCGCACTGCTCAACTCTTCAGGGTTGTTGGCATTCAGGTATTCACCCCGCCCATTTATAGCGGCGTGCAGCATATCGTCCAGTTTGCCATCATCAGTATTTACATTGCCCCAGTTAAAGCTCTGAGTATAGTCAAACGGCACACTCTCCGGGTCAATGACGCCCGATACACCAAAGGATATAACAAAGGTCGACATATGCTGATGCATTGTCGGGCTGCTTTCTGTCCCACCAAACGCTTCTTCCGGTGCCCCCGCAAGGTCCTTGGCGTTGGCCGGGACTTCGTCATCCAGCGAGGACAGGTCATTTTCATAGAAATACATGGCTACATCAGCCAGTGTTCTTGAATTCGTATCAGCGTATCGCCCACCATCAAACAGACTGGTTGAAGATGCGTCCGCATTGGAAATGTAGCTCCCCGGACTCCAGCCGTTCCAGTTACCGTCGCCAATCAGCAGCGTGAAATTCTGCTGACAGTTACCTTCCGGTGCAGGAAGGATAGGACAGGTTCTGCCGGTAGAAATGATTGTGTTGCTGGTTTCGCAGGCGTAGTACCTTCCCACTTTTTCCAGGGATCTTCTCATGGGTGTAGAGCCACTTGGATCACTGCGATGCAAGTTCCTCAACAGATTACCCTTGTTACCTGTAAATGCAGATTCGTTCATCTCAACAATGTTCAGGTTATCACGTGAACTGTTAAAGGCGCCGTAACCAATCCGCATGTTATCGGCAGTTGACAGAACCTTGCCTATCGAATTTTTTGCAGCATAATGCCGGGTCCTTGCATAGCTGTAGAAATTCGCATAGTTCCGGATTTCCTCGTCGTAGGTGCAAACAGTACCTGCACAGTCGGCCCGGGACGCCGCTTTGGGGTAGCTCGTCACTGATGGTTTAATCTCAACCAGCGTGCCTTCCGCACATGGGTCACCGGATACGGGCGAAGGCGTCGCATCAAGCTCGCCTGCCACATTGTTGGGGCACGCCGCACTATTAATATCATTCCAGATATAATACCTGGTCCAGTAGATGTAGCCTTCCGAATTGAAAAACCGGCGCTTTACGGTCAAATCATACCGGGTGCTACTGGCGTTATAAGGATCTGAACGTGCACTTGTAGGATCCGCTGACACCATCAGGTTACCCACGTTGTCAACGCCAATCCATGGGCGATAAGTCACCGCCGGGTCATAGTAAATTTTGTTGTATTTGGAATTACGCACCCGCCATACCCCTCTTCCGGGAATACGGTTTTCGGTATATGCATACTTGTAATACCTGCTGCCGTCTCCAGGCAGGAACCAGTCTCTTTTGTTAGACGTGTAAACCCTCAGGTAATACTTACCGGCCGACTGCTCCGTGAGAATATCCCAACCCATGCTTCCTGAGTCATCAAGTAACACAAAGACGTTGGGTATTGAGGCCACGGGCAGTTCCAGTGGACCTTGCGCCAGGTCATCCGACAGGTTGGAGCCATCGGTTGAAACCGTTGCTTCCTCTGTTTGGCTCGCATCTACAAAAACTATACCCAGGGCGCAATGAGCTTCTGATTCGTCCACGGGGTCATCACAAACCCGATAGACAAAATAGTCAACCCCACCGTCCGTTGCATTCAAATCCGCCGGTGGTGTATAGATGAACTCACCCGTTTCGACGCTCGTTCCCCACTCGTCCTCAAATCTGATAACAGCCAACAGATCGGTAACGTTCTGTCGTCCAGTGTAATAAAAACTGGAGCTGTCCTGGTCAAGATCCTTTTCAATATTGTTCAGCGAAACGCGATAGTTAATTTGTCCGGTATCTTCGGCAAGCGGATCAACATCACTCGCGATCAGTTTCTTTCCCTGCTCCATGTAGTAGTCATCGGTTATATCCACGATTCGATGGCAGGGGTTAGCCGCAGTGAAATTGTAGTAGTACTTGATTGGGCCGTAGGCGGCATCGAGTACTCCCAGGGAGACCCCGAATTCATCAAAATGTTCACACATGGTCACACCGGGGGGATCATTTTCATCACTTATATTCACGATGATTGTTGCAGTATCGGTCAGGCCACTACTGTCGGTCACCATCAGTGTCAGGGTGTATAACGAGGTTTCCTCAAAATCGAGCACCTCAAGATCCTGCGTATGCTCTCCTACAAGGAGATCGCCACTACCATTAACCTGGAATTCATCCTCGATCATACCCGCAGTAATGGCGTAAGTTACCGTATCACCCGTGTCACCATCTATGGCGCCGAGCGCCAGTATAAATGTGCCACCGGCCAGGTTTTCCGCAATGGTCACTGTCTGATCTGAAATAGTCGGGTTCTCATTCACCGGTATTATTGTCAACGAAACCGTCATGATCGCACTGTCATTCACGCCATCATTGACCTGGTACTGGAAAAAGTCGCTGAAATTTTCTGAATCATCATGCACATAAGTAAAACCGCCATTTGCATTCAGCGTCAGGCTGCCAAAACTCGACGTCGTGATCAGGTTGGCGACCAGAGTGTCGCCAGGCAAGTCAGAATCAGTATCATTGCCGAGCACGCCGGTGCCGGACAGCCCCCCGGTTCCGGTGAGCGTTGCACCCTCGAGCAAGGTGTAGCTTTCGGTCAGCACCACCGTGGCATTGTCGTTGACTGGGTTTACGGTGATGTTAAAAGTACCGGTGATAGCGCTTGATCCATTTTCGCCACCATCAACAATGCTAAAGTCAAAACTGTCTGCGAAGTTTTCTGTTCCGTCATGAAGGTAAGTGACCAGGCTGTTACTAACATCATCCAGGGTAAAGGTGGTAGTACCGATACCGGAAATCCGGAGAGCACCCACAGTTGAAACACTGGTGACATTCACGGTTAACTGGGACGCGTCATCGTCAATATCCGATGCAAACAGCATTCCGCTTGAAATTGTCACCAGGGCACCCTCATCAACAGCAACACCCGAATTGATTCCCGAGCCCGGCGTGTCATTTACACCTGTAACAGTGATAGTGATGGTTGCTGTGGTCGAACCACCGTCAAGAGTATTCACATTAAATGTATCGTTGGCTGTCTCACCGGTACTCAACTGGTCCGTCAATCCACCACCGGTATTGTCTAAGGTATAGGTCCATGCGCCAGTGGGACTGATCATCTCCAGAGAACCATAGGCACCGATCCGTATCTCAGCAACAAAAAAGGCTTCACCCTGATCCGTGTCCAGTATCGTCATCGAACCAGCAATCGCAGCAGTATCATCCTCTGTGATGGCGCCGGAATCTGTCCCGCCAAATACAGGCATATCATTCGCACCCGTCACGGCGATGGTAACTGTCGCGAAGGCGCTACCGCTGTCGTCCGTGTTCACAGTGAAGGTATCACTAACCTGCTCGCCTGCTTTCAGCAAATCAGTGGCGCTGCCTGTGGCGTTGCTAATGGTATAAGTCCAGCCGCCTGCCCCATTGGTAATCTCAAAGGAACCATAAGTCCCGGCCTGAACACCAGTAGTGTATGCACCCTCTCCTGAATCCGCATCTGTAATCGACAACGCGCTGCCCACACTTGCCGCTGCATCTTCCGTGATCGCACCTGTAACCGTGCCGCCAAGTACCGGCATGTCATTCGCCCCAGTGACAGTGATGGTTATCAATGTGGTCGCACCACCGGTACCATTGTTGTCGTCTGTCTTGATGCTAAATACATCGCTAACGACCTGGCCTGCACTTAACTGATCCGTCGCGCTACCACCGGCGTTGTCAATGGTATAAGTCCAGGCACCTGCTGCATTGGTTATTTCAAGGGATCCATAGGTACCAGCGGTTGTGCCCACAATGAACCCGCCTTCACCGTCATCAACGTCACTGATTGTCATGGAATTGCTGACGGTTGCGACACTGTCTTCGGTAATGGCACCAGTGGCAGTACCACCAAAGGACGGCGCATCGTTCCTTCCGTTGACTGTGACGACGATATCTGCGAGCGACGCGGACCAGCCGGTTAAATCCCCTGAGTAATACCGAGTTGTCCGGACCACCCCATCCTGGATGGAATCTCCGACAGCGAGGTTTTCAAACAAACCATTCGGGTTGTAGGTGAAACTGCCATCAAGAAAGAGTGTGAACGTGGCACCGGAAACTGCTGTTCCCTGTACTCCCGGTACAAAACCAGGCACGAGATCTACCGCGTTAACCTTGAGCCCCGCGCCACCGCCAGTATCATTGGCCAGCACTCCGGGTGCGCCAACGAACAAGACGGTATCCTCGTTGGTTCCATAGGCATCATCTACGGCGGTCGGTATGGCCCAGCTGTCTACACCTGTAAAGGACGCGACAAGGAATATCAACAGACCGAGTGTGTTGGATCTAATTGATTTGATTCGAGTATTCATTGAATAAAAGTTCCTGGCCGTTAATCGTGTTAAAATTCATGCTTCATGATTAAAATTCCTTGCCATAGGTACTTTGTAAAAGAACCTTCGCAGATTCTGTTCTCCCTGTCCCTAGTGCTGTTATTCGAAAAACCTGCGTTCTGTCTGCGCCTACGGAGCCGCCGACATTATCGAGATTAAGCCTGTCCTCATTGGTCAGTACTGTCTCGATGAACTCGATCACATATCGTGGTTTGGCATAACCATCGCTGTAGTCAACTTGAACAGATTTGACGCCCTGCCAATATGTTTCGTCTTCCCAGATTGGGGATTCACCGACGTTGTGCGCCTCATATTTACCGTTTGAATTGGCCTCATAAGGTGTGAGCGCAATTTCAGCTTCAATAACCTGTTCCGCGACCTGTATCGCTGCCTCTGCGGCCCGAAAGGCAACATCACTGTCAACACTGTTCCTGGCTATTCTCTCCGCCAGGCCCGTTATTCGAACAGACGATGTGCCGAGTACTGTGAGAATTAACAAAGTGACCAGGGTGATGACCAACACCACACCTGACTGCTTACTTTGTGAGCTTAAATACATTTTCACTTCACCCTCTGTTTTTCAACACAACTGTCCGAGTGAAAGATCTGCGCAACAGACCATCTGTAGTTTCACCAGGCTTACAATACTGGTTGCCACAACCATGGGTCGGGCTTGAACCTCCATCCACATCATTCACCGAATTGGCGACAACTGTAATTCGAAGGGTGAGTACACTACCAAAATCTGCTACTTCATTTGCATCAACATACTTGTTGGGAATGTTGTCATTGTCTGTATCAATGCCGTACCTAACCTGTAGATCCTCTATTCCATTGACAATTTCTTGAGGCGCTTCAATACCTATTTTCCGCCATAGTGACATGGGTTTGTTGCCGAACTGATTTTCACTTTGGCTTGCCATAATGAAATAGGTTTCTGAAATGATGGCAGATACAA
The DNA here is from genome assembly GCA_029941905.1 of Pseudomonadales bacterium. Taxonomy (GTDB): domain Bacteria; phylum Pseudomonadota; class Gammaproteobacteria; order Pseudomonadales; family Azotimanducaceae; genus JAHRVQ01. Next base: position 91,493 of record JAPYTQ010000005.1, on the reverse strand, counting down.
AAGCGTCTGTTTCAAAGGTGTTAAATTCCGCCAGTCGGGTTAACGCATTGGTGTACCCATCAGCATCGACAGTTCCATCATGTTCAACTTTGTTAGTACCATCGAAACCCGTAACTCGAAAAACCGTGCCTTTTTCGCAGTCATGTATAAACGCCATATGGTCAACTCCAAATTCGAACCCCGCGTTTTCAACTTCGACCACCTCACCGGAAGTCGCCATATCAACGGCAAGCCTGTGTTTGGTTTCGTGTATATGGTTAAACGTAACGATGTCAGTACCACGCAATATCTTGCTGGTATCGATGCCGTTACCTGGCCCTGCGGTTCCAGCCGCATAGATATTTGAATTGACATTGCTGACTGTTTTCGGCAATACAGTCTCAATATCGGGCAACCATGTCGTGGTTTCTGCCTCGAATCCGCGCACGCTGGTGGCTATGTCGAACTCATAGGGAATATCAGCCAGGAATGTTTTGTAAATTTCCTTGTTCTTTGAGAAACAACCTTTGTATCCAGCCATCTGCCCCGATCGCGTGAGAGTTTTGATCGCGAATCTACCGGACTCCTGCATAAATGACTGACCACTTAACATGTGATAAGTCCGGGTGTTTTCAACAAACAGTTGCATCATACCCAGGGTGATGATCGAGGATAAACCCAATCCAACCATCATCTCGACAATGGTAAATCCGATCTGCTGTTTTGACGCACCAGACATCTTCATATCGGTACCTGCATAAATAATTGGACTGAGCTTGTTTTGTTGGTCTTGACCTCTGTCCACTGCACCTTAATCGCATATTCATCATCAATTGTTGCGACAGACGCCTGCCCTGATGGCAATGTGCCAACAATCCCAAGATCATTGCAGGCAGAATATTGAGTACCATCGGTGTTCTGGGAGTTGATAGAACACAACCATTGGGTAATGTCATATGCCGCCATTGATACCGGTGAGCAGTCACTCTCCGAGCAATCAGTGACAGTCGGCGGTTCATCCCCGAGCGCAATGGGTCCGTAGGTTGAGCCGTCATTTGATTCAATCCTATCGATGAAGTCGGTCACTAGCTGGCTCGCCTCAATTCGCAGCATCGCGTCCCTGTTGGAAGCCAGTGCTCTCATTTGCATACTGGTCATACCAAGAATGCCAACAGACAGGATCAAGACCGATACCAGGACCTCTATAAGCGTAAATCCTGAATTCTTCATGATTCGCTACACACCGGCTTTCTTTGTGCAACCGAGTCATCCGCTCCGTGGGAACTCGATCTGCCGATTAAGCTGATATAGACACGTTTGTCCGTTTTTCCGCTGCATAAATCGATGTTTTGGACGGCTCCTCCAGCCAGTTCCCCTAAATAGTTAAACTGTATGGATGATTCGTCTTCGATACTATCCAGAGTAGTGGCATTTCCAGCCAGCGCCGGAAATCTGCGTATCGCCGTACCGGTACAATTGCCAGGGTTACCCGCCACGATGCACCATCCACCACCAAATTCATTCCCCAAATCGGTCGCATCGACGGCCTGAATACTCACGACGGTTCCCAACTTCAATGCTTCGCTTCTGGCGAGGTTTATTGACTGGAGGAACTCATTTACATGCGTCACAGCACGATTGCGTTCAATCATGGCACCAAATGAAGGCATTGCCAGTTCCAGACCAATTGCCATAATGGTGATAACTACCAGCATTTCGATCAAGGAATAACCCGAGTTGAAATTTCGCATGACTACTTACCTCTACTCCTACGTTTACTTCCAAAAAAGACCTGAAATCTATTGCTTGTGGAATGTCTTGATAACAACCAACTAACTTTTGTAAGTTAAACCGTACAATCTTGGAAAACTTCGCAATAGAGACCAGAGGTACATTCTCAGTTGTAAACCGCACAACTACAGATAGACGGTTGTTCATGGGACGCAAAAAAGTTGATTCGCTTAACTTTCAGCCTAACATATTCTATATATTACAATAACTTAGTTAGTTTTTATAGAGAGCCCGCTGAGGGAAGTTTCGTAGGCATTTGTATTACATACTTGAACGAAATTACTGAAGATTCTGAAATCTTGTTATGACCTTTGTTGTTGCAAATAAGTGCCCCAGATCGGACCAATAATACAAAACATAAAGAACACAAAGTGGTGCCAGGGCAGCATGGATTGCCAGAATGAAACCTGAGTCGGAATTGCAATTGCCAGCATAACGAAAACCACCGCAAGACAATGCAAAAACTCTTCTCTACCGGCGATCCTGGCAGAGATATAGCCTGTAAGAACAACGGCAAGGAACTGAATAGCTTCAACTGCCAGTGTCACGCCCAGATGGTATGTGCCGCCCTGTTCGTTCATCAAATGTGGAAATATGGCCAACAAGGCGCTGCTCAGCCCTGCACCCAGAATGCCGTATACCACCGGTGCTGAAGCCACTGCGAGGATTGTTCTAATTATTTTCATCTGTTCCCACCCCTTGTTTTTTGATATCCGTTGCTCCAACTGTGATATTTTAGGTGATTCCCAACAAACGGAGCTATGTTTTGCGCCGCATGACCCTAAAAAGTGCCATTCTTAACCTGCTGCTCCCACTTGGTTTCGCTGTTGCCTACCCGGTCGCTTCCAACGCCGAGGGTACCCATGTTAGCCAATCATCTGTCAGAAACGTGATCTTGATCATTGGAGACGGTATGGACGATCAGCAAATTGCCATCGCACGAAATTATCTAAAGGGGGTAACGGGGCGTCTGGTACTTGACGACATGCCGGTTCGCAGCTCCGTTCAGGTCCTCACCGTGGACAACACGGATCCTTCGCAATACCTCTACGTCGCTGATTCCGCCAACAGTGCGACGGCTATGTCGACAGGTGTGGTGACCAGCCGTGCCCGAATCGCGACCACTGCAAAAGAAGACGAGGATATACCCACAATTATTGAGCTTGCGCATCAGGCAGGGTTCAAAACGGGCATCGTCACCACGTCGACGGTAACCGATGCAACCCCTGCATCTTTCGCTGCACATATCAGTCTACGCTTCTGTGAAACCCCGGAATCCATGGTGACAAAGAGATTTGACTGCTCGAAGGACAAAAAATCCAATGGTGGTCCCGGGTCGATCTCTGAACAACTGGCAGTATCATCACTCAACGTGTTGTTTGGCGGAGGACGAGAACATTTCATCGTGAATACAGAAGATGGCAGTCAAACCATCGAAAACCTGGCAAGAGATAATGGTTTTGACATTATTTACACCAGGCAGGAACTTATTGACGCAGACCCGGGTAAAAAACAGTTGGGACTATTTGCAGCAAAGCATCTGCCGATCAAACTGCAGGGCGAAAACGGTCGAATTGCGGAACAACCTGAAGTCACCCCGGAAGGGGTCAAGCTACCCAGTCCAATGAGGTGTGAGGACAATCCCGGGTATAAATCGACCCCGTCGTTGCAACTGATGGCAGAAAAAGCCCTCAAGAACCTGAGCCACAATAATGACAAGGGGTTTTTCCTGATGATCGAGTCCGCCTTGATCGATAAACAGTCTCATGTCAGGAATCCCTGCGGTTCTATTGGGGAACTTGACCAGCTGAATGAAACCGTCGCATCCGTACTGGCTTTCGCAGATTCACAACCAGACACCCTAGTACTGGTCACAGCAGATCACACCCAGGCCGCGCAACTCGTTCCCGCCACAAGTCTGTTTGCAGGATTGGGAATCCCGATATACACACCGGGCAGCATGGCTCGTATCAAAATGCCCGACGGCGGTGTTATGGGTGTGAACTACGCCACCAACAGAATTTTTGCAGAGGAACACACCGGTGCGGCAGTGCCACTGTATTCAAATGACCTCGGCAAGGAACGGGTGAAAACCTATATTACCCAGCCGGATATTTTTCAGATTGTACGATCATTTTTGGAGTTGTAATGAAACACATGCGAAACAGCGTTCTTTTTGTCTGCCTGACACTACAACTGGCAGGTATCGCAACGGCAGCGACCCAACAGGCAGATCAAAAAGGAGCCATCATCAGCATAGAAGCCGCTTACAATTTCAGAAAGATTGATGACCGTATCAGCACATCAGGTTTGCTGAGTGAAGAACAGCTGGCAGCATTGAGCCTCGCAGGTTATGAGGCTGTGATTAATCTGCTGCCTTCTAATAGTCAATATGCTATCAAGCAGGAACAGGATATCGTTGAAACACAAGGTGTGCTCTATCGCCACTTTCCCGTTGATTTCAGCAACCCGACAGAAAGTGACTATGGTGCATTTGAAGCTGTCTTTGAAGAGTTTCGGGACAAGAAAGTGTTGGTCCACTGCGCCGCAAACTTCAGGGCTTCAGCGTTTTTTCCATCTACGCTTACCAGAACCTGGGATGGTCTCGCGAACAGGTCGACAAGTTTATCGCGACGATTTGGGACCCCCGGGAGTGCCCGGCCTGGCAGGCGTTTATTGAGAACCAGCTTGGGACTGCCAGGTAGCAATAGTCATCAAGCGGATAAATGCCTGAGTATGAGAATTAGTCACACAAGCTGGACACACAAACAATGAGTGATCATCCGGCGAAAGCGGAACCAAAGACAGGTGGTCTCTACTCCCACTATGTACTTGGCGTGCTGGTTCTGGTCTACATTTTCAATTTCATCGATAGAAATATCCTCTCTATCCTGGCCGAGGATATCAAGGCAGATTTAGCAATCACCGATGCCCAGATGGGATTTCTCTACGGCACGGTATTCGCGGTTTTTTACGCCGTGTTTGGCATTCCGCTGGCACGCTTTGCTGATGTGTGGACGAGGCGAAACCTGATCTCAATAGGACTCTCTGTCTGGAGCGTAATGACTGCGGCATCCGGTCTGGCACGATCATTCGGTGCCCTCGCCGCCTGTCGGATCGGTGTGGGGATTGGTGAAGCGAGCGCATCACCTGCAGCTTATTCCATGCTTTCGGATTACTACCCGCCCCACCGTCGTGCCACGGTGATTGCCATTTACGCATCGGGGGTCTACATCGGTGCCGGGATTGGGATTTTTCTTGGCGGCTACATACTCGATGCCTGGGCAGAAGCTTATCCCACCGATGCACCGTTCGGCCTGAGAGGGTGGCAGGTCGCTTTTATGATGGTCGGCATTCCAGGCATACTGATGGCAATCTGGGTCAGAACCTTGCGCGAACCAATCCGTGGAATCAGTGAAGGCCTGGTTGCCGAAAAACATCCGGCACCTTTTCGGTTACTGGGCAGTGAGTTGATGGCAGTGATTCCGCCGCTGAACTTGTTGGGTCTGATGCATGATCGAAGAACACTGACCATCAATTTATCTGCCGCGGCTGGATTTTCCCTGATCGCCTGGGTACTGACACTGTTAACAGGAACCCCCGCACAGTGGATCGCAACTGCCTTCGGCGTCTACGTCACGTTCTCCTGGGCACAGTCGCTCAAGAACCGGGATCCGGCAACATTCGACATGATGTTCCGCTCAAAATCTTTTATTTATACCATGCTGGCATTCCCAACTACGGCGTTCGTGGGCTATGGCGCGGGGTTCTGGATTCCACCGCTGCTGCTGCGCATGCATGATGTCAGTGTGACAGAAGTCGGTTTATATCTGGGCATGGGCGCGGCGGCTGGAGGCTTCATAGGCATCACCATGGGCGGTTTTCTGGCGGACTCTCTCAAGCTGAGATTCCCAAGTGGTCGACTTATTGTCGGCTACATATCGATCCTTGGCACCATTCCGATGCTTTTGTTACTGCTGTACAGCGAGAGCCTGATGGTGGCATTCTGGCTCAACTTTGGCCTGACCATCATGAGTTCCTGTGCTGGAGGTGTCCCACCCAGCACAGCCGCCGACCTTGTCATGCCGCGGATGCGAGCCGTCGCAGGTGCATACTACATTCTTGTCAACACCTTTATTGGTCTCGCGCTGGGGCCTTACTTTATAGGTCTGATTTCGGATGCCTTCCACGCCGGGGGTATGAATGAGGCTGAATCGCTTCGCAGCGCCATCGCAATATCCATGTTAACGCTGATTCCAGCCCTGATTTTCATGGTCCTGGCACATCGACATCTGCCACGGGATGAAGCCACCCGGCTCGAACGGGCGCGGGCACTGGGAGAATTTATTCCTGTCGACCAGGCCCATTCTCATGCCTCTGCTTCATGATCAGGACAATCCTGCTTTCGGCTGTCTCATTGCATGTTACAGCTTCGGAAATTTTCCAGGTTTCTTCGACGCCCTGCACCAGATAACAGCAACGGGGATTATCATTAAAATAAACAAACCCTTTGAGCCGCACCATATTTCTATCCGTATTATTCAGCCAACGTTCAAACTCTGTGCGTGATATCGGCTGAGGATAAGTCAATGTTCGAGTATAAAAAGCTGGATGAGGTTCATGACTCCCTGAAGAAACAGTGGTATCCGCAACATATTCCCCCAGCCATCGTTCAACTTGCGAATACGTTTCAGGTGAAACCAGGTCCTGTTTCGTGAGCGTCAACTGATCTGACGTCGTCAGCTGCCGACGAACATGTTGACCCACATATTTGTCTTCCACCAGACGTTGAATCCGGGTGACATCCACAAGTGTGACCGTGTCGTTGTATGCAAACCCCGGCCAGTTGAGCACCTGATCTTTCACCCGGGTGGAATCCGCCACTCCGCTGGCCTCCAGCAGGACCCAATCAAGGTCGTCGGCTATCTGAAGCACTGACTCGAGCGCAACATTCACATCGCTGGCTATCGAGCAACAAACACAACCATTCATCAAACTGATACTTTTTGCAGTGGCGCTCTGAATCAGGTCAACATCAATATTCAGGTCACCAAAGTCATTCACCAGTACGGCATAACGAATACCGTCTGCGTTTTTTAACCGCTGGTTAATGTAGGTGGTTTTACCACTACCGAGATAACCGGCGATAACAGTGACCGGGAGATCAAACATTGACGGTGAATATCTGCCCTTCGAATACAGTTGCCAGAATATTGATTTCCTTCAGACCTGCCCCTCCAACCTCATAGGGGTCCTTGTCAAGTACAACAAAATCAGCCTTTTTGCCTGCGCGTAAACTGCCAGTTTTATTTTCAAGACCCAGGATGCGAGCTGCATCTATGGTAATGGCCCTGAGCGCAGTGTCCAGGGTGATCCGTTCCCTGGCAGCAACAGTATCACCTTCACAGTTTTCGCGGGTGCAGGCAACCCAGGCATTGTGGAGTGGCATCGCTGGGGCCATGGGAAAATCAGAATGCAGTGCAAGCAGGATATTCTCTCGTTCACACGCCCCCAGTCGCGCCATTTGTCTGCTGCGCTCAACACCCACACCCTGGCGGCTATAGGCTGCGCTCAGCTCATGCAGGTAATAAACATTGGCAGACACCCGTGCGCCCAGCGCCTTGATGCGATGAACCTGTTCCGGGGTACTGAAACCAAAGTGTTCAATCGTATAACCGTGATTGAACCTGGGTCGCTCCCACTGCAACTTCTGCAATGTATCCAGCGCGAGTTCGAGACCCAGATCACCCGTGCAATGGACGTGGATTTCAAAACCTTCATTCCAGTACAGTCTCGCCACGGTTTCGTATTCTTCCGGCGTGGTTAACCACTCTCCAAGGTGTCCATCGGTGTAACCAGGTGCCTGCAGCATCGCTAACTGGGAAAAGAAGGCGCCATCGGTGAACAACTTGATCTTATTGGAAAAAGAAAACCTTTTCGTGTTTCGCTCAGGCAACTCGCGGGCGAACTCCAACCCCTGTTTATGGCCACCCATTTTGTGACTGATCCTGGCTTCGTGCGGGACACAAAGTACACGATAAGGAGAATCGGGTTTGTCGACAATATTCTCTGCGGCGAACCACTCCATGTCGAAGTCAAAGATGCCAACCGCCATATCTCCTATGGTTGTGTGACCGCCAAAATGCACCACCTGTTTGAGTCTCTGCAAACCGGTTTCGATCCATCCTGGCGCCATAATAATCTGGTTCAGCTTATTGATGGCGTAGCCCAGGCCGTTCTCATAGAAGTGACCCCTGGCGAAATCAATTTGAGGTCGTCCCTGCACCTTGGCTTCTATAATGTCGATCTTTTCCATCATGGCACTGTTGAGATAGACTTCATGAAATGACCGCTGCCATACCACAGCAGGACGATCACCAAAGATATCGTCCAGGATGGTTTTGGAAACTTCACCATGCCAGTGCTTATGGTAACCCCAGGTGAAGAACGGCTCGTTGCCTGCTGTCTGCTGATGACCGAGTATTAGCTGTTTACGATAGGCTTCCGGTGTCGTGGTTGCTCTCACTGTCTCCCAGGGAAACTTCCATTCAAGTCCGGTTATAAACTGCATCGGCAGGAGCACTGCCGCCATCACCGGGTGCAGGTGCGGATCAATAAACCCCGGCATAATGACCTTGTCGTCAAAGTCACTGTTAACCTGATGGTCATCGTATTCCAGCCAGGTTTGCATGTTCTGAAGACTGCCGACTTCGAGGATTGTCCCATCGCGAACTGCCATCGCCGTGGCGTTCGGCCAGGAGTCGTTCATGGTGATGATTTTTCGAGCCGTATAGACTGTTATCATACTGATTTACCGTCCTTTGGCGTGGGCAGGCGCTTTGAATATGGCATTTGCCAGCAGAACATTGAGCCCATCCATGTAAGCTCGAAACGCTGGATCCGAGGTAAATGCGATCACCTGCCCCCGCCCTACCTTGCGAGTCATCACTGCCGGTTTATGTGCGAGCTGGCCCCGGTTTTCTTCCCAGATATAGCCACCTACAACAAGTTCCTCTTCCGCTGAAAACTTGACCAGGTTGATGCCTGCGTCGCGTTTTAGTGGCGTGTAGACATCATTACCAATCACCATAAAATTCAGTGTGTCGGCAACCCCACCACTTAACCAATGGTCCCGGTTCACTTCACCCTGCAACAGCACACCCGGTATCTGGTCGGGCTTGTTGCTGGTTGTATGAATAAGTGTATTGTACTCTTCCATGCTGTCGATAAACGTGGCATCTGTTAATCCACTCCCTTCTTCATCCCTAATCACTTCGTCCCTGGCTTCCAGCTTAGTACCCAGCAATCCCAGTCCATCCTGCATCAGGAAACGCGTCGCATGATCCAGCGTAATCAAAACGCCGCCCTGATTTACCCAGGCTTTTATGTTCTCCATGCCTGATTTTCCCAGGACATTTGCATAACCGTGTCCATTCGGCAGAATCAGTACATCAAAATCCACCAGTTCCGGCGCTGCCAGATAACTGGTCCTTATGGGGGTCGTGGGGTATCCAAACTGACGTTCAATAACAAATCTCGTATTACCGGCAGAATATGAACGCGTCGGGTAGTCCCATGCAATTGCGATTCGAGGGGCAACCAACTCTTTCATGGCGTTGCTGCCAAAATTTATCCCGGCAGTCGTCCAACTGCTGTTCAGGGGCACCACTTCAACCCCGTGCTGACCTGACAGGTTCTGTAACCATGCATGAAGACCCTGCATATTGTCCTTCACCATGATCACCAGAGTACCAGGGGCGTATTCCCTGCCAGAGATGGTAAAGCCTTTATCCGCCGTTCTGACGGTTATCTCATGGCGCAGTGCACTTGACAGGAATGCAATGGCTGACCGCTGGCCCCAGGGTACAAGATACGCCAGGTTTGATTGGGTTAGTTTATAAACAGTGATGGGTTCTTCGAAAGGGGCCAGATTCGCAATCCTGTTACCACAAACTTCAACCCCCAGATTGAACAAGGCTGGTACTGACCAGGCAAGGACATCATAAACCTCAACTGGCAGGCCTTCCCTGCGGCGCCGCTCCTGACCTTCCCAGTAGCCATTTTCAATCTTTGACTCGGCATCCAGTAAGGTGCGCACTAATCGGCCAGAAGGCTGACCGGATTTCACCACAATCGTCCCTTTCGGGTACGATGTTCCACATGCGCGGGTATCGTCGGTCATCTGATGTACGACAATGCCCTGCTCGACCAACAACTTTGCCAACTTTATCTGCAGGCTTGTGTCACCCGCGGCAAACAGATATTGATTTCGGTCATTGGTCGCTGCGAGACGATGTTGAACAAACCCTTCCATTAACGACTGTCGGTTTTTTGCAGTCGTCAGCAGCGTTGAAACAGACGACACGAAATGCCGGTGCACACCCATCCGATAGGTTAGCAGCTTGCCATCGTTTCTTAAGGCAGCCAAACCACGTGCTGAAGCCATCTCAAATGTCATCCCGACGGCACCCTGGAATGTAGGCCAGGTGTCTCCATAGCCTGGATAGTAGGCATCAAATATTTCACGAGTAAAGTAGTCGAAAAGAAAGCGGTCAAAAGCTCCGGCATTGGCTTTACCATATAGCTCGAGATTGTTTTTCTGGTTTTTCGTGATATGTGGATTGTACGGTTCTGCTGGCGGCGGAAAGTAGTAACTCCCATTGGATCCCATCTCATGAACATCCACATAAACGACTGGTTGAAATTTCAGGTAGTGTTTAACGCGACCTTTAGTTTCCGGCTGAGTTAACGCAAACCAGTCCCGGTTCATATCGAACAGATAATGGTTATGCCGCCCCCCCGGCCAGGGCTGAACTCGCTCTGCTGCCAATCTGTGCGGCGCTGGCTCCAGACCAAAAGTCTGGCGATAGTGATCAACAAACCTGGCTCGTCCATCCGGGTTCTGGGAGGGATCGATAACGACAATGGTTGCTGCCAGGATCTGGTCGACCTCGGGTGAATTTTTAGCTGCCAACAAATGGTACGCCGTTAACAGGGCAGCATCCGACGATGAAATTTCATCCCCATGAACACCATACGCGAGCCAGCTGACCGGGAGCGTTGATTCAACAAGGTTCTCGATGCTGTCACTGCTTAAACCAACAGGATCGGAGAGTCGCATCATGTTGAACTGGGTCTCTGCCAGACGATCCATATTATCTTTTGATGAAATCACCAGATAGATCAATGGTCTGTTTTGCCAGGACCTTGCATACTCAACCAGTTTTACCCGACCAGGATCGTAAGCTGCCAGCGCTTCCGCATACCTGATAATTTCCCGCGGTGAGCTGATCTTCATCCCATACCCGTAACCCAGGACATCAGCAATCTCCGGCACGTCCGGATTATAGGTCGTGCGCGGCCAAAAATCCTCGGGATCAGCAGCTGTCGATGCGGCGGTTGATGCGCCTTTTGATGCTGCTGTTGAAGAGAATGCCAACAAAAGTAGCGCCATTATCAGACATAAGTTTTGAACAACCATGGGTTTCATTCCACCGGTCATGTTGCGGACAGCTACCATAACAACTTCTGTGGCAGGCATACACCCGGCTAACAAAGCTAGCTGGCTGCTAGAACCGGTAGTAGCCGGGCTGATTAAGTAGTTCAGACAGGGATTCCAGGGCCTGAAAACTTTCCTGCATCAAAAGCGGGTCAGCCAGGTCAGCGGGTAAAAGGGATTCTCGATAGTTTGCCGCAACCCAGGTCTCCAGCTGATCAATTCGGGCTTCGTCCAGCAGGAACTCGTGGTTTGTTGCCAGCAATTCCGCCTCGTTCAGCACCACGCGTAACCTGAGGCAAGCCGGGCCGCCGCCGTTGCTCATACTTTGCCCGACGTTGACATAGGTTACTCTGCGAATCGGTTGCGATGTGTCCTGTACCAGTTGATCCAGGAACCTTTTCACAGCCGGTTTAGCTTTGCATTCCGAGGGTGCCAGAAGATGCATCTGTTCCATTGACCCATCAGGTGATGCCAGCAACTGGGAATTGAAAAGGTAACTCTCTATGGCAGCCGACAGACTCACGTCTTTGTTGTTTACCACAATGTCTTGTAGCGGCACATTATATTGCAACGGCTTCTCACTGAGTCCAATTTTTACCGCTTTTAAATCCCTGGGAACAAACGCGAGTTCGTGATGAAACAATAAAGGACCATTGGCGACCGCGACGACATCATTGTGAAACGCACCAGCATCTATTGCCATCGGGTGCTGTTGAACAAAGACGGTTTTTTTCAACACACCATGCTGTCTCGCCACCGCCCGGCTGGCTTGCAGCGATTGCCGGGCTGGAAATTTCTCAGCTGAGGCTGTCCCTTTCTTCGCTGAAGAGCCTGCAACGCCATAAACAAACATCCCAATCCCGGTGTCACCGTAATGGCCACACAACCGGTTATGGTTTGCCGCACCTTCGTCTGCAAATATCGGCAATGATGGCAGCGCATCGTGAACAACAAAATGGTCTTCATTCGAAAATATCGTACGTAGACAACGTGCCGTGGCTGGTGCCTCGACTGCGCGGTGGGCATTTGTCATCAGGTTCGCCACCGTAAAATGCACCTTGCCATCTTCAGTATCAGACGAAGGCGTGACCGTCGCCGCGTTGGCTGCCCACATGCTCGAAGCGGAATAAACCATCGACAAAAGCGCTGGCTCCTGTTTCGCCGCCTGGTTGAGTAATTGCCTGTCGTTGCCCGAGAAGCCAAGCTGGCGCAGTACTTTCAGATCGGGCCGAACCTGTGGAAGCAAGATACCCTGCCTGTAACCGAGCTGCACCATCTGGCGCATCTTGCCCAGACCTTGCAACGCCGCAGCCCTTGGATAGGATGCCTGCCGGGCATGATTCACCGAGGCCAGGTTACCGGGAGAAAGGCCGCTGTAGTTGTGCGTTGGACCAATCAATCCATCAAAGTTGACTTCAAGGGCTTTTTCTTCAATGGCCATGCAGCTTCGGTCCGTTTTCGCTGATGTACATGATCTGCTCACCGGCCTGTACACGCAGTGCACTCATCGTTTCGATCGATATTTGAATTTCACCTTTATTTATTTTGGCAGGTTGATAGACAATCCTGATGTCAGCCAGCGATCGATTCGCGAGAATCATGGATTCCCCGGCCGCTCCCTCCTTTTTTTCTTTTCCAGGTTGGCTAACCCTGGCTGGCCGCACCGCCCTGACACTTTTTAACTGGTCTATCTGGCCACGCACCAACGGACCCGCATCAAATATATCTATAAGATTCTCATACACAAAACCTTCCGCCAACAGCAGATCCATGGCGCGCCTGGTTGCCACATGAGGTTGGCCGAGCGCCTTTTGTGCTGCTTCAGACAGCAGGTTGGTGTAGATCGGGTACTTTGGCATCAACTCGGTAATAAACTGGTTAGAGCCTATACCGCACAACCGGTCGGCTTCGTCGTAGCTCATACCGAAAAAGTGTGCACCAATATCATTCCAGAACGGGCTCTCCCCATTTTCATCAATAATACCCCGTAATTCTGCAATAACATCCGGCGCAAACCGCTCAGGATGTTGCGCCATCAACATATATCGCGAACGGGACAGCCAATGACCATTGCCGCGATAATCCGGGTCAAGGAATAAAGTGCCGACTTCAGAACTATCGGTATAATCGTTGGTGAGATGGAGCAACCCGGCGCGGTTCTCTTTCTCCAGAGAATGAGAATAATGGGTCACTGACATTAACCGGTAGGCATAAAATGCCTGCCGTGTTCCGGTTTTTGCGTAGACCCCGGCGGTGCCAACGACCTTGCCGGTCTCTGTGTCTTGCATCACCAACAGAAAATAGTCAAGCCGGTCCTGCATCAACCGGCTAAAACTTTGTTCAGCCAGGTGAATATTTCGTGACAGCGCGTCACGATCCGCTGGCAACGAGGTCATGCCACTTCCTGCCTGTTGTGACAGCCTGAACAGGTCATCAATATCGTTCTTCTCGACCGGCCGAATAACTAGCAGGTTATTGTGCATTTCATAGCTCGTCAATTGATATCATTTGCGGGCACCCCATTTTGGGTGAATGGCTTCGCCTTCATTGGGGGGATCGGCTCCTTGGAAATCTTATCTTTTAGGTACTCAATCGCAGCATCGAGTTGTGCGTCTCCACCATTGAACGTGGCATGGGGTAGATTGTTCACCTCGATATCAGGTGCAACACCGTGACCTTCTATCGCCCAGCGACCGTCCATCGCATACACTGGTAACTCAGCAACCCGCGCAACACCGTTATCCACCAAACGATTGCGTCCTGTCAACCAGACACCGGCGCCTGCTGTTTGCTTGCCAATTACCGGTGCAAGTTTAAGTGCTTTCACGGCAGCAGTGAAGGTCTCACCATCTGAGTAGGTGCGCTCATCCGCGAGGACAACAAAATGTCCGCGAAACACCTGTTGCATATTGGCAGAAGGTTCACCCAGTCTTGGTTGCCAGAACATCCATGCCCTGCGAAGCAGCGTATTGATGATCCAGCTATCAACATTGCCACCATTGTTTCGGCGCACATCGATGATGATCCCATCCTTTGTAAAACTTGCGTAAAAGTCTCTCGCGAAGCTGGCAACATCATTGGGTCCCATGGCTCGCAAGTGTAAATAGCCCAACTGCGCGTCCGCCGCTTCCACTTTGATACGATTACTGTTGGCCCAGTGGCCGTATCGCAATCTGAAATCGTCTCTTGCCGTTGCAGGAACCACGATAGTCTTGATTTGCGACTCACCGCGATTTAACTCAACCAGTACCTGTTTACCCGCCTGATTTCGGAGCAACTGGTTTACTGCGGCGAGGGTTTTCGTTTCGATGCCATTGATGGCTTTGATAATATCCCCTTCCCGTGCATCTACACCGGGTTTCATCAACGGCGAAGCCTGGGACGGTAACTCAGGATCATGCTGATAGAGGTGAGTGATGACCACACCCTGGCTGGTCTGATTCAGCACCGCACCCAGGGTGGATGCTTTTGGTCTGGCATCATCTTTCGGCACATCTCCACCCCGGACCTGGGAATGCAATGCATTCAGCTCGCCCATCATCTGTGCAAAGACATCATTTAACTCGTACCGATCTGTTATTCGAGACAGTAGCGGCTGATACTTTTCCTTCACCTTCTGCCAGTCCAGGCCACGCATATCCGGGTCAAAAAAAGAATCACGGTGCATAATCCAGGCATCATGAAACATCTGGTTCCACTCCAGACCAGGCTGACTGACCAGCTGCCAATCTTTGGTCTGAACTTTGGACTTCGAGGTATCCGCAGGAAATTTTGCTACCGCATCCACAATATACAAATCATCTTTATCGCTGGACTCTTTGCTGACGAACATCTTCTTACCATTATCCGAGAGGCTATATCCAACGACCTTGTCAGTGAAGGTATTTATTTTCGGCGAAGGTTCTATCGGTATTGATTTGATCGTCGGTTTCGCCCCTGGCTTGCTGGCCCGGTCCTGCACAAAAATAAATTTATCATTCACGGCAAGACTGCTGTAGTTACCTGACTCAACCGGCACCTGCCAGAGCCGGGATGGAATTCCCTGCCAATCCACGGGTTTGACTTCAACTTCCTTGTCGTCGGTATCCTCATCACGCGCCTCGTTTTTCTCGTCACCTTCCTGATCACCTTCTTCCCGCCCATCAGACATCAGCAATTCATTCGGATTCTGGAATGGAAACCCGGACTCTGCATTGAGTCCATAGGCGAAAATAAGCGTACGCCGATCAAACATCGGACCCAGGTTACGATCACCCCAGGGCGAGTTGGGGGATGGCGCAAAGTGTCGGTCAGACAGGAAGTAAAGCCAATCGCCGTCCGGGCTGAATACCGGTGAGTACGAGTTGTATTTATCTGAGGTGACAACCTGATACTTACCCTCTTTGACCGAATACAACAGTACCCGACTTCTTTTGTCAGACTTATAGCTTCGCGGCACTGCCAGTAACTGACTATCTGCCGACCAGGCAACACGCCCGTAGGGTTGAAATCCAGCGCCATCACTGACAATTTTTCGGTTCTCCAGCTTCCGTGTATCCAACAACCACAGGTCGCCGTTATAGTCATCGTGGACTATCCAATTGCCATCGGGAGACAAGACCAGATTACGTCTGAACGTTGAACCATCGACGGTGAGTTGCTCACGCTGCGTTGATCCATCCGCCGCAAATCGCCAGATCTCCATTTCACCGCTGGCATCGCTGAATCCAAATACCCACCGACCATCATGGCTCAACACGGCCTTGCGTGTGCGGGAGTCATTGCGTGTAGAAACCTCAACCAGTCGTGATTTGTCGATACCGGCGATAGCGACTTTGCCCCTGGCAGTGATGACGACCTTTTCGTGGTCACCCGCCAATCGTGTTGACGTCGTATATTTCAGTGGTTTGTTAATCCATCGCTCCCGCAACCCGGAAAAATCCGATGTCAGGTCAATTTCCAGTAACCTGCTTTCGCCTGATGCCAGGTCGAGTAAATGTAAATCTGCACCGAGTTGAAAAACGATTCTCCCTCCATCCAGATTTGCCGAGCGCACGGACCAGTCTTCAGCCGTCGTCACTTGTTTGACATCACTCCCATCCAGGTCCATTGACCAGATATTGTCGTTACCACTGGCATCTGAAATAAAGTACAGGGTCTTTTTATAAACCATTGGCCGGCGCGCCGAACCCACATGATTTGTAGTCAACTTCACCGCTTCCTTATTTGAACCCAATCGATAACGCCACAGTTCTCCTTTTGCACCGCCTCGATAGATCCTGGTGTTATCACCTGAAATCTGGAGTCCAAACTGGACGAAATAGACAGTTTTATTCTTCTCATCAACTGCGCCTTCGACCGCATCAGCCAGCGGAATGGATTCTGCGACCAGCGAGTCCGGATCGACGGTTCGCAAGGTCCAGTTGCCGGGGAGCCCAATGCGATTGTTAACGCTGTACAGGACCTTGCTGTCAGGCGTCCAGCCATGAACCCGGACCCGGCCGTTTTCAAAGCTAAGGCGTTTAGCGACCCCTCCGGTGAGAGGTATCAGGTAGACTTCAGTGACGCCTTCATAATTTGCTGCATAGGCAACCTGCTTTTCGTCCGGGGATATGGCTGCCTCTTTTTCTTCCGCCGGGTGAGTCGTCAGACGCCGTGCTGTAAATCGCCCATCCCCATCAGGAATATTCGCTACCCAGAGATCGCCTTCTGCCGTGAAGACCAATTCATCACCGTGGATATCTGCTGAACGAAAGAAGCCTGCTGAAGCAGCTGCTGGCGCGGCTGAAAAAGCCCAAAGAACCAAGCTACACAAAGCAACGATAAACACGGATTGAGGTTTCATTTTATTCCCTGGAACTCAGCCGGGGCGAAACAGAACATGACTGTACTTGGTTTTATTCTCAATAAAAACCATCGCCGAAAATGCACGGTTGCACTCCAAATTATGCACCGTTGCGTTGCGAACAAAACAATCTTATATAATGATGCAAAATGTCTCATTATCAACTTATTTAAACAGGAGGTTGGAAGATGAATTCCCAGATTGTATTACCCAGAATTCTGCAGATAGGGGCAGGAGCCTCGAAAGAAATTGGCAATATCCTTAAAGGTCTGGGCTGCAGCAAGCCACTGATAGTGACAGACAAGATGATGGTACAACTCGGGTATGTGAACCGTATTCAGGAACATCTGCCTGAAAGTGAAATCTATGACGATACAGTGCCTGAACCCACGGAAGAATCTATTCTTGCGGGCGTTGCCATGGTTCGGGATGGAGATTTTGATTCCATTATTGCCATCGGCGGCGGGAGTCCCATTGACAGTGCCAAGGCAATTTCAATATTAGGCAAACATGGCGGGGAAATGCGCGACTATATGGTTCCTCGTGTTGTTAACGAACCAGGCTTACCGATTATCGCTATTCCTACCACTGCGGGTACTGGTTCCGAGGCAACCCGGGTCACCATCATCACCGATGAAAAAGTTGATGAAAAGATGCTCTGTATGGGTATGGGATTCATGCCGACGGCCGCATTGGTTGACTTTGAATTGACCATCAGCCTGCCACCCCGCACCACCGCTGATACCGGCATCGACGCCCTGACACACGCGATGGAAGCCTATGTATCAAAGAAGGCCAATCTCTACTCAGACAGCCAGGCCATTTCGGCCATGGGGCTGATTGCACCGAATCTTCGCCGTGCATTCGACGACGGGGAAGACAAACCGGCAAGAGAAGCCATGATGTTGGGAGCTACCCTGGCAGGCGTTGCATTTTCAAACGCTTCTGTTGCCCTGGTTCATGGTATGAGTCGACCTATCGGCGCTTTCTTTCACGTGCCCCATGGATTGTCGAATGCCATGTTATTGCCGAAGGTTACGGCGTTCTCGATCCCGGCCGCTGTTTCGCGGTACGCTGACTGTGCCCGTGCAATGAAGATTGCCCTGGTGTCTGATTCTGACACATCAGCGAACAAGAAACTCATCGACGAACTCATCGCAATCAATGATGAACTGGATGTACCTACACCCGCGGCGTTTGGCATAGAAAAAGATCACTTCTTTGAGGTGCGGCACACCATGGCGGAACAGGCATTGGCATCTGGTTCACCGGGAAATAATCCTCGAGTTCCTTCGGCGGAAGAGATTGTCGGTCTCTATGAAAAGCTCTGGGCCTGAACTGAAGAACCGCCAGCCTTAACAAGGCTGCGAAAATGAACCGACGAAGTTTTTAATCCAGCCAACCGGTCAACCCAGTGACTTGAGCCACTGTGTGGTTGCGTCAACGTATGCAAATTCAGAGACCAGACCATTGTCTTCGCTGCAAATGTCGATGATTTCCTGATCTGAATTTTGTGGGCAGATGATATTGTCAACGACCTGAAACAGCGAGACATCGTTCGTACCATTGCCAACTGCAAACGTTTCCAATTCGGATTCAGCACAGTATTCGGACTCAAGCTGGCATATCAGGCGCGCGCCGGTGCCTTTGTCCACTTCAGTCATGATATCGACATATCCATCACTGACACTGTGATGATAAACCAGCAGGTGGCCCGCCATGGGGGAGTCGAATTCAATCAGCTCCTTCAGCACCTTGTTCATTCCTTTACCGCAAACTCCTTCCGGTACCGGCAAGGTTAAATTGGCTATTTTGGACGCTGCCTCTATCTCGTAGCCAATCTCCAGGGCCAGTTGTTGCATTCCCCGTTCCTGATACCAGGTGATCAATTTCGGGATGTTAACAACGGACTGGTAGAAAGGTTGAAGTTCGGGAAGTTCCCGGGAGAGCAATTCGAAATCAATCAGTTCCTGCGTATCGAGTCGATAGCCGACGGCACCATGTTCAGCAACGATATACTTCAGCTTTTCACTGTTAATTGCGTCAGCAATAATCAATGAGGAATCGAGCGACCTGCCGGTGTTTAACGCCAGTACATCAACGCAACTAGCGTCCAGACACTGACCCAGCGTTTCAAGAGAAGCGATTTGTTCGTCAACAAAACCACCTTCAACAAACGGCAAGGGCAACCCGTCAATGGTATTGAGGCAACCGTCAACGTCGTGAAATAGTATTTTAATAGCGTGGCACCGTGAAAAAGGGTGCAGTCTAACCAGTTCCAGCCAGGAATTAAATTAAGTGGCCGCGATTCGTTCGTGAACGGTTGATTCGAGCGCCTGAGCCGTTATTTGTCCAACAGCAGAACAGCTTCTTCCAACCGGGCTGAGAGGCTGTCCAGTACCTCGGCGGCAATCTCAATCTGCTCAGACACCTTGTCAAACTCGCGAATTTCGATAGCTTCCCTGACGCCAGGAATCGTTTTTACGCCATAGCCCGTGTAGAGCCCGGGGGCATAGATATGATGTTTGTACCATGGTCTTCCCGGCAAACCCCGTTCCCGCGTCAGGTAACGCTCAGAGGTGTACAGAATTTTGTTCAACACTTTTTGCTGCCCGGTGCTCAAGTTTTTGTTGGCGAGATCAATTCGACCCAGTCCATCGCTGGCATTTCGCAATCGGGACATCGCATTTTTCAAGGGCGCAAAGTTAAAGTGCGGGACGGTTTCATTCCGTGCAGGTGGCCCTAACGATTTTTTCGAGTCAAGGGCGAGACCATAGGTTCCCTTGTCGAGCAGTTCGTTGGTCTTGTTTGTATCCTTGCGCATCTTATTGCCCAGCTCTTCCAGCTCGTCAATATAGTCAGAAACGTGAGCAACCAAATTAGAAAATTCAAATGGCAACACCGGTGCGTTGGCCAGTCTCAATGTCGCTCTACCGGCAACCTTCGACAGCGCAACGCTATAGTCCAGCCCCGGATCACGCCATTGGGTATGGTGCTCATAGGTGTCATAAAGTGTGTGATAACTGCCACTGCTCCCTTCACCAGAAAAACTTAAGTTTGCCGATGCGATACCCAGATGCTGTAAAAAAGGCGTGTAGTCTGAGCCAGAGCCCAACGGATAAAGGCTGATATCCTTTTTCGCAGCCATTTTCTTCTTCTGCTTATCGCTTCCGAACACGGCAACACTGGCGCGTAATCGCTCCGAGACCGGGACTCCCGTCTGGGGATCCGAAACATCATCCATTACCTGGTTAAAAAATCGCTCCAGGGTATGACTGCCACCGATCCGAACAAATCCCCTGCTGTTGCCATCGGTATTCAGGTAAGCAACCGCGTGTTTTTTCAGGTCGCTGGCGTGATGCTCTGCCCATTCGGTTGAACCAATCAGCCCCGGTTCCTCGGCATCCCATGCTGAATAGATAACGGTTCTTGCAGGTGGTTTACCAGATTGCGCCAGTTGAGCAACAGATTTAGCTTCCGCCAACAAAGCCACCATGCCGCTAAGCGGATCGTTTGCGCCGTGATTCCAACCATCGTGATGATTACCCCGGATTACCCATTCATCCGGGAGTTCACTGCCTTCCAATCTGGCGATGACATTATAAATGGTCGTTTTGTTCCAGTTGAATTCGAGCTTCAATCGAACCCGTGCAGGTCCCGGACCGAGATGATATGTGATGGGTAATCCACCGACCCATTCTGCCGGGACCGTTGAACCTCCCATCGCCGCTAAAAGAGGCAATGCATCTTTGTATGAAATCGGCAACACGGGAATCTTTGTGATGGTGGAGGCATCCTTTATTTTCAACCGTTTTGCACGCGCGGTAGCGCCCACACCAGGGGTTAGCACGTCACCAGGATAGGTGGGCATATCCATAACCGAGCCGCGCTGCACGCCGCTTTCATGTTTATAAGGTCCCAGGGGGTATACATCACCTCTTGAATATCCATCGTCTGCAGGGTCAGAATAAATAATTGTCCCAATAGCGCCCTTCTCTGCGGCCAGTTTTGGTTTGATGCCTCGCCAGGACTTACCATACTTGGCAATGGCAATTTTCCCTTTTAGATCGACACCATAACGCTCAAGCAGTTCGTGGTCTTCAGGTCGGCCATAGTTGATAAAAACAAGTTCGGCTTCAACATCACCATCAACAGAGAAGGCATTGTAAGGTGGCAGCAAATTTGCCCGAATCGAAGTGCTGGGATCCTCATCAAGAGAATCCTCAGTCAGCGATGCCTGATAAGTGGTTGGCGCGGTTAATTCAAGCGTTCGCAGTTTCGGCGTTGGCAGAAGAATTTCATATTCTTCAATCCTGGTATCATAGCCCCAGGAAATAAACAATTCTGCTATGGCGTGGGCAACTTCCTTCGAGGCTTTGGACCCTGCATGATGTGGCTTAGCGGAGAATAGCCTTAACCAGGCATCCTGCTCTGATGCACTGATGGCCTGATCAAATTCTACTTCCAGCGCGCGCTGCTTTTCACTCGCTGCCTCATCAAACCCAATTAACACTTCGGCATTTACAACAGGATGAATAGCGGTCATACCGATCAATAGGGTGAGTATTCTGAACATCGACTTGCCTTGAAAGTTCTTCAGTGACTTTAAGATGACGTATTTCATCGGCTAAATCAATTACCCACCCCTACCGAGATCAAGATCATGCCTGCAAGAACACGCTCGCAAGATCAGGTTGAACCCTTCCTTTTCTCGCCCTTGTACACGCGGTACACTTCCAAACGACAGTCAGCCAGGGGACAACACAATGACGCAAGATATTGATCGACTCATCAGAGAAGATGCGAATGTGGTTCTGCATCCCTCCTCTTCGATAGCGGCGCTGGTGGAGAGCGGTCCGCAAATGATCGTCTCCGCCAGCGGCTGCAACATCACCGAGGCGGATGGTCGGGAATTGCTCGATGCTGTTGCAGGGTTGTGGTGCGTTAATGTGGGTTATGGTCGAACCGAGCTCGCTGATGCGATGAAGTTTGCGGCTGAGAAACTGGGTTACTATCACAGCTTCGGAAACGCCTCTAATCCCTGGCAGGTTGAACTGGCTGAAAAACTGCTTGAACATGCACCTGATGGCTTAAGCAAGGTTTTCTTCGGCACCTCTGGCAGCGATTGCAACGACACTTTGATTAAAATCGCCTGGCACTACCATACGTTGCTTGGAAAACCTTCCAAAACCAGGATTATTTCCAGGGAACAGGCCTACCACGGTACCTCCATCAGCACCGCAAGCCTGACCGGGCTGAGCGGATTTCATAAAGCGTTCCCGATTCCGCTGGATTTCGTTTTGCGGGTCGACTGCCCTCACTATTATAGCCGCGGACTTGAAAACGAAACTGAAGAGGATTTCTGCGACCGAATTATCGGTAACATTGAACAACTGATCGAAACGGAAGGTGCCGATACCATTGCGGCTTTTTTTGCCGAACCTATTATGGGAGCTGGTGGCATCATCGTTCCGCCGGAAAATTATTATCCCCGACTAAAACGCCTATTGGCAGCTAACAACATTTTACTGGTAGCCGATGAGGTGATCTGCGGTTTCGGTCGCCTGGGCGATTGGTTCGGATCACCACAACTGGGTATCGAGCCAGACATGATGGCATCTGCCAAGGGGCTCACCAGCGGCTACTTTCCCTTGTCTGCCGCTTTTATTTCAGAAGAGATCTGGCAGGTGCTAAAAAACCAGGGTACAGAGCAGGTCGGCGCATTCATGCACGGCTACACCTACAGTGGGCACCCCGTGGGTGCAGCAGTAGCACTGGCTAATTTACAGATCATTGAAAAGGAGAACCTCATTGCGCAGGCGAAAGCCAATGGCGAATATCTTCATGAGCAGCTGCAGTCATTGTTGAACCTGCCAAACGTCGGAGAGATACGTGGCCAGGGTCTAATTGCCGGGGTGCAACTCGTTGCAGACAAGCGTACACACGCCGCGCCTGACCCGGATCTGAAGGTGCCGCTGCAGGTTGCAAACCTGATGAAGGAAAAAGGCGTTATTGTTCGCCCACTGGCAACCGTGGGCACCCTGGCAATCTCACCACCCCTGACCATCAGCAGGGACGAGATTGACAAGGTAGTGCAAGCGTTATCGGAGTCGATATCTGCTGTTTTGTAGTTTGCCTTGGTCTAACAATTTATTCAGCTCGATGAATAAATTTTTCGCTGATAGCACTGTGATTAACGCCATAAATAAAGATGGTTAGCTCGACAGGATAAATCTTTGTAGCTCACAAACCGTGCAGATTTTTAGTAATGTGTTTCCTCGAATAGAGTCTATTCGGGGCCCTTGTTGAGCGTAAGGCGTATACGCGTATGAGCTCGGCTATTCTACAATATCCAGACACTCAACAATCAGCTGCAGGGATTCCCTGCCGCGATATTTATTAACGTCGAGGCGGTAGGCAATGCGCCGGTGCCTGCCCTCGACAAGCCTGTCCTGGCCAAATGCAATGGCATCGATACTTTGCACGCCGTCGATGGGTCGTAACTTTAATTTGAGATGTCGTCCTGCCACGATACGCTGTTCCAGGATCTCAAAATCGTCATCGAATATGGGTTCCGGAAATCCCTGACCCCAGGGACAAGCCTGGGTTACCACCCGCGCAACCGTGACATTGAATTCTTCAATGAGGTTGCCGTCGGTGATGACGGTTTGTTGCAGATCGTCCTTCGACAGCCATCGACGAGCCTCAAGATCAAACTCTTCAGCGAACTTGTCAAAATTGTCCGGGTGCAGGCTTAGACCGGCTGCCATCGCATGGCCACCAAACTTGACCACCAGACCTGGGTTTCTGGCAGCAATGGCATCCAGCGCATCGCGAATATGAAAGCCCGGTATGGACCGTGCAGAACCTTTCATTTCGACTTCCGATGCCGGGGCAAAGGCGATCACGGGCCGATGCCATTTGTCCTTAATCCTGGAAGCTACAATGCCAACAACTCCCTGGTGCCAGTCGTTTTCGAACAGGCAGATACCCACTGCTTCATGCTCATCATTTGCGGGAAGGCTAAGGTTGAGACTACCCAATGATCGAATCGCCTGTTGCTTCATTTCATTTTCAATTTCCCGCCGTTCAACATTAAGCTGGTCAAGGCGGGTAGCAAGCTCACGGGCACGGTTTTGATCATCAGTCAGCAAACACTCAATACCGAGAGAAATATCCTCCAATCGACCTGCTGCGTTCAGTCGAGGGGCGACACTGAAGGCCAGATCTCTTGACGTCACAGTTTCGATCCGGGTACCGGATAAAGCCAGCAATTCTCCAAGACCAGGGCGAAGTCTCCCGGCACGGATTCGGCGAATGCCTTCCTGCACCATGACACGATTGTTGTAATCCATGGGCACCACGTCTGCGATGGTACCCAGGGCGACTAAATCAAGATAATCAGCCAGATTAGGTTCATTGTGGTTCTCAAACCAACCGACCGTCCGCAGCATAGCTCGAACTGCGGATAACAGGTAGAAGGCGACACCAACGCCCGCAAGGTTCTTACTCGGAAATTCACAGCCACCTTGATTGGGGTTTAGAATCGCGTCTGCATCCGGCAACTCTTTTGCCGGTAAATGATGATCTGTTATCAGGACCCTGATGCCATGACTCTTCGCAAATTCGACGCCTTCAATGCTGGATATCCCATTATCTACGGTGACAATCACATCAGGTGTTTTGCGCCTCGCGACTTCGACAATTTCCGGCGTCAGACCATAGCCGTACTCAAACCGATTCGGTACCAGATAGTCCACATGATCAGCACCCATCGACCTTAATCCATGGACCATCAACACAGAACTGGTCGCACCGTCTGCATCGAAATCGCCAATGATCAGGATACGCAGCTGGTTTTGAACAGATTCGACAAGAAGTGATGTGGCCTTGCTCAACCCCTTTAAACTATCAGGCCTGAGAAGATTCTTAATCGAATGCTCAACCTCATCTGCATTCACCACGCCCCGCCCCACATACAGACGGGATAGCAAGGGAGAAATTCCCGCAACGGATCCCTTAACTTCTCTTCTTCTTAGTATTTTCGGCAAGATCAAACCCGTTGAAGGCTGGCAGAACTTTAAAACGTTTCAACCCGAATCCGGGTGACGGCACCCACTACCTGATCTAACGCAGCCAGTTCCACGATAGCTTCATTCATGGACCGCTCAACCACCCGATCAGTCACTATCACGATAGGCACTTCACCCTCTTTTACATCTTTCTGGATCAGTGACTCGATACTGATGTTACACTGGCTGAGTATGGTGGAAATTCTGGCCATCACACCAGGCTTGTCCAGCGCTCTCAAACGCAAATAGTACGCTGATTTAATTTTTTCGATATCCACAATGGGCAGGTTCTGCAATGAGTCCGGAACAAAACCCAGGTTAGCAATCTGGTTACCTCCCCGGGATCGCAGTACATCAATCACGTCAGCCACAACCGATGAGGCCGTTGGGCCTGAACCCGCCCCGGCACCATAGTACATGGTTTGACCGGCAACATCGGTGCCAACTAAAATGGCATTCATAACACCATCAACCTGGGCGAGCATTGTCGACTTTTTTATCAATGTGGGATGAACTCTCAGTTCGATGCCTGCAGGCGATTTTGAAGTGATACCCAGGTGTTTGATTCGAAACCCCAATTCGCTGGCGTACTTGATGTCTTCAACTGTAATGCCGGAAATGCCTTCCATGAACATCGCGTCGAAGCGAAGCGGTATGCCAAAAGCAATGGAAGACAAGATGGTTAGTTTATGGGCTGCATCAATACCTTCGATATCGAACGTCGGGTCTGCTTCAGCGTACCCAAGCTCCTGCGCTTCGACTAACACTTCGCCAAAGTCGCGATTACCCGCCGTTTCCATTTCCGTCAAAATATAATTAGTTGTGCCGTTGATAATCCCGGCAAGAAATTCAATCCGATTGGCTGCCAGGCCTTCGCGAATGGCTTTGACAATCGGTACACCCCCGGCAATGGCGGCTTCAAATTTGAGACAGAGGTTAGCCTGATTCGCAAGCTGAAACAATTCTTCGCCATGTAACGCGATCAGTGCCTTATTAGCCGTGACCACATGTTTGTTATTCGCGAGCGCCTGCTTAACAAGATCCAGGGCTACGTCGGTCCCACCGATGAGTTCCAGAACAATATCCACATCAGGGTTTTTCACCACATCATAAATATCCCGGGTGACGTTAGTAGTCGTCAAATCGCAATCGGGATGATCCCTGCGACAGCCAACCTGGGCAACCACGATGCGCTTTCCTGTTTTGCGGGTAATTTCTTCAGCGTTTTTTGTAATCAGGTTGAACGCACCGGAACCAACCGTGCCCAGCCCACAAATGCCCACCCCAATCTGCTGCACTCTATTCTCCCTCGCTGACCGCATTTTTAAACATCTGTTTGATACCCCTTATTGCCTGACGCGTCCGATGCTCATTTTCGATAAGCGAGAAGCGAACATGATCATCGCCGTACTGGCCAAAACCGATACCCGGTGACACCGCAACCCTGGCTTCTTTAAGTAAAAACTTGCTGAATTCAAGTGAGTTCATGTTTTGAAACTGCGTCGGTATTTTAGCCCAGACGAACATGGTGGCTTTTGGTTTCTCTACCTTCCATCCTGCGGCATTTAACCCATCGCACAACACATCTCTGCGTTTTTGATACCTGGAACGTATCTCCTCAACGCAGCTCTGATCGCCTTCAAGGGCGCTGATGGCAGCAACCTGGATCGGCGTAAACATACCGTAGTCGAGATAAGACTTGATTCTAGCCAGTGCACCCACCAGGGTGGGATTGCCCACGCAAAACCCCACTCGCCAGCCAGGCATATTGTAGCTCTTCGACATCGAGAAGAATTCCACAGCAATGTCTTTTGCACCAGGTACCTGGAGAATAGACGGCACCTTGTAACCATCAAACACAATATCGGCATAGGCCAGATCCTGAACCACCCAGATATCGTGCTCTTTGGCAATTTGAATCACTTTTTCAAAAAAATCCAGTTCCACACACTGAGTGGTTGGATTACTCGGAAAGTTAATGACCAGCGCCTTGGGTTTAGGCCAGGTGTTGATGATCGCCCGTTCCAGTTCACCGAAAAAATCACCCTCCGGTGAAATCGGCACATGTCGAACTTCTGCATCAGCAATAACAAATCCGTAAGGATGTACCGGGTAGGATGGATTAGGCACCAGTACAGTGTCACCCGGCCCCAGTACTGCCATGGCCAGGTGTGCAATGCCTTCCTTTGAGCCGAGCGTTACGATGGCTTCTGATTCAGGATCCAGGTCCACATCAAAGCGATCTTTGTACCAGTTACATATTGCCCGGCGCAGTCTGGGAATACCCTTTGACTGGGAATACCTGTGTGTATCACTGCGTTGCACTGTTTCGATCAACTTGTCGACAATATGCCGGGGTGTGGCCTGGTCCGGGTTGCCCATGCCGAAGTCAATCACATCTTCGCCGCGTTCCCTCGCCTCTTTCTTCAATGCATCGGTAACACTGAAGATGTAAGGAGGCAGCCTTTTGATGCGAGGAAAATCTTCTATAGTTGGCACTTGGGTTTCTCATTTTTTTCGTTAAAACGGTTATTCGTCAATCTATGCTAAAACCAGACTGGAGATCAGGCAAGAAACAGGAGGGGTCAGAGTAAAAACTCCAGGAATTGTACGGGTTTAGAGAACCCGAATCACAGTATTCCGAGCCTCTCGGCTAATTTGGCCGCTGGCATATAGCCGGGGTCCATGCTCCCATCTTCATAGACCAGCGAGGGAGTAGAATTAACGCCCATGGTTGAGCCCAGCTTATATTGTGCGGCGACCGGATTGTCACAGGTTTTTTCTTCTATCGGCTGGTTGTTCTTGGCTTTCGTCAGGGCAGCTTTGGGATTGTCTGCACACCAGGCGGAAACAAATTTGTTGTAAGACTCGGAACTGGTACCCGCTCGGGGGTACGCCAGATAGCGAACTGCAATTCCCAGGCGATTGAGCTCAGGGACTTCCCTATGCAACTTACGGCAGTAGGTGCAATCAATGTCGGTAAACACGGTAACCGTGGCCTTTATCATCTCTTTTGGTGGTGCAAAGACCAACATCTCGGACTCATCCAGAGCATCCAGCAGGCGTTTACGCTGAACTGAACGGCCGGTTTCAGTCAGGTTAACCAGTCCGACTTCCAATATTTCATACAAATCACCTGCGAACAGGTACTTGCCGTCGCTGGAGATATACAGCGTCTGCCCACCCAGCAGGCTCACATAATAAAACCCTTCTAACTGACTTGGAAAAATGTCGGGAATCGGTAGATCCGGTCGCGCGGTTGAGAGGCGAGCTCGAATGGTATTGATGATTTCCTCTTCCGATTGTTTCTCTGGCTTGGCAAAGCCCGGTAACCCAATGACCAGCAGGATCACGAATATTAGTGTTTTTCTCATAACAGACCTTGAGAGCTTGTTTCGATG
This sequence comes from Pseudomonadales bacterium, assembly GCA_029941905.1. Taxonomy (GTDB): domain Bacteria; phylum Pseudomonadota; class Gammaproteobacteria; order Pseudomonadales; family Azotimanducaceae; genus JAHRVQ01. The sequence continues at coordinate 62,927 of JAPYTQ010000005.1, read as the reverse complement.
CACTTTGCATCAATGAAGTTTTTGAATCAATCCCCAGGAGGCTGACCGAGAATAGAGAACCTACTGTGGTAAATCTAATTTGGGCTGGCTACGGTTTCTATTCTCAGTCAGCCTCCTAGTGAATCAGACCGATTGTAAACATTAATGGTTCCACAGGCGCCTATTAGATCACAGGCTCGCCGCTTTTTGTGACGAACAGTTGACAAACGTCACTATTTTGAGTGAAAAGGGGTTAGCCTCGCGGGTGATGGGTCTGATGAAGCTGTTTCAATCTCTGCTGAGCCACATGGGTGTATATCTGAGTTGTGGACAGGTCACTATGCCCCAATAGCATCTGAACAACCCGCAGGTCTGCACCGTGATTCAACAGATGAGTGGCAAATGCATGCCGAAGTGTATGGGGAGAGAGCTTTTTTACGATGCCAGCGGTCTGTGCGTGGAGCCTGATTCGATGCCAGAACGTCTGGCGAGTCATGGGTTTTGCCTGTGTACTCGGGAAGACAATATCCTGCTGGAGATTTTTCTTCAGCAGTTCCTGCCTCGCTTCCAACAGGTATTTTTGAATCCAGGCGATAGCCTCTTCGCCTAACGGGACAAGACGCTCCTTATTACCCTTTCCCATTACACGTACCACACCCTGCCGAAGGTTAATATCCGTTAGCTTCAGGGTCACCAATTCCGTGACGCGTAATCCGCTTGCATACAAAACCTCAAGCATGGTCCGATCTCTTAATCCAATGGTTGTGGCTACATCCGGCGATCTGAGCAGTGCTTCGATATCTGTTTCTGTCAGGCTGTCGGGCAAAGGTCGTCCAAGTTTTGGATTCTCAATCTTCAACGTGGGATCTTCGCTGATCACGTTTTCCCGTAACAGGTACCTGTACAGACCTCGCAAGCATGACAGGGCACGCGCAGTGGAACGCGCTTTGATTCCACGACCCATACGGTCCGCGAGGTACTGCGTCAGGTGCTGACGTTTGACGGCGATCAGGTCCCTTTTGCTTAACCAGTGGTTAAATGCCTCGAGGTCCCGACGATAGGATTCCAGTGTATTCTGACTCAGGCCTTTTTCGAGCCAGAGAGCATCGAGAAATTTTTCGATTATCTGTTCATTTGTCGATTCTTCGAACAAGGTAGACATTCTAAGGCGGATATTCGGTGACAGGGTCATGTTTAGCTTAACGCAAACAAACTTCAGACAAAAACAGTAAATAAGACGCTGGCAAGTACAACGCGATTATAGTCTGTCCGGATTGGCTGGGCGGGTGTACGCTTTCCACACCGCATGAGGCTCGGCGCCCGCACCACATCCATGGGCCTGACTTTCGGCTGTCCTGGCCTTGAGTCGGGGACGCCGAGTCTGCGGCAAGCGTACACCCGCCCAGCCAATCCTAAATCTTCAAAAACACGTGAGTTAACCAAGATCATGCGAGTATCAAAGCCAGTTCTTGCTCCTGGCAAGCAGAACGCAAAACGCCGCGAATAATCACGGCGTCTGGTTTTTCTGCAATATACTTACTTGGCGAGTTTTTCCTTAATGCGAGCCGCTCGACCACTGAGTTCCCGTAGATAGTAGAGCTTTGCCTGTCGCACATCACCCCGGCGCTTGACCGTGATGGAATCGATGATCGGACTGTGAGTCTGGAATGATCTCTCTACACCGACGCCATGGGAGATTTTACGCACAGTAAAGGCGGAATTAATCCCTCTATTACGCTTGCCGATAACAACGCCCTCGAAGGCCTGCAGTCTTTCACGCGTACCTTCCTTTACTTTTACCTGCACCACAAGTGTGTCACCGGAACCGAAGTCAGGCACATCCTGCTTAAGCTGTGCATTCTCAATATCAGCAAATATTTTGTTTTTCATCGTTCAATCCTCAAGTTCACGTATCTGTTTGAGATCTTCAAGATACTCATTCAGTAAATTCTGTTCCGCCTCATTCAATTCAAGGCTGTCGAGCAAATCCGGACGCCTTAAAAAGGTTCGCCCCAGAGACTGCTTTAAACGCCAATGACTAATCGCTTCATGATTACCCGACAACAGTACATCTGGCACTTTAACACCATCGACCGTATCCGGCCTTGTGTAGTGCGGGTAATCCAGCAAACCACTCACAAATGAATCGCTGGCAACCGATTCCGCATCACCCACCGCACCGGGTTGTAACCGGGTCATGCCATCAATCAAAACCATGGCGGGCAGTTCACCACCGGACAACACGTAGTCACCAATGGAATATTCTTCGTCGATCTCTGTTTCGATCAGACGCTCATCGATACCTTCGTATCTTCCTGCTACCAGGATAATCTCTTTCCTGGACCCCAATTCAGCCAGCTTCTGCTGATCAACTTTTTTACCCTGGGGTGAAAGATAAATCACCCGGCAGCCTTCACCCGCTTGCTCTTTTGCTGATTGAATAGCAGCCTTCAAGGGACCCACTTTCATCAACATGCCCGGGCCACCGCCATAAGGCTTATCATCCACCGTCGAGTGTTTATCGGTGGTAAAATCTCTCGGATTCCAAAAATCCAGTCTTACTATCCCCGACTCAACTGCTCTTCGGGTAATGCCGAATGCTGTGATCGCCTGAAACATCTCCGGGAAGAGCGTCACAACACCAATCCACATATGGCTTTCCTTTCAAAAAACCTGCCCTAACAGGCTGCCAGGGAACCTGATTAAGTTCGGTATGCCGCATCTCAATCAGAGGTTCCTTAGAAATCGGCGTCCCAGGCGACCAGCATTTTACCCTGTTCAAGATCAACCTCTAGAATGACCTTGTCCTCGACATAGGGAATAAGTCGTTCCCTGTCATCGATACTCTTGTCTGTTGCCGCGACGACCAGTACATCATTGGCTCCGGTTTCCAGCACACTACTGACCTTGCCAAGCAATTCAGACGCTTCGTTGTAAACCGCCAAACCTTCCAATTGAATCCAGAAAAACTCACCCTGCTCGAGGTCCGGCAGTTGTTCTTTTTCGATCCAGATTTCGTAACCAATCAGTGATTCTGCCTGGTTACGATCCTCAAACCCTTCCGGTAACACGACAATTCCCTTACCGTGTACCTTACCCTGCCTGAGCTTCAAATCTTGTTTAGAGCCCTTCTTCCTGATCGTCCAGGGGGCGTATTCCAGTATCTGTTCGACCGGTGAGGTGTATGAATAGACCTTGACCCACCCTTTGATGCCATAGGCAGCATTGATCTTACCGACAAGTAGCACTTATCTAACGCTAACTGGCGCGAACAAAACGACTTAAGCGGCAACTTCCTGTGTCGTCGCCTTTCTGTATTGCCTGACGATCTTATTTACTCGATCACTCGACTGTGCGCCCTGTTTAACCCAATGATCGAATCGTTCGAGATCAACCCGGGAATTTTCTTCAGCACCGCGGGCAATCGGGTTAAAGAACCCAATACGCTCTATAAATCGACCATCACGAGATACTCGACTGTCCGCCACAGTAATATGATAAAAAGGCCGCTTCTTACTGCCACCTCTGGATAACCGAATGATTACCATGTCTTTGATTTCCTTTAATAATTCTGTATTGGCGAGCGGGTGGGCTGCCGAAAGGGCCGCTATTGTACACAGAAAGGGTGGTATATTAAAACCCTTTGAAAGCACAACCGCCCCAGCCAGGTGATACTACTTGGATTTCGGCCTGAAATGCAGTGATTTACTTATTCACCAGCATTCTGAACTTCTCCCGAATGAGCAAACCAAAGAAAATCGCGTTTGTTTTAAGATAGCGCTTCCACATTCTCCGGGGTTCCTGAAATACTCGGAATAACCATTCCAAACCCAGTATCTGCATCCAGCGTGGCGCGCGACGAACTTTGCCGGAGAATACATCGAAGGTGCCACCGACGCCCATCACAAAGTCGATTCCCATTTTCCGGCTCCACTTGCTGATAAAGTTCTCTTTTTGGGGTGAACTCATTGCGACAAAGAGAAATCTCGCGCCAGAAGCACGAATCTGGTCGACGACTGATTTTTCATCATCCCAGAAGTAACCATGGTGGCTGCCGCCAATGAGTATGTCCGGGTACATTTTAAGAATTCGAAAAGTTGTCTGGACCAAAACCGACGGGGTCGCGCCGAGCAGGAAAATCCGATAACCCCGGTCAGAACACAGTTTCAATAGCTGTTCGAACAGGTCAATGCCGGACACCCGCTCAGGTATGTCATAACCGAGCATTCTGGCGCCGAAAACCACACCCATACCATCGATGTTAATCACATCACACTCAGTCACTGAGCGTTTTAGATAGGCATCACTTTGTATATTGACCAGTTTCGCAACATTAACCACCGAGTGCTGCGTATACGTCCCCTGCTCCACCCGATCTGCGATGAAGCTGACGGTCTCATCCATCGTTGCGACATCCATGGCGCAATCGAGAAAGTGAATTCGCTTCACACCTCTTCCTCATCAATACATCTGGCTAACAACATAAAACTAAGGTAAGCCCAGGATTGGGTCCATCGAATATAGTCAATTCGATTTTTCAACCATCTGCCTCTCTGGTAGATAAACTTCATGTCTTCTGTTGAGTAGAGACTCTCGATAGCCCGACCAGCGATTTTTTTCGCCAGTGCCAGATCGGATCGCATGTCGGCGATGTTCAGCAACGTTATAATGCCTTGCGAAAAGCTGTGCATGTCCAGCGGGTAGACCCTGTCCTGGTAGTATTTCGCTGTGCCGTCTTCCAGGAAAAAATTCTCTCGATAATATTTCATTCCTACATTGATGTTGTCGTCAAATTCATCGGTAGCCACAGATTTTCTTAGCAGGTTCAGGGCTTCGAGATTAAAGCCGGTGTGAAATCCATCCACGAACTGATGGTGGGGCATTTGACCGTAACTCCAGGCACCACTATCGGATTGTTCCGCAACTGAAGTCCTGGCATTTATTATCGCCGAATCCACCAGTGTTGAATCATTCAACTCGCTACCAGCCAACCCGACCCACGCCGCACCCCAAAGATTGGCGTTGTGTACAAACGTTTCATCGTCGGGAATGTAGGCATAAAACTGGCTGCCATACCTGGAAACCTGCAGATGACGGTGAATAAAGTGACCTGCTTCAATGGCAATGTTTCGATACCCGTCTTTTCCCAGCAGTTCGCCACTATTAAAAAGTGCCCGCGCAACATAGCAGGTTGTAATCAGATTGGGCGTTCCTTTTTGAACGAAGAACGCCCTCGATTGCCAATCAAAATTGTAGCCCCAGCAACTGTACGTCCACTTTATGCGATCGCATCTTTGATCAGCCAACCAATCACAAAGATTGATGATTTCATCAACAAGATCGTTACTCTTCGTACGCCTGACCTCTTCTATCATCCCGAGTACTGTTAGCGCTACCCCCTTTGGATTGCGGGTTTTACCCACAAGTGATATAGGTCGAACGTTCACTGGCGATCTTTTACAAAATTGCTGCCAGGCCAGTCGGGTCAGATAGAAGTGGTTTAACCCGGTCGCCCTGAATAACTTACTGTTGAGTCCATCGAATGGATCAAAACCGGCGTAATTTTCCCTCGCCATTGATGTGCGCAGAGCAAGTGCAATCTGCGTAATCTGTTTCTCCATTAAGCTCCCAAAAACTGCTGTCAGGTGGATTGATGGTTCTACTGCAAACCAACATTAGTTAAACTGCTTACTCATCAGCCGTATAAAAGGTTTCATTTTTGAAATTCTTAGCAAGAACTTACCAATCATACCGACTTACAGAGTTTATCGTAACAGTCAGCAAAATTACCTTTCCATTGAGTTCACACCCGTCACCACCCACGTGGAAGCGACGTGCCAGCGTAGGCGTGACCTAATGACTTTTCTAAGGGGTGACCCTCCTCACGACAGGTCGATCAATATTTACCAGATCGCGCTGCTGTGAAAGTTGACGGGACAACAGTGATCGCTACTCTAAAAAGATTCGGCAAAGACGTCCGCGTTTTTTGGCATGGGCGAGTATGTGTAACGCAGTGGGGAACATGGGACACTTGAACCGTCACTATGGGGCTACTAAACTATAAAACCATAGAGAAGTCGTGAGATTGGCCATATCGGAGCTGGTTGAAATACATTCAACGTGCTCGAAAAAGAAATAGACTAATATGAAATCAAGGATCCGGCGTTAGATGGCTCGTGTAGACGAGATTGCTTTGTACTTCAACGGTCATGAATTGATCGGCGATACCTTCAGCCATGATGAAATTGAACAATGGTTTGAGCAGGAGGTTGAAGGCTACTTCGGATTGTATGGAAATGCCGAGGAAAGAAAAGCATACGGGAACCATGCGCTAAACGCGCACTACTTATTCAAGCATCTGCCCGATGGAGACTTCCCCGTTGTCATGGGCCTCGGGAGCGGTAATGGTGATGAGTTTGAGCCAATCGCCGCACGGTGCGGAAAAATCACCATTGTCGATCCATCTGATGGGCATAGTGATACTGTTAGGTGGGGTGTTGATATTGCTTATGAAAAAGCTGTCAATTCAGGGGTGCTTGGCTTTGAAGATGATACCTTTGATCTCATTGTGTGCTTCTCGTGTCTGCATCATATTCCCAACGTCAGTTTTGTCGTCTCAGAATTGTTCCGCGTATTGAAACCCGGTGGCACAATCCTGATCAGGGAGCCGATTATTTCCATGGGGGATTGGCGAGCGCCGAGGCTGGGTTTGACAAGGAATGAGAGGGGATTGCCGCTATTATTGTTTCAGAACATGATGGATAGGGCAGGATTCACGACGCGTTCGTTGAAGGTTTGTTCGTTTCCTTTGTTGGAACGACTAAAACCATTCTTTACTGGCGGGGTTTACAACAATCGGGCGGTTGTTTTGTTGGATGACCTGTTATCGCGGCTGACTCTTGTTAATTATCGTTACCATGCCACGAGTGTGTGGCATAAGTTTCGGCCGGTGGCGGTTTCGATTGTTGCGATGAAGAGTGCTGCGAAGAAAGGTTGAGGTCGAGTTCAATTCTAACGCTTCGCCAGAAACTTCTGAAAAACCAACCTGAGATCGTAGGCATACCTGCGCAGGGGCGGCTTAAGTTTGTTCCGATATTTGCTTCGAACGGACAGCAGGGTATCAAAATACCGCTCGGAGGGAAACGAGGCGAACTTTCGTGTCGAGCCGGAAGTCCTTGAGATAAAGGTCGTGCCGCTGCACCGCATCACGCTCCCCGCCACCAACGCGCGGAAATACAGATCCAGATCAACGCACACATCCAGCGACTCGTCATAACCGCCTAATCGAAGCAGGAGGTCGCGCTTAATTGCCATTGTCGAGTGGGTCAGCGGATTGGTTTTGTACAGTAACGCAGCGGTGACCGTTTCAGTCGAGCTATCGGTTGAGTCTTCGGTTTGGTCATTTAATTGTTGCACGGAATATTGGGAAACATCTGTGACAAGATTTGCATGCCCAAACACGACTTCACATTCCTTTAGCATCTCAACTGATGCCTGAAACCTGGCAGGCGTGCTCACATCGTCCGCATCATTGATAAATATCGTCTCACCGGTTGAATGATGTAGTGCCAGGTTGAGGGCTTTCGCCCGGCCGATTTTCCCAGGGCTTATCAGGTTTACTGAGTCCAGTTTAAAGTTTTCGATCTCCTTCACCGTGTTGTCGGTCGAGCCGTCGTCAACGATAATGACTTCTGTCTCAGCGCCTGTGATGGCCTTCAGCTGCTCGAGCACCAGCCCAATGGTACTTTCTGAGTTGTAAACAGTGATAATCACTGAATGTTTGGCAGCGATGGGGGTCATAGGCTGACTACGGCTCTCAATATCATCGACGACTTCGGTGGGATCTGTATGCTGCAACTGAGCGCACAGTCAGCGCCTACGGTCGAATAATGTTTTTGTCTTTCGGTCAGCGTTTCAGAGCCTCGACTCGTGATGTCGATCTTGTCGATATGGCGTTGCGAGCATTGCAGTCTCATGCACTCGCTGGTAATGGTGCTTTCACCACGATTCTTTATCAGTTCTAAGATGACAACCTGTTCGGGTTTACAAATATAGCGGCGTGTCACCGAGAAGGAAGAATCATAGTGGAGACCAATGTCCAAAGCATTATCCCTCAGCCGGGTCGTTTGTATCTGGCGAGGTGTTTGGGTTTCTGGGACTACTATTGGGAAAAAAGCGTCGTAATCGTTATTCAAACTGACACTGGTTTGCTCTCCGGTGGTTGGCGGTAGAATAAGATCGTCTTCTGTGGCGAGAATGGGGCTGTAGAACACGAGGGATTTCCAGTCTGTGGAGAGTCCACAGTTCAACATATAGCGGTCGGAGCGATAGGCAAAAATATTGTTGGCGACCTTAACGAATTTACGGTCTGCGTGATTTTCCCGAACCCAGGCAGCCGAAGACTCGGGTCGCTGAAGATTTTGCGCCGCCCTGTAAAGCAGTAATGCGGTAAACGCCTCGTAATCCGGTGCATTGTTGTAACTGTACCAACCCAGAAATTGTTCATTGGTCAGATCAGGCGCACCGGTATAATCACGCGCTTCGGGAGTTTGCTTATACAGTACCAGCGGTAGCGCCTGGTGCTTTGCCTGCTCTCGCTCGAGTACTGCGACCAGATCGTCGATCAACTCGTAAACAAATGCACTTGCGTGTGCCGACGCGCCATAACGTGCCGACGCGCCATAACGTGCCGACGCGCCATAAAAAGAGAGCAGGTAAATCAGTGAACTGTATCCAAAGGATTGAAGTGAACCACGCCCAAGTAGATTCGTGACGCCACCGGGTCCGATTTGATCAATACACTGTGTAACAGCCTGGCGAAGCCACTGCGAGGACCACAATCTTGGCCCCGATTGCTGTATTTCGTGAATCAGCGCCAGTGAAAAAAAGTTGTACTGGCTCGTATAAACAGACCGCTGGTCTTCAATTGTGTGCGAAACACTGAAGTAGACCCGTACCCACAATAACTCGAGCAGGGCGATGAAGCGTTGAACCCGGCTTCCAGACAATCGACAAGCTGCCCGCAGCAGGGTCCAGTTGGCAACGCGTGTGCCGGTGTAAGCCGGAGTCCCTAGTATTTGATTCACCGCTTCGTAATTATGATGGTGCAAGAGAGCATAGCGGTTAAATTCAAAATGGTAGCTGCTTGTTTTCTCTTCGGCGCTGATGGCGTTTATGAGGCTGGTTCTGGTGTCTGCATCACTCGATTTATCGAAACTCAGCAACGCAAGCAGGAACGCCTTACCATAGAATTCGCGCTTCACGAATTGTTGTTGAGGCAGGAATTCGGCTACCAGCTTAGTACTGATCTTATTTGAAAGTCGTTCCAAGTTCAGTCTGGTGCTTGTCCTCCTCTTTGAGTTGTTGGTGATCTCAGTGCTCATATCAGAATGATAACTGAACTTGCTGGCTGATTACCTGGCCTTTTTTAAGCGGTATCAAGCCGATTAACTGTAGTTGCATGCTTTTCTTTCCGCGTCTTTCTGTCCTGTACCAAAGGAATTTCTGCAAGATGCCAACGGACTTCACTGCGTTGGATACCTGGGGGGAGAATGCCAGCCAGAAAAAACGGTTAATCCATCTCAGCCAGTTGTTTTTACAATCCCTGGTCGGGAACAGCCGGGCATGGACGATCCAGAAGTCACCTGAATCCCGGATATACATGTGTGCCTCGGTATCTTCTCCAAATGACGCAGCGGTTCGCGTGATCAGGATGCAATGGTTTTCTTTGGTCGTCAGTGAAGCTTCACGGGTTTTGAACTGGCGATAAATCTCTGAATCCCGATGCTGGTATTGCGTCCCTTTTATGGAGGCAGATGCGATGTTTTCCTTGGAGAATTTCATTCGGATAACAAAGTCCTGGATTTGGGTATCTTCCAGTGCCTCCAAGGAGGCATTGATGACGATTGATGAATTCTCACTCACAAAACGGGTCTCCACTGAGAGTGAGAAATCCCCTTCGGCGAGTGAAACACCGTAGTTTGCGACACTGCTTTCAGGTCTATCTACTGTATCGATAAGCTCAATACGCACCTGGCGATGCGTTTCCGTGAGTGTCAGGAAAGAGACCGTGTCGGAAAATTCGATACTGAAATCAGACAGTCGAACGCCATGTATGGTCGCGTGCTTTAACAGTCCTTCAGACAGAGCCAGGTTTTGCATTAAACATCCAGAGTGAAATTGTGATCAGCAGCCAGCCACTTGACCAGGAACATGAGGCAAGCCCATGTTAAGTGGGTTGCAGTATCCGTTAGAATCATGGGTACTGTCATCAGTAACATCAGGCAGATGCAATAAATAATCAAGCTGGTACTGATGTATCTGAGTCTCCAAAAATCGACCGGCTGGTTGTGTTCTTCTATGGTACTCGAGGCCAGAAAAAACACTGGCATTACTGCAACACCCATAATAACCAAAATTACAGCCGGGCCATATAACAGGGGATCGTCCATGTTCATCACCCAACGCAGGTAGGGATAGGCAATGACTAACAGGAACACGATGGTCGCCAGGTTTACGGTTCTGAGGATTCTTTTTTTCGTCTTACCAGTGGAACCTTTTTCTTTTTGTCCATAGGCGAAAAAGACAGTGTTCAGAGCCACCATCAAACCAAAAGCAAATGAGGCTAGACGCAACAATCCGCCCCATACGCCAAGACCTTCGGCGTCCAGATAAATGTATCCTACCAGATAGTCAACAAAACTGATGGCAGCTATGAACAGTGTCGTGAAGATTAACAGTCGATTGTCGACAAAATACTTGAAATTAACGGCTTGCGAGTGAGCCAGTGATTTTAAGGTGTTTAGCGGGTTCAAGTGGCCAGGGTCGGTCCGCTGCATATAAATACCGATGGCAAAAAACAACACCATGGTAGGGATTAACTGGTGTAGCACAATGGTTGGCGAGCCCTGTTTGCCAACAAAAGGTCCAAAGAAAGTGCTGTTGATGTAGGCGAGTGCCAGGATTGTAAGCAGGGATAACTGGGCTAGTGCGTGGATGATTCCAAGTGCCATAAAACGATGCGCAGACATTAAGGCGAAATCAAATAAAAGCGCTGACATTGGCAAACACAGTGCCAGCAACAGCATTTCAAACCAGACTCAGTGGATTGTTTTCAGAAATTGATGCGATTAGGAATATTGTCACCGCCACGATCGATAACAGCAGCCTGGTTTTCAGAATCTGTGTGGTGCCTGACGAATCGTTTTCGATATGGTATTTAGCCAGGGTCCTGGCGGAGCCAAATTGCAGCATGGATGTCAGTACGCCATAGATGCTCAATATAAAGAAGTAGTGCCCGATCATCGCCAAATCGTACAGGCGATAGATTAATGCGGTAATGGCAAGACCTTGCACCCGATTGATGTTGGATATCGCAAGTTGCAGGTAGGCAGCATTAGGTTTCAATACGAATAGAGCCCGGAGATTTGACTAACCATTTACACACCTCTGCGCGGTCATCAAGATGATTCAACTGAATGTGCCGCATCGATGAAACCGTTAGAAGCGCTGGTGTAGTTGTAACGCTGAACCGATTCGCTCGCGCTCGTAGACATGCGCTCCCACCGCAACTGGTCATCTAAAATACCCAAGGCTTCTTTCGTCCAGGTTTCGGCATTCAGCGGTAGTACCAGTCCATTCTCGTTGTGGATGACCAGTTCATTCGCTGCGCCTACTCCTGATACGGTCATTATTGGGGTACCAGCAGCACAGGCCTCGTTGGCGACCACACCCCAGGGATCGTTCAAGGAAGGAAAAAACAATAGTTTTGCATTCCCATAATACTCGGGTAGTGCATCCTGAGTGACAAACCCTGCATAGTGAAAATCAACTTTGTTGGTAGATAGCTTTTCAACCATGTAGGCCCTGTCCGGTCCATCGCCGATCAACAGTATCTTGATACCTGGGTTCCGCCTATGAATTTCTAGAATCACCTCGGCGGAGAAATTGATCATTTTCCTTGCACTGAATTGGCCAGACAACATGATGTCATAGTCTCTTTCTACCTGGGGTTTATGGCAAGCCGAGAAGCGACTGTTGTCTATACACAGGCAGGATTGGAAAGAATTCTTACTCGTTGCCCCATAGCTTTTGAACAGCAGCAAGGTTTTTTGGCTAGCACCGATAAAGGCATCGGAAAAACCATAGATCATTTTCCTGACCAGTCGATGCGCGAATGTTAAATCCTGTTCAGAATCGGTGGTAGCGTCGGAAAAACTGACGAACTTTTTCCCATGCCATTTTGCCCAGAAGAAACTTTGAATCCCGGGTAAAGAAAATCCGCCATTGATGACGACGCTGGGTTTTAAGTCGTTTAATACGGCGATGACGTTTGAATCCAGATAGATCGTGCGACCTTTCCACACCAGCGTGCGCGATCTCAGGAACTGATGTTGATAGTCACCCAGGGTAAATTCCCAGTCGCGATTTTGTTCGATTGATGCGCAATAGATGACACGGTAGTTGTCGACGCTTAGCCCAACAAGCTCATGAAGCCTTTCACGGTAGGGCGCAGGGATGTTTGTGATAAATACAGTTGTCACTTATGCTCTGTTCTTAAAATGGAAAGCATGAAACGAAACGCCGCAAAAGCTATGAAACCAAAACGCCGCATACTGTTCTTGTTCCAACTGCCGCCCCCGGTGCACGGGGCTTCCATGGTAAATCAGACGATTGCAGAAAGTCAGTTAATCAGCCAGACTTTTGACGCAACCTTTTATGATATCAGCACGGCGAAAAAGATCAGCGATATCGGTCGCTTCTCGTTAGCGAAAATCCTCACCGTAGGTAGTTTACTCAAACGAGTCTACAAAATATACCGGCTGAAAAACCCAGACCTGGTTTACATCACCCTGAGCCCTGTTGGCTTTGCTTTTTTCAAGGATTCGCTGATTGTATTGCTGTTAAAGCTGCAAGGTGCCAGGTTGGTTTTCCACATGCACGGCCAGGGTATATCGAGGATCAGTAAGTACCTGAAACATTTTTACCAGTTAGTATTCAAACAGGTGGATGTTATTCACTTGTCTGAACAACTATTTTCTGATCTGGATGGCGTTCGCGATGTAGAAAAGAGTATTACTGCCGTGAACAACGGTGTGCCGGACCTATCTGTAGAAAATATTCCGGGTGAGAAGAATCAAAAACTGAATATCATCTACCTTTCCAATCTGGTGCCTGATAAAGGCGCGGGCGTACTGGTTGAAGCGGTTAACAGGATCGACTCGCATTTTGATGGGCAGTATGAAGTGTTTCTCGCCGGTGATTTTCAGACCCGATTGTTTGAAGAGCAACTCATGCGGATGCCTCACGCCAACGTGAAGGACCTGATTCACTTTCTCGGACCTTTGTACGGTGCGGAAAAGCAACAATTGTTGGCCAGCGGTGATGTATTTGTCCTGCCGAGCCGCAATGAGTGCTTTCCTTTGTCGATTCTGGAAGCCATGGCGACGGGGATGGCCGTCATATCAACCAACGTCGGTGCCATCGCCGAGATAGTAGATGATGGGGTCAGCGGGATTGTGATGGATGACCCAGATCCGGAGGTATTAGCGAGGAAGCTGGAGTATTTTCTGGAAATGCCCGAAGAAGTTCAACGGATGAAGAAGGCCAGCCGATCCAGGTACCTTCAAAACTATACGGTGGAGAAATTTGAGACTAGTCTTTGCCGTGTGCTGAGCAGGCTGGTGGAAGAAAGCCATTCGCCGCCTTGAGGATCGTGGAATCTACGCCCTGGTTCGGTTTCAGGATGGTGACTTTTTATTCCTCAGGAACCCCCAGAGATGCCAGCCAAATCTCTTTTCCAGAAACAAGAAGGCGAAGGACGGCAGTAACCTTAATCCCGGAAAATGCCGCACATTAACGAAGTGTACGCCCGATTGCTCGATTTCAAATTCCTCGAAGTCCTGATGTATGTCATCAATGTTGTAGACCTTTGAATATGGATTCTCGGGCCCGTCAGTATTGTGATGAATAAACGTTTCCATATTCATGTAATTCCACACCCCCATATTCCTGGCATTCGCAATGTGAATCCCAATCACAGACTCCTTGCCTGCCTTAAACAGCCCTAGAGAATCTAACAGCAGCACGAAGGCCAGACCCACCCGCCGGATAAATCCAATACTCAGGTAGTAATTCAGCGAACCTTTGTGATACACCATTAAGATCAATTTGCCATCAGGCTCCAACACCCGGCTAATCTCCTTGCTGACATCTTTGACTTGTGGAATGTGATGCAATACGCCGTGAGAGTAGACAATGTTGAAGGAATTGTCTGGCCAGGGAATTGTCGTCGCACTGCCTTGTTTAGCTTCGCCGTAAGTCTGGTTGGCAAGTTCAAAGCGGATGTTGGCCCGCTTCACCGCGGCTTCTGTCAGATCCAGACCACTCCATGTTGCACCGCGTTGAGCGATTTGAATACTATCCGCCGCCTGGCCAATACCGATTTCCAACACGGTCTTGTCCTGGAAATCAATCTTGTCGAGCTCGCCCAGTATGTGTCCCTCGGTGCGGTACCGAAACGCATCGTACAGCTTGAAATGTTCAACCCAGTCTTCGTTTTTCCCCGTCAGGTTTTCACCGACGGGGTTTTCTTGCCAGAAGTCCTGGATATCTCGTTCTTTGTTGCTCAATTTGGATTTGATCTCATGCTTTTAGATATGCTGCCTTTAGATATCCTTCTATTAAAGATCATGGTTTCTGAACCACTGTTCGAGTGTTAGCAGGTGCCAGATGGGTTGAGCGTTATCATTGCGTCCCTTTCGGTCCCGCTCAACCATGTCGGTTAATGCCTGTTTGTTAAACCAGGGCCGACCGGCCAGCCCATTGTCAGATAACACGTAGTCATCAACCATGTCCGTGAGCTGGGTACTCATCCATGATCGCAATGGTAAGGTGAACGATGACTTTGGGCGATAGACGATTTCCCTGGGTAGCCACTTTTCTGCCACTTTTTTCAGTACATACTTACTTTGGTTACCTTTGATCTTCAATTCTGATGCGATGCGAAAGGACAACTCGACGACCTTTTTATCGATAAACGGCACCCGTACTTCGGTCGATGCAGCCATACTGGCCCTATCCGTGTAGGTTTGGTTTAACGAGACCATAAACAATTGCATATCGGTGTAGCACATTCTGTCGAGTAAGGGACGATGATGGTCGGTATTAAAAATGTCGTGATGGTTTTTTAGGATGCTGTCGAAGTGCCGTTCGCTGTTGGGAGAGAGGTCTGCCAGCGTGTCACGATCATAATAGGTGTAGCTGCGAAAAAACGAATCCGCTACAGGTAATTCTGCAAAACCTAAGAACCGTTTTGCCCACCTCACAGGGATTAAACCGCGGCCAGCAACACTGACCGGCAGCATGTCGAGCAGCGGTTTCACGGGTGCTCGAAGTAGAGCCGGGATTTGTTTGTACCGTTGCGCAATAAGTGTCGCCGCATGTTTGCGATAACCGCCAAACAGCTCGTCGGCTCCCATGCCTGACAGCAACACCTTTACCCCTTGTTCCCTGGCGGATTCGCAGATTAACAGTGTGCTGATCGCCGCGGAATCACCAATAGGCTCATCCAGATGGTGAACGATTATTGGTAGTAGGCTGGCCAGGTCTGGCTCGACCTGAATAGTGTCCAGGTTTACCTTCAGGTGCTTAGCGACCTGTTTCGCATAGTGTGCATCGTCCGTCATGGCTTCGGCTTTCCTGGCCTGTTCACTAAACTCAATGGTGTAGCAATCCAGGGTTTCCAGTTCGGAACGAGCCATGGCAACCAACAGGCTGGAATCGAGCCCGCCACTGAGAAATGCAGATACTGGAACGTCGGCAACCAAATGGGACTTCACCGATTCCAGCAGGACTTGTTCCAGTGACGCGACGGCTTCGATTTCAGAGGTGATCGAAGGCTGTTCCGGCGCGACTAACTGATCAGGATGATAAAAGGGGTAACTCGAAATTTGATGGTTGGCATCAATCTTAAGACAGTAGCCCGGTGGCAATTTTTTAACCTCATTCCAGATGCAGAGGTTCTCTGGAATAAAGGCATAGAGTAACGATGCCGTCATGGCTTCCAGATTCAAACTGAACTGGGGTCGAAAAGCGGCTTCCAGCGTCTTTAGCTCCGACGCAAACGCAACGCCAGCACCCGATAGCGGATAGTAAAACAATGGTTTGATACCAAACGGGTCCCGCACCAGCCAGGTTTGGCCGCTTGCTTCATCATGGATTGAAAAGGCAAACATCCCGCGCAGTTTTTGCAGTGAGTCCGGGCCCCATTTTCGCCACGCTTCGAGCACCACTTCGGTGTCGGAATCGGTGATAAAATCACAATGGCGTTTGAGTTCCTGCCGAATTTCCCGAAAGTTGTAAATCTCCCCGTTGAAGACGATAACCAGACCACCTTTGGCAAACGGCTGGTCACTGCGGCTGTTCAGGTCGAGAATTGACAGTCGCTGGTGGGCGAGGAAAATGCCGTTGCGAAGATAGTGACCGGATGCATCCGGTCCCCGATGCGCCTGCGTTTTTGCGGCTTGAATGAGTCGTTCAGGGTCCGAACCACAATTGATAACACCGAATATTCCACACACACTTACGACCTAAAGTGGCTGATAGCAAGGTGGGTGAAGCGAAGTCGGTATGATTGGTGCGTGCTGGTGAAAATGCAAAGCCTTTTTTTGTTCTGGATGTGTCAGCTTAACGAAAGTTGGTTTCCAGTAGAACCATTTTTGGCTCAATCGTTATTGAAGATGGTGCCCTCCACCCTAAGGCGTTAGTCATCATTCAACGTCAAGGGCGCTGATATCAACCTGCATCGGTTGATTGATGATCAGGGACTCAATGGATTTAATGGCAGCAATACTGGTGTTCATAAGCGCCTCGTAACTGATGCAATTGTTACCATCTGCTAGCTGATCCAACCAGATAGCCAGCATCGCCTGCTGACCTTTGTCCTGGGAAAGCTTCTTCCTGTGCACCGTCTTCTTTTCATTTTCGTACAAAACTAACTCGCGAAAATCGACGATGACGCCGGATCTTCCACCACCAAAGACCTCAATTCGTTCTTTTGAAAGCGCTTTCGAACCGTCTGCCGTGTAAGTAATATTCGCGACGCTGCCATTGCCGAAACTCGCGCAAATACAAAAATTGTCATTCAACAAGGCTGATTTGTTAGGCTTACTGGTGGCCACAGCGAACACGCTGGCTATTTTACTGCCGCAGATTGCCCCGGCAAGATCAAGAAAATGGCAGCCTTCCCCGATCAGGCGACCTCCACCGATTAAAGGGTCCAGGGTCCAGTGATCATCGGGCAGGGCACCCGCGTTAACGCGCAGATTGACGACTAACGGGCTTTGGCAATCCTGAAAGTGATTCATCAGCGCAATGGTCATAGGTGCGAACCGCCTGTTGAAGCCGACCATCAGGTTGACACTTTTCTTTTTAGTCACCGTTTGATGTATGTTTGCGAGCTCTTCCAGTGTGAGCGCCAGTGGCTTTTCGACATAAACCCGTTTGCCCAGCTCGATCGCCGCAACCACCGAGCTGGCATGAGAATCATGCCTGCTGGCTATCATCACAACATCAGATTTATCGGCGAGAATTTGTGACAGGTCGTCTGCCGCGAACTGGAAACCAAATCGGTCGCTGACGGTTTTTGCGGTTCTGCCACTGGCAGTGCTGACACCCCGAAATTCAACCTGCTGCAACGAATTCAATGCTGGTAACAGCGAAGCGGTCGCATAGTTTCCGGCACCATAGAGTGAGATACCCACCTTTCCCGTTGCCAGTGGTTTACCAACGGATTCTGCCACCCTTTTTGTTTCATTGCCCGGTACTGGTTTTTGATATTCAAGCAATATCCCCAGGTAGGGCTCGATTCTGTCGCCCGCTATCATCGAGTAGGCTGAACTCGCATCATCTAAAGGAAATCTATGAGTTATCAGGCTGTCAATATCTATCGATTTTTTCTCAACCAGGCCGAGGAAAGTCACCATGTTTCGCTGTTCTGTGAACCGCACATACCCATAGGGGTAATCAAGCCCGGATTCCTCATATGAACTGTCATAGCGCCCCGGGCCGTAGGAACGTGAAATGACCAGGCTGATCTCTTTGCGAAAATAGTGTTCCCGGGGAATATCCATGCGGACAGCACCAATCACCACCACCCTGCCCTTCTCACGGGTCACTTCACCGCTGACTTCGATAGGCTGATTACTGCTGGTTCCTGCACACACCAACACACCATCGACCCCTTTGCCTTCGGTCAACCCCAGACACCCCTCCAACAGGGACGCGCTCGCCAAGCCTGTGGCGCCAAAAGTTTCTGACAACTTAACCATGGCGGGATCCAGGTCAGAACCAATGACATGGCATCCATTTGCTCTGAGCAATTGCACCACCAGTTGTCCAACCAATCCCAGGCCAATGACTAAAAACGTTTCACCCAGCTTCGGTTCGGCGAGTCGAACGCCCTGCAGTGCAATCGACCCTATCGTCGCGAATGCTGCATGTTCGTCGCTAACAGCATCAGGTACTTTGGCGATCAGATTCCTGGGGACCGCAACAACCTCCGCATGGTTGGCGTAATCTGCCCCAGCGCAGGCGACTCGATCACCCGGCATGATTCCCTCGACCAATCCTCCGGCAGCAATGACCGTTCCGCAGGAACTGTATCCCAGGGGATTTTCCTCGCCTAACCGAGAAGTCACCGTTCTCAGGGTCTTGGCGATACCTTCTGTTCTCAGCTTGGCCAGCACCTGTCTGACAAGATCAGGACGCGCCTGGGCTTTTTGCAGAAGATTCTTTTTCCCCAGGTCAATCTTGGATTTTTCAGTACCCGCGCTGATCACAGAGACGTGATTTCTCACCAGGACAAAGTTGTCTTTAAGATTTGGGATCGGCACGTCCTGTACTTCTACAACACCGGTGCGCAACGTCTGTGTGACCTGTTTCATCCAGGGAATCCGCCACCTGGCCTATTCATCATGCCGTCCATGCCACGCATCATGTTCGCCATACCACCCTTTTTGGACATCTTTTTCATCATTTTTTGCATCTGTTTATGCTGTTTCAGGAGTCGATTGACATCCTGGATCTGGGTCCCTGAGCCCGCGGCAATACGACGTTTCCTGGAGCCATTCACCACATCGGGATATCGACGTTCACCTTTCGTCATGGAATTTATAATAGCTTCCATTTGACCAAACGGATTTTCAGCCATTTTTTCCTGGGCTGCCTTGGCCATGCCACCCATACCCGGCATCTTTTCCAGCATGCTGGAGATACCACCCATATTGTTCATCTGCTGAATCTGATCACGAAAGTCTTCCAAATCAAATTTCTTACCCTTTTTGATCTTCCTCGCCAGTTTTTTGGCTTTCTTCTTGTCTATCTTTTGCTCTGCTTCCTCAATCAGGCTGAGCACGTCGCCCATGCCTAGAATACGGGACGCGATCCGATCCGGGTAAAAAGCCTCCAGGGCATCAATCTTTTCACCCACGGCCATAAACTTGATGGGTTTACCGGTAACTGATCGAACTGACAACGCTGCACCACCCCGGGCATCACCATCGGTTTTTGTGAGGATTATGCCGGTCAGCGGTAATACTTCGCCAAAAGACCGGGCTGAATTCGCCGCGTCCTGTCCGGTCATCGCATCGACGACGAAGAGAGTCTCGATGGGGTCAAGATTCCCGTGCAAGGTCTTGATCTCTGCCATCATATCTTCATCAATATGCAAACGACCGGCAGTATCCACGATCAACACGTCAGCAAACTGTTTTTTTGCGGCTACAAGCGCATTTTTAGCGATATCCGCCGGTTTCTGGCTCGGATCGCTTTCGAAGAAATCAACTTCCGCTTCTGCTGCCAGGGTGCGCAGCTGATCGATAGCGGCAGGCCGATAGACATCGGTGCTGACAACCATCACCTTCTTTTTCTCGCGATTTTTTAACCACAGTGCCAGTTTGGCCGTGGAGGTAGTCTTGCCTGCGCCCTGCAAGCCCGCCATCAGGATGACGCCCGGGGGTTGGGTGGTCAGGTTCAAGGTATCGTTTACTGCACCCATTGTCCGGATGAGCTCGTCGTTAACAATCTTAACGAACACCTGCCCGGGGGACAGAGCCTGGGTGACTTCCTGGCCCACCGCGCGAATTCGAACATGGTCAATAAATTCCTTGACCGCAGACAAGGCTACATCAGCTTCAAGCAAAGCCATGCGTACTTCACGCAAAGTACCCTGAATATTCTCTTCGGTTAGCCTCGATTTACCCGAAATGCTACTGAGTGTGGCACTTAGACGCTCTGTTAATGAATCAAACACGAACCTGTCCTGGCTTCAATTATACGAGCGGCGAATTATAGCGGGCCGGGAATCAAATGGCACACTTACCCGATGGTTGTGTGCTTGACCCTGTTCTTGGGATCGCCAGCTAAACTGTAATTATTCGGTGCTGCTGGCGGAAACCATTCAACTTAACAGGCACATTGTGTAACAATCACAGTGTAATAATCACAGTGTTACAATCACTACTTAAGCCAACTCACTCTTGGGATTCAACCAGACCCGATGAATGTCGTTATCTCAGGCGCCGTAATTTCCGGCAGTCTGGCTTGTATCATGTATCTGCTCAGTGCTGCAGTACAAATGACAAGCCTGCGCGAGGAAGTTAACTCAAAACGCTCGATCGTCATCGTGACCGCCATTATCGCGATCATCCTGCATGGCATTTTTACCTACCAGGAGATCTACACACCCGCAGGGATCAATATAGGCATCTATCCCATGGCTTCATTGACGTCCCTGGCAATTGCCACAATCGTCGTCGCAAGCAGCCTCCGGCGCCCGGTGGGAAACCTGCTTATTATCCTGCTGCCATTCGCGACATTGACCGTGCTGCTTTCCCTGTTGCAGGAAGGATCTTATGCGCCCAGAACCGATATTACAGATGGTATTTTTGTCCATATCGCACTGTCGGTTGTTGCCTACAGCCTACTCGCTATCGCCGCGTTTCAGGCAGCACTGCTATCCCTGGGTGATTACGAGCTGAAACATCGAAATCTGGCAGTTTTACGCCGCATGCCACCATTACAGACTATGGAAAGCCTGTTATTTGAACTCATCTGGGTCGGGCTGATCTTCCTCAGCTTATCCATACTCACCGGCTTCACTTTTTTTGGTGATTCAGACGGTGGCAGAGCGGGTCTGATACACCACACAATCATTACCCTGACGGCCTGGGTGGTCTTTGCAGTTCTACTCTGGGGGCGATACAGGCTGGGATGGCGCGGCTCACTGGCTTCTCGCTGGACGCTGGCAGGATTCGGTCTGCTGCTGATCGGGTATTTTGGCAGCAAATTGGTGCTGGAACTGGTTCTCGGGCGAGTCTAGAAGGGTGCCAGCTAGTATCTTGTACACCATATATCACTTGAATTGCGCCCCATAATTAGATAAAACGTTTTTCCACAAATTGAAAAGGTCATCCCTTTTTGGAAGATCCTTCGCTTGAATTCTTATTTGGATTCATTTTTTTCCTGATTATTGTTTCAGCATACTTCTCAGGTTCTGAAACAGCCATGATGGCGCTCAACCGCTATCGGTTAAAACACCTGGTCAACGAGGGTCATCGAGGCGCGAAACAGGCTGCCCGACTACTCGAACGTCCCGACCGACTGTTAAGTGTCATCCTGATAGGGAACAATCTCGCCAATTTTTCTGCCGCTTCGCTGGCAACATTGATCGCCCTCGAATTGTTTGGTGACAAAGGCATTGTGTTTGCCCCGGTAGTTTGCACGCTGGTGTTCCTGATTTTCGCCGAGGTGGCTCCAAAGACAATTTCTGCTGCCTACCCTGAAAAAGTCGCTTTGCCTTCATCTTATTTGTTGCGACCGCTGATGTGGATTCTGTTTCCACTGGTGTGGCTGGTTAATAATTTCGCCAACGCCATGTTGCGTCTGGTGGGAATCCGCGGAGAAGACGTTGTTGACGACGAATTGAGCGCGGAAGAGTTACGGACCGTAGTCGATGAAGGTTCAAACATTTCTGCTCATCCACAGAATATGATGCTGGGTGTGCTGGATTTGGCGAATGTGACGGTAGAAGACATCATGGTACCCAGGGCAGAGATTTTCGGTATCGACATCGAGGATGATCTTGGCGAAATCATTGCCCAGATTCGCTCGTCACAGCATACCCGCGTGCCAGTTTTCAAAGAGAACATCGACAAGATTATTGGCATCCTGCACTTAAGGAATGCTGCCAAGTTTCTGACGGAAGAGGAACTGACCAAGGCATCCATCCTGCAGGTCGTAGAGGATCCCTACTTCGTTCCGGAAAACACGCCTCTGCAGACGCAACTGGTTAATTTCCAGAAACAAAAAGAACGCCTGGGGCTGGTAGTTGATGAATACGGAGATATTCTGGGCATTGTTGCCATCGAGGATATCCTCGAGGAGATTGTTGGTGAGTTCACAACCGATCTCGCGGACACCAACGTGGATATCCACCCCCAGCACGACGATTCCCAACTCATCGATGGCGGCATGCATATCAGGCTAATCAACCGCCGCTTAAAGTGGCAAATGCCACAGGATGGCCCCAAGACTTTAAGTGGCCTGATTATCGAGCACCTGGAGACGATTCCGGAATCCAACGTGTGCATTGTCCAGGGGAACTACCGGATCGAAGTCATACAGATTCAGGACAACATGATTAAGTCGGCGAAGGTCTGGGAAGTGGGTGAGCCGTTCTAAAAAGCCAAATGGCGCCTGTTGGGGACAGACAATGGTAAGAGCCTAGTGTGGGTGCTTAATCAAAATTTTCTTGATTAATCCACGTTGAGTGGAGAGGAGTCCCTTTCCACTCAACACTCTTCCCGTCTCTTCTGCAAGATAGGTTCCATACACAAACACTCCTCTCACCTCGACGCGGTTATTGAAAATGAAGCTCGAGTAATTACCACTCTGTTCCGACCAAATTATCGCCATTTACGGTTAATCGCCGCCACGATGGATTTAAACGCAGCCGTCGTCGTGTTCTGGCTGATGCCGACACCGTAGTACTTGTTTTGCTGATCATCGGTAATGGCCAGAATACAGATCGCCTGTGCCTCGCTGCCTTCGTTTAGCGCATATTCCTGGTAGTCGATGACATTCAGCGGCTCGTTAAGTGTTTCTACCATCGCAGCTATAAAGGCATCGATGGGTCCTGAGCCCTCGCCGTGGATAGACATTTCATTCTCCGCAACCTTGATATCAGCATCACAGCTCTCCTGGCCACCCTCCATTGAATTAACCTTGTAATCAATCAACTGGTAGGGACCGGCCACTTCAATAAACTCGGCCACAAAGGCTTCCCAGATTTCGTCCGGTTTCAGTTCACCACCATCATTCTCCGTCAGCTTTTGTATGATCGGGCTGAATTCAAGCAACAGGGAACGAGGCAGGGAGACACCAAAGTAGTTCTCCAGTATAAACGCGATACCACCTTTGCCGGACTGGCTGTTAACCCTGACAGTTTCCCGGTAGGAGCCGCCAACATCGACGGGGTCAATGGGCAGATAGGGTACTTCCCATTGTGCGTCGCCGCCCTTGTCAACCACTGCCATACCCTTTCGGATAGCATCCTGGTGTGAGCCTGAAAATGCCGTAAATACCAGCTCACCCGCATAGGGTTGACGAACATGCGTAGTAATCTTGGTACATTCCTCAGAAACAGCAACAATTCGGGGCATGTCTGACAGATACAATTCCGGATCAACACCCTGGGAGAACATATTCATAGCCATGGTGATGACATCACAATTGCCTGTTCGCTCCCCGTTACCAAACAAGGTACCTTCAATTCGATCTGCCCCGGCCATTAAACCCAGTTCAGATGCAGCCACGCCGGTACCCCGATCGTTGTGAGTATGAAGACTGATAACGGCCTTGTCCCGCTCAGGCAAATTACGGCAAAACCATTCGAGCTGATCGGCATAAATATTCGGGGTTGCCATTTCAACCGTCGACGGCAGGTTCAGGATGATCTTCTTCTCAACACTCGGCTGCCAGACTTTCATCACCGCATCACAAATTTCAATCGCAAAGTCCATTTCGGTGGCGGTGTAGCTTTCTGGTGAGTATTCCAACGTCACATCGGTACCATTGCTCTGCAACTTGTCCGTATGCACCTTTACCAGCTCGGTTGCATTCGTTGCCAGTTGAACAACTTCCTCGCGATTCATTTTGAAAACGACTCTTCTCTGCAGCGTTGAGGTCGAGTTATATAAATGAAAGATGACTTTCTTTGCGCCTTCAACCGCCTCGCAGGAACGTGTGATCAATTCTTCACGGGCCTGGCAAAGGATCTGGATTGTTACATCGTCGGGAATAAGCTCTTTCTCGATAATCATCCGGACAAAATCAAAGTCTGTTTGCGATGCTGCGGGAAAACCGACTTCAATTTCCTTAAAGCCAAGGTCCAGCAGCAAATTCCACATTTTGGACTTCTCGTCAGGCGTCATTGGTTCGATCAGTGCCTGGTTTCCATCACGCAGGTCAACACTACACCAGCGTGGTGCCCTGGTGATTACCTGATCGGGCCACGTACGATCTTTCAACGCAATCGGCTTGAACGGTTTGTATTTATGAAACGGCATCTTTCTGGAAGCGACCGATTCGCCGGATTGTTTTAAGGGTTCATTTTCTGCATTCATGTTCGTCAGTCTTCTTTATTTGGTTGATCTGTATTGCGCGACTTGTGCAACAACAGTCGATTTCCGGAAATGACCCAAAAGAGCAGTTCCGGAGGGCAATAAGTATGGACGATGCAGGAATTTAGACAGGCCGCCTACAACGGCAGTATTAGCAATAGATCCGCAGCAGATAACCCCAGCTGGTCGCTGGTAGCAGAGATTTGATTGTGATCAAAGATCTTCATGCTTGTTTAACAGTTATCAATATGAAAGGTTAGAACTCTTTGTAGAATAGCCCCTTAATCCGCACTTGCCAAGCGGCTTTTGAAACCGGCACCAATTACGCGGGCTGGAGTTCTTTCTTGTAACGCTTGAAGTTTTTCACATAACCCATGGCACTCACCAACAAACCATCAATCTGTTCCGCCGTCAGTTCACGCACTACCTTTCCAGGTGAACCCATGACAAGAGAGCCGTCGGGGATTACCTTGCCTTCGGGAATCAGGGAATTGGCACCGATCAAACAGTTTTTACCAATCCTGGCATGATCCAGAATCACGGCATTGATGCCAATAAGGGAATTGTCACCAATTTCGCAACCATGCACCATGGCCTTGTGACCTATGGTTACATTCTCGCCAATATGGACCGGAATACCCGCAAAATTATGAATGACGGCCCCGTCCTGGACATTTGAATTATCACCAATGCTGATAAAGTCATTGTCGCCCCTGACCACCGCGTTAAACCAGACGCTGACGTTGTTTCCAAGAACGACAGACCCGATAACCGTAGCGTTGTCCGCAACAAAATAGTCTTCACCCTTAAACTCGACTTTCTGCTCACCCAGGCTGTAAATCATGGTCTACCTCGTTCCGATAATTCGGCCACGAGCTTACCACAGGCCCGAAATGGTACTGACTTAACGCCAAAACGCAGGTAGCGTTGAGTTGGTGACTAACGATCCGTGATATCCAGCCCCAAACCATGCACCATGAATTCGAGCAGGATCATCGCAGTCAAACCCCAGATTTTGAATCCTTCATAGTGATACACCGGCACAACATGCCGTTCTCCATGGCGCTCAATAATATCGGTGTCTGTCCGGGGATCATCCAACAAATAGTCCAGGGGGACCTGGAAAATGCTGGAGATTTCATCATCGTTACTTACGAGTTCCACGCCTGCTGGTATCAAACCAACAAAGGGGGTCACCTCAAGCCCAAACTTCGAGATAAATGGCCTGAGTTGACAAACAATCTCTACCAGACCGGGGCGCAACCCTATCTCCTCCTCGGACTCACGCAGGGCCGTAAAAACCAATGATTCATCGGACTCGTCTTTTTTACCGCCGGGCCAGGCGACTTCACCCCCATGGGCATCGAGTTTCGAGGAACGCTGGGTCAGGATCAGCGCAGGCCTCTCCCTCATCACAATAGGCAACAGCACCGCAGCAAGTTCCCGCTCTACTTTATTTCCAGAGTCAACGGGTTGATAGCTGCTATCAGCAAGGTGATAGCTGCT